>DDNP01000023.1:0-4700 GCA_002341185.1 Candidatus Neomicrothrix sp. UBA2517 | reverse complement strand
ACCTCTTCTTCTACGACCTCTTCTGTAGCTTCTTCTTCGGGTTCTTCATCTGGCGTTTCTTCTTCTACGACCTCTTCTACGACTCCTTCTTCAATTACTTGCGATTTGTCTTGACCCCCACACGCCATAAGCACAAGGGAAACCAAAGCACAAAGCACTCCTAAAGAGATTGAATTTAATTCTTTTTTCTTATTAGTCATTTATTTCCTTAATTAGTAAGTGTAATTTATTCGAAATCGCAACTGTTAAATCCTCGACTCCATGGAACTTCACTCCCTGAAAATTCATCTGAGATAGAGATTTCTTCCATTGTATTATCAGATAATAATTCATGTGTAGTTCTAGTCCACAACCATGTCGTGACGGGGGGAGTTGAAGAACCGGGATAAGAATGAAGTGTTTTCAGCACAGGGGCATCACTAACACAATCAACGCCATAACCCATCCCTGCAGCTGAGGCGTACCCTATTGAAAAACTAAAAATAGACTCAGTTCCATTTCTTTTAATTTCAACAAGTTCACAGTCCTCTACTTGGAATAAGCTGACACTGAGAGGGCTACCGGGGCTTCCACCCTGTGATGATACAAAAAGCTCAGGATTCTCATCACTTTGTAAATCAATGGCACCTATGACTGCATTACCATCTGGAACATATGCTCCTGTCGCCAATAAGTGATCTATTTTGTCGGATCCATTAATGACACGTAAATACATTCCTTCTTCGTATGTTTCATAATAAGTAAATGCTTCTTCGTTATCGCCATCACCGTCGAGGTCAGCAAAATAACTAGTTGTCCTAAATGCCGTTGCTGTTAACTCTGGTACTGTCGGGCATTCTCCACTACCGAAAAGCTCCTCATGTTCTCCATGCGCTCCTGTGTATCCGCCTGTGTAATCAAATAATGCCCCACAAAGACCAGGAGGCATTCCTGAATCAATACAGTCTTCCCCTTTAGTGGTAGACGTATCACTAATACATACATCAATCACAATCCGAGAAGGGTCTTCGAGTTCAAAAACTCTGAATCCATTGGCTTCATTTGACCCTAGTTGCCAAGTTATTCTCCCATCCGAGGCTCCGACACTAACTGCTTCCTGAACATTTACTAGTAGAGGAGCAGTGATTCTGTAAGGCCCAGTGAAATAAGGTGCGTTCGCATTTGAAGACATGTAACTCGCTCCGACGCCTATTTCAAGGAAAACATCACCTGCTGGCGAAGCCACATCTAAGACTCCTTCTGCACCCGTATGTTCCACTGCTAGCCACATAATGTTATAGCTAGTTGGGATTGGATCTCCTGACTTGAACTCTAGGACAAAGCGATCGTAGTCATCGTGAGCTCCTAGTCGAGCATCTTCTAGCAGGCTACTTCCTGTTCCCCAAGCCGAACTTCCTACACCCCCTCCGGTTGAACTTGCTGATTTCCATCCCACATCCCAAGGACATTCAATTGCTTCGTCTTCAGTATCCTCGGTAAAGGTATCGTCTTCGTCTTCACCCTCTCCGATTTCTGGGTGACTTCCTTCACTGGAAGTATCATGTTCATCTTCACCTTCATCGACATCAGAAACACCTGAAGATGTTTCACTTGAATCCGACATAGTGGAAGATGGATCATCCTCCGAGTATTCTTTGGAGTCGCCGCAAGCGGAAGCAAAAGTTATTAAAGCCAAAAAGAGAATTCCTGCTCTGGAAAATGGTTTTTTAATTCTTAATTTTTTTTGAAGTTTCATTATTAACCCTATGCGATTGATCCAGTATTCATTAGTTGTTCTTCGTTTTGAATTTCGCACCTATCATCGAAGCCTCCCCGAAGGTTATAACATTTGTTAAATGACTGAAATTTCATTTTTGTTTTCTTCCTAATATAGAGAAACCTAATTGCTGCTTTCCCTGTCATTGTTGTTGCTGCTTGATGCGTTATCACTATTTTTCCTTTCCTAGAGTTTGTATTCAATGGAAAGACGAGATGTGAAACAATTTCTTACACCCAAGGGCGTGTATTTGTAGAAGTAATTTTGAAAATCAACAATCTCATTATCGTTAAGGTCTAAATACTTTGTTACTTATTACTTTCAATAGATTTACCCTTCGCATCCAATTCCGTCGTTGTCGCCATCTAAACGATACGGATCAGTGCCAGGGGACCTAACCAAGACAGGCTTTGCAACGGAAGGTAACTCCCCGCAATTAATATCCCCATTGTCATTAGCGTCGTACATATCAATGTCGCTACCATCAGCTGTTTGATAGAACTGACTCCCATATCCACTACTTGACTGAGCAGGTAAAGCGGTCGGAGTAGCTATGGGAACAGATGTGCTTAGTTCGGGCGGGGAAGAGGGGATAGCTGGAATTTCTGGAGCACATGATTCCGTTAATTCTTTGAGCGTTTCGTATTCTGCTTGATTAATTGAGAGATTCCACTTCCTCTTTACTTGTATGACCCGTATTAATAGGTAACACTGCCCCGATGGTTCGGGTGGAAGCCACTCTGCTGCGTCTCTCGCCCCTTTACTTCTATTACTTGAAGCAGTCACAGCGATGAGATTAAGCATGTCATCGGCAAAAGTGTCCTTATCACTTGCTGACCACTCATCAGCTCCCGACCGCCAAGCTTCTTTTAGAGAAACAATGTGGTCAATATCAAAACGTGGAGCACTTAAACCACCTTCCCCTTCATACCATTCCCCATCCCAGCGGGAATACCATCCGACATTCTCAATTTTCTCAAGTGCTAAGACCTCAAGTCGAGTGTTCATCCCATCGCCATTTTCATCATCCCAATGAGGGAATTCTGATCGGTTATATGGAGAAACCTCATTTTCTGGTTCGATGACCAGAGACTCTAGTTGGATTAGTAGGGTGCCCTTTTCAGTTATCTGAGGGGTGGAATTAGTAGTCGGTGACGGAGGAGGTTCAGGAGATGGTGATGAGCCTACCTCCTCGTTATCGACAGCATTCCCAGCCGTATCTTCAGATTCTGATGCCGATGACAAGGTCTCAGAATCCTTTTCAATTTGGCTTAAGCTTGGTGCCACCTCTGAGGATTCCTTTTGGTTTCCAACATCTTGACCACCTATTTGTATTTGGTCTTGGGTTGGTTCATCAGTTGTTTCAGAACAACCAACAAGAGCTAACCCTAAGAGAAATAAGTAGGTACGTAATTTACGGTGGCTCATAATTATTGAAATAGAGGAAGTAAGGGTAACTCTAATTCCTAATTGTCGATTTCTGTGAATTGGCTTGAGGCTATCAGATAGCTTCGAGGCATTCGGTTTCTCCTTCAGTCGTATCCTTACGAAATGTTCGATAGGTAGATTGCACTATCATGACGATAAAAAATTCTAGGACGCTGATTCCTGCCATGGTGGCTCCACCTGCTGTTCCGTAGTGAAAACTTATTAACAAACCGGATATGACAGCGATGAAACCAACGAGCATAGATACAACCATTATTAGGGGAACTTTCCTCACCAAAAGAGTTGCTGTAGCAGGGGGTGCTACAAGTAGTCCAAAAACAAGAAGTGTCCCGATTGCTTGGAAGCTTGCAACAATAGCCAAAGAAAGAAGTGCTAACAGTGCTGCTTGGCTCAGCCTTGGGGACATGCCTAATGTTTGTGCCTTCATTTCATTGAATGTGAGTGCCAAGAAAGGACGATATAGAAGTACGGTGCAGATGATCACAATACTGGTGTAAATGATCTGGTTTCTTATATCGCTACTGGTAATTCCTAAAGAATCACCAAAAAGAACGACAGTTACATCAGTTTTAAACGACCCTGTTTTAGAGATTATGGTGACACCCAATGCGAGCATCCCTACGAAAAGTAAGCCTATTGCAGTGTCATCTCGGACGGTAGTACGGTTTGAAACTACAGTGACGAGTCCACTCATTATAAGTGCTGAAAGAAATGCCCCCAAAGCGGGATTAAATCCCCATAGAACAGCTAAGGCAACTCCAGGAATTACTCCATGGGCTAATGCATCTCCTAGGAACGCAAGTCCCCGCAGTACTATCCATGTGCCGACAAGAGACGTGGCGATCACAGCAATAAGTCCCCCTATCAGTGCCCTTTGCATGAACGCAGGTTCAAAGGCATCAATAAGGAAACTCATGTATAAATGATATTACTCAACTAAGGCACTCGCTATTGCCTGAGCATTAAATCGAACCATATCAATGTAACTCTCTCCGGAGGAGCCAGGATCACCGAGTGATTCTGTGTACAAATTAATAACTTCTACACCTTCAACTTCGGCTGCCAGAGTTTGCGCAAGAGCATCTGAAGATGAAGCATCTGCGAAGATAGCCTTTACATTATTTTCCTTGATTTCTTCCGCAAGGCTTGTCAATTGTTGAGCGCTTGCGCTCGCAAGTGTGCTCGAACTCGGAATAATTTCACCTAGCACTGTAAATGAATAACGATCAGCAAAGTATGCAAACACTGCATGGTTTGTTACTAGAACTCGTTCATTACTTACTACCGCAGAGAGTATTTCCTCAACATCGGCATCTAATTCACGAAGTTGTTGAACATAATCGCTTGCAGTCGATGTAAATCCACCTACATCTGGGAAATTCGCAACGAGGAGTTCGCTCAGCTCTTCTGCGACTACGGCCATTCGTGCAGGATCGGTAAAGAAGTGAGGGTCAATACCACCATGGCCATGTCCTTCGTGATCGTCATGCCCTTC
>DDNP01000032.1 GCA_002341185.1 Candidatus Neomicrothrix sp. UBA2517 | reverse complement strand
CCTTCACATCAGGGTCAACTCCAGAGGCTGATCCGGTAGCAGCAGGAATCGCAAGAGCTCAAGCTGTTGTTGATAGTTTCTCAGAACCACCAGACCAAATTACTGTGACAGAGTCAATTGATTCTGTTGTGCCTGAAGGCAAGACAGTAGCTTGGTTGGCATGTGAAGTTACCTGTGCTGCATTTAACCCAGCGTTCGAAGCAGCAACGGAAGCTCTTAACTGGAATCTAGAGATTCTTAACATTGCTAGCTTTGGTGCTAACTCATCAATTCTTACAGCGTTAGATCTTGGAGCTGATTTCATTGCAATTACTGGTACACCACCAGCTACGATTGCTGACGAAATTGAGACGATGGTAGATGCAGGAGTTGGACTATATTCTTGCTTCGACACCACACTTCCAAGTGACCTCGAAGGATTAATGACAAACTGTTCTGGAAATGACAATGTCTTTGCAGCTGGTAGCGTGCACGCAAATAACGTGATTGTTCGATCAAATGGTACTGCTAAGGTACTCATGGTTAACATCCCAGACTTTGCTGTTCTTGTTTCACAACGAAACGGAGCTGCTGCAGCATTTGAGGAAAACTGCCCTAACTGTACATTTGAAGAGTTAGCAGTTTCACTGGACCAACTCCTAACAGGAGAAGTACCAGGCGCTATCATTTCAGCTTTCCAAGCAGACCCAGACCTTAACTGGCTCATGGTTGCATTTGACGGAATGCTTTATGGAATCCTCGATGCTCTTGAGGGCGCTGATCTTGATGAAAGAATCAGCGTTTCGCTAACTGACCACGACGCAGCTTCACTGCAAGAATGTGTTGATGGAAGAATAGAATTCGGAACAGTTAATCCAGTTCTATACACAGCGTGGTTGATGGTAGATGGAATGGTTCGTACATCTGTAGGACAGGATATTCCTGGAAACGGACACGTAACACCTCCGATACCTCTCTTCTTGACTCAAACACCTGAGTCTTGTCAAGCACTGCTTGATACACCAGAAGCAGACTGGAAAGGGCCAGCCACTATGGAAGCCCAATTCTCTGCTCTTTGGGGAAGAGGCTAATTAATTAGCTAATAACTCATACGAGTCAAATAAAAGGGCCCGCAGCTACGCTGCGGGCCCTTTACGTTTTAATAGCTAATAACTTTTAGTGATAGGTTTAGAATTAACAATTTAGGGGGAAAGATGAGCGAGCGATGGGTGTGGCGTTTACAAGAACGTCCTGAAGGAATGGATTTTGAACCAGCATTTGAATTCAAAAGCGAACCAATACCGGAACTCGCCCCAGGCGAAATTCTGATCAAAAATATTTACATAGGAATGGATGCTGGAACACGAAACTGGCTACACCCCCGCGAAGACGGATTTGATGTTCCCCTTCCACTCGGATCCGCCATGATCGGAATACTCGTCGGAACTATCGAAGAAAGTAACCATCCTGCCTACACAAAAGGTTCTCTTGTGCGTGCATACGGGCAATGGGCTGACTACTCAATAGTCAACCCAGCAGAAGCAGGAGTATTTGTCGTTGACCCTGACATAGATGACATCCGACAATACATCGGGCTCATAGGCCCAAGCGGATGGACCTCATACTTCGGCGTACTCGATGTCGGTAAACCAAAACCAGGTGAAACCTTCCTCGTCTCCGCAGCAGCAGGATCCACTGGGTCAATCGCTGGTCAGGTCGCCAGAATAGCTGGATGTCGGACAATAGGAATCGCTGGCAGTGACGAAAAAATTGACTGGATAAAGTCAGACCTCGGATTTGATGAAGGAATCAACTACAAGACAGACAACGTCGAAGAAAAAATTAAAGAATACGCTCCCAATGGGATAGATATCTATTTCGATAATGTTGCTGGACCCATCCTTGACGCCGTGCTGCCCAACATGGCCATTCACGGGAGGATCGCGTTAAGCGGACTCATGGATAGCTACAACGCCGAAGGACCTGTCCCAGGACCATACAAATTTGAATACCTTCTCCACAAACGGGTATCAATCACGGGCTTCTTCTCACCTGACTATTTTCATCGAGGGGATGAATCCGATGCGCGCATGCGTCAATGGTTAGATGAGGGACTTATAACGTTCCGGTTTGATGAAACGAACGGTGTTGAAAACACGTTGGATGCGTATACGAAGATGTTTACGGGTGGCAATATTGGGAAATCAATCGTCAAAGTCTAAGCCACAAGGCCAGTGAGCGGGTGAGGGGAATCGAACCCCCGTCCTCAGCTTGGGAAGCTGATGTTCTACCATTGAACTACACCCGCAGATAGTTATAGGATTCTACAACCCTACGGGGCATTGCACCCAAATCAGTTATTCCAGTTCACGTGGTAAGTGTCAGTTAGGTGAGAAGGTTAATTGTCGTCGGTTCTCACCATAAGAGACTTTAAGCGGTTCTGAGTGTGTTCTCTTCGCCAGTTCAATTTATATATTTCCTCTTCCCATACCATTTGACTAGAAACCACAAAGGTGTAGTTTCGGGATATGGCAGAACTTCGCTTCTTCTTCGGCACTATGGGATCAGGCAAAAGCACACAGGCATTACAGATACGACACAACCTTGCGCAACGCGGTCTCAAAGTAATCCTCACCACACAACTTGACCGACAAGAAGGAAAAGTCTCAAGCCGCCTTGGCGTTGAAGCCGAAGCAGACATCGTTGACGCCTCAGTCAACCTTTTCGAACTAGCCAGAGAAGCCTTCGAAATCACAGGCCTCGACGCAATGGTCTGTGACGAAGCCCAATTCTACGAGCCGCGACAAATAGAACAACTCGGCAGAATAGTAGACGAACTCCATGTCGACGTTTACGCATTCGGCCTTCTCACAAGCTTCCAAGGAGAACTATTCCCCGGAACAGCTCGCTTACTAGAACTCGCTGACGTGAGAAGCCAAGTACAGGTCGAAGCACGATGCTGGTGTGGCGCTCGAGCCACACATAACGCTCGCTTAGTCAACGGAATACAAGTCTACTCAGGGGCGTTAAAAGTTGTGGGAGATACCGCCACAGAAGAAATAGAAGAAACCGCAGAAGTGACATATGAACTTATGTGCCGCAAGCACTGGCATGCCGGACTCAGGAGACGCCAAGGAGAACAATTAGAACTCCTCGATCAACAAGATGAGCAAGCAGAGGTAATCAATCTTCCAGTCCAAACTCCTACCTCATAGTTCAAACGGTACAGAGGCTATTTTTTAGGACTGCTTGATGAAGTACTTGTCGCATCCCTTCTAAGTCATGAAAATTATGCTCATAAACGTGTCGCCATTTATCCAACTGCTTAGAAGTTAATTCATCGGGGTTACGCTTCCCCTTCGCTACTTTTGACAAGTAGCTCATCTTGTCGCTCATCCCCTCCTTCTCTGAATCTGTGACGTATCCAATGATCTCCATATAATTTTGCAACTTATGGTCTGTAACTTTCTTTTGAAGTGTCACAGTATTCCATGGTCGAACAGTTTGTAGGGCATTTCTCCATCGGCTTTTGATGTTTGCTCGATCATCATCGCTGAAGTGATCACTTCCCATCATGTTTTCCATAACGTTCCAGTCATGTTCTGACCAACTGATGATTGGACCTTTTAGTTTCAATAAAAGTTCAATTACTTTTTCTTCTGCTCTTTTTCTTGTACCGCACCACGTTATTTTATGTTCATCACACAATCCAGACTCGTCAGCGTTAAATGACTTCGCATAAATGTTCAAAGAATCATCAAGAACAAACTGGCGCAACTTAAGACGATTTGTCACCGATAACACTCCGACAAATTTACGAACATCTGGATTACTGAAATCAGGTTCTTCGTTTGGTTTTTTACCCGAACCTTCGAAATCAACGAATACAGCGTTATGTATTTCTTTTCTTATAACTTTCCTTTTAATAGGTTCTTTAGGCATCAATCCCCGTGACTGTTCTATAAATTCTTCAGGATCTGTTCCCGTATATCCCTTTTCAGAACTTTTCCTGACCCGGTTTTCGGTAACTCGGGGTAGAAGAATATTTGTTTGGGTACCTTAGGGCCGGAAAGTCTGTTTCGTGCAAATTCAGTTATATTATTTTCCTCTAACCCCTCTAGTGGGACAATAATTGCGCAGACCGCTTCGCCCCACTCCTCGTCAGGAATTCCCAAAACCGCTACTTCCGCTACTTTAGGATGATCATCAAGAACGTTCTCGATTTCGGCAGGGTAGACGTTCACGCCTCCGGTGATGATCATGTCTTTCTTTCGATCACAGATGAAGTAGTACCCTTCATCATCAACGTATGCAATATCCCCAACTGTCTGATACCCATCCCGATGATCTTCAAGGTACTGGTCATGAGATTTGTAATATGTGTCAAACACAGCAAGGGACTTCGCATACAACTCCCCAGGCTCATCTGGTGCATTAATTTCTTTCCCATCATCATCAAAAAGTTTGATGGCAACACCGGGTGCTGGAACGCCACACGACCCTGGTTTCCTTAGCTGATCTTCAGGGGCGAGAACAGTACATACTGAAAGTTCTGTTGACCCATAAATCTCCCAAAGCGAATCTGCACGGAAATCATTCAAATACGCTCTTTTCAATTTCATCGTCCACGGAGCAGCATTCGCAATGAAACACTCCAGAGTAGACACATCATATTTTGATTTAATGTGATCAGGTAATGCAGTAATACGCCTCATCGGTGTTGGGGCAGAAAACGTGGATGTAACTCGATGTGAATCAACTAGGCGTAACCAGTCCTCAGCGTCAAATGAATGTTGTGTGACAACGGTTGATCCAACTAATTGCGAACGCAAAGTGAAACCTAGAGGCCCTGAATGATATAGCGGCCCAGTTGTGAGATAGATAAGTTGTTCCATACGGTCCCACCCAATCAATTTAAAGAGAGGACCAAACTGGTTTGCTTCTCCACCAACTTTTCGTATCGCGCCCTTGGGTTTACCCGTCGTCCCTGACGTAAAAATCATTTGCTGAGTAGACGCATAATTCCCTTCAGTCACTGGCATAGCTGACGAACCTAAAACCTCACCCATGGGGATACTTCTTTCATTAGCGTCATCATCACCGAAAGAAACAATATGCTTTAAGTTTTTTAATTGATCGCGAATCGGTGCCAGCATCGGAAGGTACTGGTTCTCGATAATGAGAATCTCCACGTCAGCAACGTGCAGAAGATACAACGCCTCATCGCTCGTTGATTTGTATGGTATCGGAATTGAAACCCCCCCAGATTTACGAATCGCATGAATGGCAGTCAGTATTTCAATACTGTTATTACCCCACCATGCGATATGGCTACCTTCTTCGCTTCCTAGCGACAAGAACCCATTTGCTAGCGCATTTACCGCATCGTTAAAAGCAACATATGACAGGCGACGAGGCTTTGAGCCTCCTCTGTCATCAATCACAGCGATACGGTCTCCAACATTTTCAGCATGCTGAGTCAAATGATCTACTTGCACGCCCATACGTTAGTTCGTGCTTCGGAGAAAGAGAAGTTTCAACTCATCGGTATTCTTTTCCGTGAATTCACGTCAAACCGGTAATGCTACTAATGTCTCAACGTGATCCTTTCCGATAAAACCATCAAAGAAAAACTTGAAGCTGGTCGAATTATCATCGAACCTCTCGGCGAGAATGCGGTACAACCAAGTTCAGTAGATTTGAGAATACATTCCCAATTCAGGGTGTTTAAAAATCATTCAATGGGCATTATCGATGTTAAAGAAAACCTTGAAGACTTAACTGAATTAGTTGAAATTACAGACGGTGAGGCCTTCATTCTTCATCCAGGGGAGTTCGTTCTTGGAAGCACCTTAGAACGCGTCGTAGTCCCTGAGGATCTCGTAGCTCGACTCGAAGGGAAAAGCAGCTTAGGAAGACTTGGGTTACTGATTCATTCAACTGCAGGTTTTGTTGACGCAGGATGGGATGGACAACTTACGCTTGAACTCTCTAATGTAGCGAACCTACCCATCACGTTGTACGCAGGAATGAAAATAGGACAAATCAGCTTTCAGCAGATGACCACAGCGGCTGAGAATCCCTATGGCTCTGGAGTTCTTGGTTCAAAGTATCAGAATCAGGAAGGTCCCCGACCAAGTAGGTATTGGGAAAATTTTGGAACCTGAGAAAGCTCGCATTGTCAGGCGAGTCGTATTTACTCTGCTTCTCCTAGCTTTTGTGCTTCTTTTTGTGTTTGGCGTTTTCGACTTCCTCCACGATCGTGAACGTATAGAAAATTTCTTCAAAGATTCCGGAGTCTTTGGACCAATCTTATATATTTTCGCCTTTGTCGCAGCCCAGCCGTTAAGCCTGCCCGGAGCTGCTTTGATCATTCCAGCAACCTTTGTTTGGACTTGGTGGGAGGTACTCGCTTACAGCATGCTCGGTGGCATCATCGCTAGCAGCATAGGTTTCATTGTCGCACGATGGCTTGCTCAGGACTGGGTACGAAAACGATTACCGCAACGTTTCATCGGGTGGGAAAAGCGGTTTGTTAAAAATGCTCTTCTCTCAACAATTATGTTACGGGTTGTGACAGGATACGCCCCAGCAGCAGATTGGTTCCTCGGGATCACAAAAATCAAGTGGCGTGAATTCTTCATCGGAACAGTTATCGGCTTACTGCCGATAACCTTCCTCTTCTCCTATTACGGAGACGACACAGTCCGCTGGGTACGCAATACTCCACTGATCGCCCTATCGGCCACTATCATAATCATCTTTCTAGGCGCAGGTTTCAAAAGGTATAAACAACGCAGCAGAGCCCTTTAGAGCAACGTCCACACCCAGTTAGCTATATATGAGCAAACAGAGAATTATTATTCTTCTTCTCCGCTCATAAGTTGTTGAGCTTGATACTGCCAACTGAAACGATTGAAGCAACCAGGAATATCAAATTCTTCTTCGATAGCTGAAACTTCATTCGATGTCAGCCTCACTATTTGGGAATAGCTGATAATTTCTTTTTCTTTAAGGCGTTGAATCGTATAAGGATCCATTCCCCTAATCATCGATAAGTTATCTGGGGTGATAGGGGCATCATCATCAATTACCACTTCTTCCATAATCGCCGCCGGTTCTGACTCCGTTGGGCTTGGAAGAACCCCAACACCTGAAGACTGAGTTGTTACACGTTGCACTGCGCCTACGGGAGCAGGTTCACCAGTTGGGATAGGTGCTGAAATGATCTCTGCAGAGACAGGTTCAGGTGTTTCAACATTAGGCGTTTGAATCTCTACGATTCTTTCTTCTTCTATCTGCTGCTCACCTGCTTCAAGAGCTTCTACAAGGTGGATAGCGAGGTCAGCGACTCGTACTTCGTCTTCTTCTTTTCCGGCTGCTTTTACACCGTCATCCATCATGATGTAACAGAATGGGCAAGCTGTAGCTATTCTTGTAGCTCCGGTTTCCACGAGTTCTTTGGCGCGAACATCATTTACTTTCGGACCTATATCTTCTTCCATCCACATTCGAGCGCCACCAGCACCACAACACATTCCCTTAGTTCCATTTCGAGGTGCTTCGACGATATCAACGCCTTGAAGACTGCCAATGACTTTCCTTGGAGACATGTACACGTCATTATGTCTTCCTAAGTAGCAACTGTCATGGTACACGATTCGTTCTTCAAGAGAAGCATTTGACATGTCAAGCTCGCCAGTATCGATTAGTTCTTCTAGTAGTTGTGTGTGATGGATAACTTCGTAGTGGCCGCCTAGTTGGGGATATTCGTTTTTGAGTGTGTTAAAGCAATGGGGGCATTGCGTGATGATTTTCTTTACGCCCATACCGTTGAGCGTTTCAATATTTTGCATCGCTAGCATTTGGAAAATGTATTCATTCCCTGAACGACGAGCTGGGTCACCCGTACAATTTTCGGCTGGTCCCAAAATACTGACGTCAATATTTGCCCGTTGAAGTAGTTTCGCCATTGCTTGGCTGACCTTCTTGTTCTTATCATCGAAACTTCCTGCGCAACCTACCCAATAGAGCCATTCTGATGCGAAAGGATCGCCGCCAGCGATTACTTCTATTCCTTCTATATCGCCTATCCAATCAGCTCTCTCTGTTTGCGAAATTGACCATGGATTACCTGAATTCTCCATTGCCCGGTAGGCGTTACCGAGTTCAGCTGGGAAATCTGATTCCATTAGAGATTTGTAACGTCGCATATCAAGAATTTTGTCAAGAATTTCAATATTAACTGGGCAGATTTCATCGCAAGCTTTGCAACTGGTGCATGACCATAATTCATCGCTCGTTACTCGATCGAACATCCAGTTTGCAGGAACAGTAATCTCGGTATCAACTCCTATGGGAGGAGTTGTAGCAGGATCACCTGTTGCTGCCATGACTTCACCCGTTTTAAGAACAATTTCTCTTGGATCAAGAGGTTTACCAGTAGCATGTGCCGGGCATACAGAGGTGCAACGTCCACACATCGTGCATGCATCAGTATCAAGAAGTTGTTTCCAAGTAAAGTCCTCAACTACTGAAGCTCCAAATGTTTCAAGTTCAGTTTCCATCAGGTTAGGAAGTGGCTTCATTGCCCCCTTTGGCCTATCTCTATCTTTGAGATACATGTTTAGGGGTGATGTGAAGATGTGTCTTAACATCGTGATCGGTAAGAAGACTAGGAAACCGATGAAGAATATGATGTGTGCGTACCACCAAATTTGATGCCATCCACTTAAGTTTCCAGCGCCATCAAATAGTTTTGCTAGTGGATAACCTATAACAGACCATTTCTCATATTCTGGTTCGTTTTCTAAAGCGATTCTGAAACCTTCGGCAATAAATCCGGTTATTCCCATTCCGAAAAGGAGTCCTAGCCCAATTGCATGGTCTCCTCGTGATTTTATTCGAATGCGATATGGTCGGAATTGACGTGGTCCGTACCTTCGAAGCAAGGCCCAGCCGACGCCAATAAGGAAAAGCACGCCAGCGACATCGCCGACAAGTGAATAGCCTTTATACACGCCACCGTGCAGAAATTTGAGCTCAGATGGTAACTGGTGGTCAATCTCAAGAGTTGTCGTAACGCCAAGTAGAATAATGAAAGGGAAGTACATCAGTGAATGCATCAGACCAGCAGCAGGATCTCGCATAAGTGTTTTCATATACAACCCGGCGCGCAAATCCTTAGCTCGCCGATGAACATTCTTTTTAGTTGTGGATCTGTTATCGGGTTGTCCTCGTGTCCAGTTCTTTACCCGAAGAGAGAAATTCCATGCTCCATAAATAATCAGGGTAGGAATAATTGAGTAAAATGCTATTTTTGCTGCGGTCGGAATATTGCCAAAAACTTCACGATGAATGGGGCTATCTCCCTTTTGATCAAAGACCGCTGCTGCAACTCCAGAAAGAGCTGTGAAAACAGCAACAGCGATGCCTAATCCTATAACCCACTCTTGTGGTTTGAATCGTTTTGTCTTTTCCTGTGCTTCCATATCCCTGTATCAAAGATAGACGGTTAAGGAGCATTAGTAGGACTTCTAGACCGTTAAATCTCTGTTTACATGACAGAAGTCACATTAAAAACACAACACTTTTTGTTTGTTAACACTGCCGTAACAGCCTCGAAATAAATCCTAGATAATTTAGTATTAAATAATCCGATCAATGGAGGAATTGTGAAACGAAAATTATTACTCGGTTCAGCAGTAGCGGGAACCAGTCTATTGCTTGCAGCTAGTCCAGCACTCGCTCAGGATGCAGATGACCCATCAGTTTATCTGCAGGCAGTGATGGATAATCTGTGGGTATTCATTGCCGGTATTCTCGTATTCTTCATGCAAGCCGGTTTCGCCTTAGTCGAGGCTGGACTTACACAAAGCAAAAACGTTGCCAACATTATGGCAAAAAACATAGCGGATATGTGCATTGGCGTTCTTGCCTTTTACGCAGTTGGTTATGCTTTTGCTTACGGAGATGGCGGTGGATGGTTTATAGGCGGAAACTCCTACTTCCTCTCTGGTTCCTCATTATTTGAAATCACCGAAGGATTGTCCGGAGCGACAGACTTCTTCTTCCAAGTCGTATTCGCAGCAACAGCAGTTACCATCGCATCCGGCGCTATGGCAGGGCGAACAAAATTCTCCGCATACCTACTATTTTCAGCCCTTATGACAGCGTTCATTTACCCAGTTGTCGTCCACTGGACCTGGGGTGGAGGACTGATAGCGAAATACATTAACTGGGGAAGCGCACTCAGTTATTCTGATTTCGCAGGATCAGGAATCGTGCACCTCACAGGAGGAGTTGCAGCATTCATGGGAGCCAAAGCGCTTGGACCACGAATCGGGAAATACGATGAATACGGGAAACCACGAGCCATACCAGGACATAACATCGTCTTCACCGTTATCGGCGTATTCATTCTCTGGCTCGGATGGTTTGGATTCAACCCAGGGTCTCAATTAGCAGCCGACGGATACGTCATGTCAGTCGCTGTCAACACCTTGATAGCTGCAGCAGCCGGTGGTGCAGTATCAGCGATTGTCGTTGTCGCCAAAACTGGAAAGCCTGATGTTGGCATGGTCGGTAACGGCGTGCTGGGAGGCCTCGTCGGTATTACTGCAGGGTGTGGAGCGTTCAACACGTTTGGGTCTCTCATAACTGGTGCAGTTGCGGGTGCTCTCGTTGTCTATTCTGTGCTCTTCATCGAGAAAAAAGGAATTGACGACCCCGTCGGAGCAGTTTCCGTACACGGCACCTGTGGAATATGGGGTGTTCTCGCTATAGGACTCTTCTCACGCTACGACGATGCATTCCTTGGTCGAGACGATGCAGGACTCTTCTACGGTGGCGGACTAGCGCAATTAAGTGTCCAAGCTGTAATGGTTCTCATCATTATCACCTGGACAGCAATCGCAGCAGGAATCTCCTTCAGTATTATAAAAAAGACGACTGGTCTTCGAGTATCACCAGAAGAAGAAATCGCTGGACTGGACGTCAGCGAACACGGAAGTTCCGGATATCACATGGAATCAACTAGCTAATAACTAAAGCCTCCTCTTTGTTCTTATATAGGTTCCCCCCTCTCTACAGAACAAAGGGTTGTTTAGCGGGAGCTACCCTTAATGGCGGGTAGCTCCCGCTTTTTCATACATAGATAACAAACAAATAATCTCCGGTTTTGGGAATAAAAGCCCAAAAAAACTTGTTCATACACCTAGATACATAAAAAAGTATGAAAAGAACCGAACAGGAGAACACAATGGCGAAGGCCGTCGGAATAGATCTAGGAACAACAAACTCAGTAGTAGCAGTCCTCGAAGGTGGAGAACCCACCGTTATTGCTAATGCTGAAGGAAGTCGAACAACCCCATCAGTTGTCGCATTCGCAAAAGATGGTGAAGTACTCGTCGGAGAAGTTGCCAAACGACAAGCAATAACCAACCCTGACAGAACAATTAGATCAGTCAAAAGAGAAATGGGAACAAATTGGTCCCTAGATATTGATGGGAAGGACTATAACGCTCAAGAAGTTTCAGCTCGAACACTTATGAAACTGAAAAGAGATGCCGAAGCTTATCTAGGGGACACTGTCACAGAAGCGGTTATTACAGTTCCCGCATATTTTGACGATGCACAAAGAACTGCAACGCAAGAAGCAGGTAAAGTCGCTGGATTAGAGGTACTTAGAATTATCAACGAACCGACCGCTGCAGCTCTAGCTTACGGTCTTGAAAAGGGTGACGAGGATCAAACAATTCTGGTCTTTGACCTTGGCGGTGGAACATTTGACGTCTCAGTATTAGAAATTGGAGATGGCGTCTTTGAAGTGAAATCAACAAGTGGAGATACCACTTTAGGAGGTGACGACTGGGACGAAAGAGTAATTACTTGGCTGGTAGAATCATTCAATAACGATAATGGTGTCGATCTATCAAAAGATAACATGGCTATGCAGCGCCTCAAAGAAGCCGCAGAGAAGGCTAAAATTGAACTTTCATCAAGCCAAAGCACCCAAATTAACCTTCCATTCGTAACTGCCACAGACGCAGGTCCATTACACATGGACTACGCTCTCTCACGGTCAAAGTTTCAAGAGCTTACTGCAGATCTTCTTGAACGATGCAGAAAGCCGTTTGAGCAAGCTATTAAAGACGCCGGTTTTTCAATGAGCGAAATTGAGCATGTGATTTTAGTTGGGGGATCTACACGTATGCCGGCAGTAACCGAACTTGTCCAAAGCATGACAGGGAAAGAACCAAACAAAAGCGTAAACCCAGACGAAGTCGTTGCAGTAGGTGCCGCAGTGCAAGCAGGAGTACTTAGAGGAGAAGTTAAAGACATTCTTTTGCTAGACGTGACCCCGCTGTCACTGGGAATTGAAACTAAAGGTGGTGTGATGACAAAAATGATCGAACGTAACACAACGATTCCTACCAGGCGAACAGAGGTATACACCACAGCTGAAGATAATCAACCTTCGGTAGAAATTCATGTTCTCCAAGGCGAACGTGAAATGTCCCAATTCAATAAAACACTTGGGAAATTTCAACTCGTTGACATACCACCAGCACCACGTGGCGTGCCACAAATAGAGGTCACATTTGATATCGATGCGAATGGTATTGTGCATGTATCTGCCAAAGATAGAGCAACCGGGAAAGAGCAATCCATTACGATCACTGGTCAATCCTCACTCGACCAAGACAAAATTGATCAAATGGTTGCTGATGCTGAGGCACATGCAAATGAAGACCGTGAAAGAAAAGAAGAAGCTGAAGCTCGAAATACAGCTGATTCAATGGTTTACCAAACGGAAAAGATGATACGTGATAATGCTGAGAAAATCGGTGAAGATGAAAAGACAGATATCGAAGAAAAAATTGCAACAGTAAAAACGTCACTCGAAGGAGACGAAATAGATATTGAGTCTGTGAAAAATGCCATGGAAGAATTAACCATCGCAAGTCAAGGTTTCGCTCAACGCCTCTATGAAACAGCAGCGCAAGAAGCTGACGCACAAGAGGATGATGAATCCGAAGACATTATCGATGCTGAAATCATTGACGAGGATGAATAATGGCCGATCAGGCAATACCTTCGGAAGATGCTGAAACCGAAATAGATATAGAAGAGACTGCTACAGAGGTAGATGAAGAAACACCATCTGAAGTTGAAAACCCTGAGATCTTAATCCTCAAAGAACAAAATGCGGCACTCTTAGCTGATCTTCAACGTGTCCAAGCTGAATTTGATAACTTTCGACGACAAAATGCTAAACGTCAAGCTGATTTAGTTGAACAGGCAGGTGGCACTTTGGCGGAAAAATTACTTCCAGTGCTTGACGCTTGCGATGCAGGAATCCAGCAAGGTTTAGAAGACGTTATTCCCGTTAGAAACGCACTCATCGAAACACTTCAAGGCGAGGGTCTAGAAGTAGTTGCGCATTCCGGTGTCGAATTTGACCCAGAGCGCCACGATGCAATCATGCACGAAGCTAAAGAAGACTCCGACAAGACAACAGTTGATGAAATCATGCGATCAGGTTACTTGTGGAAGGGGCGAACCATAAGGCCAGCAATGGTTCGAACAATAGGTCCCGCCTAAGAAATTCTTGCATAAGAAAGGGGGGAGAGCGCTATGGAAGCGAAAAGAGAGTGGTTCGAGAAAGACTATTACTCTGTTCTTGGTGTACCTGCTGATGCGAACGAAAAACAAATACAAAAAGCTTATAGAAAATTAGCTAGAGATCTCCACCCAGATCAAAACCCTGGAGATACTAAAGCAGAAGAACGATTTAAAGACGTCTCAGCAGCTTATGACGTAATAGGTGACCCAACAACACGTTCCAAATACGACGAAGCACGACGAATGGGACCAGGAATGGGAGGATTCTCCTCAAACTATTCAGGCCAACCAGGTGGTATCTCTGACCTAATTAATAGCATGTTCGGAGGAGATGGATTCAGCCAGCCCGGGGCACAACGACCTCAACGTGGAACCAGCCACGAAGCACAACTTCGACTTAGCTTCGATGAAGCTGTAACGGGAATCGAAACTTCAGTAACGTCAGGAACTAGATCAGAACAACCCAACGCAACCAAAATTAGGATCCCTGCAGGGGTAGAAGATGGAACCCGATTGCGACTCAAAGGGAAAGGCGGACAAGGGGCACACGGAGGACCCAATGGCGACCTGATCGTAATCATACGCGTATCAGCGCATGAATTATTTGAGCGAGAAGGAAAGAACCTATTAACGAAAGTGCCTGTCTCCTTTATAGATGCAGCGCTTGGCACAGACATAGAAGTTCCTACCTACCATCAAGGACCAAAGAAACTACGGTTACCAGCAGGGACACAAACAGGAAGCATTTTTAGAATCAAAGGCGCTGGACTAACCGATGGAGAATCAAACGGGGATCTTCTTGTCACGATATATATTACTGTCCCGAAAAATTTGGATGAAAACCAACGAATCGCGCTTGAAAATCTCACAGATCTCTTTACACAAGACGGTTCAGACACCTAACGTCCTCTCTAACGAATAAGACAGCCTGTCAGTAGGCCAATAACCTGTCAGCAAAAGGGCATAAATATAGGTGGCTGCTATGATGCACCGAACATGAATAGATGAGGACTTCTCAGAAACATATGAATGAAGAATTACTCGAAGTAAAAGATCTGACCATGCAATTTGGTGGTGTTACTGCTCTGCATAACCTCAGCTTTGCTGTCAACCAAGATGAAATCTGTGGCTTAATTGGACCCAACGGAGCTGGGAAAACAACACTATTTAACGTAATTAGCAGAATCTATGATCCAACTACTGGATCAGTTAATTTCCAAAAAAAAACACTCCTCAATAAGGCTTCGTATCAGATCGCACAAATGGGTATCGCGAGAACATTCCAAAATCTAGCGTTATGGCCAAAGATGACAGTCCTTGAAAATGTTATGACTGGAGCACACGTGCACGGAAAACAAAACTTTCTTTCAGCAATGCTGCGAATAGGTTTATCAAAAGAAGAGATGCAACTCCGAAGAAACGCACACACAATTCTTGAAAACCTTGACATGATCCAATTTGCAGATCAGCCATGCGACGGTCTTCCGTTTGGAACAATGAAAAAAATTGAACTAGCACGTGCTCTCATAAATAAACCCAGATTGTTACTTCTAGATGAACCCGCAACGGGACTAAACCATTCCGAAGTCAACGAACTTTCATCTCTTATTAAAAGACTACGAGATGAATATGCATTAACAATCCTCCTCGTTGAACATCACATGGGTATGGTCATGGGCATATCTGACCGAGTTGTCGTCCTCGACTTCGGATCAAAAATAGCTGAAGGCACACCAGAACAGATCCAACAAAACGCTTTAGTAATAAATGCATACTTAGGAGTCTCAAATGACTAACGTGCTTCTCAAAGCTGAAAACCTCACAGCAACCTACGGTCAAGTAGAAATCCTCCATGGCATCAGCTTTGAAGTCTACGGAAATGAAATCGCTGTCATACTCGGAGCAAATGGTGCAGGAAAAACAACGACCATTCGTGCTTTATCTGGAATGATTGACACTACCGGAACCATAACATTCAATAAAGAAGACATCAGCCAGCTTGAACCTGACTCCATTGTTCGAAAAGGCGTAGCACACGTACCGCAGGGGAGAGGAACATTCCCAGAGCTAACCGTCGAAGATAACTTGCGAGTCGGTGCCTTCATTAGATCCGATAAAGAAGTGGAAAGCGATATACAAAATTGTTATGACACCTACCCAGTACTGTTCGAACGACGTTCACAATCAGCTGGTTCTCTCTCAGGTGGCGAGCAACAAATGCTTGCAGTATCTCGGGCGCTCATGTCAAGACCAGAACTACTCCTACTTGATGAACCCTCGCTTGGATTAGCTCCACAAATTGTTGAAGCTCTCTTCGAACGGTTCCTGATCATGAATAAAGACCACGGAACAACCATGCTCATCGTAGAACAGAACGCCCAGATAGCTTTAGGCATGGCAGATAGAGGTTACGTTCTTGAAGCTGGAGAAATTGCTGTTGAGGGGCAAGCATCAAGTCTCATTAATGATGAAGCCATCATACGAGCATACTTAGGCGGCTGATATGGACCTTTTCCTTCAACGACTTTTTGACGGCTTAACAAACGGTTCAGCATATGCCCTAATAGCAGTCGCACTAGTATTAATTTTCAAAGCAACAACTCTCATAAACTTTGCCCAAGGTGAGCAAGCAATGCTCGGAGCATTCATTGTTCTCCAACTTTGGAATTGGGGCTTACCAATGTGGATAGCTGTGATTACCGGAATGCTAATCTCTGGACTTCTTGCAGGAGGACTTGAAAGAGCCATCATACGACGGTTTGATCCGGCTGACCACCTACCGCTAGTTATCATTACTTTAGGACTTTTCCTTGTCCTAAATGCCGTAGCTGCAATTATTTGGCGATACGACCCCTTGGCGTTTCCCCAGCTTTTCCCTCACGGAAGTGCCCTCACTATCGGCAATGCCAGACTTAGCTGGTACTCAATTTTTGCTTTCGGGAGCTGCATTCTTGTTCTCTTACTTCTACACGTACTTCTCAATAAAACAAAAATAGGCCTCTCATTCAGAGCCGTTTCTTCAAACCTTGAATCAAGTCGACTCTGTGGGATAAAAGTAGGACCAACTTTACAATTCGGCTGGGCGCTCGCAGCTGCAGCTGGAACCTTTGGAGCTTCAATATATGCTGCCAACCCTGTTCTACAAATAGAACCATCCATCATGTTAAGGGCACTGATCTTCTCTATCACAGCAGCCGCATTGGGGGGACTTGATAGTCTGTGGGGTGCTCTTCTAGGAGGGCTAACTATCGGCTTTATTCAAAGCGTTCTAGTCCAATATATTCCTTTCATACCAAACGAGATGACACTAGCTGCAACTGTCGCAGTTCTACTCATTGTTCTTACCTTCCGGCCGTCTGGTTTCCTTGGAACGAAAGCAGTGGAGAGGGTCTAATTCATGAAAGCAAGATTTACTCTCACAAAAGGAAGTACGCAATATCGAAATTATAGAATCAGTGTTTGGGCGCTTCTTATCCTAATCTTCCTTCTAATTGGCTTTGCTTTTGTGGACGTTGGCTCCATCAGCATCGGCTCAAATAAATACAACCTTTCACTAATACGCCTCAATAAAGCAATTGCTTATGGTGTAGCCATTCTCGGCCTGCAAGTAGTAGTTGGATATACAGGACAAATTGCGTTAGGTCAGAGTTTCTTTTTCGGAATGGGAGCGTACATAGCAGCATGGTTAGTAGCTGATCACTCTTGGCCATTTCTCCTTACCCTTCTCGTCGTCGTACCAAGCTGCTTTCTCGCAGGAATGATATTCGGACTACCTGCTTTACGAATTAAAGGTTTATATCTCGCGTTATTGACTTTTGGGCTCGCATCCATATTTCCAACAATCGTGAAACTCGACAGCCTGAACGTATATACGGGCGGAGCAAATGGAAAGCTCACAGGGTACAAATTCAAAGCACCAAGCTGGATCCCACTCGATGAAATAGCCCAAATGCTACAGAACATTCCACTATTAGGACCATTTTTTGGTGATGGCCCTTTATCTAACAGGGAAGAATCACGCTTATGGAAATATATGCTCTTTGCCATTATTGCTACGATCTGCTTTTGGTTAATCTCAAATCTAATTAAGAGCCGACCGGGTCGAGCAATGAGGGCAATACGTGACAATGAAACTAGTGCTGCAGTATCAGGAATTAACTTGGCCTTAACAAAAACTATTTCGTTTGGTGTTGCTTCAGCACTAGGTGGAATCGGTGGGGCAATATATGTAGCCGAAGTAGGTATTGCTTCTCCAGATGATTTCAGCTCACTCGTTGCCATTTACCTGATTGTTGGTTTAGTCGTCGGTGGGGTAGGAACCCTTGAAGGGGCAATTATTGGTGGCCTTGTGTATGCACTCATACCTGACTGGGCTTCATCAACACAATCTGTTGCCTTTGTCCCCGAACGTTGGTTACAAGGCCCTACAGGTTCTCTCATACTTGGTATCTTGCTGATCCTCCTCACTCTCTTTATGCCAGGTGGTATTTCTACTGCGTTGAAAAAAACAAAAAAGAAATACATACAAATACAAAATCCCAGCCTCAAGTAAAGTTCTACCTGTTGCGTATTTGCCTAAAAAAAGCTATCTTTCATTACAAATTAAGGGGTAACCATGAAAAATGTACTAATCAAATTGCTCTCACTCATTAGCCTTTTTGCGTTAATTGCTTCAGCTTGCGGTAGTAACGGTGATGATGCAGCAGGAGAACAAACAGGTGGACAAGTAACAATCGCAGAAGGCACTGTCCTAGATCTTGACGCTTGTCCTGATGACTGGAATTCCTCAGAGGGTATAACAGATAGCCAAATACGGCTGGGAATTTCTCTACCTCAGTCTGGACAACTTGCAGCTTTTGGAACTATCGCAACTGGCATGCAGTACTACTTTGATTACGTTAATGCAACAAACCCAATTGATGGCAAAGAGTTAGTTCTGATAGCTAAAGATGATGCCTATGAAGCTGGAAGAACTGTTGCAAACGTAGAAGAAATGTTGGAATCAGACAATATTCTTGGCTTTGTTGGAGTGATTGGCACACCAAATAATTTCGCTATACGGCCAATAACTAACGACTCCTGCGTCCCTCAATTACTCAACCTTTCCGGATTCCCATTCTGGGGGGACCCCGCAAACTATCCATGGACAGTCGGAAACATTCTGAACTACATCACTGAAACAAATATTTGGTGTGAAGCTATTGTGGAAGAATTCGGAGAAGGAGCCACAGTAGCTGGCCTATTCGCAAACAATGATTTCGGTAAGACCTATCAGCAAACTCTGAAAGGTTGTTCTGGAGTTGATCTTGTGGCTGAAGAACTCCATGATCCAGCTGCCCCCGATGTTACCAACGAGATGACAACGTTAGCTTCTTCAGGAGCACAGGTTTTCGTAGCTGGAACTACAGGCGCATTTTGCCCACAAAGCGTTGGTGTCATGGCCGCAACACCTTGGAGACCTCGCTTTTACATGTCTTACACCTGTAACAACCTGCCAGCATTCTTTACTCCAGTAAAAGACGCAGCGGTGCTTCTCCAATCAGAAGGATCCGGAGTGCGAATGGCAAATTACAGCAAAGTATGCGGAGATCCGCAGTTTGACGATGATCCAGCAATTCTTCTAACAAAACAAGTCCTTGAAGAATATAGCGACGTTACGTGCGCTGATGGCTCATATTCTGGAGGTGTGTTCTTTGCACAGATAATGGAGGACATACTTCGTGCAGCAGCTGATCTACCAGGTGGAATAAATCGAGTCAATGTTATGAAAGCCACGTGGAACCTTGATACCACAAACGGAAATAACTTCGTTCCAACACTTCGTCTTGATGGCATAAACGATGCCTACTTGACGGAAGGCGCCCAATTACAAGAAGTACAAGTAGTCAATGACCAATTAACATTCACACCGGTCAGCGACATATTTAATTTCGAAGGACAAGGAGGGTCATTCGGGGAATAATCCAGCTTTGGCTTTTCCCATGGGAATTCTTGTCCAGAGTTAGACATCTCCGCTTACCTATGATCTACAGTGAGTAGGTAAGCGGAGTCTAACAAAGGAGACCGCCAGTGCCATCGACCATAGTCGTAGGTACCCAATGGGGCGATGAAGGTAAGGGTAAATTCACAGACCTTTTCGCCAAGGAGATGCAGATGGTTGTCCGCTACCAAGGCGGACATAATGCAGGGCACACTCTAGTCGTTAACGGCGAAACCACAGCACTTCAACTCATACCAAGCGGTATCCTATATGACCACATCGTACCGGTCATAGGAAACGGCGTCGTCGTAGATTTGGGTGTATTAATAAAAGAAATTGACATGCTTGAAGCCAAAGGCGTTAGTTGTGACCGCATTAAACTAAGCGGTAACGCCCATCTAATCTTTCCTTATCATCAAGAACTTGATGCAGTGTTTGAGGGTGATCTAGGAGATAAAAAACTAGGCACAACGAAACGAGGTATCGGCCCTGCATACGCAGATAAAGCGAACAGAGTCGGCATTCGAGTCCAAGACCTCTTAGATCCAAAAATCTTTCACGAAAAACTTCTTATTTCCCTCAATCAGAAAGAATCACTTCTCGAAAAGGCTTCCGACGAGCAAGCACTTGAAACAGAAAGCCTTTTAAACACGTTTTTAGAAGAATACCTTCCTCGAGTACGCCCCTACATTGCAGATACAATTGACCTTGTGCATACTGCTCTCGAAGCAGGGGAACATGTTTTATTTGAAGGCGCTCAAGCTACGTTTCTAGATATTGACCACGGAACCTACCCATTCGTTACGTCGTCAAACCCAACAGCTGGAGGGGCATGCGCTGGTGCAGGCGTTGGTCCAAGGCATTTAGAGAGAATAGTAGGTATAGCAAAGGCCTATACAACCCGCGTAGGTGCGGGACCCTTCCCAGCAGAATTGTTTGATGATATTGGAGATCATTTCGTCAATGTCGGTCATGAATACGGAACGAATACTGGTCGAAGGAGGCGGACAGGTTGGTTTGACTCAGTTATGCTCCGCCATGCTGTTCGGTTGAATTCACTCACCGAGATAGCGTTAACAAAATTAGATGTCATGGATGAATTAGATACCGTAAAAATTTGTGCAGCATATGATATCGACGGAGAACGTGTTGAAAAAATGCCAAATGATCAATTGGCATTCCAAAAAGCAAAACCCATCTATGAAGAATTACCTGGATGGAAAACTGATATCTCTGGCATAACTAACCCACAAGACCTTCCAGAGGCAGCGAAAAACTATGTACAAGCCTTGGAACGCCTTTGCGGGATCCCAATTTCCTTAATAGGCGTTGGCCCAGGCCGAAAACAGTACATCAATTGGCAGTCGTGAAAGACAACAGCACCGAAACGCTCGCAAAATTTTCAGTCAAAGCCGCTAACAGGGTAGTAACCAAATGAAGAGTGTCGTCGTCGGTTCCGGAGCAAGAGAACATGCGCTCGCACATGTCCTAAGTAGAGATAGTGACGTCATAGTCACACCTGGAAACCCTGGAATACCTAACTCAACGCCTCGGCCGCCACTCGAAATAGACGCAGACCTCTTTGTCATAGGACCCGAAGCTCCCCTAGTAGAAGGAATTGCCGATCAATTGCGTGAACAAGGGAAAACCGTATTTGGGCCAGGATCTGACGGAGCGCAATTAGAAGGCTCAAAGGCTTGGATGAAAGAACTCCTAGTTGAGGCGAACGTGCCGACGGCTAAACATGGAACTTTTACTAAGGAAGACGAAGCAATATCTTTTCTTCAAGAAATGTCTGCTCCATACGTAATTAAAACCGATGGGTTAGCTGCAGGTAAAGGAGTTCTAGTTACCGACGTTCTCGAAGAGGCACAGTCGGCTGTTGAAAACTATCTATCCGGAAATGCTTTTGGCAAAGCTGGGAAAACAATAGTGATAGAGGAAGGGCTAATAGGAAATGAAATTTCAATCCTTGCTATATGTGATGGAACAAAAGCAGTTCCTCTCTCACCAGCTCAAGATTATAAACGGTTACTTGATAACGACGAGGGGCCTAATACCGGCGGAATGGGGGCATATTCTCCGATCCCCTCCGTTTCAGAAGAATTTGTAAATACAATAATGACTGACGCTGTACAACCTACCTTGCAAGCGCTCATCAATCGAGGAATCAACTACCGAGGTGTCCTATATGCAGGGATCATGAATACTGCGTCTGGCCCAAAAATTCTAGAATATAACGTCCGATTTGGTGACCCTGAAGCACAAGTCGTTCTACCAAGAATGCGATCAAGCCTATTTGCTCTATTGCACCAGGCAGCGAAAGGAAATATAGAACACTCACCAGATTTCTCTGACGATGTAATGGTAACTATCGTGTGCGCATCGCAAGGATACCCAGAAGCACCAATAACGGGAAAAGTAATCCAAGGTCTTGACAAAGCCCGAAACCAAAAAGGAGTTGAAGGCATCTTCTGCGCTGGTGTGTCACTAAACGATAATGGTGACCTAGTTACTTCAGGCGGAAGAGTAATGACCGTGACTGGAAAAGGGTCGACTCATGAACAAGCTCGTGCCAATGCTTACAAAAGCACACAAGAAATAACATGGGAAGGCATGTATAAACGAACAGACATCGCTAGAGATATCAAATGAAAAATCTATGATAGGGGAAAGCAGTTAACACAACATCCGTGGCTGAAAGGAATATCAGGTGAAAGTCGGAATATTAATGGGGTCAACCTCAGACGAGTCGAAAATGAGCAAAGCGAAAGAAACACTCGAAGAGTTCGGTATTGAATCTGAGTGGAAGGTTCTTTCAGCACACCGAAACCCTGACAAAGTCGTAAACTTGGTCTCAACAGCTAGAGAGAACGGGTTTGTTGCATTCATATGTGGAGCTGGAATGGCAGCACACCTTGCTGGCGTAGTCGCTGCCCACACAACGCTTCCAGTCGTAGGAGTGCCATTATCAGGAGGAGCCCTCAATGGCCAAGATGCCCTTTATGCGACCGTGCAAATGCCCAAGGGAGTTCCAGTTGCAACAGTCGCCATAGATGGTTCGCAGAATGCAGCTCTCTTAGTTCTGCAGATGATTGGAATTACTAACACAGACATTGCAGAAAAATTACGAATTTACAAAGAGGAAATGGCGAGCAGATGAAAATTCCTAACGTACTAGCAGAACGGTATGCAAGTGATCAGATCATTCAAATCTGGTCACCAGAAAACAAAGTCCTTCTTGAACGCGAATTATGGATAGCTGTTCTAAAAGCACAACGCGAATATGGTGTAGATGTTTCAGAAGAAGTCATAGCGGCCTATCAAAGAACAAAAAATGACATAAACCTCGAGTCAATTCTCGAAAGAGAAAAAGTCGTAAAACATGATGTGAAAGCCCGTATAGAAGAATTCTGTAGTCTCGCTGGATACGAACATATTCATAAAGGAATGACATCACGAGATTTAACAGAAAATATTGAACAGTTACAGATATTAAAAAGCCTTCAACACATCCAAATACTTGTTGTAGCTGCTCTTTCCCGTTTAACGCAATTAGCGCAACAATATGCTGAACTACCAGTAGCCGGTCGAACTCATAATGTTCCAGCGCAGATAACGACAATGGGGAAACGCTTTTCTAATATCGCTGAAGAAATCCTTTTATCATTCTCGACACTCGAACAGCTCTCAGAGTCGTACCCGATGAGAGGATTGAAGGGCCCAGTCGGAACACAACAAGATTTACTTGGCCTACTCGGTGATACAGAAACAGTTTTAGAATTTGAAAAGAGTATTTCCCAACATCTTGGATTCAGCAACACCATGCGTAGCGTCGGTCAGGTATATCCACGATCAATAGACTTTAGTGTCGTAAGTGCATTAGTTCAGCTCTCAAGTGGACCGGCTAACTTAGCTAAAACTCTCCGGCTAATGGCTGGTCATGATTTAGTAACTGAAGGTTTTAAAGAAGGTCAGGTTGGCTCATCGGCTATGCCACACAAAATGAATATGCGCTCATGTGAGCGGATAGGAGGCATGGCAATCATTTTGAAAGGATATCTTTCAATGACCATGGACCTTTCCGGAGACCAGTGGAACGAAGGAGATGTAAGTTGTTCTGTTGTAAGACGGGTCGCTATCCCCGATGCTTTCTTCGCCATAGATGGACTTATGCAAACATTCATCACGGTCCTAGATGACTTTGGTCTATACCCAAAGGTGATTGAAAGAGAGCTTAACCATTACCTTCCTTTTGTAAGTACAACTAAAATACTTTCAGCAGCTGTTGCAAAAGGATTAGGGAGAGAAGAAGCTCATGAAATTATCAAAGAGCATGCGGTAGCTGCGGCTCTAGCTCTCAGAGAAACCGACGAGGGAGAAAACACGTTACTTAATGATCTAGGCCAAGATGAACGTTTCCCTCTAACTGAACAAGAACTTATACAGGCAATAAGCGAAATCGGAACTGGCCTAGTTCAACAACAAATTGATTCAATATCCGAAGACGTCACCATACTAAAAGAACGTTATCCAAAGGCAGAAAATTATAACCCTCAACCAATACTGTAAGAGGTAACCATGACAAGAGAGCCAGCCTACAAACTAGATCTACCCCATGTCTATTCTGGAAAAGTACGCGACATCTACGATGCTGGAAATAATCAATATTTAATGGTTACTAGCGACCGGATTTCAGCATTTGATGTAGTAATGAATCAACCCGTTCCAGATAAAGGTCGTGTATTGATGGCTATGTCAGCATTTTGGTTCCAGCATTTCTCAACTTCAATGAAATCTCATCTTGTTTCAACGGATTTATCTGATTTCCCACGCGAAGCTCAAGTTCCTGAAATTGCAGGAAGGTCCATGCTAGTTAAAAAAGTAGAAATGCTTCCTATCGAATGCATAGTACGTGGCTATATCACAGGATCAGCATGGAAGGAATACACGGCACATGGAACAATGCATGGAACTACCTTGCCCGCTAACCTTCAAGAATCAGAGAAACTTCCAGAGCCTGTTTTTACCCCATCTACAAAAGCCGAAGACGGATTGCATGATGAAAATATATCATTCAACCAAGCAGTAGAAATTGTTGGAAAAGATATTGCGGAAATGGCAAAGCAAAAATCCCTAGAACTTTACTCACAGGGGGCAGCATACGCATCAGACCGTGGGATAATTATTGCTGACACAAAATTTGAAATGGGATTTGTTGATGGTGAACTTGTCATAGCAGATGAAGTTCTCACTCCTGACTCATCAAGATTTTGGGCAATGGATGAATGGGAACCTGGAACTACCCCACCCTCGTTCGACAAACAACCGGTTCGCGATTTCCTAGACGGACTTGATTGGGATAAATCTCCACCACCTCCTGAACTTCCTGAGTATGTAATTGCAGCAAGTGCCAAGCGATACCGTGAAGGATACGAAAAAATAAGTGGGAAAAATCTCGATCAATGGCCTAGTTAAGCCATAGTTTCTTTATAACTTTGAGTCATAAACTGGACAGTTATACCAATTTAGGTTTTATGATAGATAAGCATGGGGAAACAAGAAGCCTTACAACCAGGTCAAGCACGTCAAGACGGTCGATCGCTACGGGACGAACTTCTCGCCGATCCAACACCTCCCCCTCAAGCCTTACTTGAAGAATCATATGAATTTCTCGGAGATAATGATCTCCCATACGAAAGTTATATCAGCACCGAATTCGCAACTTCCGAATATGAAAAAATGTGGTCAAAGGTATGGCAATGGGCATGCCACGTCGATCATATTCCCGAACCTGGAGACTACTTTGTATACGATGTCGGTCACCTTTCAGCATTGATTGTTCGTACCACGGATGGAAGTATTAAAGCTTATTACAACGCATGTATGCATCGAGGAACTCAACTAAAACAACCAGGGACGTGCGGCTTCAGCAAAGAACTTAGATGCCCATTTCATGGATGGACGTGGTCATTGGAAGGTACACTCGTTGACCTTCCTGGAGCCTGGGACTTCCCCCATGTAACGAAGGAATCTCATCAACTTCCCGAAATGAACGTAGCGATATGGGAAGGTTTTGTCTTCGTTAACTTTGATCAAGAAGCACAACCTTTAGAAGATTACCTGGGGGTTCTTCCAGAACATTGGAAAGATTGGGGCCTGAGCGAACGTTACATTGAAACACATATTCAAAAACATTTACCATGTAATTGGAAAGCAGGCACAGAAGCTTTTATTGAGGCCTATCACGTCCGAGAAACTCACTCAACAGGGAATCTAGGAGATGAAGTAACCACACAATACGATGTTTTTGGTGATAATGTCTCACGTTTTATTCACACACGAGGACTTAACAGTCCACTCCGAGAAGACCCAAGAACCGAAGATGAATTATTAGCACATCTAAGCGGCAGGATGTTTGGAGACGGGGATTTCAACCTTCCTGAAGGAGTCAGAGCCCGTGATTACTATGCCAAAATTGTTCAAGAGCAAATGGGAGAAAAATACGGTCACGATTTTACTCAGCTCAGTGAGTCACTAACCCTTGATTCAATCGAGTACTTTCTATTCCCCAACGCGTTCTTTTTCCCCGGACTTTCACTTCCAATGGTTTACCGATTTAGGCCAGACCCAGAAAGCCCAGACTATTGTTACTTTGATCTCATTTTCATGCGCCCTAGACCACACAATGGTAAAGCACCAGACCCTCCAGAAGTGATCTCGCTAGACATTGATGAAAGTTATTCAACAGTTGATGGTGTCGGCCCTCTAGGGAAAATCTATGATCAAGATACTGCGAATCTCGCAGCGCAAACTAGAGGATTTAAATCAAGTTACAAACGCGGAGAAACACTAGGAAATTATCAAGAGATAAGAGTTCGACATTTACAAAAACGGGTTACCGATTTTCTTAATGCGTAACTTATAAGTTCATGGGAATATGCTCATGTTGCTCTTCTCCTTGTGGCAACATTAAAGCGTGCAGTTCGAAGCCACCGTTGAAGTCCAACTCAAAGCAGGGATAGCTGACCCTCAAGGATCAACTATAGAAAATGCAACTCTAAAGTTAGGTTTCAACGGAATAGAAAACGTAAGGGTAGGGAAAAGTATACGTTTCGCCATTACAGCCGATGATGAAGTAAAAGCGAAAGAGATAATTCAGGATTTATGCGACAAATTCCTCACCAATCCAGTTATTGAAAACGCAACCATTCATCTACAAGGAGTAGAGTGAGCCCCACCATAGGAGTCATTGTTTTCCCAGGGTCTAATTGTGAACAAGATGCGTTAGAGGCGGTAACTAGCCTTGGAGCAAAAAGTAAATTGATATGGCATGATTCCTTTGATCTTGGTAGTGCAGATGCCGTGATTATCCCAGGAGGATTTGCACATGGAGATTATCTACGCCCTGGAGCCATCGCACGATTTTCACCAGCAATGGAATCGGTTTTTGCATTTGCCCGTTCCGGTCGACCTGTTTTAGGAATATGTAACGGTTTTCAAGTCTTGACTGAAGCTGGCTTGCTGCCAGGAGCTCTGCAAAAAAATAGCGGCTTAAAATTTTTATGTAAACCTGTCAACCTTACGGTAAGGACAACAAACTCTGTTTTGACTTCACAAACTGTAAAAGGTGATGGGTTAAGGATCCCAGTTAACCATTTCGAAGGCAACTACACCTGTACCGAGGAAACACTGGAGGAGCTTCAAGATGAAGATCGCATATTGCTGACATACGAGGATAATCCGAATGGTTCAATGGGGGATATAGCGGGAATTTGTAATGCGGAACGAAACGTTGTGGGGTTAATGCCCCATCCAGAACGCGCCTGTCATCCATTGCTTGGAAGTACAGATGGTCAACCACTTCTCAAAAGTTTCATCGAAAGTTCCGAGTTATGAACGAACCTGTTCACCGCACACTCGGATTAACTGATGATGAACTTGAAAAGATCATAGAGATATTGGGTCGTGAACCAAATCATCTAGAACTAGCGATGTACTCTGTCATGTGGAGTGAACATTGTTCATACAAATCTTCCCGTGTTCATTTGAAGAGGCTTCCAGTTGAAGGTGAGCACGTTCTTGTCGGTCCCGGTGAGAATGCAGGTGTTATAGATGTTGGAGACGATATTGCAATTGCCATCCGTATAGAGAGCCATAACCATCCCAGCTACATTGAACCGTACCAAGGTGCAGCAACAGGAGTCGGCGGAATAATCAGAGATATTTTTACAATGGGTGCAAGACCCATTGCGATTATGGATCCCTTACGGTTCGGGCCAATAGATGATGCAAGAAGCCGATGGGTAGCTGAAGGAGTAGTCAGTGGCATATCTGGTTACGGGAATTCTGTTGGAGTCCCAAATATTGGTGGAGAAACCGTCTTTGATGAAACCTACATTGGTAATCCGCTAGTGAATGTGCTTTGTCTCGGGATCCTTCCAAAAGATAGACTCGTTCTCGGCCAAGCGTCTGGAGTAGGGAATCTGGCAGTCCTGCTCGGATCTACGACAGGACGCGATGGGATAGGAGGAGTAAGCGTTCTTGCTTCCGCAGGTTTTGGAGATGAAGATGAAGATACTGAGAAGAGGCCAAGCGTACAAGTAGGAGATCCATTTGAAGAGAAGCGACTGATTGAATGTTGCTTAGAGTTGCTTGATGCAAGGCTAGTTGTCGGTATACAAGATTTAGGCGGTGCTGGCCTTTCATGTGCCGCATCTGAAACGGCCTCGCGAGGTGGTGTTGGCATGGACTTTGATGTATCAGCAGTCCCGCAACGCGAAATGGGTATGGAACCATTTGAAATTATGACAAGTGAATCTCAGGAAAGGATGCTGGCAATCGTAAGCCCAGATAATTTAGAAAATGTACTTGCCATCAGCAAAAAATGGGAGATCCGATCCTCGGTAGTGGGAAAAGTAACTGAAGGTGGGCAACTCCGCATCCTAGATGGCATTGACGGACCTGTTCTTGGGGAAGTCCCAGCAAGTTCTCTTCATGAAGATGCTCCGTTATATAACAGGCCCATGGCACCGCCTGATGACCTCAATGCACGGAAAGAAGACAAACCAGAAAAATATTTACTGGAAACAAATGATTTCTCTGGAGACTTACTCAATCTCATCTACAGTCACGAGTGGATTACATCGCAATATGATTCTCAACTTTTCCTTAATACAGTTGCTGGACCGGGATCTAACGCAGCAGTATTGCGACTAAAACATCCCGTAACAGGAGAAGATACAGGTCGCGGACTCGCAGTAACCACAGATGGAAACCATCGATGGTGCGCTGTTGACCCTAGAAGAGGTTCAGCACTGACAGTCGCAGAATCAATGTTAAATCTTGCATGTGTAGGAGCAGAACCTCGAGCGCTCGTAAATTGCCTAAATTTTGGAAATCCAGAGAACCCAACGGTCATGTGGCAACTAAGTGAAGCAATTGATGGGATGTCTGAAGCATGTAGAGAATTTGATTTACCTGTTGTGGGAGGCAACGTTAGTCTTTATAACGAAAGCCAAGGAACTAACATAGACCCGACGCCTATTGTTGGGGTTATAGGAGTTATAGATACTCTTGATGCTCCGCCTCCTGGACATAAATGGTCTGAAGGAGATCGATTAATCGTGATCGGCCCCGAACCAGAGGGACTTTCAGGCAGCGCATGGGCATTTGGGAAAGGGTATCGCAAAGGAATTTTGCGTGAACTTGATTATGATCTCCATAAAAAAATATGCCAGGTCACACGTGAACTTGTTCAAAAAAAATTAGTCACCGCAGTTCACGATGTTTCTTCCGGGGGTGTTGGAGTTGCAACAGCGGAAATGGCAATTGCTTCAGGAGTCGGATGTTCTCTCGCTCGGATCTCATCCCATGAAGCGTTATTTTCTGAATCTTCATCAAGGGTTGTTCTTGCAGTTAACCCTGACGAGTTGACCAATGTTGAAGAAATTCTTAACGCTGCTGAAGTACCAAAAGCGCGGATAGGACTTGCACATGGAGACCGTTTTACAATCAAGGGTTTACTCGACCTAGAGCTTCAAAGCATTCAAAATAAATGGGAAAATCACCTACCAATAGCATTTGAAGGTGGGACTACACAGGGGTAATGGCTACCTTTTCTCAACGTCTAAATGTAAAGCCGCTAATCCGCGAAGAACGTAACTTGGTTCGTATTCAAAAGTATTGTCAGCACTAAAACTTGGAAGGTTAATCCGTTTACCAAGCTCTTCGAATGCGACCTTTCCTTCTAGGCGAGAAAGAGGAGCCCCAATGCAGAAATGATGCCCCTTGCCGAAAGCGAGATGCTTACTCACATTCTCACGATCAGGGATAAATTCCTCTGGGCAAGAGAATTCGTGATCATCCCGATTCGCAGCTGCAAAAACAACCCAGATACGCGCACCCTTAGGTATTTTGATTCCTTCGATTTGTGTTTCTTTAGTAACAGTTCTGAAAAGACCTTGAGTAGGAGATGAAGCGCGAAGGCCTTCTTCAACGATTCCATATGCTGTCCCATCTGGATCAGTTTTAAGTTTTTGCCACCATTGAGGATTCTCTATCAAAAGGCGCATCGTTTCGTTCAAAAACTTTGTTGTCGTTTCGTTCCCAGCGACCATCAGTTGTCGGATGATTCCATAAACTTCAGGAAATTTTAGCTTTCTAGTTTGACCTTCTGGAAGGTCAGGGTCATCAAAATCAGCGTGTGCCAAGTCCGAGAGTATGTCGCCTTGAGGGTTCACAATTCTGTCTTCGTATTCAGAAAACCAATAATTTTGACAATCAACAATAGATTCAGCCTTCTCTATTCTCATTTCCTTTGAGGGATTAGCCCCTAAGTCATAGTTATTAGCATCAGACCACCATTTAACCTTGTGCTCAACTTCTGGAGACATGTTCAACGCATAATGGATAACCTTCACAGGAAGTGGGGTAGCAAAGGCCTCATCAAAATTAATCGATCCTTTTTTGGGAAACTTTTCAATTAGGTCAATTGCAATTTCGCGGACTTTATCCTCATAACTTCCAATTTTTCTTGCTGAGAACGTTCGAGAAACGAGTTTACGGTAGCGTGTCTGATAAGGGGGGTCGATAGTTAACATCGTCTCGGCACGCGGCCAACCCTTTTCCAAGATCGCATCTATTTCGTTTTGAGTTTCGACATCTTCTGTTGGGACTTTAGCGTTAGATCTTTCTGAGGAAAAAGTCTCTGTATCCCTCACGATTAAATTAACAATGTCCATTCGAGATGCGATATAGGTCTTTGTGAGCTCATGGTAGAAAAGAGGACCTTGTTCTCTAAGCGCAGCATAATGAGGGAACGGGCATTGCTGCACGTCATAATCCATAGGGTCATAGTTATCTAAATCGACTTGAATGCTAGCCGACATAGCTCACCTAACGTTTTTCAATTTCAAGTTCTAGCCCAGCTAAGCCTCGAAGAACATAACTAGAATTATATTCAAATGTGTTGCTTTCTGAAAATGAAGGGAGGTTGAGTCTCTTTACCAACTCTTCGAAAGCGACCTTCCCTTCAAGCCGTGATAGAGGAGCACCAATACAGAAGTGGTGGCCCTTACCAAAAGCAATATGTTCTTTAATATTTTCTCTGTTGGGATTAAAGGATTCCGAATCGCTGAACGTTCTTTGATCCCTGTTCGCCGCCCCAAACATGACCCAAATACGTGAGCCTTTTGGAACAGATACCCCTTGCACTTCAGCATCTTGAGTCACTGTGCGAAACAAACCCTGATTAGGCGAAGACATTCTCAGACCTTCTTCAACAATGCCGTAAATATTACTTTCGGGGTCGTCTTCTAGAGCATGCCACCATTTTGGCTCCTCAATAAGAATCCGCATCGTCTCATCTAGAAATTTTGTTGTGGTCTCATTACCAGCAACCATTAACTGCTGGATAATGCTATAAATCTCAGCGAAATCAAGTTTCCTTGTTTCACCCTCGGGTAAATCAGGATCAGGGAAGTCAGCATGAGCGAGTCCAGACATAACATCATCCTGAGGAATTTTTATTCGCTTCTCGTATTCTGAATGCCAATAATCTTGATTTTTCATCTGTTCAGTGACAGCGTCAATCCATTCTTCATGGGACAACTTGTTACCGATAGCTGCGGTAGCAGCATCTGACCAACCCCGAACTTTGTCTTCTACTTCTGGGGCCATACCAAGAGCATTATGAATTACCCGAACTGGGAAAGCCACGGCAAAGTCGTTATGGAAATCAACAGTTCCTTCCTTAGGGAAAGCTTCAATTAGGTCTATAGCGATTTTTCTTATCGAATCTTCAAGACCTGCTATTCGCCGAGCAGAAAATGTTTTCGAAACAAGTTTCCGATAGCGAGTATGGTGTGGCGGATCAATTGTAAGCATTGTTTCCCGACGCGGGAATCCCTGACTTTGTATCTCAGCAATAGCTTTCAACGTCTCAGGATCCGGTTTCGCTGTCGTGCTCGCCATCCGGGAAGAAAAAGTTTGAGTGTCTCGCAGGATCTCATTAACAACGTCCAAACGAGATGCAAAGAACATGTTCGATTGTTCATGGAAAAAAAGTGGCCCATGGTCGCGCAACGCAGCGTAATGATCAAACGGGCACTGTTGCACTTCCCGATCCATAGGATCGTAAGTTTTTAGATCTATATGATCAGAGGTTGTCATAGTTTATTCTCCAAGGTTCCCCCATTCAAGCGACTAAATTACCTCGCCGCACGCATGCTTTACTCTATTGAACTGCTTCTTTTACTATATGCCAAACTGATATCTTAGTAATCATAATATGATCGTCTTCCATCAATGCACAGGGCATCATAATCTGAAAGAATTCGAATGTGGTAACTGACGAAAACAGCTTCGATGATGATTCACCTCGGGAAGCTTGTGGCGTGGTAGGCATATACGCACCTGGCCAACCGGTTGCTCATTTAAATTATCTCAGCCTCTACGCCCTGCAGCATCGAGGACAAGAATCAGCAGGTATTGCGACCAGTGACGGGGAGAGGATAACAGTAGTTAAAGATATGGGTCTCGTATCGAACGTTTTTAATGACCGCACCCTAGCCGGATTAGACGGTCATTTAGGTATCGGGCAAACACGTTACAGCACAACAGGTTCCAGTTCATGGCGAAATGCGCAACCAGTATACAGAGGCGAATATCAACGAGAATTCGCTTTGGGTCATAACGGAAATCTAACGAACACTGAAAAACTTGCTCGTGAAGCAGGAATGTTGCCAGGGACAATCACAAGCGATAGCGACCTCGTAGCCGAACTCATCGCAAAACAAATCAGTCATGAACCAAACCACACAGACTCAGATGGTAGAGAACTTGAAAGAGCACTAATCAATATCCTTCCCAAATTAGAGGGAGCGTTTTCCTTCGTCCTCATGGATGAAACTCATATCATAGGGGTTCGTGACCCTAATGGATTCCGACCTTTATGCTTAGGTAAATTAGATAAAGGATGGGTCCTCGCATCAGAAACCCCTGCATTAGACATCGTCGGAGCCCACTTTGTACGCGAACTTGACCCTGGGGAAATGGTAATTATCAGTGCGACTGGTGTTCGTTCTGTTCGACCCTTTCCAGTTGAACGCATTAACCCAACACTTTGTGTTTTTGAGTTTGTTTATTTCGCTCGGCCCGATACCCAGCTTTATACTCAAAGCGTTCACCACGCCAGAGTTCGCATGGGTGAGTCATTAGCAAAACAAGCTCCCGTCGAAGCAGATGTTGTTATGGGGGTTCCTGAATCAGGTATCCCAGCAGCCGAAGGTTATGCAAAGGAAATCAAAATCCCATACGCCCAAGGGCTAGTGAAAAATCGTTATATAGGCAGAACCTTTATTGCCCCGAATCAAGAACTACGCTCGCTGGGTGTAAGAATGAAACTTAACCCGCTCAAGGACACGATAAATGGAAACAGACTTGTTGTTGTAGATGACTCAATCGTGAGAGGAACAACAACGCGTGCCATGGTACGAATGTTACGAGAAGCAGGAGCGAAAGAAATACACATGCGTATTTCTTCACCCCCATACAGGTGGCCATGCTTCTACGGGATGGATACGGGTACCAGATCCGAGCTACTCGCAGCGAATCTTACTGTCCAAGAGATACAAGAATATCTTGATGTTGATTCTCTTGCGTATCTAACGATTGACAATTTACTAGAAGCAACAGGAACTAATAATGCCGGATTTTGTTCTGCATGTTTAACAGGGGATTATCCAGTCGAAATTCCGGTGAATCTTTCAAAGAAAGTACTTGAAGAATCAACGTATCAACAAGAGAAATCTCAAATAGGGCACAAACAAGAGATACCCAAAACCATTCAACAATCGTTAAGCGAAATCCATGAATGAACAAAGCGGTGAAAGCTACGAATCTGCCGGCGTTAACATAGCAGCTGGAGAAGAAGCAGTACGACGAATCACTCCGCTAATAGAGAAAACGTTACGTCCAGAGGTCCTCACTCAAATCGGTGGTTTTGGGGGTGCCTTTGATATAACTCAGACTGGAAGAACGCATCCAGTGCTCGTCTCCTCAACAGATGGAGTTGGGACTAAGGCACAGGTCGCAATGATGGCAGAGAAATATGAGACGATAGGTATAGATCTCGTAGCAATGTGTGTTGATGACCTCATCTGTGTAGGTGCCGAGCCTCTTTTCTTCCTTGATTATATTTCTGTAGGAATGTTAAATCCCGCCCAAATTGAACTCCTTGTCAAAGGAATTAGTGATGGATGCGAAGAAGCCGGATGCTCGCTTATAGGTGGTGAAATGGCAGAGCATCCTGGGTTGATGCAAGCCGGCGAGTTTGAACTTGTAGGTTTCAGCGTTGGAGTTGTTGACAAAGAAAAGATGATCTCAGGCGAAACTGTTATTCCTGGTGATGCAATTATCGGACTGCACTCTCCAGGCTTAAGAAGCAACGGTTACTCTCTAGCACGAAAAGTTTTTTTTGACCTAGCACAGAAAACAATTGACGAACCAATATGGGAAGGAACTGACGTCACAGTTGGAGAAGAACTTCTACGCCCGTCAGTAATATATACACCAACAATTCTTAAAATATTAGAACAGCACTCCATCAAATCGATAGCCCATATCACCGGAGGAGGGCTTCCTGGCAATATCAATCGTGTGCTTCCTAACAATACCGATGCTGAAATACAAATAGGATCATGGACCCCTCCTCAAGTGTTTTCTGAAATTCAATCACTTGGAAATATTGAACCGGACGAAATGTACAAAGTCTTTAACATGGGGATAGGAATGGTGTTGATCATTGACCAACAAAGCGTCAATAGTACGCAACAGATTATTGATTCAATGGGACTTTCATCTTCTCAAATCGGAACCATTAAAGAAAATGGATCATGTTCTGTCCAACTCATTTAATGATGGTTAGGAAAAAATTATGCAAACTACTAATTACCAAGCAGTAACTTATGACTTCTGGAATACGCTCATTGCTGAAACAACAAATTCACTTGACAGAAGAAGAGCCTTATGGACCGAAATTCTCTTCGAAAATAATATTGAAGTAAGCCAGCAAGAACTAGATGACGCGTTCACAGAAGGATGGAATCACTTTGAAACAAATTGGAGAAACAATGTACAATCCTCACTTGATGGCGTGGTTGGCGCAGCCATAACGAAACTTCCAATACCAATCTCTTCAGATATCAAGTATCAATTGAGCGATGCTTACTTAGAAGCATCAGAATCAACTCCAAGAGATCTTCTACCAGAGGTAAAGCAAACACTAGAACAATTAAAGGCAATGGATATCCGATTAGCAGTAATATGTGACGTTGGAACGATACCTAGTAGTCGCCTACGTTCTTGGCTAGAAGATCTTAATGTGCTCGAATTCTTCGATTATTTTGGGTTTTCAGATGATATTGGTGTCTACAAACCAGACCCCAAAATATTCAATGAAACACTCACCGGATTACAAGTCTCAGATTCTTCTCAATGCATACACGTCGGCGATTTAAAAAGAACAGACGTTGCTGGAGCACGCGCAATCAACATGACCACTGTTCGGTATACCGGTGGACGAGATGACCCTGAAGACGGAGAAGAAGCGGACTATGTCATTAGCAACCATCTTGAAATTCTCAATCTATTTAATTAACTCAACTACCTAAAAAATAGGGGATCACATATTCTCCATATTGACGGATTGTCTCCATAGCAACTTCATGAGGAACTCCACCCATCTGCATAATGCACATAATTTCATCAGCACCAGCATCACGTAATTGAGTAACATACTCAATCGCGTCATTCTTATCTCCATATGCGTGATTGATGTTAAAAGGACTTGTTGAAGCCACTACAGCAGGAACAGTGTGCCCACCTTCAACCATAAAAGCTTCAACTTGCTGCTTCGCATCGCTAACAGCATCACGGATATCTATCTCTGAGGGAACCACTTCTGGAAGCGGCGTTCCTAAATTCCAATGCTGGATTGATTCCGCAAAAAACTTCTGCCCTCTAGCCCCAATTTGAAAAGCCTCCTCAGCATCATCAAGAACAATGGTTGGGCATAAAGCAGAAAGGAAATTCGTAGGTTTTCTAGAAATACATGAGTTAAGGTCACGCTCGTCTATAGCTTGATCATAAATTTCTCGTAATGCCTTGACCTGTGAAGGACCTGAGAATCCTAAAACTAAAGCACCAACTCCATACTCAGCTGCTAACCGAACAGTTTCATCTTTCGTGCAAGCCATAAACAGCGGTGGATGTGGAAGTTGTAACGGGCGGGGGATAACTGACCGACGAGAAATCTCGATACTGCCATTCCACTCAAATTCATCAGTTATCCAACAATTACTGAGAATTTGAAGTGACTCTTTAACTTGCGGATAGGTATCGTCTTTCTTAACCCCGAATCCTGACATTTCAATTGCAGTAGCCCCTCGCCCTGCACCTACATCCAGTCGTCCTCCGGAAAGGCTATCGAGCATCCCTACCCTCTCAGCAACTCGAAGAGGATGGTTATAACCAAAAGGCATACATACGACACCATGCCCAATACGTATTTTTGATGTTTTCGCAGCAACCCATGTAAGAAAAATTTCTGGAGCACTCATATGTGCATAATGTTTTAGGCTGTGGTGCTCTACAGCCCATATTCTGTCAAATCCCATTTGTTCAGCGTAAACAGCTTGATCGACACAACTTAATAACGTTTCACGTTCACCGTCAGGGCTCACATCATCACACTGAAATTCGAAGATGATTGAGAATTGCATGCTACACCTCACACTTGACGTTTAGTTTAAAATCATGCTAGTTCCGGAATAGAGAGGAAAGCGATTCCGTCCGGTAGTCTCATAACATGACGAATCATGTGTTAAATGATTTCAGTTGTCAAAAGATGTCATTTGACGGGGAGAGAAAAGATGTCTTTTGGATGGGAAACGGTCCTGGAGTTATCTTGTTGACTGAGATTCCGGGCATCACCCCCGACGTAGCAGAATTTGGAAGAAGAATCGTTAAAAATGGGTTCACGGTCGCCCTCCCGAATCTATTTGGAGAACCTGGGCGACCATACAGCAACTCGTACGCGTTGAAATCAATGATGCAAGCTTGCATTTCAAAAGAATTCGTAACTTTCGCTTTGGGGAAAAGTTCCCCAGTAACGTCTTGGCTTCAAAAGTTAGTGATGGTAACTGCCGACCGATGTGGTGGACAGGGGGTAGGAGTGATTGGAATGTGTTTGACAGGTGGTTTTGCTTTAACTTTGGCTGTAAACCCTCTTGTTAAAGTCCCTGTAATGAGCCAACCAAGCCTTCCCTTACCTATAGGCACAAAGCGAAAAGAAGACATTGGATCATCTGCAGAGGATCTCGCTATAGTCAAAGAGAGAATAGAAAATGATAATTTGTGCGTTATCGGGCTTCGGTTCACTGAAGATAAATTTTCGCCAAGTGAAAGGTTTAGAACTCTTAAAGAATCTTTGGGCGATGGGTTCTTAGGAGTAGAGATTGATAATTCACAATCCAATCAGCACGGGATCAGTCAAAGCGCCCACTCAGTTCTAACAACCGACTTCACTAGTACTCCTGATCACCCAACTTTAAAGGCCTACGACACAGTCATTGAGCATTTAAAAGAGCGTTTATAGAGAAGCTAGTCAACTTCCTCTTCGGTTTTATCTTCTGGTTCCTTCTCGAGGTTTTTAGATTCGGCACTTTCAGAAGAATCGGA
>DDNP01000002.1 GCA_002341185.1 Candidatus Neomicrothrix sp. UBA2517 | reverse complement strand
AGCCAGAACCTGAGCCTGAGCCTGAGCCAACTCCTGGCCCCTAGCAACTCGCAGTTAGCTTGAAGTAAAAAAATTCTCCAAAATTGAATGACCTTCGCGTGTCAAAATTGATTCAGGGTGAAATTGAACCGCTTCAATTTTAAAGTGTTTATGTCTTATCCCCATGACTATCCCATCATCAGTTTCGGCTGTTATTTCGAGTGCATCGGGAAGAGAGCCTCGATCAACTATCAGCGAATGGTAACGAGTTGCTTCAAAAGGGTTTGATAAACCTGAGAAGACTCCCTCGTTTACATGAGATATTGGTGATGTTTTTCCGTGCATAATATTTGGGGCTCGAATCACGTTCCCACCAAAAAATTCACCGATGCATTGCAAACCAAGGCAAACCCCAAAAATAGGTTTTGAATCTTTGAATTTATTTATGAGCTCCATAGAAATTCCCGAATCAGCTGGTGTTCCTGGTCCAGGACTTATAAGAATTGCATCTGCATTCAAATTTTTGACTTCATCAATAGTGATCTTGTCATTGCGATAAACGACAGGTTCCATACCGAGCTCACCTAAATATTGGACGAGTATGTAAACAAAGGAATCGTAGTTATCTATGACTAATATGCGTTGACTCACGGACTGGAGGGTAGTAGATATCTTGTAAATACACCACTAAATACCGTTCTTAGTTATTGGCATCTATTATATAAGTATGGGAAAACCTCCGAAAGAACGAACGTCCAGTAAGCGGATTACTGAAAAGGGAACACGTCCAGACAACCTACCTCCAGTTGGTTCATCATCTATGGGGTATGTGTCATCCGGAAAAGTAAGTTCTCGATGGGTAGCGCCAACAATGTTCAGTTTGTTGGGTCTTGGAACAGCAATGATCATTGTGAATTATGTAGATCTGCTACCTGGCGGAACAAGTAATTGGTACCTTCTTGGAGGTTTAGGACTTGTTCTCGCAGGAATAGTCACAGCGACTCAATTACATTAATAAAAGCATCCTTGTAGATCGTGAGCAATATTGATAATTACATTTATGTAATTATCCCCAAAGTTCCACACAGCCTGTGGATAACTAACACTATCCCCTTTAATAACATTGTTAACATTATCAACATCATCCACAGGAATGAAGAACGTCTATAATAATTTTCTCATTCTTCCTTTATAACTAGATCCATTTCTGACATACAGTGACGGGGTGGATCAGGAGTTTCGTTCGTTGCAACAGTCATTCTTACTTCACTTCCACAAGACGAACAGCGAAAATTTAGCTTTACTTTTCTTAATTCTCCAGCTGGAGGAGGTTCTGGCAAAGGGGTAGCTAAAAGTCGTAAAATACTGAACCCAATTCTTAAAATAACATAACCCAGCGCAATCGCAAACAGAACAAAAATTACGGTACCGAACATATCTCCATGCTAGGGGAAATTTTCAAAGTAGATCATAATCAAAAGAAATGAGTCAAGAATTCGTTGGGAACCACGACAAGTATCTGCAGATGTGGCAATCTCTAGAAGTACTTAAACTAACGCTAAAGGATGGATATGGATCTTGAATTACCTCTTCTGATAATAAGAATCGCTTTAGGTCTAACATTAGCCGCTCATGGATATAACAAATTTTTCAAAGGTGGGAAAATCGAAGGGACAGGTCAATGGTTTGACAGCATGGGTATGCGACCTGGAAAGGCACATGCTTTTCTAGCTGCATGTGGGGAAATTGGTTCGGGACTTTTCCTTGCTGCAGGATTTCTCACGTCGTTTGCATCATTAGGCTTTGTCGGGCTGATGTCAGTTGCTTACTGGACAGTGCATAGCAAAAACGGTTTTATGATCATTAATGAAGGATGGGAATACGTTTTCATACTTGCTATAACAGCGATTACAGTCGCAATGCTAGGACCAGGAAAATGGTCAATAGACTATGGAATTGGTTGGGATAATGAACTTGATGGATACACCGGATTATTTATTTCGGGGGGTGGAGGAGTTATCGCAGCAGCAATATTACTAGCGATCTTTTACCGTCCTCCAAAAGATGAATCAGTTAGTTAGATCAGTTATCGACGCTTTTCATTTCTCATATCAAAAGCAACTTTGATTGCGCCTTTGGGCCCTGCTTCTGCTGCGTGACGAATCGCATCTTGATATCTTTCGAGCGGATATGTGGCACTGACCAATCGCCCAAGTTGCTTCTCGCGAACAAGATCAAAGGCCAAGTTATAACTTGTAGTACGGGATCCATCTTCAAGAGTCTCTGTTCCGTATGTATATGATCCGACTATCTCTATTTCCCGATGCCAAAGTGAAGTTAAATCAATTGAGATAGTTCCAGGAATTCCCATCATTACTATGCGACCCCTGGGTCTCGTTGTTTCTAAAGATGTAGTAATTGAATTTGCATTACCGACAGCATCTATTGTCACATCTGCTCCGCCCGATAAAGAATTTCCTATCATTTTGCATCCAGTTACGCTTCGAACTGCTCTTTTCAATTCTTTAGGCTCAACAACAAGATCTGCACCGAGTTCGCTAGCCAATAATTTCTGTAAAGGATATTTCGCTGCCACAATAATCGTTCCAGCATCAGTGAAGGATCGAACAGCACCAATTGCGCACAACCCCATGGTTCCGGCACCTTGAATAACTACTACATCATCGGTTTGAATCTTACCTTTCAAAGCTGAATGAACTCCACCAGCTGCTGGTTCTAAAATCACAGCCGCTTCATCGGAAAGATCAGATGGAACTTCATGTATCTGCGAAGAGTGGGCGACAAGCTGAGTACTCCAACCTCCACCAGTATCACAACAAAATCCAACTTGAATTCCATCTCCTATTGGTCCGCTAAGAAGATATCCATAATCATCACCATCACCTGGGCACGCTCCTTCAAAAGCTGGGCGCTCACCGCGGCTTTCGGCTCCCAAAACAGGTTCAAGTACGACCCTCGTTCCGTCTTCGAGTTCGCCGAATACTTCATGGCCCGGTATAAAAGGAAATGAAACTAATGGATCAAAATATTGACTCGATTTACCATCAACAGTTGCTAAATCACTCCCACAGATACCTGAAAGGAGAGGGAAAACTCTCATCCAACCATCTGCAGGGATTTCTGGCGGCTCAATATCTTTTAAACTAAGCGGCCCAACTTGGGATCCTATCCCAGGAATAAATTTTGATCCGATAGATGCAGTAGCGTATTTCAATTCTTTTCGTTCAAAAACTAAAGCTTTCACATTATTAACACTAGAGGATTAGAAAGTATTTTGGTAAAGAGAACCGACAACATCAATAAACTTTCGAAATCAATTAAAGAACTGCGCTAGTTCAAAGAAATAGAGTTCAGATACCATTGCTGAAAATGATGTGCCAATCTTAGTGAAGGCAATAGAGGAGATTCCATGAGCGATTTCAAGAATAATTCCGGTGTAGCACTTGTTATTGGGGGAACAGGCGGGATCGGATATGAAATCTGTAAATTACTGGCTGAAAGAGGAAGTAATATCGCATTTACTTTCAGAAATAATTTACAAAAAGCAAAACAACTTTCAGATGAAATCACGAACTTAGGCGCACGGTCACTAAAGAAGTCTTTAGATCTCAATGATCAAGAAGAAGTAAACAACTTTATTGAATCTTTAAGTAGTGAGGGGGGTATTCACACATTGGCTTATGCAGCTGGTCCAGTTGTGCCTCAAATACATTTATCAAAAATTTCCCCATCGTTATTCTCAGAGCATCTAAATTCAGAAGTCAATGCCTTCTTTAATTCTGTAATAGCGGCTCTTCCTTTAATAAGGCAACAACAAGGATCAATTGTTGCAGTCACATCTGCAGCTACAAATAAATACCCAATTAAAGATGGCTTATCAGCGAGTCCGAAAGCTGCTATTGAGATATTGATCAAAGGGTTAGCAAAAGAAGAAGGTCGATACGGGGTCCGTGCAAATGCTGTAGGGCCAGGGATGTTAACCGATGGCATGGCAGCAACACTTATTGATAGAGGTGAATACAGCCAAAATGATCTCAACATTGCCACAGCAAATATACCGCTCAGTAAATACGGTCAAGCTATTGATGTTGCCGAGGCAGTTTGTTTTCTGGCGTCGCCTAAAGCCCAATACGTTACTGGCCAGATTCTTAATGTTGACGGGGGTTATACGGCCTAAATAGAATTAAACTTTCTATCCTTGATTACTTTCATCTAAAGCTTTATCAAATACCTCTTGTAATTTAATTCTTAAGTCTTGAGTGAATTGTTTCCGTACTGAGGTAGGAACTCTTCCTCCATTTGGATTTATCAATTCCATAGGTTGTCCTACAACTATTCGTACCCGTGTTCGTTTAGGAAACTTTGAACCAGGAGGTAAAGCTGGCTCAGTTCCACCAATGCCTATTGGAATCACTTTTGCACCTGTTCGAGCGGCTAAAAAAGCAGCACCATCATATGCTTCACCAACAGTACTTCCAGTTTGACGAGTGCCTTCTGGGAAAACAATTATTGAAGCACCTTGCTCAAGAAGTGATTGCGCTGCCTTAAGTGCATCTCGATCGGCAGCTCCTCGGTTTACGGGAACCCCACCAAGTGCAGCAATAATCCAAGAAAATAATCCACCAGAGAAAAGACTCTCTTTTGCGAGCGCATGGATCATTCGGGGTGTTTGTACCACAAGCAACGGCGCATCTAGATTTGATCGATGCACTGGTGCGAGAATCACAGGTCCTGAAATATCAAGAAAATGAGCGTTTCTTCCCCGCACCCTGAAATATGGATAAAGAAAAATCCGAATCGAATACCACACTACTTTTCTAAATAGACGTCCCCCAATGGAAGATGAAACGCGTAATGCTTTCATTTGCCTTTGGCCTAAATCAGATGACGAAGAAGACACATCTACCTCCTCATGGGGAATAATCTAATCAAATGTTGCGTGAGGTTTATTCTCTTTTAACCCTGTTGAAGTGACGCGTATAAATTCAGCTTTTTCCCAAAACTCAGAGATTGTACGAGCATTGCTGTAGCTCATTCCGCTTTTTAAACCAGCCACTAATTGAGCAATTAATTTTGCAACTTCGCCTTTATAAGGGACTACCCCCTCAACTCCTTCGGGGGCACGTTGCTCGAAATACTCATCATCAATTAGTTCACCGGTACGGATGGCTCGTGCTTCTATTGCTTCAAAACTTGCCATTCCTCGCACACGTTTAACTAGTCCTTTTGGTGATGATTCAACTTCGCCGGGACTTTCTTTAGTCCCAGCAAACATTGATCCGATCATTACTGAATCAGCACCAGCTGCAATAGCTTTCGCAATATCTCCTGATGTTTTGATGCCACCATCTGCAATAACTGGGATTGGAATTTCACTTGCCGAAAAGATAGCAGTTAGTTGCGGAACGCCAACGCCTGCTACTAGACGAGTGGTGCATACTCCTCCAGGGCCTACGCCGACTTTAATTGCGTCAGCGCCAGCCTCGTAAAGATCCTCTGCCCCAGCCTGAGTGGCTACATTACCAGCGATAACATCTGTATCTGGAAAAGAGCTTTTCAATTCTTTTAACGCATCAATAGCATGCTCGGCATGACCATGAGCAATATCAAGAACAAGTACGTCAACCCCAGCATCAATCAGTGCTTTACTTCGTACTAAAGCATCGTGGTCCGTACCTATTGCCGCACCTGCAATAAAACTAGAGTTCGTATTTTTAATATTTTCTACCATTTTCGCCTGGGACTCAACTGTCATAAAACGGTGAAGAATTCCTACCCCACCTAGAGATGCTATGGCTATAGCCATTTCCTGTTCGCAAACCGTGTCCATATTAGCGGCAAGAATAGGAAGGTCGATTTCTATATTGGCTGTTAAGCGTGTTTTTAGAGATACGTCTTGCCTGCTCCTGATTGAAGAACGTCTTGGGACAAGGAGGACATCATCGAATGTCAATCCAGTCTCTAATCTTTCAGATGCTTTATTGCCTACGGTCATAATCTTTCCGAATATTTTAGTACCGCAAGAAGACTAGCTCACGAAATGCTTCTCGCCTAATAATTGACGAATCTCATTTTTTAAAATTGAAGTAGTCAATACGCTCTAAAGTAGGCATCATACATACGATAGGAACACATGAGTATTTCAGACGGCCCATACTATGAAGATATGGAAAAGGGTCTGATTTTCCCTGCTCCGCCTCCAGTACTCGTTGACTCAGGTCTAGCGTCAACATACCAATCCATAGCTGGAGAAGCATTACCTTTAGTTCTTGATCCCAGAATTAGTAAGGAGGTAACCGGAGTAGAAGAACGTATCGTTAGTCCTGGGTTACTCCTTCATCTTTCAATCGGTGCAAGTACTGTAGCTACAAAAAAAGTTATCGCTAATCTTTTCTATCGAAATGTCAAAATATTACGACCAGTTTTTCTTGGTCAAATACTGCACACAATAACTGAAGTAGTGGCCCTTCAAGACAGTCAACCCAAGGATAAGCAAGCACTGAGAGGCAAAGCATTACTAAAGATTACAACGTTCGCAAATGATGAAAAAGTCCTTGAATATTATCGTGCTCCGTTAGTTCGTCTCAAAGGTCAAGTTTTGCCTGGTCACAATGATGATCTAGGAGACGGTTCTGAGCTAGACCTCAGCAATTTTCAACAACCGAGTTACGAGAATTGGGATCTGAGCTACCTGAAACGATACGAATCAGGTGTTCCAGTTGGATCGATTAAAGACCCTTTGAAAGACGTTGTTGAACAGGCACTTGCTTTAGTCCGCTTAACGCAAAATGTAGCTTCAGTTCATCGTGATATCACAGCATCTCCATATCCCAATCGCCTTGTTTATGGTGGACATACCGTAGCTTTGGCTCAAGCCTCATTAAGCAGAATATTTAGAAATACAGCTACTGTCCTCGGATGGCATCACTGTAACCACACGGGACCCGTATTTGAAGGAGACTTACTCTCATTCGATCATGAAATATTAGAAAAACAAAAATTTGCTTCGGGAAATATCATTGCGGTTCGGTCAAGAGTCTTTGTGCATCGTAATGATGAAGAACCTAAAGAAGTTCTTGACTGGATCCCTGTTATTCTTACAAGCTGAATAAGGAGAAATTCATGAATGATCCACTTAACTCATTCCGATTAGATGGAAAGGTCGCAATAATTACCGGAGCTTCTAGCGGAATTGGTGCGCAGACAGTCAAACTTTTTAGTCATCTTGGAGCTGATGTAGTGGCAGCAGCCAGAAGAGAAGAGAGATTAATTGACCTCTCTAATCAATACCCGAATGTGATGCCTGTGAAATGCGATGTGGGAAATGAAGAAGATTGCAAAAATTTGGTTGAAACTACATTTAATAGGTATAAAAAGATTGATATTCTTGTCAACAACGCTGGTATTAGTGACCCTGTTCAAGCTTTAGAAGAAGACCTTGAACAGTTCAAAAGGGTTATACAGATAGACTTAATTTCTTGCTTCCACCTCGCACAGTTATGCGCACTTCGCATGAAAGAGCAAGAGTCTGGAGGCGCAATAGTAAATGTTGCTTCTATCCATGGTTTTGTTGGTTCGTCTCCTAATAATCAGCCCGGATATACCGCTGCAAAAGGGGGACTTGTAAATCTAACTCGGGAACTTGCTTTAGAATGGGCACGACATGGTATTCGAGTAAATGCAATTGCACCAGGATACATAAGTACTGAATTGACTGATGAAATGATCGCTGGAGAAAGTGGCAGAACATGGATAGAACGGAATACTCCGATGAGACGCCCTGGAGAAGTCGAAGAACTAGATGGAGCGATGCTGCTACTCGCATCTGAAGCAGGAAGTTACATCACTGGAGAAACTATTACCATTGATGGAGGTTGGTTAGCGAGATAGGTGCGATTGCCGAATTCTTTCCAATAACTAGTAGATCGCCTACCGTAGGGTAAAACCAAAGGATTCAATTTAATGAAGGCAGCAGTTTTCAAGCAACCAAATCATCCACTTTCTATCGAAGAAATTGATATTGAAGAACCACGTTCAAGAGAGGTTATGGTCAATGTATCGCACTGCGGAATTTGCCATAGCGATTTATCAATGCTCGACCTTGGCGGTGCCGGGCAGCTACCCATAATTTTAGGGCATGAAGCTGCCGGGACTATTGAGTCAATAGGTTCAGACGTTACATCTGTTGAGCCTGGAGATAAAGTTATGCTGACGCCTCTAGCAGTTTGCGGACAATGTTATTGGTGTTCGCGTGCTGAACCAACTGCATGTATTGAAGCGCAAAGCTTTACTAGCGGGTTACGTCCAGACGGAACATCACCATTTTCAGATAATGGTCAATGTGTGCACCGCGGCCTAGGAGTTGCTGGTTTTTCAGAAAGAACAATTGTTCAAGAATCAGGGGTTGTAAAAATTGATCAAGACACTCCCCTTGATATTGCCTGTGTTATCGGCTGTGCGGTTCAAACAGGAGTTGGTGCTGTTTTTAATAGTGCAAAAGTTGAGGTCGGTTCAACTGTCCTCGTAACAGGTCTCGGAGGAATAGGAATATCAATAGTGCAAGGAGCTCGAATAGCTGGTGCAGAAAAAATAATCGTATCTGATCCAGTCGCTGAAAGAAGAGAAGCCGCCTTACACTTTGGTGCCACTCACACAATTGATCCTTTCAATGACGAATTACTTCCGAAGGTTCTAGAAGAAACAGGAAATATAGGAGTTGACTATGCTTTTGAAGCCGCAGGAGTAGCAGCGTTAGTCGATGATTGTGTTAATGCTTCCAGAACTGGTGGGAGCACAATAATTGTTGGTGTTGATGCGACATTGGCAACTGTTCCTATTCTTCCAGTAATGATGGCGACAATGGGAAAAAAAATAATCGGTTCACTTCTAGGCGATTGCCATCCTCAAAGGGATATCCCTAGGTTTATAAGTTTATGGAAATCGGGGAAATTAGACCTTGATGGGATGATTAGTCATCGAGTTGCATTAAACGATATTAATTTGGGGTTTGAAAATGTGCGCCAAACTAAAGGAATACGAACGGTTGTTGAGGTAGCTACAACGTGACCACTTCATCAAATGCGTTATTAGATTTATCTGGAAAAGTAGCGATCGTGACCGGTGGGAGTCGCGGTATTGGTAAATCCATTGCAAAAAATTTCGCCAACCATGGTGCAAAAGTTGTAATCACCAGCAGAAAAATTGATAGTTGCCAAACTACAGTTAATGAAATCATTGAAGGCGGTGGGAAAGCCCATCCAGTGGCAGCGCATATGGGAAACTTGGATGACATTGAGGAGCTAGTCAAAAGAACTGTGGAAGTTTATGGAGGCATAGACATCCTAGTTAATAATGCAGCGAACCCATTGATGAAAGGCATAGGTGAAATAACACCTGAAGCTTGGGAGAAAACGTTAAATACAAATCTACGAGGCCCAGTTTTCTTAGTTCAACACGCTCTTCCCTATCTCGAAAGGAGTAGTGCAGCATCCGTAATTAATATTCTAAGTAATGCCGCCTATATGTACGCAGCGAATCACTTACTATATCCAGTTGCAAAGGCAGGGTTAGAAGCAGCAACTAGATCAATGGCAGCTCAGTTAGCACCTAATGGCATTCGTGTGAATGCTCTGGTACCAGGTACGGTAGATACTGACATGGTCAGAGCTATGCCACCAGCTTTTCAGAAAGCATCAGCTGAAGCCTCGCTACTAGGCAGAGCAGCTAATCCAGAAGAAATTACACCGATGGCACTATTGTTAGCTTCAGAGGGAGGAAGCTTCATGACCGGCCATACTTACTTTGTTGACGGAGGCCAAAGTTATAGGTGAAATCATTAACTGTGACAAAGCAATCTGACTCATTGTATGATCAACAAATTGTTGACATAAGTTGGCTGGAATTCACATTTTCTTTGAGTCTCGTCGCTGTGACACTGCTGTTGTCTGTTTTTCTCAAATTACAGATTGAGAAATCGTTGTTTGTAGCTTCGGTTAGAGCTGCGCTCCAATTACTTGCAGTTGGTCTTTTCTTCACTGCTATTTTTGAACATGGATTTGCAGAGCTCTGGTCATGGCTTTGGGTCACCTTCATGGTTTTACTAGCGACCTCGATTACTCGTAAGCGTGTTCCAACGGTGAAGGGTTTATCACCAGTTGCTTTCATTGCGATCACGAGTTCAGTTGTAATGGTTGACAGCATTGTTTTCTTTTTAACTATCATTGAGTACACACCGATAAATATTGTGGTGATATCAGGTATTACAGTCGGTAATATTGTCCCTTCTACAGTTCTCGCAGTTCAGCAACTCAATTTGCAGCTAACAAGTCGACGTTCAGAAGCTGAATCCCTTCTTGCTTTAGGAGCTGATAAACAAATACTAACTAAATTTTTTGCTCCGGAAATCATCAAAACTGCTCTAACAACGCAAATTGAAAGAACAAAAGTTGTTGGATTAATTGCTCTACCGGGTGCAATGACTGGTCTACTTTTAGCAGGGACTGAACCAATGGATGCTGTACTCATCCAATTAATCGTTATGTACATGATTCTTGGATCAGCAACCGTTACGGTTTGTATTATCGTTTGGTTTGGCTTGAGACTCTCGCTGACAAAAGATTTGCGATTAACATCCCCCGAAAATACTATTTAGTTTTTGTCATTAATCACGGCATTTATTTTTAGCGCAATTTCTAAAGGTGATTTCCCGCCGGTTTCAAACTGTGCAAACTGTTCGTAAATATTCTGACGATCAGCTAGTAATTCATGAATTGCACCAAAAGGATTTTCTGAAATAAGCAAAGGACGAATTTTAATTCCTTTGTCCTTGGTTAATCGTTTGACAATTTCTTTCGGGCTAGCTACTAAGCAAAATATTTCTCCTGAATCTGACAAAACCTCAACATTTCGTGGGTCAAGGACAGCACCACCGCCAGTGGCAATAACAACGGCAGATAAGCTTGCAACTTGCCGAACGATTAACCGCTCACATTCGCGGAAATATTCCTCACCATGATCACCAAAGATTTTATCTATAGGCCCATATCGTTTAGCGATTTCATCGTCTGTGTCAACAAACGTCATACCACGAATCTTAGATAATTCTTTACCTACTGAACTTTTTCCAGTTCCCATAAATCCAGTGAGGACGATATTAGATATCAAAACTTATTCTCCTAATGACAAGTGTAGACATCTACAATGATCTGCGCAGGTAATTTCTTCTACTACTTTAATCAAGCTAGGTTAGTAATGTGATCACAGGAATTCATCATGTAGCAATATCAGTACCTGCTTTAGATGAGGCAGTTGACTTTTATCATGGAACACTTGGATTCGAAAAAGTTTTCTCAAATAGTTGGTTTGGGGATCGAGACCAAGCTGACCAGGTCATTGGGTTGAAAAATACTCATGCAAAAGTACAAATGCTTAAAGCGGGAAATGCATATCTAGAACTATGGGAGTACATCAAACCTAAGCCGCTAAAGCAAGAATTTAATTATTCACCTGCAAATCATGGAATAGCTCATATTGCTTTACAGGTATCAAACATTGATGCGGAATTTGATCGCTTAAGCAATGCTGGGATGACTTTTCACCAGCCTCCAGTAGATCTAGGGAATTCACATGCTATTTATGGGAGAGATCCCTTTGGTAACGTCATTGAACTATATGAAGTAACAGGAGAGAAAGCGTTATAAACCAATAGTTCAGGAATCCAGGAAATATTTGACTAACAAATGCGATTTTGCTTTTGAATTTAGCTACGCTCATGTTCGGAAGGTTGCCAGAGCGGACGAATGGGGCGGCCTCGAAAGCCGTTGTGGCGTTCTACGTCACCGTGGGTTCGAATCCCACACCTTCCGCCAAATTAGTTTTGTTTGGCTTTAGTCCTTCTAAGCAACGGATCAGCCACTCCCAAAGTTTTATCTGCTATTCGTAATACCCTTCCAGCAGCTCCCGGAGTGGAATTATCTACCAAGTTGCCCATAACTTGAAGTGTCATGTTTGCCATAAATTGGTTAGCTACAGCGATTCGTAATCCCGACCGCAGAATTAAAGGGTGACCAATTAAGTATGAGAAACGACGTCCTGTTCGCAGAAAACCATCGAACCGTTCTCCAATAATTTTGTCGTAGTTATCCGAAGCAGTTTGAGGATTTTCAAGGAAAAGATCAGAGATAAGCATTCCTGATTCAAGGCTGTAATCAATGCCTTCCCCGTTCATGGGATTTATCAAACCTGCTGCATCTCCGACCGCAACCCAACCTAAACCATTGCGTTTTTGAGCTGTCATTGGCAATCGCCAAGCTCGAGGTTTTTCTAAGTATGGCCCAACTTCCCATTCGTCAGCTATGAGATCCCGGTAGATATCGCAGAGAGTATTTAAGTTAAGCTTACGAAAGCCCTTCATAGTTGAAAGTGCTCCTACTCCTAAATTTACTGTTCCATTTCCTGTTGGGAACATCCAACCATATCCAGGTATTGGGGTGCCATCAGAATCTCGCATAGCTAGAGATGCCTCAAGGTACTCATCTGCATGCCGAGGACTTTCAACATAAGTTCGGATAGCTATTCCGTATGGCTCGTCTGTTTTTCTTTCTGTCCCAAGCATTCTAGCTACTTTGCCAGGGGCACCAGATGCAGCGACGACTAGATCAGACGTCCATTTCTCAGCTCCACTACTAACTCCTACCACCCGACCGTTTTCAATTTCCGGTAAGGCTTCCGTTTGATAAAAGATCTTTGCTCCTGCTTCTGAAGCTGCCTCGAGAAGGTGAGAATCCAATTCCTTTCGTGTCCAGACAGCTCCATATGGTGGAAAAGTTCCTCCGCTTGGCCATTTAAGCTCCCGACGAGTCTTTCCTGCAATCATCCTGAGCCCAGTAATCTTGTGAACACCACTCAAGTCAATGTCTAAGTCTTGTAGCGCCCCGATCGCCCTTGGCGTCAAGCCATCCCCACAAACCTTATCTCGGCCCTCTGCAGCTTTTTCAAAAATAGCGACATTTGCGCCGCCTCGCGCCGCCTGAATTGCAGTAGCAGCCCCAGCTGGACCGCCACCAATAATAATTATGTCGAAATCTGCCACCATTTTATGGTGCCTGACAGTTTATAATAAACCGCATTTTCTGAGAAGATTTTCGTGGTCATTAGTCACGTTTACTTTGGAAAAAGTTGGTTAATAAATCCCCGCATTCGTTCTGCAAAACTCGAGGTAATACGGAATATTCATGATTTAAACGAGGGTCACAACCTACCTGATATAAGCTTCCTAAGGCACCAGCTTTTGGGTCCTCGGCTCCGAAAACAACACGCGCAACTCTCGCATTTAAAGCAGCACCAGCACACATCAGGCAAGGTTCAAGTGTTGTTACTAGAGTCGCTCCATCTAAGCGTGAGGTACCAAGCTTCTTCGCTGCATCTTGAATAGCTAGTATTTCTGCGTGTGCAGTGGGATCATTAAGCAATTCACGTTCGTTATGTCGTCTAGATAAAATTTCACCATTTAGAACTATAAGTGCACCAATAGGAACATCATCATGATGCTTGGCTAATGCCGCTTCCTCAATAGCTATTAACATCAATTGTTCATCAGTCATTTACATTCTCAGTCAAATAAATACCATTTTCTTCCACTATTGCCGTTAGAGATTCAAAGTACCAATCGCCTTTTACTTTTACATAAGTATCTTCATAGCGACCTATGATCCTGTGGTTTTTTCCGTTTACATGAGTATAGAGCATCAAAAATTTCCAATTCCCAGTTGCGGAAAGACCTGAGATCTTAATTACTGGATTAGTTACGATATGGCTTGAGCGCGCAATAAAATTGGCATTACGTAACCCGAACATAAACGTAGCGATCTCATGCGAGCCGACATACTTACGGGAATCAATATGTCCGCTTTCACCTATTTGCTGCCATGTTCCTCCTTTGGCAAATAATGCTGACACTGCATCCCCGTTATGGTCATCATCACATGCATCACAATACGCTGCTTTTAGTTTATGGATAGCTTCAATATCCTCAAGCTCTTCTATTTTTAACCGCACATCTTGGTAGATAAGGCCGGTGGTACGAACAACTTTTTTCTCTTGCCTAAGAAGTCTTTTGTCAAGATTCATACGGCCTATATTTGTTTTCCATTTCCGTTTCATAACGCAATCTTAAGCAGAGATTTAAACTTCTCAAATAGGACAGCTAATCTACGGATAGAAGAGGAATAAAATAAATGAACATTAATGGCGTATTTGATGAAAGATTTGCAGGAGTCGCTGAAGCATTACATCGCAATTTCACTGACCCTGGAGAAATCGGTGCTTCAGCTGCAGTAATACATAATGGCGAATTAGTAGTTGACATTTGGGCAGGGCACAAAGACGAAGAGCGAACTGAGGAATGGGGCAGAAATACAATAACTAATGTTTGGTCAACAACAAAAACAATGATGGCTATCTCTGCGCTAGTTCTTGCAGACAGAGGAGAGCTAGATTTTTATAAACCTGTTGCAGAGTATTGGCCGGAGTTCAAAGCAAAAGGTAAAGAAGATATTGAAGTCCGTCATATAATGTCACATACTTCAGGGCTTTCTGGTTGGGGCAAGAAAGTGTCAATGAGAGATGTTTGCGATTGGGAAAAATCAACTGCGATTCTTGCAGGCCAAAAACCATGGTGGAAACCAGGAACATCTTCTGGCTACCACATGTTGAATCAGGGACATCTTGTAGGAGAGGTGGTCAGAAGAATAACAGGCATGTCAATCGGAACATTTTTCAAAACAGAAATAGCTGAACCTCTTGGTGCTGACTTCCATATTGGCTTACAGGAAAGCGAATTCCATCGAGTATCAAACGTCATTTACCCAAAGGAAGAATTAACTGACCAAGTGAAAGAGATGACGAAGTCACTAGGGAAATATCGAATAAGTGGAAAAGTTGCTATGAAAACTTTCATGAACCCAATTCCAGATGACGAATCTGCATGGGAACATTGGTGGAGAACAGCTGAAGTGCCTGCAGCAAATGGGCACGGTAACGCAAGATCGGTCGCGATGATCCAAGGTCTCATAAGTAATGGCGGTGAGATGAACGGCGTAAAGCTCCTTAAACAAGAAACGATTGACTTAATCTTTGATGAGCAATCACACGGACCAGACCTTGTTTTACTTATGCCGCTGCGATTTGGTATTGGTTATGGATTACCTAATGAAGAATTCCCCTTTCTTCCTCAAGATGGAAAAGTATGTTTTTGGGGAGGGTGGGGAGGATCATTAATCGTAAATGATGTTGATAACGGATTAACGGTTAGCTACATGATGAACAAAATGATGCAGACAGTCGTAGGAGATACACGAGGTCTCGGCATACTCGAAGCTGCTTACGATTCCATAAGATAAATTTTGTGCGGAGGAGGTGGGATTCGAACCCACGGTGGGTTTCCCCACACACGCTTTCCAAGCGTGCCGATTCGGCCGCTCTCGCACTCCTCCTGAAAATCACTTGAAATATCAAGAGATTACTTAGGGTAGTCATGAAAATTATCAATGCAACCCTCATTACCATTGAAAGCAAATAGACAGAGCTTTGTGTATTGTTTTATTAATTCGCTAGCATGAAAGGAACATCCGCTTTTGGATGTGGCGATTGGGTCCTGTGCAAACAGTGCCCGTGAACCGAGTCAGGGTCGGAAGACAGCAGCTCTCAGCGGAACTACTGTTGTGCCGCAGATCACCTAGTCGTCACTTCCAAGAGCGGGTGTTCCCAAAAAAAAATGAAGATTTCACATTGCTTCCACACATGGCACACCATGCAACTAGTATCTGATCGATGACTTATCAATCGTTATATCGAAGATATCGTTCTAAAACATTTCAAGAACTAGTTGGACAAGAACATATTGTTACAGCTTTAAAGAATGCTGTAACGGAAGATCGTGTAGGGCATGCCTATCTTTTCAGCGGCCCCCGTGGGACTGGGAAGACTAGTACAGCACGCATTTTAGGCAAAGCACTCAATTGTCTTGATTTGCAAGAAGGTGGAGAACCATGTTGTGAATGTGATTCTTGTATCTCATTCACGGACGGGACCTCATATGACCTTCAAGAACTTGACGCAGCATCAAATAATGGAGTTGAAGCAGTTCGAGAGCTCATATCGAAAGTCGCGTTAGGTTCACCAGGGAAAATAAAAACATACATTCTTGATGAAGTACACATGCTCACCACAGGAGCAGAAAATGCATTACTAAAAACACTTGAAGAGCCACCCAGCCACGTTGTCTTCATATTAGCTACTACTGAGCCTCATAAAGTAGCCCCGACGATACGAAGCAGAACACAGCATTATGAATTTGAGTTGCTTTCATCTGATGATCTAGAAAAACATATTCGATGGATCGGGGATGATGCTCAACTAGAAGTTACCGATGAGATGATTCATTATGTACTCCGAGCAGGTGGTGGGTCTGCACGAGATACCTTGTCAGCTTTAGAACAAGTCGTTACCGCAGGTGGCGTCCCTCATGATGGTGACACAGTGAGCGTAATACTTTCAGGAATAGCCCATTCTGACCCCACACTAGTAGTAAGCGGATTAAGTGATGCAATTCAATCAGGTAGAGACCCTAGGGTGATAGGTGAAGCATTAATCAGTAGGTTACGTGATGCGTTCCTAGTTGGGTTGGGATCTTCAATAGAACACTTGTCAGATCATCAAAAGACACAAGCGCGCGAACTTCAAGAGAAAGCAAAGCTAGCAACATTAACCCGAGCCATTGAGATGATCGGGGGAGCTCTCATCGGTATGCGGCAATCCTTTGATCCAAGTATTGACCTAGAGGTAGCACTAATTCGATTAACGCATCCGACACTGAGTACTGAATTATCTGCTTTAGTTGAGCGAATTGAAATTCTAGAATCAGGGAATTTAGACTTTTCTGAATCTATTAGTAATGAGGTTTCTTCGATACCTCCTGCTGTGTTGTCTCCTAACAATGAGAGTGTGGCGAAAGCAAGTATCGAAAGTGAGGTACCTGTAGAGACATCTTCGAATGGGAGTGAACGGATTCAGGAAGCGTGGGATGCGTCCAAGCAAAACCTCAAAGGTTTAAGTAAGGCATTATTTAAGGAACTCTCAGTAACACTGATTGAGGGAGATGTTATATTCCTTGCGGCCCCCAACGAAACACATCGCCAAAAGTGCAATGACAGATTACATGAAGTAACGAGTGCTCTGAAAGACCGAACTGGGCAAAATTGGACGATTGAGATAGTCCTTAAAGATATTTCAACCCCAGAAAAGAAGAGCAAAGATCAGAAAATTAGCGTTGATGATGAGATTAGTATTGTAAATGTGGAATCACTGGAAGATGCCCCAGTTGATGCAGGAGATGAACTATCTGTAATTAGCAAAAGTTTTCCGGGAGCTAAGATAATTGATGAGGAAACATAATGACGTTGTTTTCACGGTGTCACCAAGAAATGAGTTTTTAGATGGGCATTTACACACCAGCCCTTCAGAAACTAATTGATCAGTTAGGAAAACTTCCTGGAGTTGGGCCAAAGTCAGCACAACGAATTGCATTTCATTTAATAAAGGTACCCGATCAAGATGCGCTCAGTTTAGCGAATGCGATCCAAGAGGCAAAAGAACGAGTTCGATTTTGTGAGTCCTGTTTTAATATGAGCGATGAACTGGTTTGTGTAATATGTTCTGACCCACAGCGAGATACTGGTCTCATTTGTGTTGTTGAAGAACCTCGTGACATTGTTGCGTTGGAGCGAACACATGAATACAAGGGCCTCTATCACGTTTTGCAGGGAGCAATTAACCCTATTGACGGGATAGGCCCCGAACAATTAAAGATTCGTGAACTTCTGGGGCGCCTTAATGGGAATATGGTTTCAGAGGTGATTCTTTGCACAAACCCAAACATCGAAGGTGAAGCGACAGCAATGTATCTCGCAAAACTAATAGAACCTTTAGGTATACAAGTTTCTCGAATTGCTAGTGGGCTACCAGTTGGTGGAGACCTTGAATATGCTGATGAACTTACTTTGGGACGTGCACTTGAAGGCCGGAGGAATATTACGGGAAATTCGTAAAAAGGCCTTAGCGGCTGACGAGTGGTGAATTCGCCAACCGCATTCGGAGGAGGGGAAATTTTCAATACATATAGCAGATATCCACATCCACTGGAAAAACAAGTAAATGATTGCCTGCGTATCCCTTAAACCTGTGGGAAATTCATCCCGAAGGTTACATTTATGTTACATTACGACGTTTATATTGTCAAATAAGCTGAATTTGGAGGTAAATCGCCTGTATCGACGGAAATTTCGCTAGTAAAGAGTTACATAATCGTCATAAATCAGAATACACAAAAGATTTAAATCTCCCGAATATTTTCTTAAACCTTAATGATTAGCGCATCTCCTTGGCCACCGCCACCGCAAAGCGCCGCTACTCCAGTTCCTCCACCTTGCCGACGGAGTTCATAAGCAAGTGTCAAGGCTAGACGGTTTCCAGACATTCCAATCGGATGACCTAAGGCAATAGCTCCCCCATTGACATTGACAACTTCATTTGAGATATCTAAATCTTGCATTGAAGCAGCCGAGACTGCAGCAAAAGCTTCATTAATTTCGAATAGGTCGATATCGCTCAAAGACATTCCAACAGCATGCAAAGATTTCGTAATAGCTCGAGAAGGTTGCGTCAAAAGACTTGTATCGGGGCCTGCAACCTGCCCGTAGGAGATAAGAGATGCTAATGGCGTAACTCCATGCCTTTCAGCAAATTTCTCGGATACGACTATAACCGCAGACCCACCGTCTGAGATTTGGCTAGCATTTCCAGCAGTTATGTTTCCACTTTGAGCGAAAGCCGGGCGTAATTTTCCAAGGCTACTAGAATCAGTATCTGAGCGAACTCCCTCATCAGTCATGAACTCAACAGGATCTCCTTTTCTCTGCGGAATCATCACTGGTACTATTTCCTCACTGAGCGCTCCAGAGGAAATAGCGATACCAGCTCGTCGGTGCGATTCGGACGCAATTTGATCTTGAATATCTCTATCAATAGAAGCAGAGGCTGCGTAACGCTCGGTCCCTTCGCCCATAAGTTCCTTCTCAAGGGCACAAAATAAACCATCATGCTGAATGACATCTACTATTTCTGCATTTCCATATCTGTAGCCACTCCGAGCTTTGGGGATAAGGTACGGAGCATTTGTCATTGATTCCATACCCCCAGCGACTACGACATCAGCGTCACCTGCCTCGATCATTTGTGCAGCAAGATAAATAGCATTAAGCCCAGATAAACAAACCTTATTAATTGTAATTGCGGGAGTTGACATTGGTATCCCAGCGCTCACAGCTGCTTGCCTCGCTGTGACCTGCCCTGTCCCAGCCTGAAGAACCTGTCCCATAATGACATAGTCAACTTGATCAGGATTAATTTTTGCACGTTCCAAAGCTCCACTTATAGCAATTCCGCCTAAATCAGCAGCGCTAAAACCTGACAGCGAACCAGACAATTTTCCAATGGGGGTCCGTGCCCCTGAAAGCAACACAGTATTTTTCATCTAAACTCCAATCAACAGATAAAACCTAGCCAACCACGAATTCCTTTACACTAACAGGAAAAAAAACTTTGGAGCAATAATGATACTTACCGAAATTGACCATATCGCAATTGCAGTTCATGATCTTGAAGCAGCTATCGGATACTACAAAGATGCTTTCGGAGCAGAGGTTCATCATAGAGAAATAGTCGAAAGTGACGGAGTAGAAGAAGCATTAATCAAAGTTGCTGACAGCTACATTCAGTTAACCACGGCCACTTCGGAGGACTCCCCAATAGCGAAATTCTTAGAAAAGAGGGGAGAAGGATTACATCACGTAGGTTACCGAGTTGATGACTGTGGAAAAGCGTTAGCAGAAATGGTTAAAGCTGGTGCAACACCAATAGATGTAGCGCCACGTCCAGGTTCACGAGGGACAACAGTTGCATTTGTACATCCAAAGGGATCGTTCGGAACATTAATTGAACTTGTGCAAGAATAAACCTAGTTAAACTTTTTAATCAAACTTCAAGCATGCGTATTCATCTTATTGACGGGACATATGAACTTTTCAGGCACTTCTTTGGCGCACCTTCGCATTTAAATAGTAGCGGTCAGGAAGTTGGAGCTGTACGAGCCGTTGCTAGCAGCATGCTTTCTATGATTAACCAAGGCGTAACCCATATTGGTATAGCAACTGATCATGTAATTACTTCCTTCAGAAACGAACTTTATGGCGGCTATAAAGACGGTTCCGATCTAGACCCAGTCATACTTGGCCAGTTCAACTTGCTCGAAGAGGTATTGGATTCGCTGGGCTTCATGATTTTCCCAATGATTGAATTTGAAGCCGATGATGGTCTTGGCGCTGCAGCTCGTAAAGCAACACTTAATCCGAATGTTGAGCAAGTAATTATCTGCACTCCAGATAAAGATCTAGGGCAGTGTCTTACAAAGGATGAGAAAATAATTCAATACGATCGACGGAAAGAATTACGAATAACCTACGAAACAGTGATTGAGAAATTTGGTGTGGCACCTGAATCAATCCCAGACTATCTGGGACTCGTAGGTGACACTGCTGATGGTTTCCCTGGTATTAAAGGTTGGGGCGCTAAGTCCTCCGCTACCTTACTCTCGCACTACCATCACATTGAAAATATCCCTAACGATCATATGGAATGGGCAATGCAAGTCAGGAGCTCACAAAAACTATCAGAAACGCTCAATAATGATTATGAACTTGCCCTGCTATTTAAATTGATAGCGACAATAGATTACGACGCGCCAACCTTTGAAACAGTTCATGAACTTAAATGGAGTGGACCAAAAGACAATTATGAAAATATTCTTAAGAGCATTGATGGTGATCGTATTTTGCAACGATTAGAAAAGATGGAAACTAACTAACCTTATTGAAGTAATAGCCACAATCTGCTCTAATTGAAAAATGGATCTAGAAAAGGCCGTTACATGGGCAAGCAACACACATCATGGTGTTCTCATCACTTTACGTAAAGACGGAAGACCGCAATCATCAGATATTGCCTATGCAGTAATAGGCGGGAAATTCTGCATCTCTGCTACAGCGCTAAGAGCAAAAACTAAAAATCTTCTCAGAGATAACAGAGCGGTTCTGCATATCACTTCACCGGAAACATGGTCATATGCTTCATTTGACGGTGTCGCAGAAATTACCCAGACTGCGCAACAACCCGAAGACCCAGTGTGCAAGGAATTAGCTACTGTCTTTACTGCTGTTCAGAAAAAACAACATCCTGACTGGGACGAATTCAATCACGCAATGATCAAAGATAAAAGATTGGTTATCAGATTTGTTCCAGACAGCGCAGTGGGGCAAATTAACTAAATGGATCTATCACGACATCATCAAGAGCTTCAGGACACTGGATACACCATTGTTCAAAATCTCATTGATCTTAATTTTGTAGATGAGCTTGTAGATGAGATCAAGAAGTTAGAAGTACGTCTCCAACGCGCTCCGGACAACAATAGGTTTGAAGGAAATCAAACAACGAGAACATACAACCTTCTTGCTCACGGAGATATTTGGCAACATATTCCCGTTCAGCCTCAAGTGCTTGAACTCATAGAAGGAGTAATAGGGGAGCAATGCTTGGTCTCATCACTTGCATCAATATCATTAGCACCCGGTGAAACAGCGCAAGTCATTCACGCAGATGACCAAGTACAGCCACTGGCGAAACCACACGTAGCTACCGTGTGTAATTCCATGTGGGCACTCACTGATTTTACTGAAGAGAATGGGGCAACTCGAGTTGTGCCCGGAAGTCATCGATGGCAAAACCCAGACTACTTTGGAGACCAATCTGACATTGAAAGTATTCCTGCTGAGATGCCGAAAGGATCCGTACTGATTTGGCACGGAAGCACATGGCACGGAGGCGGGGCAAATACCACAGAAGACCAAATCAGAATTGGGGTTGCAATGAATTACTGCGCAGGTTTTATAAGACAACAAGAAAATCAAAACCTTGGACTTCCACCTGATATTGTCTCAACGTTTACTCCGCAACTGCGACAGTTATGCGGTTTCGGAATGTATCGCGGATTGACAGGAAACATCGAAAAACATAGCCCCGCTTACTTGCTCTATGGCGATGAAGAAGAAACACAACTTTGGGACTACGACCCGATAGACCCAAACCCAAAATAGGAAGATAACTATGCACGAAATTACGCCCTTCACAATTGAAATACCAGAAGAACAGATTGATGATTTACACTCACGGATAAGGAATACACGTTGGCCCGAATCAGAATGTGTTGATGACTGGAGCCAAGGAATACCTCTTGCTTACACCAAAGAACTAGCCAACTATTGGCTTAACGAATATGACTGGCGTACCTGTGAAGTTAAATTGAACAGTTTTGCCCAATACATAACATCACTACAAGACCTTGACATCCATTTCATTCACCAGCGTTCTCCGCACGACAACGCCTTTCCTTTGCTTATTACCCATGGGTGGCCTGGATCAATCGTAGAATTTCACAAAATAATCGATCCGCTCACTAATCCAACGAAATACGGTGGGAAAGAAGAAGATGCTTTTCATGTCGTGTGCCCGACTCTTCCAGGTTACGGGTTTTCTGGTAAACCAACGAGAACTGGATGGGGAGTAGAAAAGATAGCTGAAGCATGGGATGAACTTATGGTACGTCTTGGCTATGAAAAATACGGGGCACAGGGCGGAGACTGGGGAGCTGCAGTAACTACACAGATAGGAAGAAATATAGGACATTGCGAAGGGATACACCTAAACATGCCAATAGGCAGACCGACGGCTGAAGCCCTGCAAGAACCCACAGACGCTGACAAACAGGCGCTAGAACGATTGACACACTACCAGCAATGGGATTCAGGCTATTCAAAGCAGCAAATGACCCGACCACAAACAATCGGATACGGACTCGTTGATTCACCTGTTGGCCAAATGTCATGGATCATTGAGAAGTTCTGGAGTTGGATGGACTGTGATGGACATCCAGAAAATATTCTCACAAAAAATGAACTACTGGATAACGTCATGATGTACTGGCTAACTGCATCAGGAGCTTCATCAGCGCGACTATATTGGGAGAGTTTCGGAAGTTTCGGTGGAGGAGAGAAAGTAGAAATTCCAACTGGCGTGGCATCATTCCCCGGCGAGATTCTCCAGTCTCCCAGAACTTGGTGTGAAGAAAGCTACAACATTACCCACTGGACGAATATGTCTAAAGGTGGACATTTTGCTGCATTCGAACAACCTGAACTTCTTATTGCTGACCTGAGATCCTTCTTTAAACAACTATAAAAAAATAATAAAGTTGCTGAGATTTATGGTTCAGAGCAGCTCCACCCATCATCAGGAACTATCAGATCCAATAGGTAATCAAAAACTACTTCTGTAACACAATCACTGTTAGTAAGGAATGCCCCATGTCCATCACCGTCAGAAGTGATGAGAACAGCATCACCAATAGAGTCCACTAGTCCCGGTCCCCACGCTAAAGGAGTAGCTGGATCACCTTCCATAGCAATAACAAGCGCCGGTGTCTTTAAATTTGCCTTTCCAAAGTGCAACGGATCGATTGCCTCAGGAAGTCCAGCGCACCCTGTGTCTCCCCTGATTGCAGGGCCAAAATGAAGTAGCTGATCTGCGATTTTATCAACCGCTTCCATAATGTACCTATCGGTTGGACGACCAGGGTCATCTGCACAATTCACTAAAAACAAAACAGCTTGAGAATTATCGTATGTTCCATCCTCCTGGCGACCAGCGAGTTGATCTGCCAATTCTTGATGAACTGTTCCATCAGATTGAGTAATAATATCATTGAAGCCATCAATAAGATCTGGCCATGAATAGGGAGAATACAGTGCAGAAGCCGTGCCCAACAAGAACTCTCCACGGGTTAAGGCCCTTCCACCAGTGACAGGAAGATTAGATATTTTCAAAATGTCGGAAACAATATTAAATGCTGCTTCTGCGCCACCATATTTATTCAAATCACAACTGACATCATTGTCACAATTCTCAGCAAACCGATTCCACGCTGTTTCAAAACCCTGACCCTGTATAGGAGTAAAAGAACTCACATGATCTGTAGGCGACACAGGCCCATCAAGGATCAAGGCTCTAATGTGTTCTGGAAAGAGCGATGCGTATACAGCTCCAATTCGAGTCCCATATGAATAACCCAAATATGAGATTTGCTCAAAACCCAAAGCTTCACGGATTCTATCCATATCTCGCGCCACGTTATTGGTTCCGACATGCAATGCAAGTTCTCCACTCATTTCAATACAAGCTTTGGCATACACGTGAGCCTCTGTGAATAAATCTTCCAGATTTTCCCCCTCTTCAAATACAGATTTCTCATCATTATCGGGTTCAAAAGGGCACTCAACTTTAGCTGACTCACCAACTCCCCTTGGGTCGAAGCCGATGATATCAAATTCAGGGAAAGCAAATTCCCATAATGATCCATACATTGATACCAACTCTGTCCCAGAAGCGCCTGGCCCACCAAAATTAATTAACAAAGGCCCTAATGAAGTAGCTGCCGAAGCTGGAATGCGTATTAAATCAATTTCGATCAAGCCTGATTCAGGCTCTTGATAATTCAGTGGAGCATTGACAACGCCACATTCATAAATTTCAAAACAAGATTTCCAAATGACTGAAGGCAGAGGGATGTTTACATTATCTTGTTCAGTTTCAGCGACTTCAATTTCCAGAATTGATGACTGTTCACTGGGAATAGATACTTCCGCATTTCCACATGCAAAAAGAGCAAATGAAAGGACTACAAAAGCAAAAGCAATCTTCTCAATTATCAGGTTAAGAAACATTGGTGAGCTTCAGATGATCTATCATCCCTTCTCGAGAAGGCCCTATTGGCGCCTCTTGATTTCTTTGATCACGATCAGCCCAAACTTTCATAATCTCCGCACTAATTTCTGGCTCAGATAATATTGAAGGATCGGCCAAAAGATTCATCATCTTCATAAAACCACGCCATACTTTCGACGAAGTTTGAGTAGCCGGCATCAAACCTTCCTTTAGGATTGATCGTTTCATTACCGTCATCTCATCATCAACTCCATCGGCTATGGCTCGACTGCCCCTATCAGAGTCAACGGATGCCTGGTACCAAGGAATAATGTTACCTTCAACAGCATGCAAGAAACTCTCAGATTGCGCTACAGAGTCTGAGCCATGATCACGAATCGCATCAGCAAGGAGATGAGCTTGCCAAAACCCAGTAGAGCAGCCCCTACCATACAAAGGGTTAGTGCATACGAGTGCATCCCCGATCATATGGAAACCGTCAACAACAACCTTTCCCTCTATCTTCAAAGATCGTTTACGATTCAATAGCCCAGCCATTGAGTGAACCTCTGTTATCGGTTCAGGTGCAAGACTAATCCATTCCTTAGCCGCAGGAATAGCATCAACTACGCTCTCAAACACATCCACATCTCTAATTCCCCAAAATGTTTTATCAGTATCGGATGTCGCAAATGTTATCGAGAACGTTCCGTTATCTCCCCAAAAGACACCGTATTTCAAATACCCAAGATCACCTGCTACCAAACGGTCTCCAACCGGAAGATCAACTCCATCGGGCAACCGATAAAACCGCGAGTAATAGATGATTCCAGTATCTTCAACAACTTCATCAGGTGTTCTAATACCAGCATCTCTTAGCCATTGTGGAGCCTGAGAGCGACGCCCATTAGCCGCTATGACACAATCAAAATCTTCATATTTCCCGTCGCTAAAGTGAAGTCCGATGACTTTTGGAAGTACTGAATCGTTTTTCTTCACACCGGTAACACCCAAACCGGTTCTAAGCTGCACATTAGTATTCTTCATAACTGTGTTACGCAAAACCCATTCAAATGTCGTACGCCTTGCCGCAAGCATCCGAAGGTTAATGTCTTCATCTAATATCTGACGATCGTCTAGAGTTTTTGGCATATGGTCAATCAAATTAATTTCAGTAACTCCGCTATCAAGAAGTGATTTTAATACCTCAGGATGGTTATCTCGAAGAATATTATGTAAACGACCCAGAAGAGCGTGTGAATGTCTTACTTGTGGAGCTCCTCTTCTATCCCATTCAAATGCCTCATCGCATGTCTTGGGCATCGGGGTTTGGTCACGTTCAATAATCGTTACGTTGTGGCCAGATTTTGAAAGTTCAAGAGCAGTCGCTAAACCTGTAACTCCAGCTCCGATAACTGCGAATTTCACTTAACTGCTCCTCGCTTCTTTAATAGTTTATGAGCGCTCGTATTCAATGAGAACTTCCAGTGGAGATCGTGTCGCATTTTTAGTAACAAATGTTGTATCGGCCTCAGAAGCTAAACGTGGGTTTTTCATGAAATTGCTAAGGAGTGAAGAACCGATTATAGCTTCAAGTCGTGCCATCTCATATCCCAGGCAAAAGTGCTTTCCTAAACCAAAACCCAAATGACCATAACGTCCCTCTCCGCCATGATGACCGCTTTTCCGTTCTTTACTCATGTGTAAATCATTTCTTGCGATATTAAATTCTCTTGGATCGTGAAAAATCGACTCATCATTGTTAGCTGATGCTAATTGGATATAGACCACTTGATCGGGGGGAATAGTAACATCGCTGAAGGTTACCTCTTGAACTGAGTATCGCAATTGACCTAACACGGGAGGGGAATGACGCATCATCTCTGAGAAAGCGTGATCAAACAATTCATGGTCCTCGAGGACAGCATTTAGTTGATCTGGGTGTAATAACAATTGGGTCCACATATTGGCTATTCCCTTATCAGTTGTTTCTCCACCAGCCACCAGCAATAAAGAAATAAACGCTTGGATTTCAGCCAACGTCAAACTCTGGCCTGAAGCTTCAGCATGAACAATTTTTGAAATAAGATCGTCCATAGGGCACGATTTTCGGGCTTCAATGATTGGTCCAACATATTCTGCTAATTGCTCATGGGCCAGAACACCTAGTTTTTGCTTCTCGGAACTGAACCGAGCTAATCCAGCCATCATCGTCGTATACCACTCATGGAAACGGTCATGGTCGCTTTGGTCCATTCCAAGCATGTCAACGATTACGTTAACTGGCAGACGCGTTGTGAATGCATCAACAAGATCGACTATCGGGCCTTTCGGAAATTTTTCAATAAGCTCTAATGCGTTTCGCTCAATTGCCTCGCAATAAGGTTCAAAGCGTTTCCCTACAAATTCAGGAGCAACGATTTTCCTATGGATAACATGCTCAGATCCATCTTTGTCAAGCATTGTTGGACCAAAAACGACCCCCAACGTATCTCGGTACAATCGATTTGAGAAGTCTTCATAATTTGAAAAGGCTTCCACACAGTCTGTGTAACGTGTCAAGATCCAGGTCTTCGTTATTTCATCAAAGAAAACAGGTTCGTCATGTCTCATTCGCTCCCATAGGGGATAAGGGTCTGCAAGATGTTCCTTGCTATGAAGCATTTCTGAAGTGATAGCTTTGATAGACATTGCAAAAACAGTACTTCAACAATATTTTTTGATCTATTTCGTAAGAAAAAACATGTATTATTCAACCAAATTACGGGGAAATTCATATTTTTTTTAAGAACTAGCGACTGAGTCATCGGTTTGTAGCCATACGCGTATTACGCTTACACAGCAATGGTTGAATATTCAATGCAAGACAAAATAGAAGAACTCCAAAAGAGAAAATCTGAAGCGCTTCAAGCTGGTCCTGAACGCGCAGTGGAGCGTCAACACGAAAAGGGGAAACTCCTTGCCCGTGAAAGAATCGATTATTTATTAGACGAAGGATCATTTCATGAATTAGATATGCTATCTCGTCATCGAGCACACGAAGCTGGTTTAGAAACGCGACCATACACTGATGGGGTTGTCACAGGGTGGGGGACTGTTGATGGGCGTAAAGTATTCGTCTTCAGTCAAGACTTCACCGTAATGGGTGGTGCACTGGGCGAGGTTTTTGCTGAAAAAATACACAAAGTTATGGATCTAGCGTTATCAACAGGTGCACCAATGATAGGACTCAATGACGGTGCAGGAGCGCGCATCCAAGAAGGCGTTGTTAGTTTAGATAGTTATGGAGGAATTTTTCATAGAAATGTCCAATCATCTGGAGTGATCCCTCAAATCAGTGTTGTCTTGGGACCATGTGCAGGGGGAGCGGTTTACAGCCCAGCTATGACAGATTTCATTTTTATGGTCAGAGAAAAATCTCACATGTTCATTACTGGGCCAGATGTTGTGAAAACAGTAACCGGAGAAGAAGTAACGTTAGAAGAATTAGGTGGTGCAACTAGTCACGCCAGCAAGTCAGGGGTAGCGACATTTGTTAGCGACAGTGAAGAAGAGGTACTCGACGCAGTCAAAACGCTTCTCACTTTTCTTCCTAGCAATAATATGGAGGAACCGCCACGTATTGAACCTACAGACGATCCGGAACGCCTCTGTCCTGAGCTTGCAGATATGATGCCGGATAGCCCAAACCTTCCTTACGATATGCGAGAAGTAATCGCATCAGTAGTTGATGACGGAGAATTCATGGAGTATTTCCCCTCATGGGCCCAGAGTATTGTCTGTGGATTCGCACATCTTGACGGTAATGTAATTGGCATAGTCGGGAATCAACCGCTTGTACTTGCCGGAGTATTAGACATTGAATCATCATCAAAAGCCGCACGATTTGTTCGCACATGCGACGCCTTCAACATCCCTTTACTCACACTTGTTGATGTTCCGGGTTTCCTTCCAGGTGTAGATCAGGAATACGGGGGAATTATCCGACACGGAGCGAAACTTTTATATGCCTACTGCGAAGCAACAATTCCCCGAATCCAAGTTATTACGAGAAAAGCCTATGGAGGCGCATATGTCGTTATGGACTCGAAATCAGTTGGATCTGATCTTTCATTTGCTTGGCCAACAGCTGAACTGGCTGTGATGGGACCACAAGGTGCAGTTGAAATTCTACACAAACGGGAGCTTCAATCTGCCGCTGATCCAGAAGCTAAGAAATCTGCTCTAGTAGATGACTATACTGAACGATTCGCAAACCCATATATTGCAGCAGAACGTGGTTACATTGATGACGTCATTGACCCATCAGAGACTAGAAGAAAAATAATTGCTGGATTTTCTGTTCTCAAGTCAAAACGTGAAGATTTGCCTCAAAGAAAGCATGGCGTAATACCCCTCTAGATCAATGATTGAAGAACCTAACTACTTAAGAATTAAGCCAGAACCAACCGACGACGAGAAAGAAGCGATTCTTACAGCATTCAGTCAACTATGGCCGAAAGATGAGAAACAATCTATTTCATATGAATGGCGATTTAGTGGGCGTTGGTGGGCTGATAAATCAAACCCTCGATCAGTGCATCGTTCATGGAAAAATTAGAAGCTCCAAATAACCTGATAATCAATTGCACATTAAAGTACTAGCGTGAGTCAAGGCATACATAAGTACGAAGAAGCCGTCAATAACACAATTTCCAAACTCCATGGGAATTGTCTACTTCTTCTACCTGTCGAGAATCTACCGATTGAATTGCCTCAAGCAGTTTCTAAAATAACAGAGAGACTAGACGATAAGGATGATTCTACTTATGATTCCATCCTGTCAATTGGAAATCTTGCATCTGAGAGTAATCTTTCTCAATTTCTTCACGAACTCAAATACTCTGTAAATACTGATTCACAACTTTATTTTTGCGAACGTACACAAGTCCCAGATCGATATAGCGGGTCAGCTAGATACGACATTACTGGTAGCGTTTGGGAGGCCGGATGGTCAGTTATACATTGCGAGCGTTTTAGAATAGGGAAAGCAAAACGATCTCCTTCTTACGTATTTGGGGTAGCTCGAATTAAAAGATTCCGAGAACAAAATTTGTAATGCTAAATAGCACGCCAAATCACAACATTGCGAGTACCGTTTAATCTCGTGAGCTTAATCATCCAAAAATTTGGCGGCACTTCCGTGGCTGATGCTGATCGGATGAGGGAAGTCGCAGATCATGTAAAGAGAACGCAAGAACATGGACACTCTGTTGTGCTTGTTGTCAGCGCTATGGGAAAAGAAACTGATCATTTACTTCGCCTTGCTTCGGAAGTTTCACGCATACAACCAGCAAGAGAGATGGACATGCTCATCACTACTGGAGAAAGAAAAGCAATAGCGCTGATGTGCATGGCTCTTCATGACATGGGGGTTCTCGCTGATTCATTCACAGGAAGTCAAGCGGGGTTCTTGACAGACGCAAATCACCAAAACGCAAAAATACTTACAATTGACCCTCAACGTGTTCAGGAGGCTATTGATGCCGGAAGAGTAGCTGTTGTTGCTGGATCTCAAGGCGTTTCTGACGATAATAATGTGACATTTCTTGGACGGGGTGGCTCAGATACAACTGCTGTTGCGTTAGCTCATGCACTTAACGCTGATGCATGTGAGCTGTATACTGATGTGTCCGGAGTCTTTACGACAGATCCTAGAGTTTGTGAGCAAGCGAAAAAAATGCCATCTATTAGTTTTGACGAATTACTTGAAATGACAGCAGTCGGTTGCCCTAAACCAGCTATGAGATCTGTTGAAGTCGCCCGATCATATGGAGTGAAATTACATGTCCGTTCAGCATTTACCTGGGAGCCAGGAACTTGGGTCACTAAGGAGGAAAATATAATGGAAAAACCTATAATTTCAGCGGTCGTACCTGATACATCTCAATCTAAGGTAACCATCTCGGGTGTTCCAGATAATCCCGGTATCGCTGCAGCTATCTTCAGGCCATTAGCTGATAGCGATGTCAATGTTGACATGATTGTCCAAAACACATCTGAAGAAGGAGTTACAGATATTTCGTTCACTCTACCTACTGAACAAATGGAAATAGGTAAGGAAATAATGATGACTGTAGCTGCAGAAATAGGAGCAGGTGAAGTCAGTACTGATGACACGGTGGGCCGTGTTTCTGTTGTAGGAGCTGGAATGGCAAGTAATCCTGGAGTTGCAGCCACTATCTTTGAAACTCTTTCAAATGAAAGCATAAATATTCAAATGATTTCCACGTCTGCAATACGGGTATCTTGTGTTGTTAGTAAGGCTGACATTGAAAAGGCTACGAATGTTCTGCATCAAGCGTTTGAGTTGCATAAAGGGTGAGTTGTAATCGACTGGAACAAATCCTCATCTACTCTTCACATTTCAAACACCCCCGAAGGATTGTTCTTCTGGGGATGGAAAAATAATGACTTTTTGAAGGGAATAGAACTTCGTCGTCTTGCGGGAACTTTTCTCGGTAATCGTTGGGCTACACGTGAATCCACCACGAACACATTCACAATTGATACTCCTATTCACAGACAACAGGTAATTACAGGGCTAGAGGTAAACCCAACCGATATTTACCATCTCCTATTGAAGAAACATCCAAATCAGAGGTGGACTCCTTCGTTACAGTGGATGCATCAACTCCTATTAGAAATAGTTGAAGCAATAGCTAGTGATTCGATATTCCCGATGCTGGAGCACGATGGTCTTAGGTGGAGGGCGAAATGGGCTTTATTGAATCAAAGTCAGCTTAAAGAGCAAAGAGAGGTGTTGTTTAAATCAATGCCAGAAGTAGTTGGATTCAAGAACGAAGAACAGCTCAGAGCTTTTCAGAATGAATTAGCTGATGCTGTGTGTCGACATTCTTTACAATACTCAAGTTGGAAACCATATTTATCTCAGAAACGCAATACTCATATAAAGGCTCTAAGAAATACGTGTTCAGCTCTCTCGGATACATCTGGAGATATATCAGGCTACTTCACTACAGATATGGTCAATCTTGATAACGCGCTCCTCGACCTATCTTCAAGCTTACGATACGGAAAATTGCATGCAGAAACTGGATTGGACCTTTCGTGCCAATTGAGACTATCACCAGATAGCAAAGGTCAATCATGGCGGATAATCTTTGAGGCGTTCAAAAATTCATCTCCTGACAATGTTGTTACTTGGAAAGAACTATTAGTTGATCAAAGAACTCTGGAGGAATTTAGGATCAAAGAAGCTTCTGAATCTTTACGTAACTTCATGGAAGACATGATTGAGCTAATAAGTTCCAGCGTTCCAGGTCTAGACCACGTCGGAGCAGAAGCATGCAACGATGAGGCATCATTGTCTATTAATGATCTATCTCTACTGCTCTTAGATGGAATACACATTTGCGATATCTTACAGATCCCAGTTCTTGTTCCGAAAGGGTTAATAAAGCAAAAGATTAAACTAGCCGCAAGAGCTAATACGAGCGAAAGTGGTGGTATTTCAGCGAATCTTGGCAAAGCAATGATTGATGTTGACTGGGAGTTAGCGCTTGGGGATGAAGCTCTTACCGAAGAAGAATTACTGCAATTAGCAAACTCTAAAACTAACCTTGTTCAAATAAAAGGGGAGTGGGTACACATAGACAATCAACAAGCCGAAGTTGCATTACGTGAATTAGAGAAGAGAAGAAAAAGTGATTTTTTCGTATCTCCAACAGATCTTCTCCGAATTACGGCTGAGCTAGGCGCAGAAGAAAATGACACGGAATTTGAAGCAGCTCTTTTCGCCCCGACAACACAATCAGCAGATGATTGGCTGATGAAATTAATCGAAGGCTTGCCAGATGCCGACTTAACGGAGGAAAACGAATCCCCTGAATTTAATGGTGCTTTAAGACCGTATCAAAAAAGAGCACTTAGTTGGTTACAGTTCCTGGGCCGTTTAGGGCTCGGTGGGTGCCTTGCAGACGATATGGGTTTAGGTAAAACACCAACCGCATTAGCCCACATTCAATTAAGAAATTTAAATAAACCAAATCTAGTTATTTGCCCACTATCAGTCGTTCATAACTGGGAACAAGAGGCCAAATACTTCACACCAAATTTAAATATCCTTATTCTCCATGGAGCTAAACGACCTATTGGCGATGAATTGATACAGCACCTTGACTCTATTGACATTGTGATAAGCACGTATGGCACTATTACTAGAGATATAGAAACACTTTCAGAGGTAAATTGGGATCTTGTCATTTGCGATGAAGCACAGTTCATAAAAAATCATCAAACCAATGCTGCGATTGCGATACGTCAATTAGTAGCAGAACAGAAGATAGGGCTTACAGGTACCCCAGTAGAAAATAGACTTTCCGAGCTTTGGTCAATATTAGATGCAATAAACCCCGGAATGTTAGGGGGAATAAGTTGGTTTAAAGAGAAGTTTGCGACTCCTATTGAACAGAGAAAAGACCAGAACGCTTTGAACGGAATGCGAAAATTAACTGATCCGTTCATATTAAGAAGAACCAAGGATGATAAATCTCTAGTCCCTGATCTACCCGACAAAATTGAGCAAGTTGTTTGGTCACACCTTACACACGAACAAGCCGCACTTTATCAGGCCGTTCTAAATGATTTCTTAAAAGATGCAGATACAGCAGAGGGAATGAAAAGGCGAGGTTTGATTCTTGCAACATTGACAAAACTTAAACAAATTTGCAATCATCCAGCGCATTTCTTGTCAGATGGCAGTGATCTTGGCGAACGCTCAGGAAAGGTTTCACGACTTGAGGAGTTGCTGGAAGAGATAAATGAAGCTGGCCAAAGAGTGCTCGTATTTACTCAGTACCGCGTCATGGGTGACCTGCTATCAGGTCACTTAGCTAAAACCATAGGAGAACAACCCGATTTCTTACACGGTGGAGTGACAAGAAATAAACGCCAAAAGATGATTGATCAATTTCAAAATGAATCTGGACCTCCCGCCCTTCTAATCTCACTAAAAGCAGGTGGCACAGGTTTGAATCTTACGTCTGCAAATAGAGTCATTCACTTTGATAGATGGTGGAATCCGGCTGTTGAAGATCAAGCTACAGATCGGGCATGGCGAATAGGTCAACAAAAAACTGTTTTTGTCCACAAACTAGTTTGTAGAGGAACTTTGGAAGAAAGAATCAATCAGTTACTAATAGAAAAAAAAGAATTAGCGGCACAAAGTGTGGGAACAGGAGATGAATGGTTCACAGATATGGGGACTGAACAACTACGAGAAATTTTCGCTCTCAATATATCAACGGCGGTCCAAGAATGATTCAACCATCATCTCAGCTCGGAGAGAGCATAATGCAACTCATTGCTGCGTATACAAACTTCAAAAATCCACTTGGCCCTGGCGTTGCAATTCAGCGAAAAGGAGCTGTGAGAGATTTCTTTGTGCAACAAGGATCTATTTCATTTGAAGTTCATGACAAGCGAGAAAGAGCCTTTGATGTTGAGATCCACACTACTATTCCATCGGAAAACGTTCGCCGAGCCGTCCAGTCCGGGGCGATACATGAAGCAGTTCCTAAATTAGCTGATATCCAAATTCATCATGTATGTCCCGAATGGGCAACTCCATGCCGGCATGAAATAGCAGCTCTCCTTCAATTATTAAAAGAGTGCGAGGAGGATCCAAACGTAATACTTAAATGGCGTGGGATGGAACCCGAAATAAATGCAATTTCTGAACCCGCAGTAAATGAGACAGAAGAATTAATCAACACACGGAGAGGCACGATCGAACAGCTACGGAAAAGTCTGCCTGATAGATTTGTAAGCCTAAAAGAAGAACACCAAGACTCTCTAATAAGTCCAGATATGGAACCTTTCTTTTCGTACCCGAAAGGACATGAGGTCAGTGAAAAACAAATGAGAAATACATCTGTAAACCAGAAAATGTCTGAGTCACGAGTAGTTCCAATTGATAATGAGAACATTTATCACGTCTTTGAAGACGCCATTGAAACAATCAAAGAATTCCTTAGCAAGAACTAAAATTTCTGTTCCAGTAAAAAAAAGTCCAACAACGACACATTCCTATGTAGCATCAAGGTATGAATATCGGAATAGTTGGAGCAACAGGCCAAGTCGGATCGGTAATGCTAGAAATTCTCAGCGAAAGAAACTTCCCATTCGATTCAATACGGTTTTTTGCATCGTCACGAAGTGCAGGAAAAGAAATAGATTTCCAAGGAGAAAATATTGTCGTAGAGGATGCAGCTTCAGCACAGTGGGAAAATCTAGACATAGTTTTATTTTCTGCTGGAGGACAATTATCAAAAGAAATAGCACCAATCGTTGCAGCTGCAGGGGCAGTAGTAATTGATAATTCTTCTGCATGGAGAATGGATCCCGAAGTCCCTTTGGTGGTTCCAGAAGTGAATGCACATGCTCTAGAAGCTATTCCAAAAAATATCATTGCAAATCCTAACTGCACAACTATGGTGGCAATGCCCGTTTTAAAACCATTACACCTTGAAGCTGGGTTGCGTAAACTTGTAGTCTCAACCTATCAAGCAACTTCCGGGGCGGGATTATCTGGAGTTCAAGAATTGAACGATCAAGTTAATGAAGCAGGAAGGGACGCAATCTATCTAACTCATAATGGGAAAGCTATTCATTTTGCTGATACGAACAGTTTCCCGGAACCAATTGCGTTTAATGTTGTTCCCTTTTGTGGATCGTTAATTGAAGATGAGTTAGAAGAAACAAATGAAGAACGCAAACTTCGTGATGAAAGCAGAAAGATACTCGAAATAAGTGATTTAGCTGTATCAGCGACATGTGTCAGAGTGCCGGTGTATACAGGGCATTCACTTGCGATAACAGCTGGTTTTGAAGATCAAATTACTGCTGACAGAGTGAGAGAGATTCTGAGTGAAATTCCTGCGGTCGTGCTAGAAGATATTCCTACCCCCTTAAAATCAGCGGGTGTTGACCCTACTTACGTGGGTCGAATTAGGCCAGATACGGTGCTTGAAAATGGGATTAACCTATTTCTTTCTGGTGATAATCTTCGCAAAGGCGCCGCTTTGAATACTATTCAAATAGCTGAAGCGCTAATAGGTTAAGAATTTTTCCTTAGGGAGGATCAGTAATATAGCGTTCTATGGCGACATCAATATCGACTCCAACTTGATTTGCCAAAGAAAATACCCATGCGATTACATCACCGAACTCATGCACACGTTCATCGTGAGTTCCTTTTCTAATTGCTTGCGCAAGTTCTCCTACTTCTTCCGCAAGCCATGCAACGGACATGGCTACCCCGCGCTTTCGGTCCTTATCTCCATAAACGTTTTCTATATGAGTTTGAAATTCTGAAATCTTCATTCACATTCTCCATTCGATAAGAAAAGAATATGTTCTAAAGCACTGAAGGGTGTTGATTAAAAAACTATTTTCAAAAGGGAAATGTAACGTTCTCTCATCTTTACGCTACCCTCGTGCATGAAATACGGGTAGTGGCGCAGGTTGGTAGCGCGCCTCGTTCGGGACGAGGAGGTCGTGGGTTCAAATCCCGCCTACCCGACTCAATAGAAATTAAAAAAGAGATTTAGCTAATTTGCGTAAACGTAGAGCATTGAGAGGCTTGACAAGTTCACAATCTGCTTTTGCTTCAGTTGCAATCCAAGTATCAGCTTCTCGGTCTAATAGCAATATGATCTTTAATGGTTTGATTCTTCCAGCGGTAATTTCGTGCCGAAGGTCGATACTTGCGGCTACCCCGCCCATATTTCCAATTTGTAGATCTAAAATAACGAGATCAGGCTCTATTTCAGCAACAACTTCACGAACATCTTCACCACGAGTTACTCGACTGACGGTGGTTTCTGACCCTGATAAAGCGGCGAAAGTTTCTTCTGCTGTTTCATTAGAATCAGTTGCGAGTAAGACTTTGTTCATACCTAAACAATATCGTCCAAATACCCTCAACTCTATTCAGACTCCAAAGATTGGTAGTTATAATGTCAATAACTGGGTTATGCAAACCTAAATTTGCACCGTAATATTAAAACTAAGAATGTTTTCACCTAGGAGTAGAGCATTATGTTAGAAATCAATATTGATGGAGATACAAATTTTTCAATATGTAAACCTTCCGGTGAAATTGATGCTTACACCGTCGATGAATTCAGAGATGCGTTAAGTTCATTAGCCACAGTACCAAAATTACTTATTGACCTTAGTGAGGTCCCGTTCATGGATTCTGCTGGTCTAGGAGCTTTGATCGGAAGTATCAGAAAAGCAGGTGAAAATGATGGGAAGATTGTTGTTGCGTGTGGAAGAGAATCACTGCTGGGTCTTCTCAAAACGACTGGGTTTGATCAAATCGTAACTGTTACAGAGTCAGTTAACGAGGCTCTTGATGTCTTAGGGGAATCCCAAGACATATAAGATAAAGGTATGAGATTTACTCTCCCCGTCAAGGTCCTGAAGTTTTCGCGATCAAAAGTTTTCGTATTGGTAGCGTTCGTTTTGGGTTATCTGCTGTTTCCAGCGCAACAACTCCAAGGACAAGAGAGTGAAGAATCACTTAATCCGGGTTATGTAGAAGTTTTTGAAGTTAGCGGCCTACTTGACGATGTTCTTGCTTCAGCACTTGAAGACTCAATCAAAGATGCTCAAAGGAGTGGAGCTAATGCCTTAATTCTGCAAGTAAATTCAAAACAAGCAGTCATTTCAAATCAAAGGTTAGTTGCACTAGGACAAGCATTTACAGATTCGTCTGTCCCAATTGAAGTTTGGGTTGGCCCATCTGGTTCAACTGCTCAGGGAAAAGTTGCTCAATTGGTTCTTTTATCCGACTCACTTGGAGTATCGATAGGATCAACAATTGGCAAAACAGGAGAATTAGTTTTCCCGATCTCGGAAATTACATCTGACATTAAAGAAATTAACCTTTTGCAGGGCGATACTCTGCAGTGGGATGAGGCTATTGAAGCTAATCTTGTTAAGTGCGAACGAGTAGAAATTGATGAGTTGGGTAAATCATTAACAGAAAAAGAGCAACTAGCAAGGTGTGCGAATCCGACTCTTGGAGATTTTCTTGTCAATCGCGATAGCTTTATTTCAGAAGTCATTGAGACAGATAATGGTCCACGATTGTCACCTCTAACAAAAACCAAAATTAATAGACTCAATCTCATAGACCAGCTACTGCATACTGTTGCGAGTCCACCAATAACTTATTTACTTCTTGTGTCCGGCTTAGCCTTGTTAATATTTGAATTTTTCTCAATAGGAATAGGTATTGCAGGAGTGATCGGCGCTGTCTCGGTGTCGCTAAGCGCCTATGGATTAACTATTCTTCCATTCCGTTCTTGGGCTCTATCATTATTGCTTTTATCCATGCTGGCTTTTGCTATCGATATTCAGACAGTGGTACCTAGATTTTGGACCTTAGCAGGCCAAATAATGTTCACAATCGGAACAATTTTCTTGTATTACGAAGCCAATGTACAAATGTCATGGATTCCTATGTCTGTAGGAATAGTTGGAATTTTGGTACTGATGGCAAGAGGGATGCCAATAATGATCAGAGGAAGATTCGCAACCACACAAATATTGAGAGAGTAATCAAAAGAGTAATTTCGACCGAAAATTTTTGTTTTTATCTTGCTTGCGTAAAAATCTCTGACTAGGTTCCCATAAAAGGGGGATCATGAGTGTAGTTCTGAATGATCAGAGATGGCAGGTTCGTGCTGCTTGTCGCGGTCCGCAAATAAAAGTATTTTTTCCCCCTTCGCACTTTGAAAGAAAATCTGACCGTAGAGAACGTGAACGCCGGGCAAAAGTGATTTGTCAAACATGTGTGGTCCAAAATGATTGCCTAAATTACGCACTTCAAATAGGGGAACAGCATGGAATATGGGGAGGGCTCAATGCAACAGAAAGGAAAGAATTAGTTCCTGCAATTCGACATTTCACTGACTAGTCAAAAAAATGGGATCAGTTTTTAGCAATTTCTAATGCGACTTTAATCATTTCATCAAACGTAGACTCTCTATCTACGGAACTCATGATCTCTTGTCGGATTATGTCATCGCTGACAGTGACGAGAGCTAATGCCTTCACATTTTCTACCTGCGCGATAGTGTATAGTCCTGCTATTTCCATCTCAACCCCTAGAATTCCGCGACTAGTTAATTTAGGAAACAGTTCAGGGTCGGGTCCGTAAAATAGGTCACTAGTAAAAACTGGACCAACGGACATATGTATCCCAGCACTCTTAGCGACATTCACTGCCGAGAATAGTAAATCCCAGTCAGCTAGTGAAGGCAGAGTAAGTTCGCCGTTTAACTTCTGGACTGCTGCAGAATCAGTCCCAGCAGCAGAAGCACAAATAAGGTCTCCTAGTCGAACAGACTCACTCAACCCTCCACAACTCCCTACACGAATTAGCTTTTTAACACCGAAGAATCTAATCAACTCCGTGTAATAAATAAGTGCAGAAGGAATCCCCATGCCAACTGACTGAACTGAAACAGGAGTACCATCAAACTCTCCCGTAAATCCCTCAGCTCCTCTAACAGAATTAACTAGCTTTACATTTTGTAGATAATTCTCAGCAATAAATCTGGCCCTTTTGGGATCTCCGGGCAAGAGGACTGTCGGTGCATAATCTCCTAAGGTCCCTTCAAGATGAGGTGTAGGTCCAGCAGCCATATTTCTCCTATTATCTATTTAGTTCTCTTCTAAACCTAGCTTTAGGGGAAACAAGTGTCATATGATTTCTTTTAATCTTTTTCCTGCTAGACGAACATCGTTTCTTCTAACAGTCGCACCTATCTGATCAAGATGACTTAGAAGAGGAATAACAAATTTCCGAGTACTATCTAAAGCAATCCGTATTTCTCCCACAGTCACACCCTCAGGATTGTCTTGCAATAAATTACTGATTATTTCAGCTGCCTTTCCAACTGCATCATTTGAAAAAAATATCCCATTTTCTTCAATAATTAGTTCTCGACGCACCAATTCACGTAACTCTCTTGGGCCTATTGCATCAGGCAATGGTGGTTTAAAAAGGTTTGCTCTCAATTGGTCTAAATAGGGATGATCTGAGAAATTACCTGTCCCTTTCAATCGAAGGTAATTTCCTTCCGTTACTGCTTCATTGAGTAGACCTGCTGCCGCACGCTCAAATTGTGTTAGTGATGTCTTGTCAATACCAAGGTTTCCTGCGTTTATTAGTCTGCGCGATAATTCAGCAACTACTTTCTTCAGAGAGTCTGGGTCAACAATCCAACCGGGTACATCGACGTCTTTTTTTACTCCCGTTAACGCCTCTAAATGAGAGGGCGTTATCCATCCATGTTCTTTAATTATTCGGTCCAATGAACGATCAGGCTTTGCATCGACTGCTCGTAAAATGGGTTCAGGATCTAATACGGTTACCCCACCTATAGTTTCATTTCTCCCACTTTCTCTTAGGATAAGGCGATCACCTAACATGAGCGGGAATTTTTCATTCATATACACACGGATAAGACCCGTACCTCCCGCAGGAATAGAATTTTCTCCAAGAACTCGCACTTTTACGGATTCTTCATTTGTTCCGAGATAGGCTAAATAAGCTCCACGTCTCGAAATTTCATGTTGGATATTTGGAAGAACATTCAGCTCAGCATCAAATGTTGATGTAAGAAACCATTGCTTAGGTCTGGTGATAACGTCTCCTCTTTTTATGGTTCGATGATCAATATTAGAGAGATTAATAGCAACACGAGACCCTGGTTCAATACTTGATACATGCTCATCATGAGACTGGAGGGAACGTATCTTTGTCAAAATATTTTGGGGGTTGATAACAATCTCATCTTCAACTTTAAGTGAACCTCCTGTAAGCGTTCCTGTTACGACTGTTCCGGCACCTTTTATTGTGAATACTCTATCAATCCAAACACGAGCCCTATTATCATCTTTCCTAACAGGGGTATCGCTTAACATATTTCCTAATTCCAGAGTGAGAGATTCTATTCCTTCTCCAGTGATACTGTCGATTGGGATAATGGGAGCACCTTCAAGAAAGGTTCCTTCAAGATGATCAATGATTTCAATTGCGGCAATTTCACGTAAATCTTCATCCGCCAAATTGATCTTTGTAAGAGCAATAATTCCCTGCTTCACACCTAATAAGTCGAGAATTCGAAGATGCTCTTCAGATTGGGGTTTCCAACCTTCAGTACATGCAACGACGAAAAGGCATCCGTTAACTGCACCGACGCCTGCAAGCATATTTTTCAAAAAGCGTTCATGTCCTGGAACATCAATGAATGAGACATTACAGAAATCATGCAATGTACTTTTCGCGAAACCTAAATCAATAGTCAGTCCTCTTCGCTTTTCCTCTTCCCATCGGTCCGGGTCGACTCCGGTCAAGGCATTCACTAACGATGATTTTCCATGATCGACGTGACCAGCCGTACAGATAACGTGATTCTTCACAGATCTAGAGAATTTGCTTTAGCGATGATTTCACGTATTCATCTAATGCAGGGTTAATAGTTCTTAAATCGAGCAGCGTATTACCGTCTTCGACTCGTGCAATGATCGGTAGATTATCATCGACCATATCGCGAAGTTGTGATGAAATATCGTCATTAATTTTAATACCAAATGAAGGGATCTCAACATCAGGAAGGGTTCCTCCACCAGGAACAGAATATAGAGGCACAGGAGTTCCGATTTTGAGGTTTTCTGCCCGTTCCTGAAGTTCATCTACAGTCGTAACGGCCATCTTCCAAAATGGAATTTCTTCCCAATTACGATTTAGATACTTGTATGCCAAATCTTGAAGAGACGAAAGGACTAATCCACCAGGCCTGACCGCTCGTGCAAAAGGATGATTAAGGCATTTATTGATAAGGTCTTTTTTTCCTGCGATAATGCCTGCTTGTGGACCACCTAATAATTTGTCAGCAGAAAAAGTTACAATATCAGCGCCCTGTAAAAGAGTTTGTCGTGCACCTGGTTCACCTATTAGCCAGTTGGGTGGTCCATTTTCTAACCAGAAACAATTTTCGTCTAACAATCCGGAACCAATATCAGCTACTAACGGCACTCCGATTCCAGAAAGTTCCTGCATTTCTGTAGATTCGGTGAAACCAACTATCTTGTAATTGGATTGATGGATCTTCATAATCATAGAGACATCTCGGTTAGCATTTATTGCACGTTCGTAATCTTCTCGTCGCGTTTTATTCGTTGTTCCAACTTCTACTAGGTACGCTCCAGATAGTTCAAGAACGTCTGGGACTCGAAAACCTCCGCCTATTTCCACCATTTCTCCTCTTGAAATTGCTACGCCGCGTTCATGGGCAAGAGCAGAAAGGATTAAAAGAACAGCTGATGAACAGTTATTAACTACCATCGCTGACTCTGTCCCGCATAGGTTTGCAAATAAGCGACCTATGTAGTTTTGTCGTGATCCTCGAGATCCAGAGTTTAAGTCAAATTCAAGATTTATTGGGGCTCCTGAAAAAGTTGATGGCCAAGACGCCCGACCAAGATTTGTGTGTAAAATTACGCCTGTCCCATTGACTACTTCCTGTAGCGATAATCTCTTAAGAACTTCAATACGTTCATCTAACTTATCCCATTGTCTTTCATCGATAGCTTTTCTAACTTCATCCACAAGAAGAGGTCTAGGTATTCCAGACTCGGAATAGGCTTCTACTAATTCATTCACAGATGGAGGATAAGTATCCATGTATTGACTCTAGGACGATTCAATGCATTTTTTCATAAAAGAAATTACCAAATCTAAAAAAGTTCCGATTCAGTAGGTTTGGTCAAACGTTAATAAATCAGACGTAGACTGAAATTGATGTTTATTTTGGTCATTCTTTTCATAATTATCCCAATCGCAGAATTGTATGTGATCGTTAAAGTCGCTCAGAATACAGGGGTTTTCAATTCGATCCTGCTATTGGTTCTTGTTAGTTTTATTGGCGCCTGGTTAGTTCGAGCACAAGGACTCGGGATAATTCGAAAAATAAAATCCCAATTAATTAGAGGGCAAATACCCAATAAAGAGTTGGTTGATGGGGGTCTAGTTCTATTTGCGGGGGCATTGATGCTAACTCCGGGTTTTTTAACTGATGCCTTCGGTCTATTGCTTTTATTTCCATTAAGCAGACCTATTTTTCGAAGTCTTGTCTTGAGTAGATTTAGGTACAAATCTTCAATCTTTGAAGATTCACAAAACAACGAAAGCAAAAATAATAATTCTCGGAATTCTTTCTTCTTCTATCGGAATGATCAAGGTAGAATTGTAGATCTAAACGCAGAACATGACAGTGAGAATTTCCCACCGGAATTAGAGGATGACTAAGAAAGGTCACAAAGGTTTATAACTTATGGAACTAGAGAAGGAAGAAGGACCAGAGCCAATAGTGCCCGGTGTTGCTCGCGCGTTAAGTCCTCTTGTAAGAAGGATTCTTGCCTTAAATCCAAGCCCCCACACATCTTACGGAACTAACACTTATCTAATAGGCATTGATGAAATTGTAGTCATTGATCCGGGTCCAGAAAACAGTGTGCACCTCGATTCGGTCATTGGCTGTGGTGGAGATCGAATCCGCTGGGTTACAAGTACTTGCTCGAACCCTGAGCATGCCGGAGCAATAGATGAACTTATCGAACGCACAGGAGCAGAAAGATTAACTCCCAAAGACGGAGACACAATTTTGGGAACCGAGTTCAGAATTACTATTCATGATATGGATGGTCCAGTAGCTGGTCATAAGTCTTTCTTATTAGAGGAAGAGAAAACATTGATTTGTGGAAAGTTGCTTTTGGATGATGAATCAATTCCTCTTATTTCTGGGTCCTCTGATCTTATTGCCTACCATCAGAGTTTCCAGAAGATACAAAGGATGCGTCTAAAGAGATTCGCTCCAGCATTTGGACACGTAATTGAAGATCCCAAGAATGCTATTTCTACAGTGATCCAGTCGTTTGATAAGACCGATCAAGCTATCATGAGAGCCCTAAAAAAAGGTGCTAAAACCACAGCAGAAATCGCAATTGCTAGTGTTTCAAAGGGTTCAGAGCCGGAAGAAATTGAAAGCTTAGCCGAAACCTTTGAAGTTCATTTGGCTAAACTGGCGGACGAGAAATCAGTTAAACTCCTAAAAGCAGGATGGGCAATTCGTTAACTATTTGTGATAGATACAGATGTTTCTAAGGATCCATGAGCCGTGCAGTCCAGGGGATTAATTCTTGGCACTGCTGAAATCACTTCATCGACTATTGAATTCAGGGCTCTAGCAGCATGGCCATCGCCAAGAATAACTGGAACCCCAGTATCGGACCCATTGCTAACGAATGGGTCAATGGGAATAGAACCTAATAAAGGCACTCCAAGTTCTTGAGCCAACTCTTCTCCGCCGCCGCTACCAAATATGTTATATTCTTTTCCATCCTCATTTATAAACGCTGACATATTTTCGACTACTCCCGCAATCCTCAAGTAGTAACTTTGTGCCATGCTAGCAACTCGTGTCGCTACAGTTTGCACAGTTTTTGATGGTGTAGTCACAACGATCATGTCTGACCTCGGAAGCATCTTTGCCAACCCCATTTGAACGTCGCCTGTTCCTGGAGGCATGTCAATTATGAGGTAATCCATTTCACCCCATTCAACGTCTTCAAGAAAATGTCGTACAGCACGATTTAGAATTAAGCCACGCCAATTGAGAGATGATTTATTTTCATCAACTAAGAACCCCATTGAAATAATCTTCAATGTGCCTGATCCTATGTTTTTAACTAGTGGAACAATCCTCTTAGTTTCTTCGTTTCCAGCTAACCGTCCTTCAACGCCTAGCATTTGAGGAATTGAGAATCCCCAAATATCAGCATCAAGAACACCCACTGTCAGGCCCCTCGCCGCTAGTCCGGTAGCGATATTTGCAGTTACTGATGATTTCCCTACTCCACCTTTTCCAGAAGCAATCATGATCGATTTCGTCGTTGGTGGAATTTGAGTGACTACATCCTCCTTCGATAAATTAAATCGAGCTCGGTCCATCGTTTGTGCACGTTCTTCATCTGATAACTCAGTCCAATTAACTTTGACATGTTTAACTTCCGAGATACTTTTCATTCTTCCTCGGATATCTTTTTGAATTTGCGCCTTTAATGGGCACCCAGCGGTGGTTAAAGCAATTGTTATCTGTAATTCACCGCTATCTCTGAAGTCAACTTCTTTAACCATGCCTAAGTCAACAATGTCTGAACCAAGTTCTGGATCAATAACACCTCGTAGTTGATTCATGACCTTTTCTTTGATTCCAAGATCAGAATTATTATCATCCATAAGAAAATCATACAAAATTTTTTACGTAACCCTTTTCTCTCTGCCATACTTTCTTGTAAAATGAATTTAACCAACCTAATGGAGTTAGAAGTGATCACACTTACAGAGACCGCAACCACAAAAGTAGATGAGTTAATTAAAGGAGAAGGCGAAGAAGATCTCGCGCTTAGGGTGGCTGTTAGGCCCGGTGGCTGTTCAGGATTTAGCTATGAAATGTATTTTGATTCGGATATAGCTGATGACGATGAAACACTTAATTTTGGGGCTATCCGAGTGGTTGTAGATCCTTCAAGTTCTATGCTTCTGCAGGGAGCCACGCTCGATTACAAAGATGGTTTAGACCAGTCAGGCTTCAGCATTGACAATCCAAATGCTCAAAAGACCTGCGGATGCGGACAAAGCTTTAGTTAATCGTAGATAAAGCAGTCTCCATCTCAATTTTGTCAAATGTGTAATCTAGGCGCGCGGTCACTACATTTTCGCCGTTAGCGGTTATGAGGCTTGGTTCAAAAGTCATTCCATAGTCCTTAACCACTGGAGATAGGAGATCTGTTATGTTATTAGTTTTAGATATGTCTTCAGGGTTAACATACACTTCCGCATGTATTACGTTCAGACCTTCTGTATTGTCTTCAAGAAGTTCGATCAGTATTTCCAGCGAGGGGCCACAAATACTTGTTTGACAAAACCCAGGTGTAGAAATCAGTAGAACAGTCGGTAAAGAATTCGACAAGGCTTCTCTGACGGTGACAGCGTGATACGGACATGGATCAAATCGAGTACAAATCATTGAGAAATTTAGCGGGTCATCAAAAGTAGGCATCTCTGTTTCACGTAATTTATCTCCTATTTGAACTAGATCAATATTTTCTTGTTCATCAACAAAAAAAGAAAGTGACTGACGATTTTCATCAAGTAGATAAGACAACTTATGAATTCCCACCTCATTTGTTTCAAAACGCAGAAGAAAATACGGAGTAGGGATTGCCTCACTAAACCTCTCTAAATCAAGTGCTTCAGATTTACCCGATGGAAATTGCAGACTAGCTGCAATTGTCTTTGGCACATTATTTACGATTGGGATTCCGTCAGACCCGTATAGTAAGAATGGAGCTCGTTGAGGTGACCTTACGCTAAGTGTCGTAGGGCTGACAAGCCCATCAGCGAAACCGCTCTTTAGATATCTAAGATTGCTAATTGAACTATTCTCAGGATTCAAATTTTGGGGTGAGCAAGCAACTGTAATAGCAGTAGTGCTAGCTCCTAATAGAAACAGCCTTCGAGTCAAAGCGCCTTTTTTAGTAGCAATATTCTTGTATCTCATTCCTATATTCTACTCGACTCTATTAAGAGTTTGATAAGAGTCTCATAGTTGGTTAATGGCTCCGAGTACTCTAAAGATATGTCAAAACCTATTGGACCATACACACCAATTTTACAATCTGGCGAGTGGTTTATTACATCTGGCCAAATAGGCCTTCGGAACGGCTTGCTAGTTAGTGGAGGGCTTGAACCCGAACTGGTGCAGGCATTTATAAACCTCAAAGCTCTTCTAGAAAGTGAAGGGATCACACTTCAAAATGTTGTTAAGACAACTATTTTTCTTACAGATATAGGCGATTACCAGCAGATGAATGATATTTATATGAATGAGTTCGGAATACATCGGCCTGCGCGTTCCGCTGTAGCTGTAGCAGCTCTTCCTCTCGGAGCAGTTGTAGAGATCGAAGCGTGGGCTAGAGTAGAAGCACAAATATAAACAAAAAATAATGTATATGGGAGTTAATTTATGATTGGATCGGTAGTCATTATTATTTTATTGACTGTTATCGTACCTGTATCAATTATCATGACAGGTTTATTGTTCAGTGGTTTACTTGGAACCATTCTTCAAAATCAAGTTGATAGAGATCACAACGGAACTGAACTTCATGAACTAAGCCGAAAAGATTTTCACGAAAAGCCCTAGTCATTGACTAATAAGTACATCCCTTTCTACAAATTTCTTAAGTATTCCACCTAGATTGTCCGAAGCTGTAGCCCACAGATCGTACCGTTTGTATTAAACCAGCGAATTCTTCTCCTAGTTTGGACCTGAGACGTCTCACATGGACATCTACAGTTCGAGCTCCACCAAAATAGTCATAGCCCCAGACACGAGATAAAAGAGTTTCTCTACTGAAAACTTTCCCTGGGTGAGTTACTAAGAATTTCAACAATTCGTACTCCATATAAGTTAAATCAAGGGGTCGTCCATTGACGGCTGCTTGATAGGTTTCAAGATTCAGAATGAGATCACCATGCGATAGTACTTCACCTCTGCTATCAACTCCTTGTGACCAGAATAAGTGTTTCAATCGAGCCTCTAATTCTTGATGCCGAAAAGGAGTCAAAATAAAGTCATCGAATAATTCATCTCGAAGTTCCAACTGGCCTAACTGGGTAGCATTCAATAAAATTAAAATACCCTGCTGTGGACTTGGTTTTTTCCTTAAGAACCTTGCAAATGCAAATGCATCATTCGGATCCTCATCAGCTACGATTACTGCCCCGCCCCATTCCTGATCTATCGACTTTTCATCAGCCAGAGTCGAGTTTGCTACTGCTTTCCACGAAAATCCTGCAAGATCCAGCGATTGCGCTAGTTCTGGTGGTGGAGGGTCAGGATAGACAAGTAACTGAGACATCTTTAAATCGTGCTCTCATTAGTTGAATTTTGTTTAGAGTATATTTTCTTTTTCATAATGTGTTTAGAATCATCTGTTTATCAATCATCACCAGACTGGTAAATATTGTTCAAGTTCGAAGGGGGTAACTCTTCCCTGGTATAGCTCCCATTCAGATCGTTTATTCCTAAGGAACCATTCAAAGATATGATCTCCCAGAGCGGTTGCTACTAATTCAGATCCTTCCATAAGGTCTAACGCTTGTCGTAAATCTTGAGGTAGTTGCCGCAAACCAGATGAGCGTGCTTCGGCCCTATTAAGCGACCACAAATTATCATCAGCTTCAGCAGGGAGTTCATAGTTTCCTTCAATGCCTTTTAGTCCTGCAGCTAGAATAACTGAATAGGCCAAATAAGGATTGGCAGCAGAGTCTAATGCTCTGTACTCAATTCTTGTTGATGAAGCTTTTCCTGCTTTGTGGATAGGGACTCGAACAAGAGCTGAGCGATTATTTCTTGCCCAACTAACATAAACTGGGGATTCATAGCCGGCTATCATTCGTTTGTAGCTATTAACTAGTTGATTTGTTACAGCAGTAAATTCCGGAGCGTGAAACAAAACTCCGGCCATAAATTTTCGTGCCGTATCTGAAAGTCCCATTTCATCTTCCGGGTCGTGGAATGCATTCACGTCACCTTCAAATAGCGACATATGCGTGTGCATTCCTGACCCTTGCCCGCTGTCCAGAGGTTTAGGCATAAACGTTGCGTGGATGTCAGCGTCCAGTGCTATTTTACGCACAATTAAACGCAGAGTCATGATGTTGTCTGCCATGTCAAGCGTTTCAGTATAACGCAGGTCAATTTCATGTTGGCTGGCGTTGTCCTCGTGGAATGAGTACTCAACAGGTATTCCCATAGCTTCGCACATTGCTAATGTGCGCCTCCTTAAACTACTGCCAAGATCAAGTGTTGTCAGGTCAAAATACCCTGCATTATCAAGAGGCACAGGGTCGGTTGCGCTTTCAAAATAAAAATATTCAATTTCTGGTGCAGTGAAAAATGTAAACCCTTTTTCCTTTGCACGCTGAAGATTCCTGCGCAATACATGTCGCGGGTCGCCAGCAAAAGGAGTTCCATCTAGATTATGAATATCACAGAATATTCGACCATTTGGTTCTGAAGGGTCAACCCATGGCAATAATTCAAAACTGTTCGCATCAGGGATTGCTAATACATCACTTTCCTGAACTCTACTGAACCCGTTTATCGCAGAGCCATCAAAATGCAGCCCCTCTTCGAAGGCAGCTTCAAGTTCTGCAGGAGAAATAGCAAGTGACTTTAATTGTCCCAGAACATCGGTAAACCACAAGCGAATAAGGCGTACTCCTCGTTCTTCAACAGTTCTCAATACATAATCTTTTTTGGGTTCCATATGTTATTTCTAGCCAAATTTAAGCAAAAGTCCCCTTATCAAACCCAAATTAACATGCTGTTAACATTTCTTTGCAACTTACGCCCTAGAGTCGTGTTTACTAGTAAATAGATAACTTACAACGTTAGATACTGAGTTACATAAAAATTTCAGTCTTTAAAGAAGATAAGAATGGAGAAATCAATTGACTTACCGAGCTGAATACCTCTGGATTGATGGCACTGAGCCAACCGTAGAGATTCGATCCAAAACTAAAATCCTAGCTGATGGCGAAGAACCTGGAATATGGGGATATGACGGGTCATCCACAAACCAAGCGACTGGTGACAACTCCGATGTTGTTCTAAAGCCCGTATTCCAATGCCCAGACCCTATACGTGGTGGAAACAATATTCTTGTCATGTGCGAAACGTTCCTTACAGACAAAGAAACCCCTCACCCAACCAATACACGAGCATTAGCTCGTGAAGCAGAGGACAAGTATGGGGACCAAGACCCCTGGTTTGGTTTGGAACAAGAGTACACAATGATAGACCCATCTACAGGTTGGCCTGCAGGCTTTCCACCAAATGGATTCCCCGCTCCTCAAGGACCATATTATTGCGGTGTGGGTGCATTAAAAATTCATGGAAGGGATGTTGTAGAAGAACACACAACTCTATGCATTGAGGCTGGGCTTAAGATATCTGGAACGAATGCAGAAGTTATGCCAGGACAATGGGAATTTCAAATTGGTCCAGCGGGAACCGTTGAAGTCGGCGACCATTTATGGATTGCTAGATATTTACTCTACCGAGTAGGAGAGAAGCATAATGTTGAAATTAGTATCGAAGCAAAGCCAATGAAAGGTGACTGGAATGGGGCAGGTATGCACACTAATTTCTCAACCAAAGCTATGCGAGAAGGTTTTGATGCAATCACGACTGCTTGTGAGGCACTTGGAGCTCCAGGAAAGCCAGAAGAACATTTGGTCGGCTACGGTGTCGGTATTGAAGACCGTCTAACAGGTGAACATGAAACACAGCGATTTGACCAATTTAGTTATGGCATATCGGATCGTGGTGCTTCTATCCGAATCCCATGGCAGGTCGCTGAAGATCAAAAGGGATACCTTGAAGACCGTCGACCAAATGCAAACGCAGACCCGTATGTGGTTGCCGCTCTCATGACGAACACCTGTGGAGAAGCTTTAACTTAATCTTTACTTGAATAAGTTTGATTAAAAATACTTAAGTTCCCCAGTACCTAGCACTATCCGGTAATAACAACTTGACCGATATTTACCGGAATCGTCTTTTGTATGACATGCGCCTTGTCCTTTTGGGGTGACCAAGTAAAGTAGCGAATTCTGCTCGCAGTTAATTCGGACTTCCTCAACTGCAAGTATGTCACCTGACGTGGCGCCCTTGTGCCACAGTTCTTTCCTGGATGTGCTATAAAAAACGGCTTCTCCCAATCGTAAGGTCTCAGATACTGCCTCATCGTTGGCATATGCCACAATAAGAACTTCCTTTGTTATGGCATTCTGCACGACTACAGGAATAACATTCTCACCACTCGTTCCAATTTTTAATAACTTTTTAAAATCAATCTTTAATTGGGTACTGGCTTCAGTCTCGTTTAATTCACTCACCTCCATAGTTTACTTAATGGTGTCCCAAAGCCTGCCATACTTCGAATAGGAAGCTCCGTGAAATTAGCAACAATCTCTTTACTCTAAGTATCCGCACTTGATTAATAGCCTCTAACCTTAGATACATGGCCACACTAAGAATTGCCGCTTGCCAGCTAAATCTTCGGGTTGGTGACCTCCTAGGAAATAAAGAAAAAATACTAGGAGCTTACCGAAAAGCTCAGAGGATGGAATGTGATATTGCTGTTTTCTCCGAACTCGCAGTCTGTGGCTATCCACCTGAAGATCTTTTACTTAAACCAGGCTTTGTACAGGACACGCAAAAAGTGCTGAAAGATATTGCAAGCAACATTTCAGATTGTGCTGCAGTGATTGGATATGTTGACGGCAAAGCAGCTGCCGCTGATCCCATCAAGCGGACATCAAATGCTGCTGCAATTTGTTCTAATGGGAAAATAATGGGTAGTTATAGTAAGCGAACTCTGCCGGACTATGGTGTTTTTGATGAAGAGAGGTATTTCTCACCTGGAAATGAACCACTGCAGACTTTTAAAATAAGTGGCATTAATGTCGGGATAACAATCTGTGAAGATATGTGGATCCCAAATGGAATAAGTAATGACCTTGCTTCAATAGGTGCTGAGCTAATACTAAATCTCAATGCTTCACCCTTCGAAAAAGAAAAATTACAAACACGTGAGAGGGTGCTTAAAGATCGAGTTGATGAAACGCAATTACCGATCGTTTACGTCAACCAAGTAGGAGCACAGGATGAATTAATTTTTGATGGAGGCTCATTCGCTTTAACCGCTAAGAAAGAAATCATTGCACGTGCTCAACAATTCAAAGAAGAAGTTCTCGTATTCGATATTGAAACAGGGTCTGAGCCGACCATAAGTGATAAATACCTAGCCAAGGTCAGTTCTGATACTGAAAGAGATAAGACTACAAACAGTCAGTCTTCTTCTCGCCTTACTGAAGAGGAACAAGTATGGAATGCATTGTGCTTAGGAACCCGCGATTATGTTAGAAAAAATGGTTTTACAGATGTTTGTCTAGGTTTGTCGGGAGGTATTGATTCTGCACTTGTTGCTGCAATAGCCTGCGATGCCTTAGGACCTGAACACGTCCATGCTATTTTAATGCCATCTCGCTTTTCAAGTACCCACTCTGTAAGTGATGCTAAAGCCCTTGTCGATAATCTCAAATGCCATCAAATGAGCATTTCTATAGAACCAGCTCATGCCGCTTTTCTTGATATGACAAAACAATATTTTGCAGACTTCCCAGAAGGAATTACTGAAGAGAACGTTCAGTCCCGAATTCGCGGAACTTTACTTATGGCGGTTTCCAATAAATTTGGGTGGCTAGTTCTTACAACAGGTAATAAAAGTGAGTTGGCAGTCGGGTATTCAACTTTATATGGAGATACAGCTGGGGCCTTTTCAGTTATTAAAGATCTCTGGAAAACAGAAGTGTTTAATCTAGCCAAATGGAAAAATAAAAAGGCAGAAAGTGAAATAATACCTAACTCAATCATTACGAAACCTCCATCTGCTGAACTGCGACCAGATCAAAGAGATGATCAGACCCTTCCTGAATATGAACTTCTAGATGAGCTACTGAAAGAAATTATAGAAAATGACAAAGTTAAGCATGAGCTTTTAGAAATAGGGTATGACCCTAAAACCGTTTCGCAAATTTCTCGTCTTGTTGACCTAGCAGAATACAAGAGGCGACAGAGCCCCCTCGGCCCAAAAATTTCATCAAAATCATTTGGCAGGGACAGAAGACTGCCAATTACTAACTCTTACCTCGGAGAAAATACTTAACATAGATGGCCTGATTAACTTATAGAGGACAGAATCAATTATTATTCTTAGACAAGAATAATAAAAAATCTTTTAGATATTACGAAATGAGTTTGCGAGTAGCTCACATCTCGGTAGATTGAATTTGCGGAGCGTGAAACATAATAGGTTTCACATGATTTGAAAAGAGCGTACTTTGCCTAAAGAGCGAGTCGAACGAGATGAAGAAGACCTCGTAAGGTTATATCTCACGGATATCGGACAGTACCCTCTTCTGACTAAAGAAGATGAAGTCCGACTTGCCCAGAAGATCGAAAAGGGGGTTGAGGCTAGAGAGAAGTTATCAACTGCCGAAGAACTGACAGCTAAAGAAAAGAGTGAGCTAAAGCGTGATGATCGAAACGGTGCTCGAGCTGAAAAGAAATTCGTACAATCAAATTTGAGATTAGTTGTCTCAATAGCAAAGAAGTACCAAGCATCAGGGCTTCCACTTCTTGACCTTATTCAAGAAGGAAATCTAGGATTAATGCATGCTGTAGAAAAGTTTGACTGGAGGAAGGGATTTAAGTTCTCTACCTATGCGACATGGTGGATTAGACAAGCTATAACAAGGGGCATTGCGAACACTGGCAGAACAATCAGGTTGCCAGTCCATGCTGGAGATACCCTCGCAAGACTTCAAAAAGCAAGAACTAGATTAGAACTTAAGTACGGTAGGCCAGCTACGATGACAGAGCTAGCCGCTGATGTTGAGATGCCAGAAGAAAAAATTACTGAAGCATTGCGCTTTGCAAATGAACCGTTAAGCCTTTCTGAGCCTCTTCGCGAGGACGGGGATGCCGAACTCGGAGATGTTGTAGAAGATAGGGGAGCCGCTTCTCCATTTGAAGTAGCTGCTACTTCTTTACTACCCGACGAAATTGCTAGGTTATTGGCCCCTCTTGACGAACGAGAAAGAGAAATTCTCAAATTACGGTTTGGTTTAGATCGTGGAGAACCACGAACACTAGAAGAAGTCGGTGAACATTTCAACCTGACCCGTGAAAGAATAAGGCAAATAGAAGCCCGAGCAATGTCTAAACTACGTCATCCAAGTAGTGACACTGGTGCTCGAGACCTACTGGCCGTCTAGTACCAAATAGGGTAGTTAAACATATCGCGGAGGTGGACGGGAATCGAACCCGCCGGACGGGGATCGCCCGTCCCACCCGCTTTGAAGGCGGGGGAGCCCACCAGGTACTCAGACACCTCCCTAGTATTTCAAATTACAGTATTGCCGATGTTTATCAAATAGGCGACTTTGCGGAAGAGATCTGAATAAAAATTAGAATTCGAATTCAAACGGAAATCTGATTGTTACATGAATTTCCACAATCGCAGATTTGCGGGGAGGTTCAGAGAATCCAACGTCAAGAGGTTCTGTAAACTTAGAACGCGATTTTAGATTAGCCCCATTTAAGTTGACTGTTCCACCCTTAACCCATCTCCACTTCTTTGCTTGATACCATTCTTCGACTCCTCTGGAACTAATTCCATATGTGTTGACCCCCATAAGTAAGGAAGCAAATGGGTTTTCAATAAATTTTGTGAATGCCAGTGGCCGGGATGGAAGGACTCCTCCTATTAATCCTCCTGAAATATCAATTTTTAGATTAGATGTTATAGCTTCTGTTCTTTTCCCGTTTGACGAAGTTTGGAGATCTTCAATCTGAACATGGTCAAAGTCATAAATAGCAGATACGAAGTTTGCGACCTGCTGATTTCCTGCAATTAGAATTTTTTCTCCTGTAGGAGTTCCCCACATAATGTCACCAAATTCTCCTATTGGAGACTCTTTCCAATGACCTATTACAAAGCGATTTCCGTCTGAAAATCCTATTGAACTAATAAATCCCTTTATTCTAATTTGATCCATACATAAAACGTAGATGACGTAATTCTGACGAGCCTAACCTTCCTGAACTAATGTCATAAACGATGACTGATGAATATGAACCCCAACGCACTTCGCTAAACGCAGATGAAGTCCATGCTCGATTATCCGAATGGATTAAAGGCAAAGCCGAAGATGATAATGCCAAGATAAGCAGTTTCAGCCGACCATCAGGGTCGGGTATGTCAAGCGAAACTCTTTTATTCGAATCGAGTTGGGGAAAGGGTGAAAGTGAAACGAATAAACAACTAGTTGCTCGGCTTGCTCCGACTAGTCAAGATATTCCTGTCTTCCCAAACTATGATCTTTCTTCTCAAGTCAGGATTATGAAACTTGTTGAAAAGTCCACCAACATAAAAGTTCCTAAGGTCTTATGGCTTGAACAGTCCTTAGATATCCTCGGGGTCCCCTTTTTTGTAATGGAGCGGATACACGGACGAGTTCCTCCTGACATACCTCCGTACGTTTTTGGTGGCTGGCTATATGATGCAAACCCTCAAGACCAAAATAAGTTACAGAAATTCTGTGTAGAAATTATTGCGCAACTCTCTCAAATCGAACTCAATTCAGTTGATACAGGATTCCTTGAGGCTAAGTCCCAAGGAAATACAGCTCTGGAGAGACATTTTGCGAATCAAAAAGAGTACTACAATTGGGTAATTAAGGGTACTCGCCGACATGAAGTTATTGAACAGGCCTTTGAATGGCTTGAATCAAACTGGCCAGAAGAAAGCGAAACTGTTGTTAGTTGGGGTGATGCAAGAATAGGAAACATAATGTTTGATGATATGTCTTACGAGCCGGTTGCGGTTCTTGACTGGGAAATGGCTGGGCTTGCTCCAGTGGAAGTTGACCTTGGATGGATGATTTTCATGCATACGTTCTTTCAAGTGATTGCAGAAGCAATGGAATTTCCAGGGATGCCTAACTTTATGACGTCCAGTGACGTTACGTCAACATTCGCAGAACTCACCGATATCATTCCTAAAAATATTGAATGGTTTGAAATTTATGCTGCAACGCGACATGCAATAATAATGAGTAGAATAAACGATCGCTCAGTGCATTTTGGGGAATCTGAATGGACAGAAGATGTTGATTCGGCAATACCCCACCGTGATTATTTATGGTCAAGAATACGATAAGGGCATCCTCAAGACTTAGACCTTTCGATAATTAGGTTTGATTAACATTATTTATTTAATAACTAATATTATGAGCTTTCTGCACTGACAAATTCATAGTATTTACTAAGCTAGAATTATGATCCTCGGAATAAACGAACAATTTCGCGATAATTGGGTTCTTCTTCAAATAAATGGTGAAATAGATATGGCAACTGGGCCGGAACTTAGGCAACGTATTGTCCAATACGTGCAAGAAGGCCATGCACACATCATTCTTGATTTAACTAATGTCGATTTTATTGACTCAACTGGTTTAGGAGTCCTTATAGGTGGCTTAAAACGAACACGCAGCAATGGTGGTGATCTTCAATGCATCGGATTGTCTGAATCCTTAAAGGAAATGTTTAAGCTAACGGGTTTAGATACCGTATTAACCCAGGAAGATACATGAAAAATAAACAAATTAATACCAAATCATGACAAACGGAATCACGCTCGAAATACCTGCTAAAGCTGAATATCTATCACTTGTTCGAGCAGTTGTTGTTTGTGCAGCAGCATTAGATTCAGGGGTTGAGGATCAGCGTCTTGAAGACCTCAGGCTAGCTGTTTCAGAAGCGACGACGAATGCCATACGTTCCCATGCAAATTTAGGATCTGAGGAACGCATAACAATACGTTGTGGTCTTACCACAGATCGAATTGAAGTAGAGGTACAAGATAGAGGACCTGGCTTCAACCCAGATAAATTAGAACCAGCTGGACCATTAAACCAACCAGAGAGGTTGAATTACGAAGGAGGGTTCGGAATACCACTCATGAGAGTCCTTGCTGATGAAATAAAAATTAACTCGGCTGATGAAGGCACTACCGTACAGCTAGTCGTTTACACACCCCCATCTAACGACTCCTCTCAAACTTCAATGACCTAACACGTATCATGAGTTAAATCAGTAGATTGTATCGATGGAAGAAAACGACGACTTAAACCCAATACCTAAACCCGACTCCCTGTTAGCACTGCACAGTGTGACTGAAAACTTATTCAATACTTTACGAAAATGGTTTGATGTTGAAATAAACGTCACAATTGATTTAGCTGAAATCGATTCTGCTATTACCGAGTTGGGAAGACCTGAAATGATTGCGGCTATGGCTATGCGTAAACTCCAAGCATTGCATTTGATTGCCACACCTGGAGTTTTGACTACTACAGATATAATTTTAGCAATTATTAATGATCTTGATAGGGCTCTGATTCAAGCTCCAAGTATGTTTCTTGAACGAAAGGCTAATCAAACAGACTGGGATAAAGCATTAGAGAACCTTCAGGGATTAGACGATGCTCGCAAAGCCCCCTCAGCCGGTGATCAAATTGATCCAGAAATTCAGGAATTTCAGACTCAGCATGCGTCTCTTCACGAAGCAATTCAGGCTGTAATTGAGGTCGCTGAAGGCGAAATACGATTCTTCGAATGAAATTTATTACATTACATAGAAACACTTCATTGCAATGTAAGCCAGATACGTTTATTACTGTCTAATTATTTATCAAGGACACGTATTAAATGGCCAGCAACACACCTATTCCAGAACTACCTAAATGGACATTCTTAGGAGGAGATGGACGACTCGCAAGAAGAGTCGGTAAGCCAGTCCGAAGGTTTTTGCATGTTGAGGCATCAGGTGGAGTCGTTCTACTCATTGCAGCTATAGCCGCACTAATTTGGGCTAATTCTCCCTGGTCAGATAGCTATTATAATTTTTGGCATACCGATTTCGAACTTGTTATAGGTAGTTATCACATGGGAGGAGAGTCTCACCACATAACTCTTGAAACATTAGTTAACGATGCGCTGATGGCAATATTCTTTTTCGTTGTAGGCCTTGAAATCAAAAGAGAATTAGTTAGCGGCCAGCTTAAGGACCCGAAAGCTGCGGCACTTCCAGTAATAGCTGCAATCGGAGGAATGGTCTTCCCAGCTCTTATTTATGTGCTCTTTAATACGAGTGGTGAAGCTTCTTCAGGTTGGGGTATACCCATGGCGACTGACATAGCATTCGCAGTCGGAGTAATATCCCTGCTTGGAGACAGAATAGGAAGACCTTTAAAAGTTTTTCTACTGTCCCTCGCCATAGCTGATGACATTGGCGCAATTGTGGTTATTGCTATCTTCTACACATCTGATTTATCTCTCAGTTGGTTCATAACTGCGCTCATCATTATGGGGATTATTGTCTTGTTGAGAAGACTAAACATTTGGTACATTCCAATCTATATAGCCTTAGGTACTGCGCTATGGTTAGCTACCTTTGAGTCAGGGATTCATGCAACTATCGCTGGAGTGGTCCTAGGTCTTGCAACGCCAGCAAAACCACAACAGAGCAAAGAAGAAGGTTTAGCAGCTTTAGAGTGGCTCCGTGATAAAGGTGAGAATATATACCCTGTTGATGTTCGCCTAACAGCTATGGAAATTCGAGAGTCACAGGTCTCAGTAGCTGAACGCATAGAAAGCGCACTTCACCCTATTTCTAGTTTCATCATCATCCCCATCTTTGCTCTTGCTAATGCAGGCGTAAATATGGGTGACGGATTACTTTCAGATGCCATCACCAGCCCAGTAACCTGGGGGGTCGGTCTCGGCTTGATAGTAGGGAAGATCTTTGGCATCACATTACTGACATGGCTTGGTATGAAACTTCCCTTTACGTCCGCACCTTCTGGTTTAAATTTCAAATCGCTTCTTGGACTAGCCGCTACTGCAGGGATAGGTTTCACTGTTTCATTATTCATAACAAATCTTGCATTTGATGATATGGAAATCATTAATCAATCCAAAATAGGTATCCTTTTTGCCTCACTAATTGCAGGCATTTTAGGGTTACTGTTCCTTCGCTCAGGAACAAAAGATACTACTCAAATGGATAACGAATAGCTCCAAATAAGATTCGCAAACCCCATCAAAATTAAGCAGGTGAAATTAAAGATTGATGTAGATCTATAATTTTCCAAAGAGCCAAGAAATAATTGAATTTTGTAAAATGCATTGAAAACAGTTTTTTTTGCGTTACCCTCCGTTCGCTAGCAAAGTAAAAAATTTTCTCTATCAAAATATGCCGAAAGGTCCACAGTGCCGAAATCACTTGTCATAGTTGAGTCACCAGCAAAGGCAAAAACAATTTCTCGTTTTTTAGGCGATGACTATACTGTCGAAGCTTCAGTGGGCCATATCCGAGACCTTATTCAACCTAAAGACGTAAAGAACGATACAAAGTTTATCTCTTCTCTACATTCGGAAAATCCTACTTTAACTAAATTTGGAATTGAATCTGAGATCAACTTACCCGCAGATCCACTCGTCCAAAATCTTCAAAAAAAACTGGGAACAAAAAGTTGGATCCCATGGTATGTCGAAAGCTTAAAAAGCCAGAAGACTATTGCGCAATTAAAGCGAGCTCTTAAAAAAGCCGATGCTTTATACCTAGCTACCGATGAAGACAGAGAAGGCGAGGCTATAGCATGGCATTTAGTAGAGGTACTTCAACCTGGCCTTCCAGTGTACCGAATGGTCTTTCATGAAATTACTGAAAAAGCGATCAAAGCAGCCTTAGAGAACACAAGGAGCATTGATATGGACCAAGTTTCTGCTCAAGAAACCAGACGAGTCTTAGATCGAGTAATTGGATATGACTTATCGGGCTTAGCTCGACAAGTAATAGGTGGCGGCGCAACAGGAGGGCGTGTTCAAAGCCCCACCCTTAGAAAGATTGTAGAAAGAGAAAAAGAAAGAATACGGTTTAAAAGCACTTCCTACTGGAGTGCCACAGGGCAACTTAGCTCAAACAATTCAAGCACCTTTGATGCAAAATTAATTGGTATAAATCAGAAGCGAGTTGCTTCAGGGAAAACTGATTTCAATGAAAATGGTGAACTCAAAAAACCAGAAGATGTCGTTGTCCTAACTGAGGACAACGCAATAAAAGTAAAAGAACAATTTACAAATGAAGCCTTAGAAGTTTCTTCAATTGAAACATCACCCTATCGACGACAACCTAAACCCCCATTTACAACGTCTACATTTCAACAGGAAGTAATCAACAAGCTAGGTGGTTCCTCAGGAGCAGCTATGGCCATTGCTCAGGGCCTTTATCAAAATGGTTACATCACATATCACAGGACCGATAGTCCAGGTTTGTCGGATCAAGCACTCAACGCGGCGCGTCGGCAAGTTGAGCAAACATGTGGCACCGAATACTTACCAGATGAACCAAGAACATACGTGACAAAAAGCAAAAGTGCACAAGAAGCGCATGAAGCGATACGCCCAGCCGGCGAAATATTCCGCACACCAGAGGAACTAAAAAACGAACTTAACAAAGACCAACTCGCTGTCTATTCATTAATTTGGAAAAGAACACTGGCTTCACAAATGACAGATGAAACTGGCGAAACTAAACGAATTACCTTAGAAGGGAATAACCCCAATAAAGATATTCATTATGTTCTATTTAGCGCAACCGGACGCACAATTATTCATTCAGGCTTTAAAGAAATCTATGAGGAAGAAAACAGAAATTCAATAGAACAAGAAAGTACTGTTATTCTTCCAGGATTAGAAGAAGGCGAAAAAGTCAATACAAATCAAATTGATATAAACAATCATGAAACTAAACCACCTGCTAGGTTCACCGAAGCTTCATTAGTTAAATGGATGGAAGAGGAAGGCATAGGGCGACCTTCTACCTTTGCGGCGACCATAGGGAAAATTCAAGCACGAGAATACACGCACAAAGATGGTCGCGCATTGGTCCCTACTGTCAAAGCATTTGTAGCTACCAACTTTTATGAAAATGAATTCCAAGACGAAGTCCAATATGAATACACCGCAAACTTAAACAAGAAGCTAGATCTCATTGCGGATGGAACCCTTGAGCGCGACAACTTCCTTAATGATTGGTATTTCGGAACGAATGAGTGGGAATCAAAGGTAGAAGACATCCAAAACCAAATTAAGATTGACCTACCGCGAATTCGTCATGAAGCCGCGCATTCAATTGGGCAAGATGATGAAACTGATCAAAGCATTTATGCACGCTTCGCAAACCAAAAACCCTATGTACAACTTTCGGTTGATGGAGAAACAGCTTCGCTACCTCCAACGCTGCCGCTTGATGAGTTAACTATAAAAAAGGCCAAAGAATTAATTGACCTAGCATCGAAACCAGACACTGTTCTTGGTTGGATCGAAAAAGAAAAAGCAATAAAGATAATTTCATCAAACGAAGTTGAAAGAATATTGGGTTATGACCCTTCCAAGGGTTTGCCGGTCTACCTTAGGAACGGGTCATTTGGCGAATATGTTTCACTAGGGGATTTCCCTAAGTGGCCTCCGATGTCATCAAAAGAAGGGCGATTGATGAAACAACCGCACCATCTAAAAGTCATTAAAGTTGCTTGTGCTTATCTACAGGCGGCAACAAGACCTGATGATGATAAAGCAATGAAAATAATTTTGAATGAACCCAAACGTGGAATAGGGAAAAAGTCAATTGAACATATTGAGAATCTTGCTAGTAGCGAGAAGGTCTCATTTAAAGAAGCTCTGACCAAACAAAAGTTTCTCAACGATAACTCTGCCAAAGCAGCGAGAAAGTTGATAAAGAATCTTGATTCATGGAATGAAAAAAATATCGATGAACCTGCCGGATACCGCCTCCGAGAATTACTGATTGACACTGGCTACTGGAAAGAAATTTCTAGAATGGATAAGGCAGAAGACAAAATAAAGATTTTAGAGAATTTATTAGCCACGATGAATGAATTCTCATCAATCGAAAGCATCTCGACCACACTCATTGAACGTCAAGACTTGAAAGATGCACCTAAACCTAAAACTGCTTCGCTTCTTGAGATGATGTCTTCTGAAACTATCTCAATAGATGACGCTATTAATGTACTCAGCCTTCCGCGAGAACTTTTGATACCAGAAACAACTACTATTGAAATAAACCCTCCACCTAAAAAAGGTGAAGCATCATTCAAACTTTTACAAGGCGAGGTTATTACCGTTCATAATGGACCCTTTGGCCCCTACATACGTATAGAGGGAGAGGACTGCGGTATTCAGACGCGAAGTATCAGTGAAAATGATATCTTTTCCATTAACCTTGCTTCGTGTTTAACTCTTCTTGCAACCCCAAAGAAATTTCAGCGAAGACAAACCAAAACCATCATTTTGAAGGACAAGGATGGGAAGCCTGCCGTTGATAGCATTTCAGGAAATCCTATCGAAGTTAAAACAGGTAAATTCGGCCCATATGTTACAGATGGTGTCACGAACGCAAGTCTTCAACTTGGAGACACAATTGAACAAATAACCAGTGAACGGGCTAAAGAATTACTCGCAGACCGACGGGCACAACAGAATTAAAGTCTTTTCTTACCTAACATGATCAACAGCAATTAAGACGGTACTCTGTGGTCGTGGAAAATGCTTCATCAAACCCGCAACGGAATAGGAATCGCGTTGCCGACTATCAGAGAGTCGATGCTACCCAATGGGTAGTAAAGGTATTTGGAAGTTACCAATACTTTCGCCTATGGCTAGTCCAGCTAGTCGGATCACTAGGGGACTGGTTAGGGTTCCTGGCAATAGCTGCGGCGGCTACAGAACTGGGAGGAGGAACTCCTGAAACAGCTGTTGGGTTTGTATTTTCCGCTCGCATTATCCCCGGTCTTTTCCTCGCCCCTTTGGCAGGGGTACTCGTGGATAGGTGGAATAGAAAAAGGGTCATGATCCTATGCGACTTAGGGCGAGTCGCAATACTACTCATGCTCCCATTTGCAACGACCGTATGGCACCTTGTAATTGCATCATTGGCATTAGAAGTATTCACACTTCTCTGGATCCCAGCAAAAGATTCAGTGGTCCCAAGCATGGTTCCTAAAGAAAGTCTCACAACAGTAAATTCTTTGCAAATGGCAGCCACATACGGAACAGTTCCAATTGCAGCAAGTTTATTTATATTCCTTGGCAAATTTGCTGACAAAGTTGAAACATGGCCTGGAGCAGGAAGCATCAACGCTGATCAGATAGGTTTAGGATTTTATGCAGATTCATTAACGTTCCTCTTTTCCGCAGTAATGATCTATTTTATTTCGATTCCGAACAGAAACTCGACAGAAATCAAAGACAAGAAAAAACCCAAACTGGATCTAAAATCAACGATTGATGAACTACGAGAAGGATGGGAATTCATCTTCGTTAATCCCGTTGTCAGAGCTGTATGTGCAGCACTGGGTGCAGGACTCATAGGTGGAGGCATGCTTATCCCTTTAGGGCCGATCTTTGCTAAAGACGTCCTCGGAGAAAACCCCGCTGACGGGATGTCAGTCCTACAAACAGCATTAGGAATAGGAGTTGCTATCGGCGTCGCATTCATAGCCCTATCTAGACAAAGAATAAGTCAGGTACGGTTATTCGTGATATCTGTATTTGGCGCTGGGGTATCGCTATTTATCGGTACATCAATGTCGGGGCTATGGCCAGCAGCTTCACTAATAGGTTTACTTGGTGTATTTGCTGGAGCCATTTACGTACTCGGCTTCACACTTCTACAAATAAGCGTTGCTGAAAATTTACGAGGAAGAATATTCTCTGCTGTATATACAATTGTCAGACTCTCCTTAATAATCGCAATGTCAATCGGCCCTTTTGTTGCAGCAACTTTTAATGGCTTATCAGAAGAATTCTTGGATAAAAAAGCTACCATCTTCGGGTGGCAAATATTTGTTCCAGGTGTCCGTGTGACGCTTTGGCTAGCATCGCTTATTATCATTGGTGCAGGCTTCTTAGCCCTCACATCAGTTCGAAACTTATTTAACGAAAATATAGAAAACCAAACAGAGGAGACTCCGAAAAGTGGAAGCTAAATTTATTGCTTTTGAAGGGGGAGACGCTAGTGGGAAAACAACTCAAGCAGAGCGCGTCTCACAGAAATTGAATGCTGTCTTCACAAGGGAACCCGGCGGAACCTCAGTTGGAGAATCACTAAGATCTATTCTCTTAGATCCTAAAGAACCTGTTGCTCTGCGAGCGGAAGCATTACTTATGGCCGCTTCAAGGGCGCAACTAGTTCAAGACGTGATTCAGCCAACACTTGCTGAAGGACAGCACGTTGTAACAGATAGGTTTCTTGCCTCTTCATTGGCATATCAAGGTTATGCAAGTGGATTGGAGATAGACCAAGTTTTATACTTATCACTTTTCGCTACTGATAATCTCACTCCCGACCTAACGATTCTTATTGATTTGCCAGTTGAAGAGTCAATGAAACGCCGAGGGAACACCCCAGATAGATTCGAACAAGAAAATATTGATTTCCACCAAAGAGTACGCAATGGATATTTAAAAATGGCTGAAACTCAAAGCGACACATGGATCGTAATTGATGGGACAAAGAATCAAGAGACCGTAGCAACAAACGTTGATCAGGCAATCCTTAGTAGTCTTCAACTCGCTTAAGAAATAGCTATTATGACACCAACGGACCTATTCAAAGATGTAATAGATCAAGATTCTGCTATTGCCCAGTTACAAAAAGCTTGCCAGAACCCTCTCCATGCATATTTGTTCCTAGGCCCTAAAGGATCATGCAAGTGGAATGCTGCAAAGGCTTTTGCCTCATTAATAATGACCAATGAAAATCAAAAGCAAAACCACGAGAGATCAACCTATCTAATTGGCAAAGGTGATCACCCAGATTTAATCAAGATAGAACCAACTGGAAACCAATATAGAGATGATGATGTTCAAGAAATTATTAATGAAGCATCGAGATCCCCAATTGAGGGGAAAAAGAAAATAATAGTGGCTGATAGGTTCCACACCGCTAATGAAACAGCAGTTGGGCGGTTACTTAAAACTCTTGAAGAACCTCCAGAATCAGTGATCATAATTCTTCTTTCTGAGATCGTTCCCAAAAATCAAATAACCATCGCATCCAGATGTCAAAAAATCCAATTCAATCGAATCTCTGACCAAAAAATGAAAAAATGGTTAGAACAACATGTTCATGATGCTGATAACAATCAATTAATCACTGTCGCAGCTAGAGGAGATATTGACAGAGCAAGAAATTTAATATCAGACCCCAACATCGCATATCGTCACGAACTGTGGAGATCAACATATGAAAATCTTACACCTGAGGGACACGCAATAGCATCCTCCGTCAGCGGGTTACAAAAAGCAATTGACGAAGCTCAACAAATTATTACCAACAAGCATGAACATGAAATGCAAGAACTATTAGACAATGAAAAGCAACTGGGTATTAAATCTGGTGCTAGAAGCCAACTTGAGACCATGCATAAGCGAGAAATAAGAAGATTTAGAACTGATGAACTTGATTTCGGTTTATCCATATTTATAACTATGTTGCTAGAGCAACTTCGCGAAACCCCTCACAAAGAAAATTATCAAGGAGTAAAAATAATCAAGAAAGCAAATGGAGCAATGAAACGAAACGCAAATGAAAAACTATTATTGACATCACTTTTGATCTCTCTCTCAGAATTAAAATAAATCATTGCCTCAACGAAGGTCACTAGTACACTCTACGTGGCAAGATTTGTGTCTCGCCCGGGTAGCTCAGTTGGCAGAGCGATTCACTCGTAATGAATAGGTCAGGGGTTCGATTCCCCTCTCGGGCTCAAAAATTTCAATCAATATTCAATACGTCATAGCTAAAACATTTAGATAAACTAGAGAGATGGCAGATCAACATCTTTTCGCTGAAAAAGCAATGCCCTACATGGATCAGTTGTATTCGCACGCTCTCCGCCTTACCAAGAATCCCTCTGATGCTGAAGATTTAGTTCAAGAGACATACTTAAAAGGTTATAGATCATTTGAAAGTTTCAATGATGGAACAAACCTTAGAGCATGGTTATTCCGGATCCTTACTAATACTTTTATTAACGTCTATAGGAAAAAACAAAGAAGTTTTGATGAACAGGAAGTAGAAGATATTGAATCAGCTTATTTATTTAATAATGTAGGTACTTCTTCGAATAATCAACTTGGAATTAGCGCTGAGGATGCGCTTTTTGAAAGACTCACCGATGATGAAATCCAAATAGCTGTTGATTCGCTTCCCGGTAGCTATAAACAAGTAGTTCTTCTTGCTGATGTTCAAGGATTTTCTTATAAAGAAATCGCTGAAATATTGCAGATTCCTGACGGGACAGTGATGTCAAGGTTGCATCGAGCTCGGGCTAAGCTTAAACACCAACTTTTGGACTACATGACCTCTAGAAGACTGATTTACCAAGATGATCAATCTACCTCGGAAGAGTTAGAAACCTCAGGGGTTGCATTCAATGACTGACAATATGGACCTGCCATCAAACAATAACTCTCGTGCTTCACGGAAAAGTAGCGAGTTAAAAAAGTTTATTGAACTACCATCCGAACACAGTTGTGAAGATTCTGCACAGCTTATTCTTCGTGTACTCGATGGGATCCCTAATCCATCGGTAATACAATCTGTCAGAAATCATTTTGGTCTGTGCGTACAATGCTCGAATGTATTTGAAATGGAAATTAGGTTTAAATTAGCAATGGCGCAGAAAGATACTGTGAAAGCTCCACCCGCTTTGCAGTTAAAGATCACTGAGACTCTCCAAAGAGTTGACCTTGGTGATATCAGTATCACAGACCTGTAGTCCTTATAAATATTTCTGGCTTCTCTTTGTAGAAGGTGTCAGAGAGCGCTGATTTACGACTACGATCTGTATATGCAAATTTTAGCTGCAGAATGGCACTGGTGGTTAGCGGTAGTACTTACGCCTGCTACATTTCTCACGGTCTTTGCAGTTATTGGCGGGTATTTCGTAAAGGTCGTTCGACCTAAATATCCACCAAAATATAAAAAACCTAATACGGAACAGTAACGTGACCGAAACATCGGTCGACTGGGATGTAGCACGACAGGTTGCAACAAAAATTAGCGAAAGAAATAATGTTGTATCTTCATATCATTACGCAACTCTTTCTCCAGATTTTGAACGCTTTACAGCGATAGCGGAAGAGCTCGTAGCACAAACAACTGGTCTCGTATCCGAAATGGGAGAAGCCCGAGGCAGAGTAGCAGATAGGCCAATGTGGATTGACGCAAATATTGATTCATTTCAGCGTTTACTTAGACCCTTATCTCATAAACTATCAAACACCGACGCATCATTTCTTAAAGAATTAGGATCAAAGGCTAGTGGTGCAGAAATGGGGCTACTACTGGGTTGGATGTCTGGAAGAGTTCTAGGCCAATATGATCTATTAATCATTGAAGACGAGAACCCTGAAGATCAAGACATCGTTTATTATGTAGGACCCAACGTATTAGCTATCGAGAAGAAATATGGGTTCCCACCTGAGGAATTCCGACTTTGGTTAGCACTTCACGAATGCACGCATCGCGCACAGTTCACGGGAGTGCCTTGGTTAAGGGATCATTTCCTTGGTTTAGTTAATAAAACTTTAGAATCAGTAGATCCTGATCCAGAGATGTTTCGTGACGCTGCTAAAAGAATTATTGAATCAAAAAAAACCGGGGAAGATATTTTTGAAGATGGTGGATTACCGAATCTATTTACAACCCCCGAACAGCGCGAAACGCTAAACCAGATCTCTGGGATGATGAGCCTACTCGAAGGGCATGGAGATGTAACAATGGACCGTGCAGGTGTCGGGCATGTAGCTAATGCTCATGTTTTCGCAAAAACTTTTAGAGAAAGAAGAAACTCAGCTAAAGGTTTAACCAGAATATTTCAAAAGGTAGCTGGTTTTGAAGCAAAACTTAACCAATATCAAGCTGGCGAGAAGTTTATTCAAGAAGTAGAAAATTTTGGTGGGCCTGAACTATTAAACATGGCGTGGGAGAAACCGGAGAATCTGCCAAATCTTGATGAGATTAAATCTCCAGATGAATGGGTTAAGCGGATTAATAATCAGTAAATCATTGTCGTTCTTCTATAAAGTACTTAAATATGGCTGTTGTGATTAGTGATCTGTTGAATCGTTGTACCTTTCCCGAAGGACCTCTTGAGTGTGCGGTTTCGGGAGGAGCTGACTCTGTTGCCCTTCTCGTATTGGCTACTCATATAAGTAAGGAAGTAAAAGCTATTCATGTTGATCATGGAATCAGAGAGAACTCTGGAGAGGAGGCAAATCTTGTATTCCAAACAGCGCAAACATTGGGTGCTGAATTTGAATCTCTGACGATAAGTATCGAGAACGGTCCTAATCTTGAAGCGAGGGCAAGAAAGGCTCGTTATTCAGTCCTCCCTAAAAATGTCCTCACCGGACATACCGCAGATGATCAGGCAGAGACTATTTTGTTGGCGCTGATCCGTGGTAGCGCTTGGCACGGACTTTCAGGCATCCGTCCGTCACCTCAACGCCCTATTTTGAATTTAAGGCGATCCGAGACTGAGGCAGTATGTCGCGAATTTAAGATTAATTTTTTTGAAGATCCATCAAACGAAAGCTTAATTTATCGACGAAATCAGATACGGCATCAAGTGTTGCCGCTTCTGAATTCAATATCTGATCGAGATTTAGTTCCCCTTCTCGCAAGGCAAGCTGAAATACTGAGAAAAGGGGCGGATTTTTTAAATATTGAATCTAGAAAGATTGATCCAACTAAGTGTGACGAATTAATTAAAGCGCATATAGCGATAGCTAGAGAGTCAATTCGAAATTGGGTATGGGAGACCCGGAAAGATGATCACCCTCCTGATTTGGCAACCATTGACCGTATTCTCGCTGTTGCTTCCTTGGAGGTGCTTTCAACTGATATTGGATCTGGATGGAGAGTAGAACGAACGAATCGTATACTGAGGCTTGTTCCTCCAAAAAAAACCTAAGACATGCACAAGTTAATCAGGTATCTGGGTTAATGTTCCGGCGTTATGAATGAACCACTAAAACCACCAGGAACTATCCTGTTAAGCGAAAAGCAAATAGAAAATCGAATAACTGAACTCGGTCAGCAGATTACCTCAGACTATGAGGGGAAAGCCCCCCTTCTTATAGGAGTGTTAAAAGGGGCTTTCATTTATATGGCAGATTTAGCTCGAGCAATCTCTTTACCGATCGAATTTGATTTCATGGCTGTATCTTCTTACGGCAACGCGACTAAAACAAGTGGAGTTGTTCGAATAGTGAAAGATCTTGATATTGATCTTACTGAACGAGACGTTATCGTTGTTGAAGATATTATCGACAGCGGACTCACACTGAATTACCTCCGAAAGAATCTTGAATCTAGAGGTCCTGCTTCCCTAGAAGTCTGCGCTCTTCTAGTTAGGTCAGGAAGGCAAGCAGGGGAATTGGGTCTAAAATATGTTGGTTTTGAAATCCCACCAGATTTTGTAATTGGTTATGGGCTTGACGTTGCAGAAAGATACAGAAATCTTCCCGACCTTTGGAGCTATGATCCTGGCCTTGACTAAATACTGCTATCTGACCAGAAATCTGCAAAAGATAGCTAAATCAGAGGGGGAACACACCGCTTAGGTACTAAAATTCTATGTGGGGAAAAGCTAACAGGAGTTAAAATTGCGTCAGTTAAATATGAGAGGGAAATGGGCTGAAGGAATACAGCCACGAAACCTCATTTGGATAATTACGGACCGGTTAGCGGTTTGTGAACGTCCAGGAGGATATGGTCCACAGCACAGAAAAGTTAGACGTGTTGAAGAATTAATATGGATTAGAAGAAATGATTTCAAAAGAGTTGTCTCAATAATCCCTGCGAATCATAATTTACATAGCTATGAAGAGTTTGATATCGAATGTGTTCACCGCCCTGTTGCGATTGGGGGGCATCTAAATACGGTCTTAAGTGTTCTGTATTCAGACCTCAACAAGTTGATAAAAAATAACGAGCGATTGCTTCTTCACCATGAAGAAGTTGGGGATACCATGGGCGGAACCCTTGCAGGTTACCTTGTCTGGAATGGATTTATTGATACTGTTCCTGAAGCGATAACGAAAATGGAAAAGATTCTCAAGCGAGTAATTGGGCCTGCAGGTAGAGAGATTGCGTCAGCTTCTGATAATTTGCCAACTCCCGAGGAAATGATTGCTCTAGATGAAGAAAGATTAGCGGAATTAGAAGCTCTGCAAGCTGAAGAGCAAATCGCAGAGTAGTTCATAATGGGACGAGCATTTCTTGGGCTAGGGTCGAATCTCGGAGGGAAAGAGACTTTTTTAAGGGACGCTGTAGCATCTTTTGATGACTTGCAAGCTGTATCTGGACTTTATGAAACCGATCCAGTGGGAGGTCCAGATCAGGATTCATACTTGAACATTGTGATTGAGCTTGATACAAACCGAGGAGCTCGTGAGCTTCTAGAACACGCACAGATGCTCGAAAAGCGAGCTAATCGCAAACGAGAGATTAGATGGGGCCCAAGAACCCTTGATGTGGATGTTCTTTGGGTCGACGGTGAACAAGTTAACGACCCAGACCTGATAGTTCCGCATCCAAGAATGGGAGAACGAGCATTTGTCATGATACCCCTTGGCGAATTAGACCCCATATTTCTAGAAAGTTGGGATAACCCCAATGAAGGTGAAGTTCGTCGATTGAGAGACTGGTGAAATCTCCTACGGTACAAATAATCGGCCCAGGAAAGGCAGGCTTAAGTTTTTATTTAGCTCTGAGGTCGATTGGTTGGAATGTTAAAGAACCATTAGGGAGAAAAGATAATATCGGTGCCCTCAATCCTGATATTGACTACATCCTAATTACAACACCCGATCATGAAATTCCCATAGTCGCACAAAATCTAAATGCTACTGAAGCAATTGTGGCCCATGTATCAGGAGCTAGAGGAATTGAGTGTCTTTCACCTCACAGGAGGCGAGCTTCGATACATCCGCTCGTCTCTATGCCAACACCGGAAATAGGGAAAGACAGACTCCTTAGGAATACTTGGTATGCAATTGATGGTGATTCTGATGTTGACGTGATAGTTGATGCGCTTGGAGGACAAAAATTTTCTATAGCGAATGAAAGTAGATCTTTATATCATGCAACGGCATGTATCGCATCTAACCATCTAGTGGTGTTAATGGCACAGGTGAAAAGATTATCTCTTGAACTAAATATTCCATTTGAACCGTTCCTAGAATTATCTGCAAGCACACTTGAGGGCCTGTCAGGGCTTAACCCTGCTGAAGCTTTAACAGGACCAGCCGCAAGAGGAGATGAACAAACAATCAAATCTCATTTAAAATGCTTACCCGAATCAGAAAAAAATTTATACAAATGTCTATTAGATGAGGCGAAAGGTATTGCAGCTCAATCTATTATTAATGAGAACGAATCCGTATGAAGACAATAATCGCACATAAAGAATTACAAGATTCTCTGGATGACTTAAGAGTAGGGAAAAGTTCAATCGGTCTAGTCCCTACAATGGGATATTTGCATGAAGGTCACCTATCGCTTATCAAACGAGCAAAATTAGAAAATGATATTGTTGTTACAACGATCTTCGTTAATCCTCTTCAATTTTCGGCTACAGAAGATTTGGATACTTATCCGAAAGATATAGAGAAAGACACTTTGCTTGCTTGTGAAGCCGGAGCTGATTTTTTGTTTATACCTAGTCAACAGGAAATGTTTTGTGATGATGTATTAACTTCAATTTCGATAGCAGAAATTTCCTCCATTCTTGAGGGTGTTTCGAGGCCCACTCATTTTGCAGGTGTTGCGACTGTAGTTGCGAAATTATTTAACATAGTAGGTGTCTGTTCTGCTTACTTTGGAGAAAAAGATTGGCAACAACTCCACGTAATAAAGCGAATGATAACTGATTTGTCATACCGCGTTGAGATAAAAGGGTGTCCGATTGTGAGAGATGCGGATGGGCTTGCGTTATCAAGTAGAAATATGTACCTTACTGAGGGTCAACGAAAGGAAGCATCAAATATTCCGAGATCATTACTAAAAGCGTATGATTTGATAAAGTCAGGAGAAAGAAACTCAACTGCAGTCAAACAGCTAATAATTGCACAACTAGAAAAGTCTACCGAAATAGGTATTGACTATGTCGAACTAGTCAATGGTGAAACTTTCAAAGTGGCTGATCGTATAGATGACGAAACAAGGGTTCTGATTGCGGTCAAAATTGGTAAGGCCCGGCTCATAGACAACATGAGTGCTTTAAATGGACCTAATATTTAACTTCCTTATCTAAATACCTGAAATGATGTTAAGAGCCTGCGACACTGTAGAAACATGAATACACCTTACAAATTTGAGAAAACAGCAAAAGTTGAAGAACTAGTATCAGAGTACTCATCGATTCCTGATGGAGCAGGGTCAGGCGTTTCTGTTTCAATTGCTGGAAGGATCATGCAAAGACGTGATCAAGGTAAGGTTGTTTTTGGAAACTTGCAGGACAGCACTGGACGTATTCAACTTTTTGCGCCCTCAAAGTCAACTCCTAACTTTGAACTATTTTCAGCTCTAAATATCGGAGACTGGATTGGTGTCAAAGGCGAGGTGATGAAGACCAAACGAGGTGAGTTATCTGTCAAAGTTGATGAGTGGGAAATACTTGCTGGAACTAAAAGGCCATTTCCAGATAAGTGGCATGGGATAAGCGATCCAGACACACGGTACCGCCAAAGGTATGTTGACCTCTGGGTTACTGAAGAAGCCAGGAAAGCCTTTGTGGTCCGAAGCAACTTGATTTCGATGACTAGGAAATGGTTAGAAAAAAAAGACTTTATGGAAGTCGAAACTCCTGTCTTCCATCCAATCCCCGGAGGGGCATTAGCAAAACCATTCACGACCCACCATAACGCATTGGATATGGAACTCTACTTGCGAATAGCGCCTGAACTTTACCTAAAGAGACTGGTAGTAGCTGGGTTTGAGAAAGTATTCGAGATAGCAAGAGTATTTAGGAATGAAGGGATATCTAGTCGGCATAACCCCGAGTTCACGATGTTAGAACTCTATGAAGCTTATGCTGATTGGAATGACATCATGGAATTAGCTGAGAATCTTATTGAGCATCTAGCCATTCAATTAACTGGCTCAACGACAGTGTCTTTTGATGGGAAAGATATCGATCTTTCCGCTCCGTGGAGACGCGCAACAATGGTTGAGTTGATAGAAGAACAGACCGGTCATGTTGTTTCACTGGAAACGTCCGTTGGTGAGTTACGAAACTTGTGTAGCCAATATGATATTGAAGTCCAACCTTCCTATGGTCCTGGAAAATTAATTCTTGAACTTTATGAAAAGACAGTAGAGGCAAATATATGGAATCCTTGTTTTGTCACCGAATATCCTAAAGAAGTTTCACCATTATCTAGAGATCATCGAGATAAAGACGGTTTCACCGAACGATTTGAAGGAATTATTGCTGGACGAGAAATCCTAAACGGATTTTCTGAACTTGTTGACTCAGAGGAACAAATGGAACGGTTCAAAGATCAATTAGAGAAAGGTAAATCTGGTGACGAAGAAGCCATGGGAGTCGATTCGGATTACATACGCGCCCTTGAATTTGGGTTACCTCCTACCGGAGGTATTGGAATAGGAATTGACCGTTTGGTGATGATGTTGGCAGATGTACAAACGATAAGAGATGTGGTTCTGTTTCCGACATTACGGCCAGAACAATAAATCTATTATTTCATAATTCTGTCACGGCTATGCTTAATTGATAGTTGTAGATGATGCTCTATTAATTAGATGGTCGGTAGCTGATTTCAGTGCTGTTGTTGCTTCGGAATCTGGAAGATTATCTAGGGCTGAGACAGCTTGGCCAGTCCAATATCTTGCTCTAGTAAGAGCATCTTTGACTCCTCCGCTCTGTCTTATCAATTGACGAGCCCGATTTCTTTCCTCAAGGGATATTTCTTTACCGAGGATCTCTTCTAACTCTTCTCCATATTTTGAAGAGAATGCTGAGATTACTGGAAGCGTGTATACACCTTCAATTAAATCGTTCCCTGCTGGTTTTCCGAGCTCCTCATCGGTCGCAGTTAAATCAAGAATGTCATCAATGATTTGAAAAGCCATACCATACGAGTGTCCGAAAGATTTAGTGATATCAATATTTTCCCGAGAAAGTTCAGCTGTTAATCCACCAATTTTGCATGCCGTGGCTAGCAAAGATGCTGTCTTTCCTGAGATTGATCGCTCGTAAGAATCTAATGTACGGTCAATTTTGAATGCTGATTGAAGTTCCAAAATTTGACCCTCGCATAACTCACCGATGGTTTTTGCTAAAAGGCCTGCGACTTCAGTTCCTAAAGAAGCAGCTATTTCAGAAGCTCGTGCTAGCAAAAAATCACCAGCTAAAATTGCAGTTAAGTTTCCCCATAAAGCATTTACAGAAGGAACAGTTCTTCGTAACTCAGCTTCATCCATAACATCGTCGTGGTAAAGAGATCCAAGATGGACTAGTTCTACTGCGACACCACCAAGAAGAACTGCTTTTGACGCATTTATTGCAATTGACTTTTCTACCCCACTAGAAGCGATTGAGAAACCAGGGCGAACGCGCTTGCCACCAGCTGTTATTAAATGACTAGCGATTTCTGTCAAATAATCCTCTTCAGCAATCACTGACGTTACGAGCAGTTTTTCTAGACGTTCTAGATCGCCTTCCAATGTGGGAAGAACGGACAGGGACGAAACGAGTGCCATTGTTAAAGTCTAAAGGAGACATGAACTATAGACACCCAAAAATGCCGGATGGCACACGTGAAGCGTTAGTCATAAGCATAGTTATTTATATAAATAGAAAAAATTTACTTTTCTTACAAAAAAGGGAATGATTCGCCACGCTATTGTGTTGTATCTAATATGACGTCTAAGTTAGGCAATACGGTCTGATAACAAAAGGGCGCAGAGTACATTAAACAAAATTTCGTGAAAGGTCATCACTTTGTTTGAAAGATTTACAGATAGAGCACGAAGAGTAGTCGTTCTAGCTCAAGAAGAAGCTCGTCTCCTCAACCACAATTATATAGGAACGGAGCACATCCTTTTAGGGCTGATACATGAAGGAGAAGGGGTAGCCGCGAAAGCGCTCGAATCTTTAGGAATTTCTCTGGAGGCTGTTCGAGAACAGGTTGAGGAAATTATCGGACAGGGTGGTTCATCCCCCAGCGGCCATATTCCGTTTACGCCCCGAGCCAAGAAAGTGTTGGAGTTAAGTTTAAGAGAAGCTCTTCAACTAGGTCACAACTATATTGGCACTGAACACATTTTATTAGGCTTGATTCGAGAAGGCGAAGGAGTAGCAGCTCAAGTCCTAACAAAACTTGGAGCTGACCTTTCTCGTGTTAGGCAACAAGTTATCCAACTACTTTCAGGGTATTCAGGTTCAGGCGATCAAGAACAAGAAGGCGGTCGAAAAGGAGAAAGAGCCTCAGCCGGAACGGGAGGAAGAGGCGGTGACCCAAATTCTTCTATGGTGCTTGATCAATTCGGACGGAACTTAACCCAACTTGCCAAAGAAAAAAAACTTGATCCAGTTATCGGTAGGTCAAGAGAAGCAGAACGAGTTATGCAAGTTCTGAGCAGAAGAACTAAGAACAATCCAGTTCTTGTTGGCGAGCCTGGAGTTGGGAAAACGGCTATTGTGGAAGGATTAGCAAGATCGATAGCTACAAACGATGTGCCAGAGCCCCTTCGAGGCAAACAACTTTACACATTAGACCTCGGAGCTTTGGTAGCGGGCTCCCGATATCGAGGTGATTTTGAAGAAAGACTTAAAAAAGTTTTAAAGGAAATCAAAACACGAGGGGACATCATATTATTTATAGATGAGCTTCATACTCTCGTAGGGGCCGGAGCTGCTGAGGGAGCTATTGATGCAGCTTCGATTCTAAAGCCAATGCTCGCTCGTGGAGAGCTTCAAACTATTGGGGCGACTACCCTTGACGAATATAGGAAACACCTTGAGAAAGATGCAGCTCTTGAAAGGCGATTCCAGAAGATTATTGTTGATGAACCTTCTGTCTCGCACACCATAGAAATCCTGAAAGGTCTTCGTGATCGCTATGAGGAGCATCACAAGGTCACAATCACCGACCAAGCGCTTGTTGCCGCAGCAAATCTGGCCGATCGTTATATTTCAGATCGCCACCTTCCCGATAAAGCTATAGACCTTATTGATGAAGCTGGTTCACGTTTGCGACTGAAAAGAATGGAAACTCCTCCAGACTTTAAAGAAATAGAAAATGAGTTAGCTATTGTTACAGGTGAAAAGAAAGCAGCCGTTGAATCACAAGACTTTGAAGAAGCCGGTCGCCTGCGTGATAAAGAAAAAGAGCTACTTAACAAAAAAGAAGCCATGGAAAATGAAATGAAAGATTCTGGTGTCGATTTCTTTGATGAAGTAGATGAAGAAGCAATTGCAGAGGTTCTCTCCGTTTGGACTGGAATTCCTGTTTTCAAATTAACTGAGGAAGAAACTGCGAAGCTACTTCGGATGGAAGATGAACTCCATAAGCGTGTGATTGGGCAAGAAGATAGCATAAAAGCTGTAAGTCAGGCGATCCGACGTACAAGAGCTGGTTTAAAGGATCCGAAACGGCCATCTGGGTCTTTCATATTCTTAGGCCCATCCGGAGTCGGAAAAACCGAATTAGCAAAAACGTTAGCGGAATTCTTATTTGGGGATGAGCAAGCACTCATCAGTTTAGATATGTCTGAATACATGGAAAAACACACCGTGAGTAGGCTTATGGGTTCTCCTCCTGGGTACGTGGGATATGAAGAAGGTGGACAGCTTACAGAAGCAGTGAGAAGAAAACCATTTTCAGTAGTCCTTTTTGATGAGATAGAGAAAGCTCACCCAGATGTATTTAATGCTCTTCTGCAAATACTTGAAGAAGGAAGGTTAACGGATAGTCAAGGGAGATCAGTTGATTTCCGTAACACTGTAATTATTATGACATCTAATTTAGGAACACGCGATTTAAGAAAAGCCAATCTTGGCTTCTCGACAAACGATGAATCTGTGACCTACCAAAAAATGAAAGATAAAGTTACAGAATCTTTGAAAAATCACTTTAGGCCCGAATTCCTAAATCGTGTTGATGAAGTTATCGTCTTCCATGAGCTATCAAAGAGTGAGGTAACCGAAATAGTTGACTTAATGGTTGCCAGAGTAACAGAACAACTTGAAATGCAAGGGATGGGCTTAGAAGTCACGGTTGAGGCGAAGCATTATCTCGCTGATAGAGGCTATGATCCTGAACTAGGAGCAAGACCTTTACGTAGAGCTATTCAGCGTCTTGTTGAAGATCCGCTTTCGGAAAGATTACTTTTGAAAGAGTTTAATGCAGGTCAAATAGTAGTTGTTGATATCGATAATGAAATAGAAGATGAAACTGATAGCAAGATAATTTTCAAAGCGGTAGAGGGCTTTGAGCCACCATCAGTGGAAGAATTTATTGCAGCTGAATAGCAAATAACCGTTATCTGGTGAGCGTACCCACTTGTTGGGGGTACTATGCAAGTGTGCGAAGTAAATTTAAAAATGTAGCATTCTTTGTTCTTGCCATACTATTTTTGACTGCTGGTTGCACGATACAGTTGCGTGTAAAAATTGATGTAAATGAAGATGGTTCAGGGCTAGTTACAGCAGGTGTTGGGCTAGATGAAGGAGCCAGAAATCAACCAGCGTTTCAAGATATTGAGGAAGTCTTACAAATAAGTGATTTATCGGCATCCAGTTGGGAATTTGAGAGTACTGGACTCGGCCCTGATGGAAGAGAATGGTTTGAGGCAACAAAAACGTTTGTTAATTCTGAAGATTTACAAGGCGTGTTAAACGAACTTACAACTTCACCTGATACTTTCAAAGGTTGGCAAATATTCTCAGATGTAACAACTAAGAAACGCAATTTTTCTATATCGGGCAACGTTGACCTTACCGGCGGCCTTAGTTTATTTACAGATGACGATCTGAATAATTTACTCGAGGAACCCCCTTTAGGAATAGCTCTAGAGACACTTGAAGAATCTTTAGGGCGCCCGATAACCGATGTTGTCTCAATGCAAATAATTATTAACCTTCCAGATCAAAGTAATGAAGAGATAATTGATTTGCCCTTGGGGGATCAAAGAGTCATTGACGTTTCAGGCAACAGTGAACATAGAATCGCTCAGATACTTGACTGGGTGGTTGTGGCGGTTATAGCCCTTTTAGGGCTCTCTATAATTCTCGCTATTCTTAACTGGTTTCTAGATAAGCGGTATGAGAAAAAACAATTACAGCGACGGCCATCGCCTATTTCTCAGCAAATACCTGGGAAAGAAACCGAAGGCTTTCAGCAATCAACTCATCAAACAGAACGCCTCCAACTACTTGTGATAGATCCGTATGGTGTTATCTTCAAGAAGGAGACAAATCAAATTGACTACCTGAGCGCATTCGTAAAGGCAAAAAATGGAAAAATAGACCATGATGAGCTGATAGAGCTGCACCGCTCAGGCACGATGGGAAAGGTCACAGCATCGGACTTATGGAACCGAGTAGGGCTTGAAGGAGACTCAGATTCTCTGAATCGTGAATATGTTAAAAGCCTTCAATTTCGTAATGGTGGAAAAGATTTCCTCAAAAATCTTCATAAAAGGGGAATTGCTGTCTCTGTAGTAACGAATGACCTGGCTGAATGGTCCATAGAAATTTGCAATCTATACGGGCTCCAGGGAATAAATCCTTGGATCATAAGCTCTCAAAATGGGGTCCGGAAACCTGATCCGGCAATTTTTGAAATTCTCAATAGATCCTCCGGTATCGCCTATCAATCTTGTCTCGTGCTTGATACAGAAATAAACTTTCTCGATACAGCAAAAAGCCTTGGAATGAAAACCGTATTACTAGATGCCGGTGGTAAAAAAGTAGATCCAAATCTAAGCCACCCTAAGGTGAATAGGTTAAACGAATTTTTTAGGCGTCAATAGATACTTTTAAGTAGAACGTATTTCAAGTTGTTTTCGGTCAAGAATTATGTATTTTTCACCACTTTGAGATATCCAACCTAGTTTGATAAACGAAGAAATTGATTTATTGACACGTTCTCTAGATGCACCGATCATTCCAGCTAATTCTTCTTGCGTGATCGGCAATCGAAATTCATCTGAGTCCCCAGCCATTTCCAAAAGCCGCTTCGCTGTTCTCCCTGTAACGTCCAAAAACATGGTATCTGAAAGAGCTATGTCAGTGCTTTTTAGTCGACTTACCAGCATCTCAACTACTCTCCAAAGGAGTGCTGGATTATCGTCATATAAATCTTTTATAGGCTTATAAGGGATCACAATGAGTGAAGATTCCTCAAGCGCTCGAGCTTCTGCTGACCGCCCGTCATTGCTAAACAATGGCATTTCCCCAAATAAATCACCAGCCTCCATTAATGCAACTAGCGATTCCCTTCCATCAAAAGAGCGATTACCTATTGCGATTCTTCCATGAGTCACAATATACAAATCACTAGATTCGTCACCTGACTGAAAAACGACATCCCCACGTTGAAGATCTACAGTTTCAGATTGGTCCACAATTGGTTTTAACAGCTCATCATCAAGTTCGGAAAACATATCTATAGATCGAAGGAAATCAGCATTTGTCATATCATTAGAATAATACGCAATAAGTCAATCTTCTAATTCATAGCCAATTAGAAAAGTTGATGGTCGTCGAGTGGATTAGTGGATAACATTTGCAGAAGCAATATAAACGTTATTTTTAAGGAACTTAGACTGTATGAGGATTGGGCAAGGATTTGACTCACACCAATGGGATGAGAATGGTTCCGCCCCATTGATTCTGGGCGGAATAGAATTTGACTCTGGTAACTCGCTAAAAGGTCATTCTGATGGGGACGTTATCATCCATGCGTGCATTGATTCTCTACTCGGGGCAGCAGGTTTAGGTGATATAGGTATTCTTTTCCCAGATTCCGACCTGGCATATGAGAATATTGATAGCGTCAAATTACTTGAAATAGTTGTCTCAAAATTGCATGCAGAAAAATGGGAAATAGTGAATGTTGACTGTTCCGTAGTAACTGAAGAACCTAAGATCTCATCAAAGAAATTAGAAATTGAACGCAAGCTGTCAAAGGTTCTCGATGCCCCTTTTTCTGTCAAAGGTAAAACCCCTGAAGGAATAGATAGTTTGAACGGGATAATGTGTATTGCAGTTTCTCTTATTGAGGAAAGATATGAATAAACGTAAATCTAATCCGAGAAATCATCAACAGCGGAAAATAAACCCAAAACAGAATCCCAGAAGAAACTCAAGCAAACATGAAGATTTTCAAACTGTAGAAGGTCGCCATGCTGTTCGTGAATCCATCTTGGCGGGAACTAGAAAAGTTCGAGAAGTAAATATGTCTGAGGGGTTAGATTCGGGTTCGATTATTGACGACATTATCAACCTCGCTCATGAACTAAGAATACCTCTTCGAAAGCATTCAAAATCTAAATTCAAGTCAATGACTACCACAGAATCTGCGCAAGGCGTTCAAGCGATATGCGACCCACTACCCGACTTAGGAATAGAGGACCTTATCGAAGGCACAGATAATCCATTTATTTTAGTTTTGGATGGTATTACTGATCCAAGAAATTTAGGGTCAATAATCAGAAGTGGTGAGTGCGCTGGCGTAACAGGTATTTTATTGCCTCGCCATCGTTCCGCTCGGATAACTCCGACTGTTTCAAAAACAGCACAAGGTGCTATAGAACATGTCCCTATAGCTTCAACAACAGGAATACCTAAAGCGTTAACAAGGCTGAAGGAGCTGGGTGTATGGACTGTAGGTATGGATATGTCTGCTGATTCAGATATTTTTGATTTGCGCATAGTGAACGAACCGCTAGCACTTGTTCTAGGGAGTGAAGGTAAAGGATTAGGCCGTCTCACAAGAGAACGATGTGACTTAACAGTTAAGATTCCTTTATTTGGAATCACTGAATCGCTCAATGTAGGGGCGGCTGCTGCAATCGGTTGTTTTGAAATAGCGAGACAACGATTAACTAAAGTTAAACGGTGATAAACTCAACAAGCTTCGCCATAATATGACGAAGTAGTGCCGGGTTAGCTCAGTTGGTAGAGCACTTCTCTTGTAAAGAAGATGTCGTCGGTTCGATTCCGACACCCGGCTCAAGAAATTTGTTTGAAGGTCCATCATCTAATCTGCGATGAAAGTTAACATTTAAAAGTGTCCCTGACTGAACGAGACTTCGCAATTCTAGAATTTGAGAGATCTGCTTGGCAAAATAATGGCACCAAACATGAAGCTATACGTCAAACGTTTTCTATTTCGCCAGCAAGGTACTATCAACTTCGAGATTCCCTAATTGATAAACCTACTGCCTTAGAGTTTGATCCGATGGTTGTTAAAAGATTACAAAGAGCTAGAAAGTTCCGAAGATCAAAGAAATTAGGAATTTCTATTAGCAATTACCCGATTCGCTAAGACAAATGGTTGTATTTAGGATAGATTTATCCGAGGTTCGATTCAGGAGAAATCATCTATGAATATTGCGGGTAAGGGAGTCCTATTAATTGTTGCCGTGATTACGATCGGGGTTATTGTCCTTAACGAAGGCTTCAGCAACAACACTGCAGTTTCCTCTGATCCACTTAAATCTAATCAAGAAATGCAACAACCAGAAAGACAAGAACAGGAACAAGAACAAGAACAAGAAGTCTCCAACTCTCCAGAAGAAACAACAGAAGCAGTGCAGGAAAATGGTGAGAGTGAAGCAAATGAGCAAACTCCGACAACTCCAACGTCTGTTCTTCATCCGCCTGCTGAAGTACGAGTTCTGGTGGCGAATGGAACTGAGGTTACTGGAGCAGCTGGAGCAACCTTAGATACTCTTGTTGCCACAGCCGGGTATAACGGTGTCAAAGCCACGAATGATAATGGAGATGAAGTCTTACTTGAAACATTTGTCTATTACGGAGAGGGTTATGACTTAGATGCCCAGAATGTTAGATTGATCATAAATGCAGACAGCAACAATGTGTTACCTATGCCCGAAACTCTCCCAATCGATGATCTTTCCGATGCAAATGTTCTTGTTCATGTCGGTTCTGACCTTTTCCCTGACCAAGGTGGATGAGACACAAAGTAAATGAAAGTTTTGATTGCCCCTGACAAGTTCAAGGGAACAGCCTCTGCTACCACAGTTGCTGAGGCAATTGCTGAGGCACTAGATCAGTCTCATGAAATTACATTGCAACCCTTAGCTGACGGCGGGGAAGGCACATTAGAGATTTTCGGAGGCGGAAATAAGGTTTCAGTTGTTACTGGCCCATTGGGAGAGCCAGTCGAAGCAGATTGGAGACTAGATGGGAAGTCAGCTGTAATCGAGATGTCGCAGGCGTCTGGGTTGGATCTTCTAAAAGATAATTCGTATAACGATCCCATTAATGCATCAACTTTTGGTACAGGCGAGCTCATTCGCACAGCACTTGAGCGTGGAGCTGAGGAGATACTCATAGGAGTTGGTGGATCAGCGACAACTGACGGTGGTTTGGGAGCTTTGCAGGCTATGAAGCCGCTAAAGAGATACAAAACTATAGAAATAAATGTTGCCTGTGATGTGCAAACGAGCTTTTTGGATTGTGCAAGGATCTATGGACCTCAAAAGGGAGCAACACCTAATCAAATTAAGTTTCTTGAAAATAGGCTTGAACGTCTAGCTCAAATATTTCTTGAAGAAAGAAATATTGATGTGACCTCACTTCCTATGGCTGGAGCTGCGGGAGGTCTAGCAGGTGGTCTTGCTACCGTGGGGGCTCATCTTCAAAGTGGGTTTGAGGCAGTATCAGAAAGAGTTGCTCTAGTGGATTTAATTGAAAATGCAGATGTGATAATTACCGGTGAAGGAGAAGTTAATGAGTCGAGTTTTGATGGAAAGGTTGTAGGCGAAGTCTTAAACTTAGCAAAACTGATGACAAAGCAAACTATTGTTATTTCCGGAAGCATTGACTCAAATGTTCATATTCCAGTGCCATCATGTTCGTTAGAAGACACTGTTGGGTTAGAAAAAGCGTTTTTAGAAACTAGGCAATCAATTATTAAAACGACTCAAAAAGCATTTGATGACTGGTCAGTGGGCCAAACAACAGGGTAAACATTGAAAGATGCACGATCGAATCGAACTTAACAAAATTCAGGCTCTTGGAGTTATAGGTGTCCTCCCTGAGGAGAGGGACAGAGCTCAACCGTTTGAAGCAGATATAGCGATAGAAACAGATCTATCAGTTGCTGGAGTATCAGATAACCTTGACGACACTATTAATTATGGTGAAATCACAGAGTTGGTTGTTGGCATTATTGAAAATGAATCACACCAGTTACTAGAAAAAGTAGCAACACGGATTGCAACAGAAATACTTACTGTTCCTTCAGTAAGTGGTGTACGAGTTAATCTGAGAAAGATGCGCCCACCTGTTCCACAGTTTTTAGACTCTTCAGCAGTCAACATCTACAGAACTAAATAGCAAATTTAGGATTATTGAGATTCTAATTCTTTCTTAATTTCTAGGATTCGTTTAGGAAGATGTGTGCGACCATAGTCAAAACCCACTTCAAGGAGAATTTCCAATAAATGTTTGCGACCATTTTCAAACTTCCAAGGAAGAGCTACGTAAACCGGTAAATCAAATATCTTTAACTTATTTAAGTTGCTGTATACTCGCTCCTGATACTTGTACCTGTCTTCCCATTCCCAATTCGCTGGTCCGAAGCCTGTTCCTGGGTCAAGAATGATTTGCTCTTTGCTTAAACCTATTTTAGTGAGGTCATCTAAAGATTTTTCGAACCATCTTACGATCACTTCAACAGGGTCTCCACTAACGAATTCAAGGCTTTTGGGATCTTCCCCACTTAAAAAAGGAAGCACTACAGGAACTCCTGTGCTGACAGCAATTTCAACCATTTCGGGATTTTGCATACCATCAGAGGCATTCATAAAATTAGCTCCAGCTTGAAGAGATTTCGCCATGATTTCCGGTTTCCAAGTGTCTACTGAAAGTTCTACCCCTAGTTCTGCAATTGCTTGGATTTTGCCATCAAGGCGATCCCATTCTTCTTCTTCACTGATACGGCTTGCGAACTGTGTCGAACCTGCAGCACCCAAATCAATACCTACGCAACCTTCAGTAATCAAATCTTTTGCGCGAGCTACTGCGCTTTCGACATCAAGTGCAATTGAAAAGTCGGCTAAGGAATCCCCAGATGCGTTTATTACACCATGTAACTTCACGTTCTAAAAATACTAGTTACTTTAGCTGAGGGGCTAGTCAAACGAATTCAAATCTCCAAGCACTAAACGTTCGCAAAAGCGATAGATTTAGCCTATGGCAGTAACAATTCGAATTCCCACTACTTTTCGTGAACTAACGAAATCCCATTCAACGCTTTCTTCAAATGGAGCGAACTTGAGAGAACTGTTAGATCAACTGAGGCCTGAGTATCCAGATTTTGTTAATCGAGTCTTAGATGAAGACGGTAATTTACAGAGATTCGTAAATATATTTCTAGATGATGAAGATGTTCGTTTCCTCGGTGGACTTGATACCCAACTTGAAGAGGGGCAAACGCTTTCTATCGTTCCAGCTGTCGCTGGTGGGAGTCTTTTACGCAAAGCCGACAAAAGAGGGAAATTTCGCTCAAATAAGTAAAATTCAAAATTGATTTGTAAGAAATTAAATCTTACGGAATAAAAGATCGAAAAAAATTGTTACAGAATGTAGTGAATAAGGAGAGTTTAGATGGCAAAAATTATTTCATTTGATGAAGAAGCTCGAAGAGGTTTGGAAAGAGGCATGAATACGCTTGCTGATGCAGTGAGAGTTACACTCGGGCCCAAAGGGCGAAATGTTGTGCTTGATAAAAAATGGGGTGCACCTACCATTACGAATGATGGTGTTTCAATTGCAAAAGAAATTGACCTTGAAGACCCATATGAACGAATCGGCGCTGAATTAGTTAAGGAAGTCGCTAAAAAAACAGACGATGTAGCTGGAGATGGAACAACTACTGCCACTGTCTTGGCATGGTCTATGGTTCGTGAAGGGCTACGAAATGTGGCGGCAGGCGCGAATCCTATGTCCTTAAAGATGGGTATAGAAGCTGGTGTCGCTGCAGCAGTTGAATCAATAGCCGCTCAATCTCAAGATGTGTCTTCTGATAAGGAACAAATTGCGAATGTTGCTGCCATATCTGCAGCTGATACAGACATAGGTGCAAAGATAAGTGAAGCAATAGACAAAGTTGGTAAAGACGGAGTAATTACCGTCGAGGAATCCCAAACATTCGGAATGGATATGGATTTCGTTGAGGGGATGCGCTTTGATAAGGGCTATATCTCTCCATATTTCGTGACTGATGCTGACCGAATGGAAACAGTACTCGAAAACCCATACATATTGCTCGTATCTTCAAAGATTTCAGCTGTGAGAGATGTTGTTCCAGTACTTGAGAAAGTAATGCAATCAGGTAAACCTCTTCTCATTATCGCAGAGGATGTAGAAGGTGAAGCATTAGCTACCCTCGTCGTAAATAAAATTCGTGGAACTTTCACTTCTGCAAGTGTCAAAGCACCAGGATTTGGTGATCGCAGAAAAGCTATGTTGCAAGATATGGCTATTCTCACCGGAGGTCAAGTAGTAAGTGAAGAGGTAGGGCTAAAACTTGATGCTACAACACTTGATCTCTTAGGAGAAGCGAGAAAAGTTGTCATCACGAAAGACGAAACTACGATAATTGAAGGCTCCGGTAATCGTGAAGATGTCGATGGTCGAATTGCCCAAATTAAGGCTGAGATTGAAAACACTGATTCTGATTATGACAGGGAGAAACTTCAGGAGCGCCTAGCGAAACTATCAGGTGGAGTTGCGATCCTAAAAGTTGGTGCAGCCACAGAAGTAGAGCTTAAAGAAAAAAAGCACAGAATTGAAGATGCTGTTTCTACGACAAAAGCAGCAATTGAAGAGGGAGTTGTTGCTGGTGGAGGGGTTACTCTGTTGAGAGCTCAAGAAGCTGTTTTGGCGATATCAAATGATCAAGGAAACCCTGATGCAAATACTGGTGCTCGACTAGTGGCGAAAGCACTTGAAGGCCCCTTGCATCAAATAGCGATAAATTCTGGTCTTGAAGGTGGAGTGATAGTAGAAAAAGTTCGGAATTTAGATGGAGCAAATGGTTTAAATGCCTCTTCAGGAGAATATGAAGACCTTGTTAAAGCAGGGATTATTGATGCTGCTAAGGTAACGCGATCCGCACTTCAAAATGCTGGTTCTATTGCCGCCTTGTTCTTAACTACAGAAGCTGTAATTGCAGATGCCCCTGAAGAATCTGAGATGTCTGGCATGCCAGATATGGATTTTTAGAAAAAATCAAAAGCGTATTCTCTTAATAAGTTAACTAGACTTTCCTCATGGATTCTCTTGTGCCATCTGAAGGTCTTGGAGTTCTACATTTGTTTTGCAAGACTGGTCAGGGCTTTGACGAAGATAAACTTATCGAAACTATTCATGAAATAAAATCGGAAGAAGCCCAGATTATTTCCATATCAATACTGGGGCATAAAGCTGATTTCGCTTTTATGGTTCTGGCCAATGATTGGGTACAACTTCGGGTGGCCGAACGAGAAATTTCAAATTGCGGGGTTAGCATCGTTGATTCGTATGTGTCGTTAACAGAGATATCTGAATATGCTGCTGGCGTGCCTGAGGAAATGCGTAAAGCACGTTTATACCCTGCCCTTCCTCCCTCAGATAAAAGAGCTTGGTGCTTTTACCCTATGTCGAAACGAAGGAATCCTGGTCAGAATTGGTTCACGCTTGAGTTTGAGAAAAGAAAAGAACTCATGTACGAACATGGGGCATCTGGAAGACAATTTGCTGGCCGTGTCCTTCAAGTGATAACAGGATCAACTGGTGTTGATGACTTTGAATGGGGTGTGACATTGTTCTGCGTGCATCCTGATGATCTCAAAGAAGTGGTCTATACGATGCGATTTGATGAAGCCTCAGCTGAATATGCGGAATTTGGACCTTTTTATTCGGGAGTGGTTGCAGACGTTGAAGAAGTTATAACATTAAGCGTTTAGCTAGTCAGATGTCCATTTCCTGATCTGCTAACCACTGTTTCTTTATGCTTCTCCAGGCTTCGTCAGTATGGTCTCTCCTCCAATATGGAGAAATAGAAGCTGATTCTATGTTAATTTCATACTCTGAAATAAAATATTTTCTGATATTTCGGACTTCACTTGCTTCACCATGGATAAAAATATCAAATTCACCAGCTGGAAACTCCTGACTTTTGATCGCCTCAAGAAGAGCCAAGTCAGGATCGAGTACAGCAGATCTATATACCCATTTGATTTGATGCAGGTGAGATGAGGTAAATTTGATTCGATTTTCTGGGCCATCTACTACAAGGAATACTAAACATGTTTTGGTTTCAGGGATAGATTCGACTGAGGCGCTAATAGCTGAAATTGCGCTTTCGTCTCCGGCTAGAAGGTGCCAATCAGCTTTCATATCTGGTTTGTAACCTCCGTTAGGTCCTTTAAATTGTAAACGATCACCAATCTGGGCTTTTTGTGCCCATGCACCTGCGTAACCTTGATCACCGTGAGTTACGAAATCAATCGTTAGTCTTCTCGTATCGGAGTCCCATTTTCGTACAGTGAACCTTCTTGGTCTTGGTCTCTGATCATCACCTAAAGACCGAACCTCTTCAAGCTCAAATGGCGGTGAGTAAGATGCATTTTCTGGAATAAAGTAAGCGTTCACGTATTGATCGGTGTAGTCAGTCACCGTGAATCCATCTAATCCATCGCCTCCTAGAACTATCCGAATCATACTCGGTGAAAGTATTGAAATTTCCTCTACCTCGCCGAACATGCGCTTATTCGCCTGGCTCTAATTGTTGTGTATTAATATTTTTGGCCACCTGTAATAACTCTATTACAGCTGGCCTTGCTTCTTCTTCGCTCTTAATAGGACTTGGAAATCCAATCCGTACCATTCTTGGGCCTTTGGAAGTTGATGCTCGTAAAGTTACGCCATAACGATCAATGCCTAACATTTCTGCTTCGGAACAGTCATTTAAATTCGCAAGGTTCTTTACGTATAGGAGATTTGCATCAAGGTGATCATCATTCATGTGGTCAACAATTCCTTGGGCACTCAGAAAAAGTGGATCAATTTCAGCTGATTGGTACTCTTTGTTTTGCACCCAACTCATATGCCCAAACCCGCCGACATACCTACACTCCTTAACTATTAGTTTCCAAAAATTAAAATCCACGTAGTCAACATAAAATGATGCGTGTTTATGTTTTGTTAAGTACTCTTCGCGTTCGGCTGTTGGGTTATCAAGTAAATGCAATGTTCCAACAAGCGTAAGCCTAGCTTTTCCTAGTGGGTCACCCTCTCCTGATGGCTCACTGATGAGCATCGAAGCTCTTTGATCATTTCGGGCATTTATCGTATGCTCAGCCATATCAGAGATAAGAATAACTGGATTGCCTTCATCATCATGAATATAAGAAACAATACTTCCGTATGGATAGCCTTCGGAGGTAAGGGTGCTCAAAGTACCTGTCCCTGATGACGCGACCAATGTTCTTGATAATTCGGCATCTGATGGGAAAGATGTCGTATCCCCAACGATAGAAGGGGCCGAGTCCCCACTTCCATGTGCTTGTTTCGTCGTCACAAATTTTCTCCTCTTACTAACATTGTAGAAAAGTCACTACTTCGTCAACCCCTCACGAAAATCTTTGATTAATCTCATGCGTCCTTCGACCCCGGGGTAGCCTAATCGGTTAATTATCATAACGTTTCCGCTTTTCACTGCAGGCAAATTCTGCCAGAGCGAATTCTTTTCAATTTCATCAAGTGAATCTGATTCCCCTGAGACTTCGTTGGACTGGGAGAGGATAATTAATGGAGAATTTAAATCACTGATTTGTTCCAATGAAAGGTATGCCCTCCCGTACCTTACATTTTGATATGTATCCTTATTTGGGAAAAGTTCCACTCCCAAGTCAATCAATGTTTGCGGTATATTACTTGGCCCATCTACCCACACGGCAATTGTATTCCCTGGATAAACCGTAACAACGGAAACTGTTAGATCTGATGCTAGCGATTGTTTTGTCTCGGATATGAGAGTGTCATATTCGTTGAGGATTTCATCAGCTATGTTACTAGTTTCAAATATTTCTCCGAGTTCGATTACTCGCTGACGCCAATCTGTGCTTGTCACAACTTTGGTTGTGGCAATCTCTTCAAGCATGTCCAAACTAACGGTGTTTATGAGGTTTTGTGTCGTGACTATCAGGTCAGGTTGTAGTGAAGCTAGCAGTTCAAAGTTTGCTTCAGTTGACGGTAGAGGCTGAATCATATCTGTTTCTCGATTTATGCCAACGAAACGGTCACTTAATGTAGCCGTAGCAGCAATTGGTGTTAAGCCCATAGCCAATGCATCAGATAGAAGAAACTCTTCACCTAAAATAACAACACGGTCGTACTTAGGAGTATTAATCTCAGTAGGGTCAATTTCTTCAAAGGTAGATGAGCTAGGTTGCTTGTCATCAGTTTTCTGTTCAGTATGGCCCTCAAGTATTTTTTCGGGCATTTCAGGTGAAGATTCGGTGCCATCAGTATTTTGATCTGTTCTCTGAGAATCAGTTGATTCAGAAGAGTTGATTGTTTCAGTTGAGTCGCTTGAAGCGCTATTTCCACATGAGAAGGAGAAAATAAGAAGGAATATAACGAGTCCGAATAGTGAGTAAGAGGATTGATTTTTTACCAGATTGGGAAACATGTTAGGCAATCTTAACATGAGCTGCTCTTAACGAAAATTTTTATCGATGAAATTCAATTCGTTTATCGTGAGTCTGCCATTGTTCCCAAGTAAAGCTTAATTACGTTTGGGTCATGTAAAAGCTCTTCACCTGTTCCATCATATGCATTTTTCCCTTGATCAAGGACATATCCTCGGTCACTAATCTTTAAGCAGCGAGTTGCGTTCTGTTCAACCATTACTATTGAAACACCCGTCTTATTTATTGCGGTCACATTTTCGAAAACATCTACTTGTAATGCTGGTGAAAGACCGGCAGAGGGTTCGTCTAGAAGCAGTACAGAGGGTTCCATCATTAAAGCTCTTCCCATGGCAAGCATCTGCCGTTCACCACCAGACAGAAGTCCAGCACGTTGTTTGATTCGTTGACCAAGCTTTGGGAATAGGTCAGTGATGTATTTAATTCGCTCGGATATTTCAGTGGGTCTTAGTTGGTATGCGCCCATTTGAAGATTTTCAGCAATAGTTAGGGATGGGAAAACATTCTCAGTTTGCGGGACGTATCCAACACCTTTACGAACTAATTCATGAGCAGCTAGATTCGTTATTTCCTCATTGAGTAATTGGACCATTCCATTTCGGACTTCAACGAGGCCAAACATGCTTTTCACCAAAGTTGATTTGCCAGCACCATTAGGTCCGATGATCCCAACAAGTTCTCCTTGGAAAAGTTTGAAATTGCAACCTGTTAATATGTCTACTCCTGGTAAATAACCGGCTACTAAGTTTTTGGACTCAAGAACAATCTTTCGGCTATCAGACATCTTTAAGCTCCTCAGCAATTGCGCTTCCAAGGTATGCATCTATAACCGCTGGATTTTTTGAAACATCTGACGGGGTTCCTTCAGCGATTACTCGGCCTTCCGCTAAAACTACTATCCAGTCCGAGATTCCCATAATCGCATCCATGTCGTGTTCAATAAAAAGCACGCTTACGCCTTCGTCTCGGAGATTTTGTATATGAACCAATAGAGATTCAACAAGGACTGGATTAACGCCTGCCATTGGCTCATCAAGAAGGATTAGTTTTGGTTCAGACATCAAGGCTCTTGCCATTTCAAGCAATTTTCTTTGCCCACCTGAAAGTGTGGCTGCATATTCGTCTCTCATGTGTGAAAGTTTGAAGCGTTCTAAAAGGATTTCCGCTTTTTCTAATATTGTTTTCTCTTGTTGCCTCCAACGTGAGGGGAGAAGAGCGTTTCTCAGAGACTCCCCTTTTTGTTCTGCTGCTCCTAGAAGCATGTTGTCTATAACAGTCATCTTTGCGAGAGATTTAGTTAGTTGAAATGTTCGGACCATGCCCTTATTAGCGATTTGGTGCGGTCGTAAACCTGAGAGGTCAGTTGTCCAAGATTTTGCATTTGCGAGTTGATGGAACTTCCATTTTCCAGAGTCAGGTTTATCAAAACCAGTTATTAGATTGAATAATGTTGTTTTCCCAGCTCCGTTAGGGCCAATAAATGCAGTGATAGTTCCACGTTGGACTTCAAGATGCTTGACATCAACGGCGCGGAGTCCGCCGAAAGACCGGACTACGTCGTCAATTGTCAATATAGGGTCCTGTTTGGTTGACCCTGGGGTTGGCTCTACATTCCCTAATTCAGAGGTTTTGTTATCGGACATCGATTTGTGCCTCCTCTTTTTTCCCTACAAGGCCCTGTGGACGCCAAATCATAAGAACTGCCAACATGATTCCCATCAGGACCATTCTTACGCTTGCTATATCGCTTGATTCAAGAATGGCTTCAGGTATCCATCCAGAGTCAACCATCTGTCGCAGAAGTTCTTCTGAAAAGATAATGATAAACCAAAACGTCATAGAACCAATTATTGGCCCCCAAATTGAAGCTGCGCCTCCCAGTATCAGAACTGTCCAGATAAAAAATGTTGTTTGAGGTCTGAATTGTTGTGTTTCTACGAACCCCATGTCAAACGCGCGAACAATACCAGCAAATGAAGCTATGACTCCACCGATGATAAGGCTTTGAAGTTTGTATGAGAAAACATTTTTTCCTAATGCCCGTGCGGCATCCTCGTCCTCGCGGATTGCTTTGATGACCCTCCCCCAGGGTGAGCGCATTAAACCCCAAATTAAAAGGCTCGCTAAGGAGACAAGGGACCATCCGATAATCATGATCCACAATGTTTTTTCATCAAACTCTAGAAACCACGTACCGTATGAACCTTTTCCTATAGGGTTCCAGTCAATAGTTATTACATCGGCGAAAGAAACACTTGCGTTTCGGTCCTCAATGCTAGGAAGCCCAAATGGTCCACCAGTAAGATCTAGTAGTCGTTGGGAGCGGAAAGAAATTCTTAGAACTTCGGCAATAGCTATTGTGGTTAACGCTAAATAATCGGCCCGTAATCGTAACGATGGTAATCCAATGCTGAGAGCTATTATTACGGCGAAAGTGAGTCCGCTTGCAATTGCAAGAATAATAGAACCGCCAAGCCAACCTTGGGTGAAAAAAATAGCCATTCCATAGGCACCGGCGGCCATAAAGGCAACTACACCAAAATTAAGAAGTCCGGTGTATCCGTAATGAAGATTTAAACCCACCGCAGCAAGGGCGAAAGTAGCGGCTTGTACTCCGATTGATGTTCTGATGGCTAAGCCAAATAATTTACTTATGTCAATTTCAGCGAAAAGATTCATCAGCATAGAATCACCCTAATCTCTCTCGGACTCCGAGGATGCCTTGAGGTCGAACCAAAAGGATAACAATCATAACAGCTAAAGCAATTAGGAATTTAAGGTCATTATCTAACCAGAATGTTGAAGTTTCGGAAGCAAAGCCAATAGCTAAGCCTCCAACCATCGCACCAAAAGCTGTTCCTAAGCCTCCGAGAGTAACCGCTGCGAACATTAACAATAGGATTTTTTCTCCCATCTGCCACTCAACGACTTGTGTTAAGCCGATCATTGTACCCCCAAGGCTTGCTAGGGCACTTCCTAATATCCAGACCCACATAATCGTTTTGTTAACATCTATTCCGGATGATTCAGCTAAGGCAGGATTGTCAGATACGGCTCGCATAGAAGTCCCTAGTTTTGTTCGTTGTAGCAAAAGCCCGACCGTAACAAGTGTCGTTAAGGCAATAGCGATAATGAAGTAATCTTTTGTCGGAAGTTCGATTGGTCCCAGAGAAACCCCGCTCTGAATTCTAAAAGATTCAAAGGTCTCTGGTTCAGCACCATGATAGATCAGAATTAGATATCTCATGAGAAAAGCTAGGCCAATAGAAACTACCATTAGCGAAATATTCGTCATTTTTTTTCGCCGTAATGGACCAAATATACCTCTTTCTAATCCATACCCGAGTCCGCCCCCAGCCATGACAGCGAGGATCACAGCTATTGGGAACAAGGCGCCAGTAAGACCGATTGTTGATTCTAGTAGTAATGCAATAACGGCTCCAAAAGCAACCATTTCTGAATGAGCGAAGTTGACAAGGCCTGTAACGCCGAAAATTAAAGATAATCCTATAGATGCCAGTGCTACGAGGAGGCCTACCTTTAATCCGCTTACCATTCTATTTAATAGGCGCTCCCATGTTGATTGAATTTCAAGAATTGGTTTTTTATCTTCTCCGACAAGTTGAAAGCCTACGGCTTTTGATTTGTATTCATCAACAATGACAGTAACTCTGTCAGATGCCCCATCTCTGATTACGACTCCTTCAGGTAGTGGGCCAACAAGAGTAACTGTGTATTCACCCAATCCGGGTATTGGTATCTCCCATTTTCCATCTTCTCCGCTTAATTCGGAACCGATTTCAATATTTTGAGCATTTGATACAGTGACTCTTGCATCAGGGATGATCTCTTTTCCAACGCGAACTGTGCCTCGTATTGTCAGTTCATTATCATTTTGTGCATTCGCGAAGACAGGGAAACTTACCAGAAGTCCCATAACTAAAATAAGAAAACCTGAAATTAGGCGAAGTCTTGTTCCCACAAACAGACACTCTACCTGCGATTTTAGAACTAACGAATGAAATGAGTGATAATGGGGAGATTTTGTTAATTATCTATTCCAGCCTGCATCTGAGATATTTCGCTTTTCAAAGAAAAGACAGAATTCTGGACATCTAAAAGGGGTTTCTTCGTTACTTCCCAATCTGCATTTTTGAATTTGGTCACCTGTCGGAAGTGATCTACTGCGGTAATGCCTGCAATCTTTACGTACTTCCATCATTCTTAGATTTTACATGATGCTCGCGCAATTTTTCGGGTTAAGAGTTAACACTCCTGAAACAATTCAGAAACAAAGACAAAGTAATTTAAAATTGCCATTATTTTACGAATAAGGAGTGTTTATGAATTCAGGTGACATAGCTTGGATGTTGATATCAACAGCGTTAGTTGTTTTCATGGTTCCAGGTTTAGCGCTTTTTTATGGAGGCATGGATCGGTCAAAAAACGTCTTGAATATGCTTAATATGAATTTGTACTGCATAGGGGTCGTTCCATTGCTTTGGGTCACTCTGTCTTGGACGCTTGGAAATAGCGCAAATGGAGAAGAAGAGTCAGGCTTTTGGGGTGGCGACTTAATTGGGAACTGGAATCAGATTGGTCTTGATGGTTTAAATATGAAGCCCGATGATTTAATATTTGTTGCTTTCTTGATGACCTTTGCTTCGATTACGCCTGCATTAATATCAGGTGCGGTTGCTGATCGTATGAAATTTTCAGCATGGATTATCTTTGTACCTATTTGGTCGTTGCTTGTTTACACTCCTGTTACCTATTGGGTTTATAAAGGATGGCATGAAGGAATGGGGGCTATTGACTTCGCTGGTGGAACGGCAATTCACATAAATGCTGGAGCAGCAGCGCTTGCGCTTGTTCTTGTTCTTGGGAAGCGCAATGGTTGGCCCACTGAATCATCGCCTCCTCATAACCTTCCTCTTGTAATGTTGGGAACTGGAATTCTTTGGTTTGGTTGGTTTGGGTTTAACGCAGGGTCAGCTGGGGCTGCTAATGGTCAAGCTGTTCAAGCCTTACTCAATACATTCGTTGCTGCTGCGGCTGGGATGATTGGTTGGATGCTCATTGAATGGTATCGAGATGGAAAAGCAACAACTCTGGGTGCCTGTTCTGGAGTTGTTGCTGCTCTTGTAGCAATAACGCCTGCGGCAGGCTACGTAGGCGGATTATCAAGCATCATTTTCGGTTTGGTTGCAGGTACTGGCTGCTATTTCTTAATTGGTCTAAAAAATAAAATTGGTTACGATGACTCACTAGATGTCGTTGGTGTACATGGAGGAGGCGGTGTCATAGGGGGTTTGCTACTAGGTCTTTTTGCAGATAACTCAGCTATTAATTCTGAACCCGGAGGTTTCCAGGACGGTCTTTTCTTTGGCGGTGGAGGAGAACTATTTATCGATCAAGTCTTGGCAATAGTTTCAGTAATCATTTTCTCATTCGTACTGACCTTCATTATCGCAAAAGCAATTGACGCTACTATAGGTTTAAGAGTTTCTGAAGAAGATGAAAACGCAGGATTAGATCAATCTCAACACGCTGAGACTGCTTATAACTTGTAGAGGTTATCTTCTCAATGAAAACTTCTTCATTGAGTGGGTATTCCCAAAATCAAATAACTGGAATACGGTAGAGTCATGTCAATCGTCGCAGAAAGGAAAAGGCTTCTAGCAGATCGTGAACTTCGGGGCTCCGAATTTACATTGCAACTTAGTGACGCCACTGATCAGTGGTTACAGGGGTTGTTCTCACCAATTGGAGATAATAGGTCGGATCTAGCTCTTGTAGCTGTAGGTGGATATGGTCGAAGGGACCTTTCGCCTTTGTCTGACCTTGATGTCCTACTCCTTCATAACAACGCTCCAGATATTGAATCGGTAGCCGAATCTCTCTGGTACCCAATATGGGACCAAGGAGAAAAGCTTGGGCATTCAGTGCGAACAATAAATGAAACTTTAACCTTAGCTAGCGAAGATCTTGATACAGCAACTTCATTATTATCAAGCAGACTCATTGCCGGATCCAAGCCGCTTGCAAACGAACTTGCCAGTACAGCAACAGATCAATGGAAAAGTAAAGCGAAACTGTGGCTCCCGAGATTAACGGCATCTATACGCTCACGACATCGCACAAAAGGCGAGGTTGCGTTTATGTTAGAACCAGAATTGAAAGAAGGACGTGGAGGACTGAGAGATGTTCATGCAATGGGATGGGCTAATCTAAATGGTCAAGGCCCTTTCGAAGTCGAAAATCATCAACTCTTAGAATGCTACGAAGTTATTCTGAGAGCTCGAGTTGAACTACACAAACAGTCCAAACGATCGAGTGACAAACTATTACTTGAACAGCAAGATGCAGTTGCTGAAGCACTTGGATATAAAGACGCAGATTTTCTGATGGCTGATGTCGCAGCATCAGCAAGACGCATCTCTTGGAACGTTGATGAACTTTGTTATGGCATTGAGAATGCTGGTCTTTCAGGAGTATGGAATTTTGGTAGAAAAGTTGGAGACACGATAATAGGAAAGAGAAGACCTGTTTCTTCGGCAAGGTCGGCAGATTCAGATATAACTCCAGAGCAGGTTCTACGAATTTCATTACAAAAGGCAAGAAATAAGGAACGCTTTTCTCCTGAAATCATTAGTCGATTTCGAAAAGCAGATTTAGTCATACCAGATCCCTGGACTAAGGAACTTCGGCAATTATTTATTGACCTTCTACTAGTTGGTCATGACGCCATTCCAGTTTTTGAAACTTTAGATCAACTTGACTTATTCGTCCCATTTCTGCCTGAGTGGAAACCGGCAAGAAGCAGGCCACAAAGAAATGCATACCACCGGTTTACCGTAGACAGACATTTACTTGAGACAGCAGCTGAAGCTTCTAAACTCGCTGACCGAGTGGACCGGCCAGACCTCCTCGTTGTTGGAGCACTGCTCCACGATATTGGTAAACCGTACCCGGGAGACCATACCGAAGTAGGAGTGAAATTAATCAACACTATTGGAGTCCGCATGGGGTTCTCTCAAGCAGAGATACAAACCCTCATTGAAATGTGTGAACATCACTTGCTTCTTCCTGATTTCGCAACAAGAAGAGATCTTGATGATTTCGATACTATTCAAACAGTTGGAAACTCACTAAAAACAATTGATTCTGTAAAGTTGTTGCACGCCTTAACTGAAGCTGACTCTATTGCGACTGGCCCAGCAGCATGGAGTACTTGGAAAGCCGGTCTTGTCGAGGATCTTTCAAACAGAACCATTTCGTATCTGAAAGGCGGAGCAGGGAGCATAATTGAACGAACTTTTCCTACTACAGATCAGTTACAGATGATGCGTCGAGGAATGATCAAAGTTGAAGGAGATGTCGACCGATTAACAATTATGGAAATTGACCGACCTGCCGTTTTCGGACGAGTCGCTGGAGCACTTTCTCTATGTGGCCTTGATGTTCTTGAGGCCATAGCTCATACAGAATATGGGATGGTCTTAGCAATCTTCAGAGTTGCCCCGAATACAACGAAAGATATTAATTGGGATTCAATTTGTGGTTTTGTTCAAGATTCTGTCCGGGGCAGAATTGCGATAGCAGCGAGACTTGCAGAACGCATGCAGACGTATTCCTTACAAATTGCACAGCAATTTCCAGACAGAGTAGTTGATACAGATGTGAAGATAGACAATGAAACTTCATCAACAGCTACTTTCATCGAAGTTTCTGCACCGAATGGGATGGGGCTGCTTTACCAAATAACGAGAGCGCTCAGTTCCCTAGACCTGAATATACTAAGTGCTAAAGTGCAGACACTTGGTTCAGATGTTGTTGACTCATTCTATGTTTTGGATAACGATGGAAAAAAAATCAGCGACGAAGCACATGCTGGTGAAGTTAAACAAGCGCTAAAGCATGCAATAGACTCTTCCACAATAGTGACAGGAATTGGAACATGACTGATGAACACGATTTAATACGGTGGAGTGAAGCCTTAGCGGGTATTGCTAGAACAGGTCTGGCGTTTACTGAAAGCCTATACGAGCGTGAAAGGTACGAAGAAGTCCTTCACGTAGCATCTGATATTCACGCACATATTTCACAATCTTCGGAAAAGGATGAAAAAGTCGCTGAATGGATGAAATCAGTTGGTGAAGGAGTTCCTGGTTATGTGACTCCAAAAGTTGCGATTGGTGCCGTTGTAGGGAACGAAGATAGAGAAATTCTTTTGATACAAAGAGCTGATTCAGGCGTATGGCTTTTCCCAACAGGGTTTGCAGATGTTGGGTATTCGGCAGCAGAGATTGCAGAAAAGGAAGTTTTCGAAGAAACAGGAATGCATGTTGAGGTCTCGCGAATAATCTCAATTCTTGATGGGATAAGAGCAAAATTCACTCGAATGCCTCTCTATTCGATTGTGTTTCATTGCAAAGTTATTGGTGGTGAATTGAACCCTCATCCACTTGAATGTATTGATGCCGGTTTCTTTTCACAAGATAATCTCCCAAGCCCTTTAGCTGGTTCAGGTGACTGGGTTGATCATGCATTTGCAGCAATACGAGGAGAATCTATCGAAGTAGAGTTTGATAAACCACGACGCCCTGTATGGAAATCAGATGGAGAGATTTGATTATATTCAGTCTTGATCCCGTAAAAAATTTTCAACATCTTTAACAAAATTTTCAGGATCGGCTATTTTATAATCTCCGGCATCATAACTAACTTCAAGCTCGTCAACGTATTTTGACGTGTCTTCATCATCTTCAATAATTTGATTTATCTGCCTTTCGTAAGCGGAAGAAGCAATTTCTAAGTCAGTAGTGTTCAATGAAATATTAAGAATAGATTTGAGTCTATCAATTAAAGCTAATGCGGCTTTAGGAGATTCGGCTCCTGCTACATAGTTGGGAACAGTTGCCCACAAAGATAAATTAGGGATTTCGGCATCCGTAGCCACCTGATTGACTACACCAACAATGCCAGTTGGACCCTCATACGATGAACGTTGTAGGCCGAACTGGTTATTCATTCCTTCATTTTCACTTACACCATAAATTAGAACTGGGCGAGAATGGGGAACTTCAGCTAACAGGGCGCCTAATGTGACAATCATTGAAACATCATATTCTTGAGCAATGGTTAAGATTTCTTCACTAAATGTTCTCCAGTTGAGTTGTGGTTCGATTCCTTCCATAAGAAGAAGAGAACCATCGCCGGATAGCGAAATCGCATTTTCTGGCCAGCGGAGAGATCTTGATTCTCCATCTAGGTGAACTGTGGGTCGTTCTCTTGAAAAATCGTAATAGTCTTCGGAGTCGATAAACATAATTTTTTTCGCAATGGTCTTTTCGATAAGAGACCGAACTGCCCTAGTAGATGCGCCTCCAGCATCATTCCATCCAGCGAACGCTAGGATCAAAATCGGTGCTTTTGCGGAAGACTCACCACTAACCATTCCAAAATCACTCATTGCGAAAACTTTAATCATTGTTTTGCCATATTGCACTTCAAATGACCATTCGTTTGAAAGAAGGGTACGATATTTTTATGGTTACCATACGATCAGTAACAGATGTAACAGAATCTCTTTCAGAAGCTTATAAATTGCTCGTTCCGCAATTATCTACATCAAGTAATCCCCCTACTGCAGAAAACCTAAAAGAGATTATTGAATCAGATTCTGCACAGATTCTTATAGCCGAAGATCGAAATGGAGTAATCCTAGGGACAATGACTCTAATTATCTTTCGTATTCCAACGGGAATACGTGCATGGATAGAAGATGTGGTAGTTGACAGTTCCGCCAGGGGTATGGGAATCGGTAAAGAATTAAATCTTGCTGCTCTTGAACTTGCGAAAAAAGCTGGTGCCAAGACTGTTGAGTTGACCTCTCGCCCATCACGAGAGCAGGCAAATCAACTTTACAAAAATATAGGATTCGTAAAGCGTGAAACCAATGTGTACAGGTTTACTTTTGAATGAATAGTCAATGTCTAAATACCAATTCCAAAAGAAGATAAGGTACGTCTATGTATCGCTGTTCACGGCCCCCATTGGGCAAGCTCTTCTGTTTCTATTCTATGAAGTGGGGAACCTTCATCCACTGCTAAGTAATTTCCTCGCAGTCACAATCTCAACTGCTCCTAATTATTTGTTAAACAGATTCTGGGTTTGGAAAAGACGGTCAACGGCAAGTATTCAAAATGAGATCTTGCCGTATTGGCTACTCGCATTTTTAGGTTTAGGGCTTTCAACTATTTTTGTTTATTTTGCTGATGCAATTTGGGAAACATGGGTAGCTATAAATATTGCGAATGCAATAGGCTACAGTTCGCTATGGGGCATTAAATATCTCATTCTTGAAAAGTATCTATTTAAGGAATCGACTACGACAACGCCTCAAAGCGCAAACCCCTTGTAATATCTAATGATGGATCCGGATCAACGCAGAATTGCCGAAGCAGTTAAAGGTTTTCTCCCACGAAACGAAGCCCACGCACTTTATAATGCTGCCTCTTCAGTAGATATCGAAGGACCGTTTTTGGAAGTGGGAAGTTATTGCGGAAAATCTGCAGTGTATCTTGGCTACGCAGCTCAAAGTATTGGCAAAGTACTATATGCCTTAGATCATCATCGGGGTTCTGAAGAGAACCAAAGTGGCTGGGAATATCATGACCCTGATCTTATTGACAAGAATACAGGGATCATGGACACGTTACCTCTTTTCCGATCCGCTATTCATACTGCAGGGTTAGAGGAAATAGTGGTCGCTCTTGTTGGGCGGTCAGAAGTAATTGCAAGTAATTGGACCACGCCACTTTCATTTCTATTTATAGATGGCGGTCATGGGGAGGAGCCTGCCAGAGCTGATTTTAATGGTTGGGTACCAAAAGTAAGAAAAGGTGGGATTCTAGCTATCCACGACGTTTTCCCAAACAAAGAAGATGGAGGACGCCCACCATATGAGCAAATTTATCTGCCTGCTATTGAAAGTAAAAACTGGGAGGAGACACACGTCGAAGGGTCATTAAGAATCCTATTACGTGTTTAACTCAAAGGTGATTAAACTGTGATTAGGCGCAAATTTAGGAGAAGAAATGAAAAAAGGTGAATTAGTACCGGATTTTACAGCAATCAATCAAGAAGGAGCTTCTATCTCTTTATCGGCGATGTTGGAGGGTGGTCCAGTCGTCCTCTTCTTTTACCCGAAGGCAATGACACCTGGTTGCACCGTTGAGAGTTGCCATTTCAGAGATCTTGAGTCTGAATTTGCTGAATTGGGTGCACAGCCAGTTGGAATCAGCATGGACCAAGTAGAAAAACAAAAGGAATTTGATGACAAACATCAGCTTGGTTTCACATTGCTTTCGGACCCTGATCAAACCATTGCATCAACACTAGGAGCAAAGCGCAAAGGGCCATTTGGTAATAAGAGAATTACTTATGTTATTGGTCAAGATAGATCGATTCTTGAAATTATTAAGAGTGAAACAAACATGAACGTCCATGCAGACAGTGCATTAGATATTTTAAAAAAATAAAGCTAAAGCTCGGGTAAGAATTTGTGATTCGAAAAAAGTTGAGAGGCAGCGGTTACTCCCATTAACGAATCAGCTGCTAACACGACGGCAGCTGCAGAATAAGTTGAATATTCCTGCTCAGGGAATGAAACCAATTCTGGGTAAACCATTCCCGTAAGGTATTGCCCTTTATCATTTCTGAATTCTTGAATTTGGTTAAAGAGGTCTAAAGCATGTTGAATCTCCCCAACGCTTTGATACGCCATTGCGCATTCACACGTTTCCGCTGTTGTTACCCAAGGTCGATCAGAGACGCAACGAATTCCTTTGCTTTCCAGTTCAAAAATTCTGTTCTTTCCATCGAGATGTTTTTTCCCTATATCTTCAGTTAATACGCCTGCCAAAACTGGATAGTACCAATCCATTGCCCAGCGGTTCTTCGGTGCAAATGCGTCAGGGATTGTCTGGATAACATTAGCTAACTTCTGGTAAGCGGTTTCCCACTTTTGCTTTTCAAGTCCTAATTCAGTCGCTATTCTGATTGCACTTCTTAGCGAATGGGCAATACTTGATGACCCTGTCAGAAGAGCGTAAGACCAGAGTGTCCCATCAGAGTGACGGGCCCAGATGATCTCTCCACGTTCAGTTTGCATTTCAACTACAAAATCAATTGCAGGCTCTACTACTTTCCACATAGATTCTAGAAATCCTGAATCTTCTGATATCAAAAAACTGTGCAGAACTCCAGTTGCAATGTAAGCGACACAATTTGAGTCAATTTTATCTTGTTCAATAGCATCTTCTAAATAGTAGTTATGCCAAGATCCATCTTCGCGTTGAATTTTTTGAAGCCATTCGTAGCCCTTTAAGGCTTCATTCTCTAAACCTGCTGTATGGAGTGCCATAGAAGCTTCTATATGATTCCATGGGTCAGCATGACCACCGGGAAACCAAGGGATCATACCTGACTGTAATTGCCATTCAGCTATTGACTCTGCGGTTTGCTTCAATTCGTCAGCTGTTAGAAGGGTTTCTGCGGGTTCGGGGGTCAATGAATTTCCTATGTTAAAAGAATTCTTTTTTCTGACCATAGACTATCGCACTCTTCCCAAGAACAGGTTGAAACATCTTTTCAAGGTATTTAGTGATTCTGGGTTGTTTTACAATGTCCCATGTAAGAAAGCGCAAATATAGCTTTACTAATCGGTTTGAATCGTTCTTTGGCCCGACGGCACATTTAAGCCACCAGTAAGGAGAATGGAGAGCATGCGCGCGATGGTAATCAAATGGTTCCAAACCTTTCGATTTCATCTTTCTTTTTATTTCTCCTTTTCGATAAATACGGACATGGCCTCCCACTTCCTTTGGCGCATGATATTCATCTGAGAAAAGCCAACAGATTTTTTCTGGGAGATAGGCAGGAATAGTTATAGCTATCTTTCCGTTAGGTTTAAGGACCCGAAATAGTTCTTTCAGCGCAGCTTCGTCGTCTTCAATATGCTCAAGAACTTCGCTAGCGATGATTCTGTCAAATGTATTATCCGAAAAAGGGAGGGCCGTTGCATCACCAGCGCAAGCAAAAGCAAGGGAAGATGAATCAATTTCTTTTGCCTCTAGCATTGCAGCATAAGTTGCTAGCACTTCGCTTAATTCGTGAAGTGCCATGTCGCAAGCAATTACTTCAGCTCCTCTGCGGAGAGATTCATATGCGTGACGTCCGAATCCGCAACCGAGATCAAGAATTTTATGGCTAGAAAGTAAATCTAAACGTTCGTAATCTACCGTAAGCATTATTATCTACTTTGTTTTCCAATTTGATAGTAATGTTCTGCAATGATCTGCTGTTGTAATTGCAGATTCCCTCCAACTCCATTTCTCAATAACGCGTTGGCGACCTGCTAATCCGATTTTTTCGCAAAGTTCAGGGTTTTGGAAAGCGTATTTGATTTGATCTGCTAAAGCATCACTATCTCCTGGTGGAACTGCTAGGCATGTCTCTAAGTGTGGGCCTGCTACTTCAGGGAGAGCTCCTCCGGTTGAAGCTATTAATGGGGCTCCACAAGAGAGTGCTTCAATTGCAGGAATCGAAAATCCTTCATACAGAGAAGGAACGATTGCAACCTCTGCAGAAGCGAGAAGATCCACTAATTCTTGATAACTAATTCCTTGATTAAATCTCACGATGTCGTTCAGTCCTAATTGGTTTAACGTTTCAGCTGTGGTGCTCCCTTCACGTTGTTTTCCAACAAGCTCAAGATGTACATGAGGAAATTCATCTCGTACTTTCGCTATTGCCTCAAGGAGAAACTTTTGACCTTTCAGCGGGACATCAGCACTGGCTGTAGAAACGATTCGCCCTGGGATTCTCTCAATATTTTTTTGTGGGGCAAAAAAATCAGTATCAATTCCGATCGGGACAACATGAATCTTATCGATATCAACTTTATGATCCCTGCTGATATCTGCTTTCGAGGATTCAGAAACTGTAATTATTCTTTGTACCTTTTTGCATACCCGAGTTTGCATCCTTGTAAATGCGTACCATCGCCGTTTCCCAAATCGTTCAAGAGCTGTTCGTGCATTATCAAGTTCTAGTCTTCGGTCTACGGTAATAGGGTGATGTATTATTCCAAGTACTGGTAGTCCCAGTTTCTTTTGGATTTTTAGATTCCCATATGCCAATGAACCGTTATCAATAACAAGATCGAATTCACCTGACCGTGCCTTCAAAGCTTTGAAAGCTCGCAAGGAAAATGACAAAGGCTCGGAGAAGTTCCCTGTTAAATATGAAAACACTTCAACAAAATCTGGAACATCTTTTATTTCCCAAAACCCTGGTATTCGACCGGGGAAATGATCATTGAAAATTTCAAGACTTGGAAATTCGTGTAGAGGAACATTTTCATCTAAATCAGGATACGGAGGACCTCCGAAAACCTCAACAGTGTGGCCAAGTTCAACTAGTGCTTTACTCATTTCCCGAACGTAGACACCTTGACCGCCAACGTGGGGTTTTCCTCTGTATGCGAGCATTGCAATGCGCAACTTTTGCGGATCGTTATTCTGTGACACTTTATTCCTTAGGTTCAGCCTTCAAGGGTATGGACACCAAACCCTAAATCAATTCAAGATAGAATAATTTTTTGTAATTTCACTTCTGGAATTTTTATGTTTTGGATGGAATGATTGTCTTAGAATGAAGGTCTAGCTAAGAGGAGTTGTTTTGAGAGCTTTAATTCAACGCGTTTCTCAGGCATCAGTAGAGGTTTCAGGTACAACAGTTGGCTCTATTTCAAAGGGCCTTCTCATTTTTGTTGGGGTTACTCATAGCGATACTGAGGTGATAGCTGAAAAGTTAGCTAAGAAAGTTATTAGTATTCGGATATTTGAAGATAGCAGTGGGCAGATGAACGCTTCCAGCGAAGAGGTAGGCGGGGAATTCCTCGTAATATCCCAATTTACCTTATATGGAAATATTGATCGGGGGAGGAGACCAAGTTGGACGGCAGCAGCGAGACCCGAACAGGCTGAACCCCTGATTGCATTCTTTACTAGATGTCTAGAGTCATCAGGGTTGAAAGTTGAAACTGGAATCTTTCAATCAGATATGGATGTTCAACTCATTAACGAAGGTCCTGCAACACTGATGATTGAGATAGATTAGTGTTCTTTTCTAGAGTAGATAAAAACTGCACCTAGCGAAATAATTGAGATAGTGATCATGGGTAAAGGGCCTACACGAGTTGCAATAGTTAAACCATCCCTTAACTCAACCTGGCCTTCCAAGACTTTCATTTCTGAGATGGATGTTCTCTGCATCACTTTGCCATCTGAGTTGATTATTGCACTAAACCCAGTTGGTGCTGCTTGAAGAACCCAACGTCCATTTTCAATAGCTCTTAATTGCGAGGAGGCAACCTGTTGTGTTTGAAGGATTCTCAGCCAATAGCTTGACCCATTTGTAGGATTCAAGAGAATTTTCCCCCCATTTCTAATCGCAGACCTTGAGCGGTCTTCAAAGAAAATTTCCCATGAAATAGAAATTCCTGCATTAATAGCGTTATTCCCAAAAGGCAACGTTAGGTTCGGGGGGGCAGTACCAGGAACAGTATCGCGAACTGGTAAGTATTCGGGAGCAAATGGTTCTATTAGAGATCTAAAGGGAACGTACTCGCCGAAAGGAACCAGCCGAACTTTGTCGTACCTATCGTAAATCTCCCCGTCCGGCCCAATAGCGACTGTTGCATTTGCGTTAGAAGTTTCGTCTAATCGCTCAAAGATTCCTGCAAGCAGCCAAGTATCCAAATCTTCGGCGAGGTCACTTAACTCCAAACGCTCAGGTGAATCAATAAATAGCTGACGAAGGTTGACAACGTCTTCCGGCCAAAGAACAACATCTGGATTTCCTTGAATTAATCCAGTTGCTTCAACATGTCGTTCAAAAACTTCACGTTCATTCGTGTTTATGGCGCGGGTTCCTTGCTCGCCACCACCCTGAATAATTGCAATGTCAATTGTAGAAACAGCAGACCCTTTTGGAGCGATTGTGCTAACACCCCAGAAGAGTAGAAGGACTGACACGATCAAACCTGCATGTCTCCACTTTCTTTCCCAAATCATCGCACATGCCATGCCACACATAATTACGAAAGCTGTGAGAAATAGTGGACCTAGAAATCTAGCGGTCTGTCCAAATGGGCTGTTACTTTGCGACATTGCAATAGTCGCTAAAGGAACTCCTCCAAAGGGCCATCGGTAACGTACAGCCTCAATTAATGTGAATGCTGCCGGTAGAGCGATTAAACGGAGCATGCTCCTTGGAATCAGAGAAATAGAAAGTGCATACAGCCCACTAAATAAGAAGCCCTGAACGAAATAGCCAGGAACTGTTAATGCGATCATCCAGAACGTCCCTGGGAAAATCCATCCAACAGCAAAACCGAATCCTGTAAAGAATCTAAATGTTGCTCCATTAGTTTCTTTTAGGGTTTGGTCAAGGATGGCAAAAGCTAAAAACGCTAGAGGCCAGAAACCCCAAGGAGGCAATGAAAGCACCAAGCAGATTCCACCACAAACAGGTTTCAGAACCTCTTTTTGAGTGATGGACCTAAAAGAAAGAGCAATTCTCCGAAAGATGCTAACCATCACACTTACCTTTTCATAAGAAAATTATTAGCTTCTTTTGCTTGGTCAATTCCATCTCTAATACAGGCTGACAAACCAATACCTTTAAACGGGGACCCAGCCAAGAATATTCCCGGCATTTCAACAGCAGCTTCCTGACGGATTTCAGCTACTCGTCGTGAGTGGCCAAGTTCATATTGAGGGAAGGAATTCGGCCATCGGGTTACTCTCGTAGCTATTGGGTCAGCACTGATACCGGTTAAAGTTATCAGTTCATCTTTAAGTTCTCTCAATAAGTCAGCGTCTTTCATCCCTAATGCTTTTGTTTCGCCGAATCTCCCTACAGACATTCTCAAGAATGTTGTGTGCTCACCTTTGAGATGAGCCCACTTCTCTGAAGTCCACGAACAAGCAGTAGTGATTAAGCCTTCGTCACGCCCAATAATAAAACCACTTCCATTAAATGAAGGTACTTCGGAGCTATCAAAAGCATATGTAATAAATGCCATTGAGGCATAGCGAATATCAGAAAGCAAAGCAGATGTATTTGGGCATGCATTGGCCAATAATCTTGATGCAGCGAAAGCAGGAATGCATAAGATTACTGCATCAGTTTCATAGTCCTGAGAAGCTTTAACGACCATTGAATGCTTTGAAGCTTCGATTGCCGTCACTTTTTCATTCTTTTTTATATTTCCAACAATTTGTTGTTCAAGCCGTTCAACTACAGTTTGTAGGCCAGCAGGATGTGTAAGGAACACAGGACTTGATGGGTCTCTATTTTGGCTTGTAAGAAACTTTTTGATTGATCTGATAAGACTAAAGTCCGCTTGGCTTGCTTGAAATAACTGTGGGACACCTGACTTCAGACATAAACCATCCGCGTTTCCAGCATTAATTCCTCCTAATAATGGGCCAACTAACCGGTCCATGACTTCATCCCCAAGTCGACGCCGAATAAGCGAACCAACAGTTTCATCTTCTTTAGGTTTATTATCCGCAAGTGTTAAATCAAGCTTTGCTCGGTTAACTCCTTCCTTAGTAAGAACAGACAGTTCTTGTAATTCGTCTAGGTCTAGTGGAACCCCCAAGAAATGCTGTCTAGGTAAGTCATGCATTGCGTTATTAACCCAAACTTTGGCAGGCTTTCCAGTAGGCGAAACTAAATCCTCGCCCAAACCAAGGGCAAAGCATAGTTCACGCATTTCAGGATCACGGGTTAAAAAAGAATCTGGTCCTGCATCAATATTGAATCCTTCAACTTTGCTAGTGAGGATTTTCCCTCCAAGGCGATCTGTCTCTTCCAGCAGCATTACTTCATGTCCCGATTTTTGAAGTTCAAATGCTGCGGTCAGACCGGAGATACCCCCACCGATAATGGTGACTTTCACGTGCTTATCCGAAAGTTGTGGACTAATTCAACTATCTTTTGTAGAACATCTGGATTGACCTCAGGGGTTACGCCGTGACCGAGGTTGAAGATGTGGCCGAGTTGTCCATCGTTCTTTTCAAGAATCTTAAGTACTTCTTTAGAAATCAATTCCCAATCGCCTCCGAGTATTGATGGGTCTAAGTTCCCTTGCACAGATTTATCTGGGCCGATACGTTTTCTTGCTTCATCAATTGGAACTCTCCAATCCACTCCGACAACATCTGCACCTGCAGAGCTCATTAGGTGAAGTATTTCTCCAGTTCCCACACCAAAATGAATGCGTGGTATTGAATACTCCGAAAGGGTTTGGAATATTCGTTGAGAGTAGGGAAACACAAATTGTTCATACTGTTCAGGTGATAAGGAACCAGCCCAAGAGTCAAATAACTGAACTGCGCTAGCTCCAGCTTCAACTTGGGAGATCAAAGACTCAATCGTAATATCTGTCAATCTCTCTAATAAAGAATCCCATAGCGCCTTATCGCTGAACATCATTGCTTTTGTTTTCTGATAAGAACGTGACGGACCGCCCTCAATTAGATAACTTGCAACAGTGAACGGGGCACCAGCAAAACCTATTAACGGGATTTCAAGGACATCCACAAGCCTATGAATAGTTTCAAGTACGTAGGGCGTGTCAACCTGTGCGTTTAATGAACGCAGTCTCGCTAGATCTGTCGTTGACTTAAAAGGGTCAACTGCAACAGGTCCCACCCCTGGCTTAATATCGACTCCAAAACCTATTGCATGGACAGGGACAACGATATCTGAATATAGGATTGCAGCGTCAACTCCGTAACGTCTGATGGGTTGCAACGTTATTTCTGCAGCTATTTCCGGTTCTTTAATAGCATTGAGGATGCTGCCTTCTTTTCGGAGAGCTTTATACTCTGGAAGAGATCTTCCAGCTTGTCTCATAAACCAGATAGGCGTGTATTCAACCGGTTTGCGCATACACGCTTTTAAAAATGTATCGTTTTTCAGATTCAAATTATCCACAACATAAATCTAGAGCAGTTGGTGACAATAAGTGCCTTCAAACTCTGACAAATTGCATCTATAGAAAACTAATGATGAGAAAGCCTAAAAAATCGTTAGAATCAAAAGCTACCTAAATAGCTTTTGTAAGACTTTTCAGGAGGTGATCCTTATGCATCCAGACTTTAAAGATGAACAGAATTATATTGAGAACGCATATGCGATTCTTGATCGTGCTCATCTAGAGGCAAAGAAACTCCATAACATTGTCGAATCAGGAAAAGGCGGCACGCACCAAGCTAGATTTGAAAAAGATGTCATAGCTGATCAAGTCGGGAAAAGATTATCTCAACTTGATATTGGTGACGCATCCCTAGTTTTTGGCAGAATTGATCAGTTAAGTGAAGATGACGGCGATGAGTCCTTCTATATCGGACGAATTGCAGTATGGGACGAAAAGCAAGATCCAATTACTGTTGATTGGCGTGCCCCTATTTCTGAACCTTTCTACAGAGCGACAGGCCGTGAAGCCATGGGATTAACCCGACGGCGCCATTTTGCTTCACGAGGAGTAAAGCTTCTCGGCATAGAAGATGAATTTTTTGGAGAAGATATCATCGATGACTCGGAAGTTCCTTATTTCAAGGGCAGGATGACTCTTGCTGCAACTATGGAACAAGCTCGAACAGGTCGTCTTGGTGACATCATCGCCACTATCCAATCAGAACAAGATGAAATTATCAGGTCTCCGCTAGCAGGTCCCCTAGTTGTTGAAGGAGGCCCTGGAACAGGGAAAACAGTAGTCGCTCTGCACCGAGCCGCATATCTTCTGTACACGCACAGATTCCCGCTTGAGGGGCAAGGCGTTCTTGTAGTCGGGCCAAATAGAGTTTTCCTTACCTATATTGAACAAGTTCTTCCATCTTTGGGCGAAGCAGGAGTTCATCTTGCTGTACTGGGTGACCTTGTTCATCGGATTAAAGCCAAAGGCTATGATCCAGCAGATGTAGCTTCGATTAAGGGAAGCTCACAAATGCAAGCTGTGATTCGTAAAGCAATTAGAGATAGAGAAAGGCCCTTGCGTAAGGATCTTTTGATTGGATACGGTCTACAAAGGTTGCGTCTGCGAGTTGAGGAATCTTCTATAATAATTTCCGAAGCAAAGCGCCGGTATAAGGATCACAACGCCGCAAGGAGTTATGTAAAAAATGCAGTTTTTGAATCCTTGGCTGCTAGCTCAAGAAATAGTGACCTTAACCCCACAAAAATTATGGCTGACATAGGTAATACCATCGAAATTAGAGAAACTTTAGAATGGATGTGGCCATCACTAACTCCTGAACAACTAATACATGACTTATTTGGAAGCAAAGCGTTATTGAAAAGTGCTGCTTACAATATTTTCGAAGAGCATGAAATCTTAAAGCTATACAGAGATAGGTCTGACCATGCATCGACAGTAACTTGGACTAAAGAGGACGCACCAATACTTGATGAAGCTCAAGCTGCATTGGGCCCGAGACCGGCATACAAAGATGAGGATGTAATTAGAACATTTGGACATATTGTCGTTGACGAAGCCCAGGATCTATCGCCCATGGAAATTAGAATGTTAGAGAGAAGGTCATTAAATGGGTCGTTCACTCTTGTAGGGGACATGGCTCAAGCTACTGGCGCCTGGGCAAAGGATGGCTGGGATGAGATACTCAATGGACTTTCGTTTCTAAAAGAACCCAGATTCTCTCACCTGACAGTGGGATATCGACTGCCACAACCAACAATGAATATAGCTTCAAAAGTGTTGCGAGGTACTCAGTACGAAAGTAGCACCCCCAATGCTGTTCGTGAGATTGGAGAAGAGCCTCGATTTATCAAAGTTGAAACCCCAGCCCGTCTATTAGGCTCAATCACTGCACTAGTAAGGTCTGAATTACATGAACTTGAGTCAGGAACTTTGGCGGTTATAACACCTGATCGGTTCGTCAGACCTCTCTCCGATTCGCTCAAAGCTTCTGAAATAGAACACGGATTGGTTGATGATGGAGCCTTAACAAATCAGATTACGATCGTACCGGTTGGCTTTGTAAAGGGACTAGAAATAGATGTGGCAGTTGTTGTTGAACCAATAGAAATTTTCAACAGTGCAATGCATGGGCCTCGCGCTCTTTACGTAGCATTAACTCGAGCTACACGAAGGCTTCTCATTGTTCATGCAGGTGAGCTTCCTCAGGTTTTGAAAACCATAAGTTAGATCATTCGTGATTTATTGCATCTAGAACTTTTAGTTTTGCTGCTCTTCGAGCTGGGAAATATGCTGCGAGCGAACCTGCTACTCCAGCAATTAGCAAATTCCGGATAATCAATAACCAAGGGATATCTAATTTTGATACAAAATCATCAGGAATGATTTGTACACAAGCGATTCCAAAGACAAGACCCAACCCTATTCCAAGAAGACCTCCGAATAATGCAACTAATATCCCTTCAACACGAACCATCCGTTTGATTTGTTTACGGGTAGCTCCAACAGCTCGAGTCAGGCCAATTTCTTTTGTTCGCTCAAATACTGATAGTGCTAATGTGATCGCAACACCTAGAACTGCCAAGACGACAGAAATGAACAGTAGGACACTGACTATTGTCACGGTTTGATTTATTTGGTTTTCTGCTTCATCTTTTACTTCTTCTTTAGTCTGAGCTCTGACTTGTTCATAATCAACAAGCACGCTCTCAAGAGCTATTCGTGCCTCAGCTTCACTTATGCCGTCTTTAATGAGGACACCGACAAAATCATCTGTTTGGGGAGCTAGGTTTGAGTTTGACGAATATACGGAAGAATCTAATAACCAACCTGAATCAATTACAGATTTAGAGGAGAAAATCCCAGCTACCACTAAATCTAATTGTGTTTGATCCACAAACTCGACACCGATAAACGAACCGATCTGCAAACTGTACTTCGCTGCTTCGTCTTGATGAATGAAAAGTGCCCTATTGCCTAGGAGCGAATTATCGCTTCTTTCAAGTCCTATATTGAAATAATTCGAAACCGATTTAAGGTCAGCAGAATAAACTCGTTTAACCTGCTTGTCCGTAACGGTCCGTATCCCTTCGTCTGAATATTGCATTGCAAGAACGTCTTCAACTTCAGGTAACGTAGCTATTTCTTTTGTAATAGTTGGACTAAAGCCAAGCGGCTGAGGTCCCAGGTTCTCACCTTGAACCCACCAATCAGAAATGACATCTTCTTCTAGAATGTCACTAACGGTAGCTTTCAGAGACTCAGATACAACTGAAACAGTAGCAACTAATGCTAAGCCAATCATCAATGCTGATGCAGCAGTTGCTGTCCTGTCCGGATTACGCCCGGCATTTGAACGTGCCATCTTGCTTGGAACGCCAAGGGTAGAGACTGGAGCACCAAGAAGCCTCGTAACTGGTTCAGCGAAGTATGGGCTTAGTAAATTTATTCCCAGAAAACAATTCAAGGCGGCTGCCCCTAACAGGCCTAGAAGCATGGATGTGCTGAAATCTGCAGTGAGTGCGAACACTAAGAGTAATAAGCCAACCCCTAGGAAAGAAAATTTTCCTACCAGTACTTGAATTCTGCTCAGGCCAAGGTACAAGAATATGCCAGCAAATAACCCAAATAGAAGCATAAACAACCACTTATTAATCGCGAACCCAAGAACAATTGAGATAACACCCAATCCTGCCAAAATAAATCCGAGACCTAAATTTCTCTGAACGACATATTTTGAAGAAGAGGTATTTCTGATCGCTGCCATCGGGGATACTGAACGCGCTTTCAAGGCTGGCCATACGGCAGCAATTAGTGTGATCCCGACTCCTAGTACTGACCCGACAATTATCGTTGTAGCATTCACGGGTAGTGAATTTTCATCCGGCCCGAACTCTAAAGCGGAAAGTAGTTCCTGCAGTCCATATGCAATTGGGAAACCTAATATTATCCCAAATGCTGTAGCAAAAGTACCCACGAATAATGCTTCTATTACTATCGAATTTGTGATTTGTTTCCCAGTCGCACCTAACGCTCTTAAGAGTCCGATTTCTTGTATACGTTGACCAACAATAATTGAGAATACGTTGTAAATAATGAAAGCAGCAACGATCAAAATAATGAATGCAAAAACTAACAAGATCGTTCTAAAAATATTTATGAATTCATTGAAGTTATCGGCTTGTTCTTCAACTAGATCTTCAACTGTTAATACTTCTAAGCCGACCGGTAGAAGATTTCCAATATCTTCAATAACGAGATTTTGATCAAACCCTGATTTAACACTAAGCGTAATATCGTCATACCCGATTCCAGCGTTAAAAAACTCAACAGCAGCAATCGTGCTCATGGCGACAATTTTTGCACCAACAACCGCATTTTCTTCAGGGTTAGCAAAATTAAAAGTGCCTACAAGCAGAACCTCGCGAAGGCCCGAAGGTGTTTGTAATATGTAGGTTTCGCCAACGACGAATTCGTCATCCTCTGCCATGTCAGTGTCAACAGCAAACTCGGTGATTTCTGTAGGTGGTCTTCCCTCATCTATATACAGTCTTGGGTTTAGTGCGGTTTCTTCCCAATTAACACCTATGTTTGGACCCCGGTTAGCTATTGCTGCAGAGCCATCAGACTTATTGGGAATAACCCCAAACTCTATTACTCGGGGTTGAACGCCTACAACACCATTAATAGTTGAAAGGTTCTCTGGAAGATCAAGACTAATCGGAGCTGCATCTAATCGATTACCGAATGGGATTTCTGACCGTATAGCCAGATCATAACCCGACTCTATATCCTCACTTAAGTCTCCAAGTGTTGAGCGTAAACTATCTGTGAACACAAAAACTGCAGTTGTTAAAGCAACACCTATTAAAATAGCTAAAGAAGTAAGAAGAAAACGCCCTGGTTTTGAATAGGCATTCTTGACTGCAAGTTGAAATAAAGCCATGCAGAGTTTAATTCCCGAACGTTCGCATCTGATCTATGACGCTGTCTGCGCTGGGTTCGATTATTTCGCCAACAACTTGTCCGTCTTCTAGGAAGATAACTCGATCTGAGTAACTAGCAGCAACAGGATCATGTGTAACCATGACAATAGTTTGTCCTAACTCGGTAGTTGCTAACCTCATAAATTCAAGGATTTCGTTGCCTGATTTTGAATCAAGGTTTCCGGTTGGTTCATCAGCGAAAATGATATTGGGTTTGCTAGCTAAAGCTCTTGAAACAGCAACCCGCTGTTGTTGGCCACCGGATAGTTCATTCGGTTTATGTTTCAATCGATCAGAAAGATTCACAACTTCAGTAACTTGATCAACCCAGTCTTTATCAACCTTGTCCCCTGATAAGTCAATCGGAAGCGTGATATTTTCCATTGCATTTAAAGTTGGTATTAAATTAAATGATTGAAAGATAAATCCAACATTTGTCCGACGAAGAAGAGTTAGTTCTTTCTCGCTTAGTTGCGTAAGGTCTGTATCTCCAATAAAAACTTTTCCACCAGATAAATTATCTAGTCCAGCCATGCAATGCATTAATGTGGATTTTCCCGAACCTGAGGGTCCCATAATGGCTGAAAATTTACCTGCCTGAAATGACACATCGACATTATTCAATGCAGTAACGAGGGTGTCTCCTTTGCCATAGATTTTTGAAGCAGCTGACGCACGTGCTGCAGGGGCGGTATCAACGGTGACGTCGTTCATGTGACCTTCTTTGGGGGTAGTTCAGTGAGGGGACTGGAGTCTTATTCTAGTGGTTTTGCAACCGTATTAGACGTTCATGATCATCTACATATTGACGTATTCGAGACACCCATATCAAGCGATAATCCTGATAGATCTTTCTTTGTTCGGCGACAGGGTCTGAAGGATCTTTAGCTATGGCAACGAGAATGGATTTCGCATTTCCGATAATTGCAGTTAACTCAGCTCCGATCTCTGGTGAGGGGTGCTTGAGGCTTGCCTCCTCAATATTTGTAAGGAAGTCGACACTTTTCTCACTTTCAGCGATTCCAATTTCTCCAAATATCAAGCCATCAAGGATTTCGAAAAAATGTAGTAAGTCGTTCTCGTATTTCTTATGCCATGAAGAAAGGCTTTGTTTCTTTGGGACCCCACTGTGTTCAGGAGTTTTTGGTAGATCAAGTAAGGGGTTATTGTTTCTCTTTTTTTGCGGAACTCGCAATTGGAATTTTTTTGGTTCTGTTCTTTCACGACCTCTAAGCGATAAGACCAAAACTATGATCAAACATGAGACGACAATCGCACTAGGAAATAAAATATTAGATGACATTAGATTTAATCTTAATCAGATCTAATTTTTATTTATGTGCATTGCGAAGAGTTTTTTTGTTAAATGTTGTCTTTCGGCTAACAAATTGTGTACTGTGACTTATGACACACTTCTTCGACTCCAAGATGGTTAGTTGACCGGGGGGCTACAAATCATTAGGGAGTTAAACGGGTGGCTTATAACAGTTGATGATCATCGGGGGTTAGATCATCAACTGGCCGCCTCCCGTTTTAAGACACGATCTTAATTTGATTGGGAACAGCGATAGATGTCTGCTTGTTGCCACAGCTCCAGCACGAGTCCCCTGGCTTTCCTCGCCAAGTAACGTCACAGATACCGCAGGAAATAGTCATTCGCTTTTGCCGAATCTTTCGTATCTTCGCCCGTCGGGGTTTCCGTGCCATATGCGGATCGTAGGTTCATAATGGTCAGAAGCAGGGGATGGTGTGGTCAAATACAAAATGCGGGCTATGGTTACGTCACATAAATCTATTTAAAAGGAAACTTATGATCGATTGCCCTAATGCAGATGGTTCCAGCGAGAGAATAACACAATTTGCTGAGCAACCACCTATGTGTATCGATACGACAAAGAATTACACAGCTACTATGCAGACATCCATGGGGGAAATGGTTATCCATTTAGACACAGTTAACGCTCCAATAACGGTTAATAACTTCGTATTTCTTTCTCGGTATCACTACTACGACGGATTGATTTTTCACAGAATCATTAATGGGTTCATGTGCCAAGGGGGATGCCCTGAAGGCTCTGGCATGGGAGGTCCAGGCTATCGTTTTGAAGATGAACTTCCAGCGCCAGGTCGATACGAAGTCGGGTCAATTGCTATGGCGAATGCAGGGCCTAATACAAATGGAAGTCAATTTTTCATAGTGACTGGCCAAAGCGGAGTTGGGTTGCCGCCTCAATATGCTTTATTCGGGAAAGTGATTAAAGGTTTAGAAATCGCTGACGAAATGCAACGAGTACCAACACAGCCAGGTGATCGTCCTGTGACTGATGTCGTGATTCATTCAGTTCAGATTTCTGAGAATTAATTTCAAGAACAAGAAGGGGTGAGTTACTCTTCTTCGTCTTCAATTAGTGGAATAACAATTTCTTGCCCAACTTGAATGAGGTTATAGTCGTCAATCCCATTTTCAGCTGCAAGCAACTCTATGGGGACTCCATAACTTTGAGCTATTTGGCCTAAGGAATTCCCAGGTTGAACTGTATGGATTAGAGGTGCAGGAGTAGGTATGACGATTTCCGCTGTAGGAGTGGGTTCCACAACCGTAGGCGATTCAGTAACTTCGTCTTCCTGATTTTGAAGAGGTGTTTCCTCTTCAGTCATAACTGGAGGAGTATCATCTGAAGTGCTATTTCCACATGCCCCCAAAATAAATGAAGAAATAATTATTGCGCAAAATATTAATTTCATTTCAACCCTCGGTAGTATCCTAGTGGGCAGGCTACAACAAGAATCTATTTCGGTCCAGACTAATTTTGACATTAACCGTGCCGTAGCTCATAGAATTTAAGAAATCTTGTTACCTCTTATAAGCCCATCAGCGCTAACTCGTAGATATCGGGCTTCATCGTCGCAGCAAAGTCACCACTTAGGAATACTTCAACATTATCAAAGAGTAAATTTGATGATGTAAGTGTTATCGAGAGAGATTTTGCAATGTCACTTCCAAATGTCAAAGTGGTCCAGCCTCCACGAAGAGTTGAACCTGTAGCATTTACTTTTTTGGGGTCAAATGGGCCCGAAAAGTAATCGCCGTTGAAGAAAAGTAACCCAATGTTGAATCCCTTCACTCGGTAAGCGTGTTCTCGGTCACTAAATGATTCAAGTTGGACCTTTAGAATATTAGCATCACTTGATTCCCCTATGATTTCAACGATATTTCCGCCACGAATTTGAAGGACTACAGGGCTTTTTACGAGATGTAGAGCGTTATCTATAATATCACCGGGCATCAGGACGATTTCGGCATCTAAATTAGACATATGGCTAAAGAACTCAACACAACCCGAGGGCCACCCTGCTTTCACTCCTCCTTCTATAGGGACTCCGGTGTGGCTACTATGCACTAAATCATCACTAGAAAATCTAAGTTTAGTCCCAGACGCAGATTCAATTGTTAAAGAATCTGTATTTTCAAGCAATGCATTTATTCGTTGTGCTCGCTGCATTACCCCTGCGCTCGTCATTGAGTGACTGTACGGTTCAAATGATGGGGTAGGAATAGAAATAATAAGCTTCTCACTCAAAGTTGAATGTTTAATGATTTCATCTGACAAACCACTTGAGAGATCGATCACCAAATCAGAGTGGGCTAAATCATCATGGACAATTTCATTCTGCACCTTCATTAAGGTCGTGTTTTTCTGATCCCATTGAATGTTAAAGGTATCGAACCGGCAACCTAATTGCTTCAAAGCAACCTCACTATTAGATTGGAGATATTCATTAACTATGTCGTCGGTTAATAGAGCGACATAAGAATTTTTAGTCACTCCGCATAATTCAAATTGTTGTGAAAGTATTTCTGATGAAATCCTAGAAATGATCATGCCTCCTGAGCCTCACTGTAAGTTTAAATGAAAAGCAAACATTCACCTCTTCAAATAGTAAATCACTTTCCTGAAGTTCATATTGTGTTACAGGTTTGTATTCTCCAAAGATCAGTAATTGAAGATTTTCGTGGATAGTCACAACGCTAAGTGGTTTCATGATGTATTTTTTTCTCGTGGAGAGGACTGACTTTTGTAACCGAGTTGGATGTGCCCGTGAGGCAGATTGTGTCTTACTAATGGTTCCCCAAAGTAGGAAAGCTTGGATTGTTGATATAGGTCATGAAAAGGCTGTAGACGGTTCGGCGCTATGTGAAATTCATGCCAGTAGAATCACGGTTCCACAAGGGTGGAAACTATTAGACGAACGATCCATAGGGCGTAAAAAAATTCAACAATCCCAAAAAGCTAACAAACACATAGCTCCGCAGACTAAAGCAGAAATTGAAATAACGAACGATACATATCAAGAACCAGGCGATGCGTATCAAGAAACTGGAATGAATGTTGAAATCTCCATTGAAGATGTCCATGTTCAGGTTGAACAAGCACTTTCAGAGGATATGAAGGTTGATGAATCCCTTGAAGAATTAGTATCGGAGCCTTTTGAAGACTCATTCTTGCATGTAGTACCGGACGATTATTCAGACGAAGAAGTAACACAGGGAACATTTTGGGATGAAGATCAAGACATGCAGCCCAGCGAGGAGAATCCTCTTCTCCAAAGAGCATTTCGTATCGTAAACGACGAATAATCTAGTCAAGTCATCTTGTTGACAAAACTGTTACCAAAGGCACTAGTGTCAATGTATGACTGATAATGAAGGTTCAATAACAACAGAAATTAGAGATCACATATTTCTCATAGGTTTAAATCGTCCAGAAAAGTTGAATGGTTACACGCCAACAATGGCTGCCCAACTTGTTGAGGCACTCTCAGAACTCGATGGTAATGATGAATTATGGGTTGGCGTTCTTTTTGCACACGGTGAACACTTTACTGCTGGCCTTGACTTACCTAAATGGACAGAGCGAATGTCATCGAATGATAGGTCTCACACAGAGGAAAGTAGTCGGATAGATCCTATGGCACTTGGTCGCGCGTGCAAAAAGCCAATCATTACTGCCGTTCAGGGAATAACATATACATTTGGGATTGAGCTTGCTCTAGCAGGAGACATAATCGTTGCAGCTGACAATTGCCGCTTCTCTCAGCTTGAGCCAGCTCGAGGGATACACGCCACCGGAGGAGCCACTATACGATTCGTTGAGAGAGGCGGATGGGGTAACGCTATGTATCACTTACTTACATGTGATGAGTTTGATTCTGAAGAAGCATATCGAATTGGACTTGTGCAAGAGATAGTCCCAGCAGGGTCTGAACTAACGCGAGCATTAGATTTGGCTAAACGGATTTGCGAAATGGCGCCTCTAGCGATTCAAGAGACAAAAGCGTCATCAAAACGCTGGATCGATGAGGGATTCCAAGCATGTGTTGAAGCTATGGGGCCTGTGCAATCTAGATTGCTAGCATCGGAGGATGCTCAAGAAGGGGTTGCATCATTTATCGAACGAAGATCAGCTCAATTCAAAGGCCGATAAGAATTCGTTGTGGAACCATATACCCCTCAATACGCTAAACCGACCCAATCAGTCAGCAATAAAATTCTGCGTTGGCTATTACCTGTGGTTTTGTTTGCCCTCGGAGCTTCCATAGGGGCTTGGATCTGGGCTTTGACGCAATCAACGGAGTCAATAGAGGAAGTATTCCAAATTCCCGAACCTATCTCTACACCTGAACCAACGGTATTGCCTGAAGTTAAAACTACTACCGAGCAAGTGCCATCACCGACTGTGGTTATAACATCGGATCCATACCCGGGATGGGTTGACCCAGCATCCGTAGGTTCGCCGTGGGGAACGAAAGTGGAGGGGTTACTTACGTTCCGAGGAAATCCAACACGAACTTTTTACGGAACAGGTCCGATACCAACAAACCCTGAATTAAAATGGCAATACCCGAGAAATACTCTGCTTTGCGGAACCACTATGCTCAATTATGAATATGAGGAATGGTGTGGTCTGGGCTGGACAGGTCAACCTGTGATCTTCGAAAGAGATGGTATTACTTGGACTATCTTTGGCGCTTTAGATGGGGCTATCCATTTTCTCGACGCTGATACCGGAAACCAACTACTAAAGCCCTTACAAACAGATGACATTATAAAAGGATCAGTGACAATGGATCCAGACGGGTTTCCGATTGTATACACGGGAGGCCGAGATGATTTACTGCGACTAGTTGCCATAGACCGTAGTGAACCTGTTGTTCTTTGGAGTCTCGACTCAGACACTATTGAAGGAAGCGTATGGAATAATGATTGGGATGGGGCACCGCTTGTCATTAACGATTATTTATTCGTAGGTGGGGAAAACTCGATCTTTCATATCATCAAACTGAATAGGTCTTATGACGATGAGGGTTATGTTACAGCAGAACCAGAATTGATATTTGCTGAACCAGGGTATGACGATGACCTAATTAATACTGTAGGAAGCAATGTCTCTATTGAAGGTTCAGTTGCTATCAGTGGAGATACGGCATACTTTGCTAACTCAGGTGGACTAGTCCAAGGATGGGACTTATCGTTGCTATCAGTCGGGGAAGACCCTGTTCGTAATTTTCGTTATTGGGTTGGCGATGATGTTGACGCAACAATTGTTGTTGACGAAGACGGGTACCTGTATGTCGGTGTTGAATACGAAAGGGGATTCAATCGCTCTTTTCAAGTAGGACAATTCATGAAATTAGACCCATCAAACCCTGATGATCCGCTCGTATGGTCAATATTTGATAATGCAGAACTTCCGGATGGTATCTGGGCAACAGCCGCTCTCTATGAAGATTTAGTAATCATCGTTACAGACTCCGCAAGAGTTATCGGAATAGATAAGGTCACCGGAGAAATTCGTTGGGAATTCCTCATTCAAGGACCTTTATGGAGTTCACCAGTTGTGATCGACGATGTATTACTGCAGGCAGATTGTAGTGGGTTTTTGAATGCTTATAATGTCAAAGATACAAGCAGAGAACCTCCACGGCTTTGGCGTTTTCCAGTAGGAAATGGTTGCTTGGAAGCCACTCCAGCAGTATGGGATGGAAAAATCATTATTGGGAATAGAGACGGAAAAGTAATCATGATCGGCGAGAAATAGGTGATTACTTAAGTCGATCCGAAAGAAATGGATATTCCTTCCGAACCTCTGAAACTATATGAGGGTCAACCTCGCCTATAAGAATCTCTATTTCATTGGGGTTAGCTACAATAATTTCTTCACCAAGAGGTCCTATAAGGCGGCTATCACCGGAGTAATCTAATCCGTTACCAACGCCAACTCGGTTAACTCCCATGACATAAGCTTGATTTTCTATAGCGCGAGCAACAAGTAAAGATTTCCAGTGATGAGACCTTGCTTCAGGCCAATTTGCGATAACAACATACAAGTCCGTGGTAGGAGCTAATTCCCAAAAATCAGGAGCGAAGCGTAGGTCGAAGCATATAAAAAAACTAATTGATACTCCATTAAGATCAATCCTGAGTGGTTTATCTCCGGAACGGTAGTGTTTATGCTCCTCAGCGAAACTGAACAAATGTTTTTTTGAATAGCAGTCAACTCGTTTATCAGGATGGGCAACAAACAGGCAATTGTGAGGTTTAGTTTGATCAATGCCCTTTAGGGGAATGGAACCACAGATGGGGATACCTATCTTCTCCGCCTCATCTACTAAGAAAGAGGCACTAGGACCTTCATAGCTTTCCCCAATCATTTCCGTATTCATAGAGAATCCAGTGCTAAAAAGTTCAGTAAGTATTACTAAATCAGGGTGTGATTCAGCTGCTTCGTAGATCAGGGGTCTAAGACGCTCAAAATTCGCATCCCTGTTTTCCCAAGCTATGTCGTGTTGTATCCCAGCAATTCTCATCATGCACTCTCCAAGGTTTGTAACCTTTCAACTGCTTCTTCAAGAAGCTCGACTCTTTTACAGAATGCAAATCGAATTAAAGTATCACCAAGATCCTTATTGTCGTAGAACACAACATTGGGGACTGCTACAACCCCGCAACTCTCTGGAAGGTTTAAACAGAATTCTTTGCCGTCTTGATAGCCAAGTGTTTTAATGTCAGCGGTGACAAAATAAGTTCCCTGAGGTACGAACGTTTCTAACCCAACGCTTTCCAAACCGCGTGACAATAGATCACGTTTAGCGACCATATCAGTGAGAAAGTTATCAAAGTATTCGTCAGGTAATAGAAGAGCCTCAGCGATAGCATGTTGGAATGGGGCACCATTCACATACGTCAAAAATTGTTTAGCGGTACGAACGGTATTCAAAAGAGCCGGTTGTGCACACACCCACCCAATTTTCCATCCAGTGAAACTAAAAGTTTTACCTGCAGATGATATTTGTATGGTTCTGTCACGCATCTCTGGGTATTGAATGAGTGGAAGATGGTTCCCTTCAAAAACAAGATGTTCATAGACTTCGTCACAGATAGCTATTAAGTCATATTCAACGCAGAGTTCTGCGATCTGGGTTAACTCTTCATGGGTGAATACTTTCCCCGTTGGGTTATGAGGGGAATTCAACAATATGGCCTTTGTTCGTTTGGTAATAGACTGCTCTAACTCATCAAAGCTGAATGAGTAGTCGGGAGTGTGAAGAGTTACGACTCGACGAATACCGCCTGCTAAGGCGATTGAGGCTGCGTAGGAATCATAATATGGTTCAAAAGTTATGATTTCGTCATTTGGTTCGCAGATCGCGAGCAAAGACGCGGCAATTGCTTCCGTAGCTCCAGCAGTCACAAGGATTTCAGTTTTTGAATCAAAATCAAGGTCATAGAACCTACTTTGGTGGTTAGTAATAGATTCTCTTAATCTTTCTATACCTAAGCCAGGAGGGTACTGGTTATGCCCATCTCGTATTGCAGATATAGCAAGTTCAGCTATTTCTCTCGGCCCATCGGTATCAGGGAATCCTTGACCAAGGTTTATTGCCCCAGTCGTTTCAGCCAAAGCTGACATTTCTGCAAAGATGGTTTCCCCAAACTCTCGCATAGATTCTTTAATGAACGGGTCTCCTGAATGTGCCACGAATATAGGCTACTCTGAACCATTCGGGAAGGCAGTTCCAAGTTCTTTAAATTAGCTTCATGCCTTCTTTGAATAACTTCTGTTTTGTATCAACGATATTGTGTATGTCGCATTTGAGATGGTGGTCATTCACAATTCCGGTTGCCTGCATAAAAGAGTAAATTGTTGTCGGCCCCACCCATGACCATCCTCGCTCTTTTAAGTCTTTGCTGATCTCCTCAGATAAGGGGGTTTTGGCAGGGATCGGGTCATGATTTCTCTCAAAAGAATGGTGACTAAAACCCCAAAAATATTTTGAGAGAGAGCCCATCTCTTCAACGAGCTCCTCAGCTCGTTGAGAATTATTTATCACTGAACGAATTTTCCCTTCATGGCGAACAATTCCTTCATTCTCCAAGAGTCTCACCACTTCTTTTTCCCCGTAACTTGCAATCAAGGCAAAATCAAAATTTGAGAAAGCGTTGCGAAACTCTTCGCGTTTCCTAAGAATCGTTATCCACGATAGACCAGCCTGAAACCCTTCAAGACAAACCTTTTCGAATAACTCCCTGTCATCTGCCTTAGGAAAACCCCACTCTAGATCATGATATCGAACATAGGTTTCATCATCACCGGGCCAAGAGCAACGAGTGACCCCATCTTTCCCCAATTTAGTTTCACTAGTCATTTCAGAATCATAATCAATCCTCAGAGATATTTCGCCTTTGGCTTGATTACATTAAATACCTTTACTAGAGAAGAAGAATGGAATTAGAAATACCCACCTCGCTTGAACATTTCACGTCCGACTGGCTAACAATTGCGCTTACTCATGCCGATAAAGATTATGGACCAGTAAGTTCGGTGCATGCTGAGCGGATAGCAGTAGGGGAAGGTTTTCTTGGTGAGCTAGCCAGACTTCACCTAACATTCGGGGCAGGCGATGAGGGACCTTCAACATTAATCGCAAAAATTCCTACTACGGATGGGTTACTTAAGCCTCTTGGCGTAATGCTTGGAGTTTACGAACGAGAGTCACTATTTTATGAACAGGTTGCACCAAAAGTTAAAATAAGAGTTCCTGAGGTCTATTACAATGGTCGAGATTCCATTGAGGAAAATTATGCGCTTCTGTTAGAAGATGTAGGTCATTTCAGGGCAGGTGACCACCTTGCAGGAGCAACTCTGACTGATGCCATGGCAGTCATGGAAACAGCTGCCAATATTCATGCGCGTTGGTGGGATAGCGAAGAATTAACAGCAATGGATTGGGTTCCTCCTTTAGATAGTCCGATAAATATGGGGTTACAGGGCTTGTACGAACAGTCTTGGCCGCTAGTTATGGATAAGTATGGTCACTTATATCCCGAATGGCTTCCAGCAAAATTAGAGGAATTCATACCAGAAGTTTCAAACTGGCTTACCAGTTGGGCTGAGCAGAGTCGTACCCTTACCCATAATGACTTTCGATTAGATAATCTCCTGTTTGATGATGATGATGATGATGATGCCTCTGGTCCGAAAGTAGTAGTGATTGATTTTCAACTTGTTGGTCGAGGAGACGGTTCAGGTGACATATCGCCTTTTTTGGGATGCAACTTAGATATTGATCTACGGCGCAATGAAGAAATTTCTTTGTTGCAAAAATATTTTGATGTTATGCAGAGAAATAATGCGGGGCACGAAACATTTGAAGACCTCGTCCGTCAAATAGACACTGCACATCTTTTTTGGCTTGTGAATTGGGGAAATACTGCTGTGACTGCTGATCAACCGAACGAAAGAGCAGTTAGTTTATTTAATACAGTGCTTCGCAGAAGCATTGCAACCGTTGTGGACCGAGACAGCGTCCAATACATAGGGGCAATCAATGACTAACGTAAGAGTTGCCTAGAAGAATTAGAAGGTGCTTATGGATAGTTTGAAGTCACAAGCAATAGACATCATAAAACAAAAGGGTTTAAAAAAACTTTCTGAACCAATTCAGCTAGCTTCGGGTGCGATGAGCCAGGATTTTGTTGATGGGAAACTAGCGACTTCACACTTTGATGATTTAGAAATTGCTAGCAGAGCGATAGTCGATGGAATCCTATTGCAGGGCCTTGATTTTGATGTTGTTGGGGGTCCAACGCTTGGGGCAGATGCCTTGACGATAGGAATAGCAGGAATTCAACGTTGCCGATGGTTCTTCGTTCGCAAGAAGCCAAAGGGCCGTGGAACAAACAAACTTATTGAAGGTTCACCAATAGGGGATGGCGATCGTTGTTTAATTATCGAGGATGCTATAACCACCGGCGGCTCACTTCTTAAAGCAGTTGATGCAGTCGAAGCAACTGGCGCAAAAGTTGTCGCGGTAGCAACACTTGTAGACCGAGGCGAAATAGCAAGACCGCTGATAGAAGCTAGAGGAATCTTCTATTATCCAATAGCTACATATCTTGATTTAGGGATAGAACCGGTAGGGCTTCCTGATTGACTTTATAATCCTGAATGGTAGAATAATTAATGGAAGACATTAATTAAGGGGCGGTATGTCAGAGACGATTAACAAAAGAGATGATGTTGAGATTCTCGCTGACGCTGATCCCGGTGAAGGTCTTCCGGGAAGAGTTTTTCTTCCCGGCTATAGCCGAACAATGGGACCCCAAACTCACTTGTTTGAAGAAAGAGAACGATTGCAGTCATTAACTTGGGAAAATTTTGACGTTAAACAATTATCTCCCACCATCGGGGCTGAGCTTATAGGTCTGGACTTATCGAAAGAACTTCCTGAACCAGTCATTACTGAAATTCAGCAGGCGTTATGGGAGTACAAGGTAATATTCTTTCGCAATCAAGAAATCTCATCAGAGCAACAGATACATTTCGCACAACGTTTTGGCGAATTAGAAATTCACCCCTTTCTTCCTCCCAATTCGGAAACGCCAGAATTAGTACGTTTCGAGAAAAACGCGAATGCTGCTGGGTATGAAAATCAATGGCATCATGACGTCACGTGGAGAGAAACACCCTCAAGAGGTGCAATTCTCAGAGCAATAGAAATCCCTCCGATAGGAGGGGACACGTTATTCGTTGATGTAAATGCCGCTTATGAAGGATTAACACAAGAAACAAAGGACGAAATTGACTCACTCTTTGCCATACACGACTTCTTGCGTGCATTTGGCCGACAGGTACCAAAGGAGAAACTTGCAGAAATGCGAGAATTGTATCCACAAGTTGAACATCCTGTAGTTATCAACCACTTTCAAACAGGTAAACCCCTTTTATATGTCAATCGGATCTTCGTCAGTGGAATTGTTGGCTACAACGAAAAAGAAGGATTTGAACTGATTGATGCACTATGTCGCGAATTTGAAGTTCTTGAATATTCTTGCCGTTTTAAATGGGAACAAAACTCGATTGCCTTTTGGGACAATCAAGCAGTGCAGCACTATGCAACAAGTGATTACTCGCCACATAAACGAATAATGGAACGGGCAAGTATAAAAGGGTTAAGGCCACATCGAATTCGATAAGTCAACGAAGATATTTTTTTGAAAATTCTCTGTAAACATACACTTGCAAGGTTTGGAAATGGCTACCTTGGTCGTATCGTTAACAAATAGTTCAGGGCTCACACAAAGCCCTAAGCTAATTTATTAGACAATTTTTTTAGTGTACGAGGAGTACTAGAAGATGAATTTGCACCCACGGGAAGATCGGATTGTTGTCCGACCGGGCGAATCCGAAGAAACAACAGCGAGCGGATTGGTTATCCCAGATACCGCTAAAGAGAAGCCACAACAAGGTGAAGTCTTGGCAGTAGGGCCAGGAAAGCGATCTGAACAAACTGGTGAACTAATACCAGTTGATGTTGAGGTTGGCGACACCGTTGTTTATGCGAAATACGGCGGCACTGAAATAAGCAGTGGCGGCGAAGAACTATTAATCCTTTCAGCGCGCGATGTTCTCGCGATAGTGAAATAAGTAGGTAACTAACATGTCAAAAATTTTAAAATTCGATGAAGATGCACGTCGCAAACTTGAGGCCGGTGTTAACCACCTCGCTGATGCGGTAAAAGTAACTCTTGGACCTAAAGGACGTAATGTTGTTCTTGATAAGAAGTTCGGTGCTCCAACAATAACTAATGATGGTGTTTCAATTGCCAGAGAAGTAGAACTAGAAGACCCATTTGAAAATATGGGTGCACAGCTGGTGAAGGAAGTAGCTACCAAAACTAATGACGTAGCTGGCGATGGGACAACCACAGCAACAGTACTAGCTCAAGCCATGGTCCGAGAAGGACTACGAAACGTAGCAGCTGGCGCAAACCCAATGGTTCTCAAAAAGGGAATTCAAGCCGCAGTAGATGCAGCTGTTGAATCTATTGGTTCACAAGCCCAGCAGGTAGCAGACTCAAAAGACCAAATAGCCAATGTGGCGTCCATCTCTGCAGCAGATGAAACTGTCGGAGAAGTCATTGCAGAAGCTATTGATAAAGTCGGAAAAGATGGAGTTGTAACGGTTGAAGAATCAAACACATTCGGAATGGATCTTGATTTCACCGAAGGTATGCAATTCGACAAAGGTTACCTTTCACCATATTTCGTAACCGATCCTGAACGACAAGAAGCTGTTCTAGAAGAACCATACATTCTTCTAACACAAGGAAAGATCTCATCTGTCCAAGAAATGCTTCCTGTTCTTGAGAAGGTTATGCAATCAGGTAAGCCCCTTTTGATCATTGCTGAAGATGTTGAAGGTGAAGCACTCGCAACTCTCGTTGTAAATAAGATTCGCGGAACCTTTAATTCTGTAGCTGTTAAGGCACCAGGATTTGGTGAAAGAAGAAAAGCTATGTTGCAAGACATGGCAGTCCTATCTGGCGGACAGGTCATAGCAGAAGAAGTAGGACTCAAGTTAGACGGTGTCACACTTGATCTTCTTGGAACTGCACGAAAAGTAGTTATAACCAAAGACAACACAACACTTATTGAAGGAGCAGGTTCACGAGACGATGTTGAAGGCCGAATCTCACAAATTAAAGCTGAGATCGACAATACAGATTCCGATTGGGACCGTGAGAAACTTCAAGAACGTTTAGCAAAACTCAGCGGCGGAGTAGCCGTAGTTCAAGTTGGTGCAGCAACTGAAGTTGAGCTTAAAGAGAAGAAGCACCGAATTGAAGATGCTTTATCAGCCACAAGAGCAGCAATCGAAGAAGGGGTTGTCGCCGGTGGCGGAACAGCCCTCCTGCGTGCGCGATCAGCAGTTGATGAAGCAGCAAGCAAACTTGATGGTGACGAAGCCACCGGAGCCCGAATGGTTTCAACAGCTCTAGCAGCTCCAGCAAAACTGATTGCTGAAAATGCTGGCTACGAAGGCTCAATTATCGTTAGGGAAATTGAAGATGCAAAAGGCAATGTCGGATTTAATGCCTCAACAGGCGAACATGAAGATCTTGTTGACGCTGGAGTTATTGATCCAGCTAAGGTAACAAGAGCAGCTCTACAAAATGCTGCTTCTATCGCTAGTCTTCTGCTCACAACCGAAGCACTAATAGCTGACAAACCAGAACCTGAAGCACCAATGCCAGCGGGAGACCCGATGGGTGGTATGGGCGGTATGGGCGGAATGATGTAATCATTCCTTCTGGAAAGAAATTTGGGCCGGATAAATCCGGTCCTTTTTCTTTTTTGTCCGTAAATAGCTTGATTCTTAGTAGCATCAATATATGAATGAACGACCTGAACCCGACGCTAAAAAATTACTTTCACAATGGAATGAATGGGAAACTGGAGAAACTCCTCCTGGAAGAGTAATGAGTAATTTGAAGACGGGTGGCCTTCCAGAACTTCTTGAGAAATTAATCGAAAACCATAATTAGTAATGGCACGTGTACGGGGAGGGGATCAGGATATTCCCCGACCGCAAAACTGGTTTTCGGGATCTCAAGCTCCATGGGAGTCAGTTACCCAAAAGGTACTGACTTTAGCTTCCATAGAAGATTCATTTCAACACTTTAATCCACCAGAAAAAAACAGAGAGAATTATGAGCGGGCATCATCTGTTATGGTTCCACTCTATGAAAAAGCTAATGAGGTGTTCATGATTTTGACTCGGCGATCTAAGATGATGCGACATCACACAAGTGAAATAAGTTTCCCCGGAGGCAATAGTGAACCCGAGGACATTGATGAATGGGCAACGGCTAAAAGAGAAGCATATGAGGAAATCAATTTAGATGCTGCGCTCCCAAGACAGATTGGGAGATTGAATTCTTTCATAACTGTCGGAAGCGAATCATTTGTGACTCCCATTGTCGCCTCACTAGAAGAGCGCCCCAAGCTAACAGCTAATCCAAATGAAGTAGAAAAGATCCTACACGTTCCCATTAGTGAGCTACTCCTTCCTGAGGTCTATCGTGAAGAAGTTTGGGAATTGAGAGACGGACAGAAAAGAAAAATACACTTTTTTGAACTGTTCGGAGACACAGTTTGGGGAGCTACAGGATCTATGATTAAACAATTTCTATCTATAATTTTAGGAATTCACGATAATGATAAGAGCTCTTTTAGTGACAATTCCTGAAATTGATGGTTTCTGTTAGAAAGCTCAACGAAGTCAAAAAAAAGCTTAAATAATGCCATGCAAGTCTAAGAAAGTGCACACAAAATACGCAGTGCTTGGGTATGGGATGAATTTTCTACCCAGAGTTCACTAGAATCAAAGTAACTACCCGAAAGTGACCACAGTGAGTACAGATACACCGACAGTTCTTGTTTTTGACTTCGGAGCTCAGTACGCGCAACTCATCGCCCGTCGAATACGCGAAGCGAATGTGTACAGCGAAATTGTCTCTCATAAACTAACAGCCCAACAGGTTCAAGAAATAGGACCAGCTGGAATCATCTTAAGCGGAGGCCCCAAGTCAGTACGGGTTGAAGGAGCTCCTATCATTGATCCCAACATCTATGATTTGGGGATACCAATCCTTGGTATTTGCTACGGAGCTCAGTTAATCGCGAAACAGTTGGGTGGAACAGTCAGCCAGTTTGATGCAGGTGAATACGGTCGAACAAACATGGTTGTTGCGGAAGGTCAGTTACTAGAAGGACAACCTGAAGAGCAAAGTGTGTGGATGAGTCATTTTGATTGCGTAACCACAGTTCCAGATAATTTCACTGTCAGTGCTTCAACGGAACATGCGCCTGTAGCAGCCTTCGAATCAGAAGGAATCTTCGGGGTGCAGTATCATCCTGAAGTTTCTCACACACCACATGGGCAACACACACTCGAACGGTGGCTAGACCTATCTAGAATCAAGCGATCGTGGAACATGACTAACGTGATAGAAGAACAGGTAGCCAAGATAAAAGACCAGGTAGGTTCGGGTCGAGCGATTTGCGGCCTCTCCGGTGGTGTAGATTCTGCAGTAGCTGCGGCGCTTGTCCATAAAGCTATTGGATCTCAGCTTACTTGTGTCTTCGTTGACACAGGATTGATGCGAAAAGACGAAGGTGAACAAGTCATTGAAACCTTCAAGCGGAGCCAAGGGATAGAGCTTATTCATGTTCGAGCAGCAGACGAATTCTTCTCAAAACTAGAAGGAATAACTGAGCCTGAGGCAAAACGAAAAGTAATAGGAGAGTTATTTATCCGCTTATTTGAAAAGGCATCAGGAGGAATTGAGGAAGCAAAATTCCTAGTCCAGGGGACGTTGTACCCAGACATTATTGAATCAGGAAGCGAGCATGCAGCTACTATCAAAAGTCATCATAATGTTGGAGGCCTACCAGATGACATGGAATTTGAACTTGTAGAACCTTTACGCTCATTGTTCAAGGATGAAGTCCGTTCCGTAGGGAAAGAACTAGGTTTACCGGAAGAAATCGTACATAGGCAACCATTTCCAGGCCCCGGTTTAGGGGTTCGAATTATCGGAGAGGTTACGCCTGATAAAGTCGCAGTACTCCAAGAAGCGGATTTTATCGTTCGTGATGAACTTGAAAAGGCGGGACTTGACCGAGAGATATGGCAATCATTTGCAGTCCTCCCTGATATACGGTCGGTTGGGGTAATGGGCGATGAACGCACTTACGGTTACCCATGCATCATTCGTGCAGTAACTAGCGAGGATGCTATGACAGCAGATTGGGCACGCATACCATATGACGTGCTTGAAGCAATGAGTAGCAGAATAATTAACGAGGTCGCAGGCATCAACAGGGTTGCATATGACATCACGTCAAAACCACCCGGGACAATTGAGTGGGAATGACATCCGAAACAGTCATAGATTTTTACATCCGAGCAGCAGCAGCATTTGGAGAAGTCCTCAAACAAGTTCCTGTTGGATCTTGGGAAATTGAAACTCCATGTACTGAATGGAATCTACAGACACTTGTCGTGCACGTCGTTTCAGGGGAGATACAAGTTTCCGATCTGATAGAAAATGAAACTTCTCTAGATTTAGATTTAAGCGCGAATATCTTAGGCCCCGACCCAATGTCAACATGGAGAGGGACAGCATTAAGAGCAATAAATTTGGTTCAGCAAACAGACCTTGAATCGGAACTATCACATCCAACAATGAAGCTTACGTTAGAACAGCTTTTGGGAGCGAGAATAACTGATAACGTTGTGCACGGTTGGGACTTAGCACAATCAATTTCAATCCCATATGAAATTGATGATGCAGTAGCTAGATGGGCACTTGACTACTGGTTAGAGTTATACGACTTTCTAGAGAACTCTGATCATTATGGACCGCCGCAAACCCCCCCAGATCAAACTGCTGGGACACGGCTTCTATCGCTGCTAGGACGAAAAGTTACTCAATGATTCGAACGGGATTGGAGCCATCCCATTCAGCAGCATTTGCAATATCTTGTAGTCTGCGCAAACGTACCTTGTCAGGAATATCACCAATCTCAGTAATGTTTCCATCCATACCCTCAAGATAAGAAAATCTCATTCCGCGAATCGCACCATCTTGACAGACTCTCATTCCATTTTCGGTTAACGAAGCTAAGGCTGAATCGTAATCTTCTGGATAAAAGCAAAGATGTTGAATTCCTTCACCACGGTCGTTCATAAAATCTCGGTACATAGACGGAGCTTCGTTATGTTGTTGGATCAATTCAATTTGGATGGATCCCGTGAAAGCTATCGCTATTCCTATTTCGACTTCACTGGGTTCTCCTAGATAATTAAAATAATCAAGAGTCATATTTGGGAACACGGTCCATGGGCCAACACCTGTTTTTTCTACCCATGACCAAGCTGCCTTCTCTAGATCTTCTACAACGTAGCCAAGTTGCCCGACGGGCCCTAATAGATCATTCACAGTTGCATACTAGAAGGAAATACATTCAGGCACACTTTGCTCAACTCGTAAAGTCAGATTTTTGTGTCTACGATGCTTATATGTCAAAAATATCTCTAATAGCAAAATTGAAAACAGATCCTGAAAAGTCCGAAGAAGTTGAAGCTGCGTTGACAGCAACCTGCTCAGCGGCTGAAGAGGAAACAGGCCTTGAAATTTACTCAGCTCATAAAGATTCTGGTGAGGAAGGTGTTTACTGGTTTTTTGAACTATACACAGATGGTGATGCTCTAGGCGTTCACGGTCAAGGTGATGGCATGAAAGCAGCAATGGGTGCTCTAGGAGCCTTACTCGTAGCTCCACCAACGATTAATATGGCTACACCTATCGCAGCGAAAGGCCTCAGCCTGTAATTCTTATTGCTAAGGTAGTTCAGCAATCGTGACGATTCCCGTGCTTCCGTTAATGCTTATAACGGCGCCATTAGGAATTTTCGAAACTGCTGCATGGACACTCGTTACACACGGTATTCCGAACTCGCGACTTACGATTACTGAGTGACTTAATGGTGCCCCAACTTCAACAACAACTCCTGCTGCAGGAATAAATAACGGTGTCCATGATGGGTCTGTAACTGGAGCTATTAATATTTCTCCAGGCTCAAGTCCTCTAGGGTCACTAGGATCTGTAATGACCCGAGCAGTACCTGTCACAATTCCAGGGCTTCCAGGAATGCCAGCAAGTTCATCTCCTATATCAACAGAATGTGATTCGGTTTCCCGTTGCCCCCACTCACTCAAAGGAGGTACAGCTCCATCCACAATAAATGGATCCTGTAAGTTATTTAAGGCAGCAAATTGGGCTCCCCGTTCCTTAATTCCTTCTGTAAATGATTCCGGGTCATTGATGAAGTCATCAAGTTCAGCATTGCGCAACAAGAAAATATCTCTCGGTCGGCTAAGAACTCCTCTTTCAGTCATCCGATGTCCCAATTCATACATCGGTAACCGAATTTCATGGTTTGTTAGCATAGATGTGAGTTTTGTTCGTTCGCGCCCAGCCACAAAAACACGAGCTGTTCGCATACCAAGCTCTAGGGTTGCTAAAGCTTCATCATTCCCAGCAAATATTTCACGAACCTCTCGCTCGGCAGCTTCACGGTCAGCGATCGCATCAGCATGCCTATTCATGGGCGATAGCGTCTCATCTGCATGTCTCATAGCATCAATTGCTGCTAGAGCTGACTCGGGTTTTATCTCCCATGTTTCTGATGCCGCATCCCATTCATATGGACCACGGGCCCCATGCTCAGCAAGGAAATCCCGGAAATCACTCAGGAATTTCTGTCCTGCATCGGTTTGACCTAGTCGTTCTTCGAGTCCTTGAACTCCGGCATCAAATTCGGTAGTGAGCTCACCTGATTCTGTGACCTGCCGTGAAAGCCCCCACATATCAATAGATGGCGGGGCGGAATCAATACCACCTAATCCTGAGATCAACCTTCCAGGCAGTGCTGGGTCTATTTCTCCACAAAGAGCTCCTAAAATTGTCGGCCCCGTAGCTGACATTGTTCCATACACCTGGTACGGCTCGAAGAATTCTCTAACCAACGGCATTAACGACCGGGATCTTTCAACTAGTTCTGCATTAGTAGCTGAAGAAAGATCAGGTCGCTGGGATCGGGCGTCGAGAATCTTTTCTCGATCCTTTTGAAGCTCTTCAGGTAATTCGTCAAGAGACATCACCCATGCCTGAACTTCCTCAATTTTCCCTACCAACTCTGGTCGCTGGTCATTCTCATGAGGGACATATGGTGGAACGTCAGGATGATTACCCAAGAAAGCAGCATCCATAGCCTCAGCTGATAAGCCTGGCGTTCTTTCCCCATTAACACGAATCATTGATGCGTTTAGATAGAGATAGCCACCAAAACAGGCAACGTAGTCAGGTCGGTCTGGATTTGACTCATCAGGAGTAAAGACGCCTTGTCGATGTGCTCCATCAGCCCAACCTTTGGAGACACCTTCTTCCCAAATGAGATCCCAACCGAGAGGACTTACTGGGTCAGGCAGTATTTCTCCAGCGTTAGCTCTCGTATATACGGGAAACCGTTGGCTTGGTTCCCAATCTGTTATCCAGCGATCATTCATCATGTACACCCCATTTATCAGCCGTTACTGAAATAGACATCTACATAAATATCTCACAACACTGGAATATCTGCCAATACTCCAAGGTCCATTTATGAATCTGTTTCAATGATCCAATCTGGATCTCGTTTTTCTAAGAAAGCAGTCATTCCTTCTGAAGCTTCGACAGAATCAAATAACGCATCTGAGTATTGCGCTGCCCATTCAAAAGCTTCGCTATCACTCATGCTAGGAACTTCGTTAATAATTCTTTTTGCAGCGCCTAATGCCATAGGTCCACCTCGCAAAATATCGCTGAGGATAGATTGCATTTCAGATTCAAGGCTGCCACTATCAACAGCTCTGGTGATAATCCCTAATTTCGCTGCTTCCCTCCCAGAAAAGCGATTTCCACGAAGAAAAGCTTCAGTCGCCTCTCCACGGCGCATTTTCTGCAAACATACAACTGCTATAATCGCTGGAGCAACTCCAAGGCGTACTTCAGTAAAGCCAAAAGTAGCATCTTCATTAGCTATTGAAATATCAGACGCGCACGCCAGACCAATGCCTCCTCCCAAAGCAGCTCCGTTTATTTTTGCAATGACTGGTTTCGAGCAGGTCTGAATAAGTGATAGTACCTGTTCAAAGCCTATTGACCGATCCTGAACTTGTTCTTGGTTCATTGAACGCTCTTTGAGGTTGACACCAGCACAGAAGACAGGACCCTCATGCGTTATGACAATGGCACGAACATCTTCGTCATCGTTCGCTGAATGAAGCGCATTATAAATACCTTCTATTAGGGCATTTCCTAATGCATTTCGATTTTTATCATCTGCTAATGTAATCGTCGCAACGTTTCCATTAACGCCATATTTAACTGGGGTCATGTCATCTCCATCTGCCTTACAGAATATAGGGGATGTCATTGAGTTTAACTATTTCCTTCTCGATGATAATTATATCCTTCTGACTTTTCTCACTAGGATGAACATCAATCCACTCAGAAAGGTATCGCAATGGACTTTGACGCACCACCAGAAGATGATGCCTACAGGATGCAGGTGAGGTCATGGATTCAAGAAAACCCAAACCCAAACTATAAACAACTCGTTGACGCTGGGTATGTTGTTCCACATTGGCCAAAACCGTACGGTCTAGAAGCAGGACCGTTGGAACAACTAATAATCGCTGAAGAATTGAAGCGTGCTGGCATCAAACGACCACAAAATCCTATTGGCATAGGTTGGGCTGGGCCAACAATTCTTGAAGCTGGAACCGAAGAACAAAAAGATAAGTACCTACCTGGCTTACTGGAGGGAAAGGATTTTTGGTGTCAGTTGTTCAGTGAACCTGATTCGGGGTCAGATCTAGCTAATCTCTCTACTCGGGCTGAACGCGACGGAGATGAATACATCATTAACGGATCAAAGATATGGTCAAGCGGTGCGCATGTATCAAAATATGGCATTTTGATCGCAAGAACGAACCCTGACGCACCAAAACACAAAGGCATTTCTTACTTCATATGCCCAATGGACGCACCTGGTATTTCTATGTCTCCTATTATTGACATGACAACTGCACATAGTTTCAATCAGGTCTTTTTTGATGACGTAAGGTTGACGACAGACCATCTCGTAGGAGAAGAAGGAGATGGGTGGCGACTCGCCAAGGTTACGTTAGCTAACGAACGTGTCCAACTCTCTTCTGCTGGATCATTATGGGGAGCAGGGCCATCAGCAGAACTCCTTATTGACCTAGTTCGCCAGCAAGGAGGATGCAATGACCCTGTCATGAGGCAGAGGATTGCAGCACTGTATTGCGAGGCAGAGGTACTTCGATTAAATCGCTTACGTACATTGTCTGCACGACTATCAGGTAAACATCCTGGCTCAGAAGCCTCGATACAAAAACTCATGGCCGATGAGCATGGGCAAAACACATTAGAACTAGCGCGCGATATAGCCGGTACGTCTGGGATGCTTGAGGGAGCTGGACCAGAGGGCGAGGTGCCTGGTCGAATGGGAATGGGTGTCACAGAAAATAATTTTCGATCAAATCTATTCCCCAACGTTGACCCAATCTGGCACTACGGATATCTTTTCTCACCTGCTTTGACTATTGGAGGAGGAACATTTGCTGTGCAGCGAAACATAGTCGCAGAACATGTTCTTGGTTTACAACGTGACATCAATGTTGAAAAGGGTAAAACCTGGGCGGAAGCGCGAACACAAACAAAAGGCTAATTCTTTAAAGCAGAACGAATCGCGCTCGCCAACTCCTCTGGATTATCAGAACCCACGAAAGTCGTTTTCCCATCAAACTGTTCCACAACAACGACTTTTTTTCCCCACGCGCGCCACATCATGCCTGTCCTAGTTCCTTTAATCCCAGACCCCAACCAGTTCGATATTTCCTTAACATCAATTGTCTGGATTTTACTTAACGGGATTTCTTTCGTCGGAAACCCGAATCTCCACGTCAACCTAATGCTGTCGTCAGCGATTACTGTAGTCATCTTCCCAAAAGCAAAAACAAATATGAAACTAATGACCGGAACGATAGAAATGACGATTAGAGATATTGAAGGAGTTCTGCCTCGGCTCATGAATGCGAGCTGAGGTAGAACTGTTACTGCTGCAAATAAGATTGGTGCGCCAAAGACATATCGAATGTCAGCGGTATTGACATCTTCAAACTCGTTCATGGCTCGGCTTACCGTGTTCGGGGAAGCCCAAGAAGACCTTCAGCAATGAGATTGCGGCTAATTTCGCTTGTGCCTCCATAAATCGTTGTTACAGGAGCATGACGGAAATGTTCGTCAATGACTCCACCAACAGGAGCGTCATCCTCACCAAGGTACAAGAGCCCTTCCACCCCAGCCATATCTATAAACCATTTAGAGTGTTTCTTGTATGATTCACTAGCAAATAATTTCGTCATAGAGCCTTCAACGCCAAACATCACACCCTCAGAAGCTAGAAACGCAGTGTTGTAGGCAAAGCCACGGCACACCTCAACATCAATAAGTGAGCGAACAATGCGTTCACGAACAACAGGATTTTCAATAATGTAAGACCCATCTGGTGCAGTAGTCTTTTGTGCATAGTCAATAAATGCGTCAATAAGAGGTGGCGATGGGAATTGTCCTCCAGCTATTCCACGTTCATACTTGAGAGCTGCTTTCATGATTTCCCATCCGCCATCAATATCACCAATACGCCACTCATCACCTATACGAACGTCATCATAGAAGGTGGCATTTGAACGTTCCGTTCCCATGGTATGTACTGGCTGAATTTCTATGCCTTCTGCATCAAGTGGGACTATAAAAAAGGTTAATCCTTTATGTTTGGGAACATCTGGGTTTGTTCGGGTGAGAAGGAGCACATAGTCAGCGATGTGAGCCATTGTGGTCCACATTTTTTGGCCGTTAATAATCCATTCACTTCCGTTTTTAACTGCTCGTGTTTGTGCCGCCGCTACATCTGAACCTGAGTCCGGCTCTGTGTATCCGAAAGAAACCAGTGTTTCTCCAGATAAGAGTTTCGGAACAAGTGTTTCTTTCAGGTGATCATTTCCTAATTCAAGTACGACCGAAGCGACTACTATTGCGACACCCATACCGTCAATAGGTGCTCCAGCAAGTTGGAGTTCCTCAATCATGACAGCCATTTCAATAGCGCTCTTTCCGCCACCACCTAATTCTGATGGAACTGCACCACCTAACCACCCGCGTTCAGCGATTTTTTGATGAAATTCCCAGTTATGGATTGTTCCATCATGTGTGGAGTTAATCACATCATCTGTTAGATGCTCCGCAATGAATTCCTTTACTTCGTTCCTAAATTCTTCAGCTTCAGGAGGGAATGACCAGTCCATTAGTGAACGCCTTCTTTAGGAAGATATAGATTGGCGATGCGTTGATATTCCAAACCAGGGTCACCTAATTGAAGAGGCCACCCCTTAGCTCTTCGATAATACAACTGAACATCATACTCTTCAGCAAATCCATACCCGCCGTGATACTGCAGAGAAGTCGCAGCAGCATTCAAGGCAGCTTCAGAAGCGAAAAGGAATGCCATGCCAGCTAACTGCTCTCCTCTGTTAGCATTTTCCTGTAAGGCTGCTATCGCTCGGCTCGACAGAAAATGAGATCCTTCAATATTTGTGATTGCTGAGGCGAAGCCGTGTTGAATTCCTTGGAAAGAACCAATGAGAACACCAAATTGGTAGCGTTCTTTCGCATACGTCACCCCAATATCAACAGCTTTGCGGCCTAAACCAGTGAGGGCAACAGCCATTAATGCTTGCCATTCACTCCTAGCTTTTTGATACCAGTACCGAGCTTTATCTCCTGAAGCGATAACGGTTCCGCCATCAAAACTGTGTCTGGCGATGGGTAAGTTAGCTGTATTGCGAAGTGGGGAGGCATTGTTCGCATTTTCTATAACGATAATCTCGCCCCCTCTAAAACCAATGATGCGGTTAGCAACAGCACCAGCGGGAACAATTTCAGTTGATTCACTCAAAGGCTGTAAGGCCATCGAAGCAATTAATTCCCCTGTCGCTAGTTGAGGAAGGTCAGCGTTGTTTTGGTCAAGTGAAGCGATTAGGCGTGTGGCGACGACATGTTCAATGAATGGGATTGGTGCCACATATCTCCCTAGTAAATCTGCGACGATAGCTGCTGTTGTTAAATCAGCGCCTCCGCCACCGCAAATCTCCGGAAGGCACATACCTGGACCACCTGTTTCAACAAAACGTTGCCACGCATCAGCATCAAATCCGGAATCCTCGGAAGAACGGACACGTTCAATAGAGCATTCAGTATCAAAAAAGGAATCAAAAATATCTTTGATTGATTCTTCATCGGGACTTAATCGTAAATACATCTTGCTCTGAGATTACCGGACAACGATAGATAAGGCAGATTTAACAACCGAACATCTATAAAAGGTTTACAAATTGCAACCAGATTTGCAGATGTTTGGCAACAGATATATCATTGTGATATCACTTTGATATAAGGAGAATTTATGGATCTGTTCACAATAGAAAACGTTGCTGGTACCCCACTTGGTTTGGTTACCGGAAGCACAATCAAAACAAAAGACATAGTGAAAGATATTGGTGCGGGTTTAAAGGGCTTAGTAGGTGGAAAGCTTGGAAGTTACGAAAAACTCATGGAAGAAGCTCGAACAGACGCAATCGATCAAATGATTTCGAATGCAACAGCCCTTGGAGCAAACGCTATTGTTGGTGTCCGTTTCGAAAGCACTGAAGTAGCCGCTGGAGCTGCTGAAATACTCGCCTATGGAACAGCCATAAAGCGCTAGTTAAGAAAGGACCCCCGTCATGAACGAAATAAAAGTAGACGATCTAATTCCAGACAAAGTAGGTAAAGTTCGAAATGGCATAACGATGATCATTATCTGGTTAATCAACCTCCCAGTTATGATTGTCCTTTGGTCACTATCAGGAGTGAGCAACGGCGGGACTATCCTACCGGGAATACTATGCTCACTTTTCTTCCTTATTGCACCGATGTGCTTGTACATGCTGCAACCCAATCAAGCCGCTGTTCTTACACTTTTTGGCGCCTACAGAGGTAGTGACGCAACACAAGGACTACGTTTCACTAATCTCTTTTACTCAAAGAAAAAAGTTTCACTCCGTGTGCGAAACTTTACGACCCAAACAGCAAAAGTCAATGATGCAAACGGAAACCCGATAGAAATTGGAGCTGTCGTCGTTTGGCGAGTCGTTGATGTCGCAAAAGCTATTTTTGGGGTAGAGAATTTCACCAATTATGTTCACACACAGTCTGAGGCCGCAGTGCGGAACTTAGCGAGGTCATACCCGTACGACTCATTCGAAGACGAAGAGGAAATTACACTTATCGGAGATGCTAGTGAAGTGAATGATAACCTCCGAACAGAACTTCAAGAACGAGCCCGTGCGGCCGGAGTAGAAATACTTGAAGCCAGGCTTAATGACTTGGCCTACGCTCCAGAGATTGCTGAAGCAATGCTCCGTCGACAACAAGCCTCAGCAATTGTTGCAGCGAGAGCTAAAATAGTTGAAGGCGCAGTACTCATGGTACGCGAAGCTATAGATGCTTTAGAAGAGGGAACTGATGGAAGCGATCCCATCAATCTAGACGATGAGCGTAAAGCAACGTTCGCTTCTAACTTGATGACAGTGATTGCAAGTGATGCACCGACTTCGCCGGTTGTAAATGTTGGAACATTAAACCGATAAGAAACAGTAAGATAATGCGAAATGGAAGAAAGCAATTTCCTCTGCGTCTATCCGAGGATCTCTACCGAGCCTACGAAAAGTGGGCTGGTGATGAGTTCAGGTCTGTTAATGCCCAAATAGAAGCGGTACTATCAGAAGCAGTTCAGAAAGCTGGGCGATCACAACAAGCGGAAACAAGCGATATTAATAATACGAAGAAAGGGAAATTATGAAGTTTATTCAAGTAATGGAGTTCGAAGGAGCTCCAGAGGATGCGGAAAAGGCACTCAAACAGTACATAGAAAAAGCAGGCGGGAAATCATACGCACGAAAAGCAACAATATGCATTGATCGCGATAACGGAAAGCTTATTCAACTCATAGAGTTTGACTCCTGGGACGAAGCTCAAAAGAATAATGAACTTGAAATAACCAATGATGATCACGAAGAAACACAACAATCATTTGGAGATATCACGTTCAGAAACCTTGACGTCTTTGGAGAATATGAAGTCTAAGGTAGAACTACTAGGCCTTTAGAAAACGCATTATGGAACTCATCACCGTCAACGAATTGTCAATGCAGTTCGGGCAACATCGAGCACTGGACAGTGTTGATTTCACGGTCCATTCCGGAGTAACAGGATTAGTTGGAGCCAATGGTGCTGGTAAAACCACGTTTATGTCTATTGCATTAGGTTTACGAGCACCAACTATTGGGTCAATTAAGGTCCTTGGTCTCGAACCAGTCGTTGATGGTGCGAAATTACGTTCACTCGTATCCTATGGACCTGAACGGAATATACTGCCCGACGAAATGCCTGCAGTTGATTTTGTAAAACATCTTGCAGAAGTCCGAGGCATACCAAGGAAAGAAGCAAAAACAAGAGCAAGCGATATTTTATGGCTTGTTGGTCTCGGCGAAGAGCGATTCCGGCCGATAGGGACTATGTCCACTGGGCAAAGACAGCGCGTGAAATTAGCACAAGCAATAGCTGCTGACCCGCAACTTGTTTTTCTTGACGAACCCACTGATGGGTTAGACCCTCTTGCCAGAGATGAGGTACTGACCCTTATTCGCCAAATCAGTGAAGAGTACGGAATACATGTCATGATCTCGTCTCATCTCCTTGAAGAGGTTGAACAGATCTGCGATAACATTGTCATTCTCAATGCTGGAAAACTTGTAGCAGCAGGTCAATTAGACAAACTTACTGGTGAAAGCACCGGACTTGAAATAGAACTGGTCACCGTAGATGAACATCCAAATTCTATAGAAGACGTTGAACGAGCACTTCAACAAGCAGGACTGATAGTTCAGCGTGAACCTGAAAGCGCTATTTTGCGAATCCCTGAAGGCGCACCAGAACTGTTACCTGATCTAGTTCGTGATGCAGTAGCTGATGCAGGAGCAAGATTAAAACGATTGGAACACCGCCGCCGTAATCTAGAAGACATTATTTTGGATGTCCCATCATGAGCACTACAGGTAATGCCAGAATTCTTGATAGGGGATACCGAAAATTTGACGGTGAAAGACTCGGAGTGGGAAGTGCTATTCGATCAACAGCGTGGCATACCACTCGAAGCATCTTTGGTTTAGGGCGCAAAGCACGACACAAGATTTTCCCCATGGCCATATTAGGTATCACGTATTTAATTGTTGTCATTCAACTTGCAATTGTTTTCTTTTTTGGAAGTAACGACGCTGGTTTCCTCACAGAAGACTCATGGGCAATGGTCGCCCCGGCGATCGTGATGATTCTCTTTGCAGCCCTCGTCGCACCTGATGCGATAGTGCGGGATCAAAAAGATGGTATGTACTCGCTTTACATGTCAACACCGCTAACAAAACCAACGTATCTAGCCGCTAAAACACTCTCTGTAGCTGGATCAATACTTCTCATCACATTTGGACCTGCTCTTCTCTACCTTCTAGGGAAAACGATTAAAGGATTGGGTCCAGATGGCATAGGGGCATGGTTCGAGACATTCGGAAGGCTTCTTCTTGCATGCCTCCTTGTTTCGTTATTCCTATGTGCCTTCGGGCTGGCATTCTCATGTTTCACAAACCGCAGAGCGATCGCCAGTATCGTGGTACTCCTTGCCTATGTTGGAACCAATATTCCAAGCTGGATCCTGTATGAGGAAACTAATATTGGTAAAAATATTCTGCTCATAAACCCAATAGAAACCGCATACGAATTCGGTGCCCGGCTCTGTAACGCTGAGTCCATCGTCAACGAATATAGCGCGATAAGCACTTCAATGGTCACACTCGGATTCTTCGCTTGGCTTATAGCGACGTGCTCCATTATCACTTTCATTTACCGTAATAGGGAAGCAATCTGATGGCTCCAAAACCACCTCCACCAATCCATATGATTGACGTGTCTGGTGCATCTAAAACATTCGGCAATGTTGTCGCTGTCTCTGATGTCAGCTTCACTTTAGATGCAGGGGTGACAGCGTTGCTTGGGCCAAATGGTGCAGGGAAGTCAACACTTTTCCGCATGCTATGTGGGCTCACCACACCTACCGTAGGAACCGTGAAAGTGCTGGGGCGTGACGCACGAAAAGACACCCCGGTACGGGGCAAGATAGGGCTCTCACCTCAACAAGATGCCCTATTTGACAGACTGACTGCACAACAATTCGTAGAGATAGCAGCCAAGACACATGGAGTCGCTAACTCACTCGAATCCACTAAACATGCTCTCACACTCGTAGATCTTGAAACAGTGACGAACAAACCAGTTGGCTCTTTCTCTAAAGGTATGCGCCAACGCGTCAAACTTGCTGCAGCTCTCGTCAATGACCCACAGATTCTTATTCTCGATGAACCACTATCAGGGTTAGACCCAGTTCAGCGCAACAGAATGATAGAACTCTTCCACAGTCTAGGGTCGCAAGGAAAATGCGTTCTTATTTCAAGCCACATACTTGATGAAGTCGCACGAATAGGATCACAAGTACTCGTAATTGCGCAAGGACGTTTAGCTGCATCTGGAGACTACAGAGATCTCCGGACACTTATGGAAGACCAACCCCACGCTATCCAAATAAGAACTAATCAGCCACGAAGACTTGGCGCCGCATTATTAGAGCGAGAAATCATTGACGGCATCAACATAGAAGAGGAAACTCTCAACATCACCACATCACATATAGATACTTTTGGACGATCAATCGCTCCAATAGCAAAAGAGCTGAACGTAAGTCTTAACGAAGTCGTGCCCATGGATGATGACCTTGAATCAGTATTTCGCTATCTAATTAAAGGGAAATAATGTCTTCGATTCCAGCGCTACAAGCAATAAAGTTGACTCACAATGTCTTATTGAAACAACTCATAACGAAAGGCCGACTTATAGGAATTATAATTGTCGGCTTACTCCCAATCCTTCTCGGGTGGGTTATCGGGAGGCAAAGTGATGACCCACTAGAAGCAGGCGTAGGTTTCGTTTCCTACATGGGGCTATCAATACTCGTACCTATTGTTGCGCTTATTTTCGCATCAGCATCACTTGGAGATACACGAGAAGACGGAACGCTGGTTTACCTATGGTTACGCCCAATTTCAAGGTTGTCAGTTTCAATAGGTGCATGGGCAGCAAGCGTCACCATCGCACTCCCACTTACTGTCATACCGATGACGATTTCCGCGATTCTTCTCGATGCCGGAAATACTGTCATCGTCGGAACTGTGCTTACGTCGATTCTTGCGGTACTTGCCTATAGCAGCCTATTCGTCCTCCTTGGCTTGATTGTAAAAAACCCTGTGCTTTGGGGGATCGCATATATTTTCATCTGGGAAGCAATCGTTGCTAGCTTTGCTAAACCTGCAGCTGCTCTTGCTATTTCCGGTTACAGCCGAGCAATTATTACTAAGCGAACCAATGTAGATTTTGATTATCTCTTTGACCCCTCACAGGGAGTCAGCGCACTGATGCTGATCATTATCACCATTGCAGGCATAGCGTTCTCAAGTGCACGATTGAACCGCTTAGAAGTTCCCTAACTTTAATTACCAGATAAAAACGAATCAGCAATACCAGTTAACCTATCCAACTCAGATAAGACAGCATCCGGATCCTGTGGCCAAATCGTAAACACCACACGATCAACGTCTAACTCACCCAATTCCGCAAGTTCATCAAGATCATGCGGTGCATTCATCACAGTAATAGAAATAGAGGCCGGGTCTCGTCCAGTTTCTTCGGCTAACCTGCGTACTTTCAAAATTTCATCAATAAATGAACCTTTAGGGCTCCGTATCGGCATCCACCCATCACCCCATTCAAACAAATGCGATAATAATCTCGGACCACTACCACCACCAAGAAGCAACGGAATATTTCTTGAAGGCTTCGGCCACGACCACGATGGTTCCAACGATTCACGTTCACCAATAAAGGAAGCCTCATCTTGCGTCCACAGCGCACGCATAATTCCAACATTGTCCTTCGTACGTGTGTAACGGTCAGAGAACCCATGCCCATGGGCCTCATACTCTTCACGGTTCCACCCAAACCCGACGCCGACCTCTAGGCGACCCTGACTATGGAAATCCAATGTCGCTAATTGTTTCGCCAACCAAATAGGGTCATGTTGAGCAACCAATGTCACCGCAGTACCAAGAATCAGATTCTTCGTCACAGCGACAGCCATTGATAGCGCTACTAATTGGTCATTCAAATGCCAGTACACGTCAGGTAATTCTTCACGGCCGGGCGCAGCACCAGGGAACGGTGTTGACCGGCTTGTAGGAATATGAGAATGCTCGGGAAGCCATAACGAATCGAACCCCCGACTTTCAACCTCCACAGCTAATTGCGAAGGAGGGAGCGTGTTGCAAGTCGCGAGCATTGTTATTCCTAACTTCGGACTTGTCTCAGAAAACTTTTGCATCCACAACCCTTTTGTAGCCCTCCCCATTTGTATCACTCAAAGGCGTTACACAGAAAAATAGAAACAAAATAGAAACCATTCATTTCGTCGCTTAACATGCACGTAGGTTGATGCGGAGGAGAACATGGGATCATTAGACGGACAAATAGCAGTCGTCACCGGAGCCAGTCGAGGCATCGGGCGAGGTGTAGCAATAGGCTTAGGCGAACAAGGCGCAACCGTGTACGTCACAGGTCGAAGCACCGGAGACAAGCCAAGAACAATAGATACCACGGCCCGAGAAGTTACAAAAGCAGGCGGGAAAGGCATAGCAATCCAAACCGATCACTTTGACGACACCCAAATAGAAGCCGTTTTCACCCAAGTTAAAGAAGAACACGGGCACTTAGATATTCTCGTCAATAATGTTTTCAAAATTCCAGACCCACCCGCATGGGACGGAGGATTTTGGGAACACCCAGTAAGTATCTGGGATGACCAAGTAGGAATTGGATGCCGAGCACATTACGTAGCTTCATGGCATGCAGCACCACTTCTATTTGAATCCCCTAAACGCCCTATCATCATTAACATCACTTCACCCGCAGGGCTCATTTACCTTTTCAGCTCATCCTACTCAACAGGGAAAGCAGCACTAGATCGCCTCACCCATGACATGGCCGTTGAGTTAGCGCCCAAAAATGTGACAGCTCTAGCTTTAAGGCCCGGTCCGACACGAACAGAATTTATAGAAGACCAGGCAGCACAAGGCATACAAGTAGCTATGGATGGGGCTGAAACACCAATATTTGTCGGAAGAGTAGCAGCTGCTGTTATTACTGATCCCCTTCATCATGAGATGACGGGACGAGTGCACTGGAGCAGCGAATTAGGGATCGGTTACCAAATCACAGATGAAAACGGTGAAACACCGACATCAGCTCGAGAACGATTTAAAGATGCACCAAGGGCAAATCCGTATTCCGATGAACCTCTTCAGTTCGCTCCTCGTCTCGCTCACGGAGGAGAAACCAAAGAAGACTAAATAACGTATCCACTCCAACGCTCAGTGAGTTGCACCCTTAGGTCATCATCACTCAAGTCAGAGAAGTTGGAACCTAAATGAGCGTTAAAACGGTTGATAGCCTCAGAGACAGTAATATCTCCCGCACCTGTTTGGTAATCTTCAAGATTCTTTGTATCCGAAAACAATTTTGCTTTCCATGACAGCGACAATCGAACACTCTTATCGTCAAATGATGATAAGACTTTTCCATTCTCAACAACGTTCCATTTGGCATCGTTGAAAAATAGCTCGGTATTTATTGTCATCCCTTCGGGAGGGATGGATCCTTTAGGGCCAACTCTCTCAACAAGGTGATGCATGAAATCGTTATCACCTGCGACTGCTGTATTCCACATGTGTTCATGTCGGACACTGTCATTGTTTCTGCCTGATGGCCAATATCGAAAGAACCCTCTTTCGCCCTCATAAAACCATGCAACAACAGTGATAATTGATATTCGGACATCCTCAAAAAGTCTTGATGATCCCATAGCTTGAAGAAACCACCCCGGCACGTTCCGGCGATTCACTCCCATGAATTCTGGAATATCAACATGTGAGAACGGTTGCGCTTTCATTGGAGTAGACAAGTTAACAAAAACCTGCTCTGGAATCACGATGTCGCTATTAAACAAGGTGCGTGCTGATTCCATAAAAGTTTCATGGTGTAGCAAAAACGCTGCTTCTTCAACTAGGACTTCGCCGTCAAATGCCCAATCTCCCCGCCATGTAGGTCCAATCAGATATGCGGGAGCGTCTTTTACAATTTTCGGTCTCCTTTTACGAGCATCAGCAGCTGTCTCGCCACCTATCAGATACCGTGCAGGCATGAAATATGGCCCATTATTGCGAGCGATTGCTCTTATTTGTTCTGGCTCAACTACCACATGATCAATTGCAATCGGTGGTAAACATCCATTGGGTCGTTTAAGGTTCGTAGCCACATGTAAAGCGTAAAACG
>DDNP01000018.1:29293-59261 GCA_002341185.1 Candidatus Neomicrothrix sp. UBA2517 | reverse complement strand
CCTTTACTTCTTCTTCCGTTCCATTGGCAGTTTCTTTAACTTCCGAATCAGTTGATTCCGCAGGAACCTCATCAGGGAGCGGATCTTCTCCAGCAAGAATTCTCTTCAAATCATCATCAGCTTTCAACCAAACCGCTTTTGCTTGTTCCTTTTCCTCAGCAGAGAGGTCTGGATTTTTTTCAGCTTCCTGCAATGCCTTTACAGCATCCGCTTTCTTTCTTTCGGCTTTCTTGATGTCAGCTAACTCTTTCTCCTTCAACTTTAGTTTTTCTAATTCGTTGTTGAATAATTCAAGAGCAACGTCTAATTCTTTATCTTGGCTTCGGACCATGGTGGACTCCACTACGTAAAACTTTGCTTCGCTTTAGAAAGATAGCCGCAAAATTGCAAAGCTCCTCAATTCGGCACACCATCCATGTATTGTAGCGGAATGGCATCTCATGATTTAGTAGACGGATTGAACTCTCCCCAAGGTGATGCTGTGACGCATTCAGAAGGGCCTCTCCTTGTAATAGCAGGTGCAGGATCAGGTAAGACACGGGTACTCACGCACAGAATCGCGTACTTAATTCAAGAGGTCGGTATCTCTCCATTTGAGATACTCGCAATCACATTTACTAACAAGGCAGCTTCTGAAATGAAAGAACGTGTTGCAGATTTAGTAGGACCAATTGTTGAAAAAATGTGGGTATCTACTTTTCATTCCGCATGCGCAAAGATCCTCCGACGAGAAGCAAGCACAATAGGCTACCCAAACTCGTTCACAATTTATGATCAAGCTGACGCTGTGCGACTCACTAGCTACATCCTCAAAGATATGAATATTGATGTGAAGAGATACCCGCCACGCGGAATTCACAGTCACATATCTAAAGCGAAGAACGAAATGATAGGTCCAGTCGACTACAGAAGCCGTGTTGAAACTCTCTACGAAGAAAAAGTCGCTGATGTGTACACAGAGTACGAAAGACGAATGAAAATAGCTGGGGCTATGGATTTCGATGATTTATTATTCAAAACAGTTGCAATATTCGATCGCTTCCCAGAAATTCTTGAACGATACCAATCACGATTCCGCCACATCCTCGTAGACGAGTACCAAGATACGAACCCCGTGCAGAACCATTTAGTCATTCAACTTGCAAACAAATCAAGAAATATATGTGTTGTCGGTGACCAGGACCAATCAATATATGCGTTTAGATCTGCAGACATTCGAAACATCATTGAATTTGAAAATAAATTTCCAGACGTGACAGTAATCCTTCTTGAGCAAAATTATCGAAGTACTCAAACAATCCTTGATGCTGCTAATGCAGTAATTGAAAATAATTATGGTCGTAAATCCAAAGAGCTTTGGACAAAGGGAGAAGAAGGATCCAAAATCGTTTGCTTTCACGCAGATGATGAAGGTGACGAAGCAAAATGGGTAACGCAACAACTCCGAAAGCTATATGAAATCCATAATTCAGACTGGAAAGACATGGCTGTGTTCTATCGAACAAATGCGCAAAGCAGGGTTATAGAGGAATATCTTGTTAAATCAAATATCCCGTACAAGGTAATAGGAGGGACAAGATTCTTCGATAGAAAAGAAATAAAAGACGCATTAGCGTACCTAAAAGTTATTGTTAATCCTCAAGATGAGATAGCGCTAAAGAGAGCTATCAATACTCCCAAAAGAGGAGTTGGCGATACTACTGTCGACAAATTAGACAAATTAGCTTCGCGCGAGGATTCAGTTCTCTTCGATGTTCTGAACAGGGCGCCAGAAGCAGGCGTTACAGGAAAAGCGATCAGGGGTTTAGAAGAATTCATAAGAATAATTGAATTAGGTCAAATGAACGTTGCCCAAGGTCCTGGAACTGTCCTCGATGAAATTCTCGATGCATCAGGCTATGTCACTGACTTAGAGTCCCAACATACCGTTGATGCAGATAGCAGACGCGAAAATCTTGCAGAACTTATTGGAATGGCAATGGATTACGATGACACAGACGAATTCCTTCAAGAGATTAGCCTTGTGTCTGACACAGACTCACTTGATAACGACTCAAGTGTGTCACTCATGACGCTCCATTCAGCAAAGGGACTTGAATACCCCCATGTATTCATCGTTGGATTAGAAGATGGAGTCTTTCCTCACATGCGGTCATTAGGAGACCCAGATGAACTTGAAGAAGAACGTCGCCTTGCTTACGTGGGGATTACCAGAGCTGAAAAGAATCTGCATCTTTCATACGCATGGAAACGGACGCTCTTTGGTCAGACTCAATATAACCCTGTCAGCCGATTTGTTTCGGAAATACCAGATGAGTACAAAGAAGAAGTTAAGAAAAAATCAAAGACCACTAAAAGCTTCTCTCTTTCAACACCTAAACCTACAGGACCAGAGAAGAGTCATGCAGACCAAATAGGTCTGCGGATAGGTGATGATGTCAATCACGACATGTTCGGAGATGGAGTCATCATGAAACTAGAAGTCACAGAATATGAAGCAATAGCAACAATAAATTTTATCGAAGCGGGCCAGAAAACTCTTGATCTCTCATGGGCTCCAGTACGAAAAATCTAAAACTACGGGCTAAAGATTTTATTAAGATCTATTTGAACAATTCCAGCGACATTGACAATAACGTCAAAGCGTGTGAGCCCCTCACCGTTTGCAGGGTATGTATTTGTGTCATTGCATTCATCAACAAAGATCTGCCTATCAATATCCCATTGTAAGCTACACGAGACAAGATCTGATGGAGAACGAGCATCTATAGCGAACCAGCCCATTAGGGGATCCTCACCAATATGTTGAACATAAATAGGTCTAGAACCACTCAACGATGCCCACGCAATTGGGCTCCTATCACTACGTATTTTCTCTGCGAAGACCTCAGCATTTCCTACCTCAAATACATCATCACCAAGCTTGAATTGGATTTCTCCACTACCGGATAGCTTCACAATGGCGAATAACAACCCAACACCGAAAACAAGACTAAACATGATAAAGGCAACGATCCGAGGGAAATTAACCTGCCTACTCTGCTGAAAGGGCATAGATATATCGTATTCAACGAATCTCAAGATGCGTTTTTTTCAATTAAAACAATTCTTGATGAGCGCAATCGCCTATCCGTTCACTAGTATCCCTTCGGGGCGTTCTAACGCCAAAAATAAAGAAAATATTGGAGAAACAAATGGATTTGTTTGAATACCAAGGAAAACAATTCTTCGCCGAATACGGAATGCCAACGTCTCCTGGGAAGATAGCATTCACTATTGAAGAAGCAATACAAGCAGCTGAAGAACTTGGAACACCTGTAATGGTTAAAGCACAAGTTCACACTGGTGGACGAGGCAAAGCAGGCGGCGTTAAGTTTGCAGCGACAATCGAAGACGTCAGAGAACACGCGACAAACATAGTCGGACTTGATATTAAAGGTCACACTGTTGGAAGAGTATGGATAGAGAAAGCTTCCGATATTGCCGAAGAATACTATGCAAGCTTCACATTAGATAGATCTGCGAAAAAACATCTCGGCATGCTTTCGAAAGAGGGCGGTGTAGAGATTGAAACCGTAGCGGAAGAAAATCCAGACGCTATTGCAAAAATCTGGGTTGATCCCGTAGATGGGTTATCTGAAGAGCAATGTAAAGCATGGGTTGAAGCTGCGAATCTTCCTTCTGAAGCTTTTGGTGGAACAGTCGACATCCTTATGAAACTTTATGAAGCCTATACAGAAGGTGATGCAGACCTTGTTGAGATCAATCCTCTCATATTGACGCCTGAAGGTAAAGTACATGTTCTCGACGCAAAAGTAACACTTGATGGTAATTCTGTTTTCCGCCACAAAAGTTATGAGCAATATGATGAGACGCAAACCCGTGATGAACGTGAAACAGCTGCTCATGCTAAAGGCCTCCAATATGTTGGCTTGGAAGGAAGTGTCGGAGTTATAGCGAACGGAGCAGGGTTAGCAATGAGCACAGTAGACGTGATCAATCAAGTCGGTGGAAAACCAGCAAACTTCCTTGACATTGGAGGCGGTGCTAACGCAGACGTTATGGCTGGAGCGTTAGAAGTCATAAACAACGACCCAAATGTAAAAGCAATTTTCATCAACATTTTCGGTGGTATAACTCGAGGCGAGGAAGTAGCGAATGGAATTCTCGAAGCGATGAAACGAGTCGCAATCGAATCACCAATCGTTATTCGTTTGGATGGAACGAATGCCGATGAAGGTAGAGCAATTCTGGAACCGAACTTGTCTGACAAATTACTGATGGAAACAACCATGCTTGACGCAGCTCGAACAGCCGTGCAACTAGCCCAATAGGAGAAACATGAGCATTTTCGTAGATGAAACAACAAAAGTTATATACCAAGGGCTAACTGGGTCCCAAGGAAGCTACTACGGTCGTCTTAACAAAGAGTACGGGACACAGGTAGTTGCAGGAACTCACCCAAAGAAAGCAGGAACAGACGTAAATGGAGTACCCATCTACGCAAATGTGGCAGAGGCAGTAGAAGCAACTGGAGCAACAGCCAGTTGCATCTTCATACCAGCTGCTGGTGTACGCGGAGCCGTGATGGAAGCAGCCGAAGGCGGTGTGAAATTCGTTGTTGCGGTCACTGAAGGGGTGCCGGCGCATGATGAAGCAATTTTTTACAACCAACTCAAACGTGATTACCCTGACGTTCAACTCCTTGGACCGAATTGCCCGGGAATTATTAGCCCAGGAAAATGCAACATTGGTATCACCGCCGGTCATATCGCTAAACCCGGAGGGCCAGTAGGAATTGTTAGCAGGTCGGGAACACTAACTTACCAAGCATTATATGAACTCAAACAAAAGGATATTGGAGTTACTACATGTGTAGGAATAGGTGGAGACCCAGTTCCTGGAACGAGTTTCATAGATTGTTTAGAAGCTTTTGAAGCCGATTCAGAAACCAAAGCGATCATGATGATAGGGGAAATAGGCGGATCTGCCGAAGAAGAAGCAGCGGAATACATAAAAGATAATGTAACCAAACCAGTTTCGAGCTACATCGCAGGAGTGACTGCTCCCCCTGGGAAAAAAATGGGGCACGCTGGCGCAATAGTCTCTGGGGGGAAAGGAACAGCTAAAGCAAAAATGGAAGCGTTGGAAGCCGCTGGCGTTCGGGTAGGAAATAACCCTACTGAAGCTGGAGAGTTAATGGCTGAAATCGTAGCATCGCTTTAAGATCACCAACACGAAAAATGCAAAGGTGACGGCATCAAGAAGAAATAGATGATAGGTTCAGCGCGTGCGGATAGCAGTACTTGCATCAGGAAGTGGGACAATACTCCAAGCAATAATTCAGGCGTCAATACCCTTAGAAGTTCTCGTTACTGATAGAGAATGCAGAGCCGAAAAGATTGCAGCGCAAAACAACCTCACCCACATAAGAATTAAACGAGATAGCTATGGTAAAGATTTTAATCGGGACGCATACACATGCGAAGTGCGAGACACATTAATCGAACACAAAATTGATCTCGTTGCTATGGCTGGCTTTGGAACCATATTAAATAAACCAATCTATGAAGATTTTAATAATCGCATACTCAATACACACCCTTCGCTACTTCCAAGTTTCCCTGGATGGCATGCAGTTGAAGAAGCACTTACTTACGGCGTTAAAGTCACCGGCTGTACCGTCCATATCGCTACAGAAGAAGTAGATGCCGGTCCAATACTTGCCCAAGAAGCGATTCAAGTTCTTAAAGGTGATACAAAGGGAACGCTTCATGAAAGAATAAAAGAAGTCGAACGCCGGCTTTACATAGACACCCTAAAGAACATCACCACAACAAAGGAACTATAAGAAAGAGACCAATGAAAGCTTTACTTTCCGTGTTTGACAAAATAGGAATACAAGAATTTGCAGCTGGATTGCATAATCTTGGATGGGAACTTCTATCAAGTGGTGGTACAGCTAAACGAATAGCCGAAGCAGGCATCCCAGTCACTGATGTAGCTGACTACACAGGCTCACCAATAATGCTCGGACATAGAGTCGTTACTCTTCACCCTAAAATACATGGTGGGATCCTCGCAGATAGAGAAAACAGCGAACATCAGCAAGACCTTATTGATAACAATATTGAGACGATTGATCTTGTCGTTTGTAACTTATATCCGTTCCAAGCAGAACCCAGTATTGAGAATATTGATATAGGTGGCCCAACAATGGTGAGAGCAGCAGCCAAAAATCATCAATATGTAGGAGTCGTAGTAGACCCTGCAGACTATGACGTTGTGCTGGTAGAACTCACTAATGCCGGTTCTCTCTCTTCTGGAACCCGACAAATGATGGCACGGAAAGCTTTCGCTCACACAGCCGGATACGACGCAGCGATTGTGAGTTGGATAGACGACACAGACCAAAGTAGTGATGCAGAGGACCAGTTACCAGACTCACTACACCTATCACTCGATCGTGTACATGATCTTCGCTACGGAGAGAACCCCCATCAGGTAGGGGCACGATACAAATTTACGAATAGCAGTGGATGGTGGGACTCAGCAACCAAGCTTCACGGGAAAGAGATGAGCTACTTAAACCTTTTTGATACAGAAGCTGCCTGGAGGCTTGTGCATTCAATGGGAGATGAACCGACTGTGGCTGTGATTAAACACGCAAATCCATGCGGTTTAGCTACCCATGATGACATCACAGAAGCGTATATCCGCGCAAACGCATGCGACCCAGTATCAGCGTTTGGTGGGATAGTCGCTGTAAATCGAGAAGTCCCTTTGTCATTAGCTGAAGAGCTTTCAAAAGTATTCACAGAAGTCATTGTGGCGCCTAGCTTTGAAGAAACTGCATTAGCAAAACTCACTGAAAAGAAAAATATCAGAATCGTCGAAGCAAACCCACCAGGGTCTCCTCTACTCGATATCCGTTCCATTGATGGAGGCTTACTAGTCCAGACCTCTGACAGAATTCAAATAGATAGGGAACAATGGGTAGTCGCGACAGAAAGAGAGCCAACGCGTGAAGAATGGATTGATTTAGAATTCGCATGGCGTACTGCGGCTAAAGTAAGTTCTAATTGCATTGTCCTAGCAAAAGAAAAGCAGGCTGTTGGTATAGGGGCTGGTCAACAAAACAGAAGAGATGCTGGAGTGATTGCTGCACAAAAAGCGGATGGAAGGGCAGAAGGAGGCGTATGCGCCAGTGATGCATTTTTCCCGTTCACAGATGGATTAGATGCAGCAATTGATGCTGGTTGCACTGCAGTTATTCAACCAGGTGGGTCTATTCGTGATTCGGAAGTTATCAAAGCAGCAAATGATGCTGGGTTAGCTATGGTTTTTACTAGTGAACGACATTTCAAGCATTAAATTGAGACAACCTTCAAGAGCCCTTAGAAAGATAAACCTTGCGATAATAGGGGCTTTGTTCGCGTGCCTACTCTTTAATATCCCTCCTGTGGAAGCAAATGAAAGCGAAGAGAATATTGTTACCGGAACACATGAAGACGTATTCTGCGCAAATGGATACCGCACAATCAACTCACCTTCAAAAGGTGTTGTTTGTGTTAAGACTCGTTATATCTGTAACCCAGCTGACCCAATTGAATTTGAAGGAGTTACGCTGGAACCCACAACTCAACGATTCTACCGATGGAGGTGCTTGCAATATATTCAAGGCCTAGCGTCTAATGGGAAAATTTCATGTCCAGAAGGCTTTAAATTAAGTAGCGTTCGTAAATCAGATTGCTACATAATCGTCAGACTTGTTGCAAAAAATAAGTATCGTTCCCCATCAAGTTGTTCAATTACTGGGTACGAGCGATTCGCATGTACCTTTCCGGATGCAGCTACCAAATTATGGGTACCAACTGTTAATACAACTAACCCAGACCCATACAATCCGATACTAATCCAATCATCATGTACTCCTTACGATTACTATGGACGTCCAGTACAAGCGACTTTTGTTTACATAGAAACCTACGACAAGATGTGTGATGCAGCGAAAGATGATGGGTTGATTTTCACAGTAACCAGTTCGTATAGAACATTTGCTGAGCAACAAAATCTTTATGATACTTATGGCCCAGGTACTGTGCTACCTCCAGAAGAATCACTTCACACACAAGGTCTTGCTATTGATTTCTTGAGTAGTGCTTGGGAGTGGCTGCATGAAATTGTTGGGTGCAAGAATATGAATTCGGGTAAATTCTCATACCGTCCCATTGCTATCTCATACCAGACCTATTTGGGGTCCTGTGGCAGTTATTCTCACGTATATCCAGTTAAACGCTCACAACTCTATGGCCTTTCACCTCTGTGTGAAGATTTACAAACAAATGTGCAGTGGAACCTAGTGCCTGTTATCCGTTGTGAGGGAAATCAAGCAAATAACTTGCGATACGAGCCTTGGCACTTTGAGTTAGATAGCACATTTCGCGTATTTGGATAACTTTTAAAAGACAAACTGGGGACTTTGCTCTTATTAAAATCCCTGCCCACCCCATTGAATGATCATCAAAGATGGAATTGACATGCTGCCTCCAGATCTTGTCTCGTAATCTAATCGACCGTTACCAATTGCTATAAAAGCTACATTGTCACCTATTTCTAATCGATCAAGCCAACTACAACTTGTATTCGTCCTAGATCCAGCTATCATTTCCACGCGATAATCATAATTGTAATCACGCCATTGCTTGTCCTCATCAATATTCATGTGAAAGGCGCACGGGCCTGTAGCTGCATCGAACTGCACAACAACTCCCCATCCGGTGAGACATTGACCATCAAATTTAGTTGGTTGTCGGTTCAGAATATTAAAGCCCTCGTTTTTGCATACTTTGCTCACTAGTTGTCGTCCCGTAATAAATGGTGTGTCATCGCCCCATTCCCATCCTGGGCATGAATTGTTTGGCCGTAACTTACCGAGTAAAGACGCTTCCGCACGAAGTTCTGATTCAGATAACCGAAGAGTTCCTCTGATTGGTCCTTTCACTTCACTTTTTATTTTTCGTTGACTCGCACTATCAGTGATACCAAATAACAACAGAGTTGTGGCTACAGAATCAGCGCATTTAGTGATGTTATAGAGTTTTGTTTGTTCTTCAATGAACACCCTGTAATCTCTTGACGCATTTTTCCAACGATCTATTTTATCTTCGGCTTCGTTTTTATTTTGTAACGCAGCTGCTGATTCGCTTTCCTTTGATTCAGCAAGAATTCTTTTTTCGTCGCTTTCTTTTTGCTTGTCAGCTATTCCGTTTTCAAGAATCGTTATCTCTTCAGGAATCTTGTCAGTGTTTTCGAGTGCGTTAGCCATTTCAATCGTTTGGTTTATGATTTCAGAAGTTTCACTATTTAAATCAGATACTGAGCTTTCGAGCGAATTTTTTTCTGACTCGAGTTTATTCTGTTCAGTTATCAGCTGACTTTTCGCCTCTTTTGCATCTGCAAGATCTTCAGCTGTTGGCCCGCTTCCACAACCCAAAAAAAGAATTGCAAATGCACTCATTAAGAGAACAATCATAATTTGTTTTTTTCTCACCAGAAATCACCATCCCGAAGCTTTTCAAGATAATCTTCTGCTTCCTTCTTTAACTTATTAAGATTATCTATTCGCCTTTGAGCGTCATTAATTGTCTTTTCAGATGACTGGATCTCAGAATCTAAAGCTTCAGTATCACGAGTTAGAGATTCGATTGTTTCGCCGAATAATTTATCGTAATCACTCTGAAGTTTCTCTTTTGCATTTTGAGACTCATTTTGAGACTCCATAATGTCGTTCTTTTCATCGGTTAGATCTTTAATATTGTTCGATATGTCTTTGTTGTTATTTTCAAGGGTTTTAATTTCTTCCGTTAACTTATTGAACTCTTCGGAATACTCAGATGTAGAGGAGCAACTCCCCGCCAGTAAAGTAAACATTACGAAAGAAATAAATAGAAAAAATATTTTATCTTTCATTATGACCTGACCTTGGTTAAAAAGATTGATGCGCACATTGTAGTGAAGCTTACATTCTTCTTGATTCCAAAGTGAATATTATGTATATTTTTGCGAATTAATGTCTAAGTTTCCACGAGTGAACTCCTTTAGCCTGTGGTACAAAAAGATTTATTTGGGGGCTTGGAGAAGAAATGACACGCATCGTGTGTAAGGGATCATAAGAACTTTCTCTTCGCTGTAAACTGTGCTTATGGACTTTGAAAATTCTTCTTTACCCAAATGGCAAGGCATTCATCATCTGGCCATGATCACGCCAGATATGGACGAGACAGTTCGCTTTTACTGTGGCGTTTTAGGAATGCCACTTGTTGCTACGTTACGAGCAGGTCCTATGCGACATTATTTCTTTGAATTAGCTCCAGGAAACACAATTGCGTTCTTTGAAGACCCTCGCGCAGAAACGTTTAAAAAACCTGCAGGCCTCATGACCCGAACTGATTTACAGTTTGACCATCTATCATTCGCCCTACCAACTGAAGATGACCTCAAATCGCTCATTGAAAGACTAGAAACCGCAGACTGTGACATTACCACAATCGTTGATCACGAAATAATAAGATCAGTTTACTTTCACGATAATAATGGGATTGCACTTGAAGCATCTTATTGGACTGTTCCAATAGAAGAATTAGGTTTCAAACCCGATGACGAAACACTCTTTGCCGACCCAAAACCCGTTCCAGCAGTAAACGAACTCGCAAAGGGATCGTTATCTAATCTGCCTGCGACTAAATTTGCTTCATTCTCATAACCAAACAAGATTCAATAAGTTAATGATGAGCTTTCTAGCCATCCGCGTGGCATCATCAAATGATGGTCGCGATTAAACTTGACGGTGAACTGGCAGCCTCAGAGCTAAAAGAAAAACTCAGCCACCGAATCACTAAACTCAAACACTCATCAATTACACCAGGTTTAGGAACAATACTCGTAGGTGATGATGGCCCTTCAAAAAATTACATCGCAATGAAACATCGGGATTGCAAAGACCTCGAAATGCACTCCGAAGAAATACATCTCCCCTCCACGACAACACAAGAAGAAATTATAGAAGCAATCGAAACATTCAATGATGACCCCCGAATACACGCTTTCATAATCCAATACCCATTTCCCGGTGACCTTGATTATGAATCTGCCCTCCTCAAAGTCTTACCGGAGAAGGATGCAGATGGCTTGCACCCAGTCAATTTAGGGAAATTAGTTCAAGGTATACCTGCCCCATTAGCGTGCACTCCGGCAGGTATACAATTTTTGCTTGAACGATATGAAATCCCCATACGAGGTAAACATGTTGTAATCGTCGGTCGAGGATTAACAATAGGAAGGCCATTAGCGAATTTACTGTCCCTAAAAAAGACAAATGCAAACGCAACTGTCACCGTAGTGCATACCGGAACTGATGACATCACTTCCCATACTAAACAAGCTGATATTCTCATCGCTGCAGCAGGGTCCCCTCACATGATTACAGCTGAAATGGTTAAACAAGGCGCAGCTGTCATAGCAGCCGGTGTGAGCTTCGAAGGGAAAAAGCTTCTCTCTGACGTAGCAGACGAAGTTAATGAAGTCGCTGGTTGGTTATCTCCAAGAATTGGAGGAGTAGGACCTATGACCCGAGCATATCTCATGGCAAATACCGTGGAGGCAGCAGAAAACTATAGAGTTTCTTAGAGTTTTTTAGCTTACGTTTAAGTAACTGATCATATTTCCTCTACAATCAGGCTATATGGCAGATAAAATTACAATAAATAATGATCACACACTCAATGTTTCAGATAACCCAATAATTCCTTTCATTGAAGGTGATGGCACCGGAATAGATATTTGGCCAGCTGCCAGACTTGTGCTTGATGCGGCGGCAGGTAAGTACGGACGAACAATAGAATGGGTAGAAGTTCTCGCTGGAGAGAAGGCATTCAACGAAACAGGCGACTGGCTACCACAGCAAACCGTAGACACTTTTGAAGAATACCTAATAGGTATTAAAGGACCGCTAACAACTCCAATCGGAGGAGGCTTCAGGAGCCTAAATGTTGCATTGCGACAACTGCTAGACCTCTACGTATGTCTCCGACCAGTCAGATGGTTCGAAGGGGTACCTTCTCCTGTTAAACAACCTGAACTTGTTGACATGGTCATCTTTAGAGAAAACACCGAAGATATTTACGCTGGTATAGAAGCGGAAGCTGGATCACCTGAAGCACAAACAATTCGCGAAATGATCAAAGAAGTTTTCGGGAGAGAAATCAGCGAAGATTCAGGACTAGGAATTAAACCTATATCTCGCACAGGCTCTCAACGTCTCCAACGAGCTGCAATCAAATACGCTGTCGAACGCGGACGAAAAAATGTTCATTGGGTCCATAAAGGAAACATCATGAAGTACACCGAAGGTGCATTCCAGAAATGGGGATATGAACTTGTCCGAGAAGAATTTGGTGATGTTGCTGTAGGTTGGGATGACTGTGGCGGAGATCCAGGTGATAAAATTCTTGTCCAAGATGCAATCGCTGATATTGCCCTGCAACAAGTTCTCACAAGACCATCTGAGTTCGATGTCATCGCAACAATGAACCTCAATGGCGACTATTTATCCGATGCACTCGCAGCGCAAGTAGGAGGAATCGGCATAGCCCCAGGAGCTAATATAAATTATGTCACCGGGCATGGAATTTTTGAGGCTACCCACGGAACAGCCCCCAAATACGCTGGCCAAGACAAAGTAAATCCATCATCCGTTCTTCTTTCCGGTGTATTGATGTTTGAACATCTTGGGTGGAGAGATGCCGCTGATGACATCGTTAAAGCTGTTGAACAAACAATTGGTGAAAAAATCGTTACGTACGATTTCGCACGGTTGATGGATGGAGCAACAGAAGTGAAGTGCTCCGAATTCGCCTCAGCGATTGTGGATAGACTTTAACCCCAAATCCTCAGACGGTAGATTCCTAATGGAATCAAATATCTCCTACACCTTCAAGCCTCAGGTGGCTAAGACATGCAACCACCAGTCACAGAAAGCGAAGCTATAAACCAAAAGCAATTTAGACGTGGTTTGAAACTCATTGCTAGGTCATTAAAGCTTCGCCCTTTCTCACACGCAATTGCAATAATGGGAGCTTGCCTTTTCTCGATATCAGCTGTTCTCCTCACGAGAATACTTGGATACGCAACTGATGATGTCATCATCCCCAATCTAGATAACAATACATTAGATAAACGAGATTTGTGGCTGGTTTTCACCCTGATCATTGCGGTGGGACTGGCGCGTGGACTTGGTGCTTTCTTGAGAAGATATTTCCTCGCAGGAGCACGATACGGAACAGAGCTATATTGGCGCCGCCAACTCTTTAACCAGTACCTCGATCTACCAATGTCCTTTCATCGTAAGAAATCGCCAGGGGAACTTCTCGCCCATGCAGATAACGACATGATCATTGCATCACTCGCACTAATGCCCCTTGCGTTCACTATCGGCACATTCTTCTTAGCCATTGTCGCTCTTATTAACCTTTTCCTTATTCATCCAGCTATAGCTCTCATAGCAGTCGTGCTATTCCCCCTTCTGGTAGCGATGAATAAGGCCTATTCCCAAAGAGTCGTAATTCCTGCATCTTCAGTGCAAGAGTCAGTAGGGAATACTTCGTCACTAGTTCACGAAAGTTTTGATGGAATTCTAGTAGTAAAATCTCTTGGACGGAGCAATGAAGAAGTAGAGCGACTCCGCCAATCAGCTGACAATATCCGCAAGCATCGAATAAGTGTCGGTCGTCTTCGAGCAATCTTTGAACCAGCCATCTATGCACTACCAAACCTAGGGGTCATTGCACTTCTCATAGTTGGAACATGGTTGATAGATAAGGAATCTCTTACAATTGGAGAACTCGTTAGCGCCATAGCACTATTTGGTATCCTCGCATTTCCTGTTCGGATAGCTGGAATATTCTTTGAAGAACTCCCTCGATCAGTAGTTGCTCTTGACAGAATCGATGAAGTTCTAAATCTTGACTCATTACAAAGTAAATTTGAGGGGGAAAAAACAATTGAAACTCAATCTTCAACTTTACGGGTAGAAAATGTTGAAGCCCGTTACGGAGATCAACTGATACTTGACAATATAAACTTTTCAATTCACAGCGGAGAAATTGTCGCTTTGGTAGGGCCTACAGGGGTAGGAAAATCAACAATCGCTGACCTAGTTGGAAGTCTGCAGCAGCCAACCTCCGGACACATATATCTCTCAGATATTCCTCTAAACGACATCACGCCAGTAGATCGAACGAAAACGCTAACGGTTGCATTCCAAGAATCATTTCTTTTTGCTGACACTGTGAAAGAAAATATACTTTTGGGAAGGGATTTCACTGATGATGATTTACAAGATGCAATAGAAACATCTCAAGCACATGAATTCATCTCAGCTCTTCCTGCAGGACTACATACCCTGCTAGGAGAACGAGGAGTCACACTATCTGGTGGGCAACGTCAGCGGGTAACTTTGGCACGAGCATTAATAGGCAATCCCCAAATAATATTTTTAGATGATTCAACATCATCGGTTGATCCAGTCATTGAAAAACGCATCCTTGATGGTCTGCGGAATAGAAAAACTGTAAGTCTACTTATCGTCGCTCACCGCTTATCAACAATAAAGCTCGCCGACCGGGTTATTTTTCTCAACAATGGAGTGATTGAGGGAACTGGAATCCATGAAGAATTGATGCGTTTAGAGACATACGCCTCGCTCGTGAAAGCTTACGAAAAAAACGGTGTGCAATCATGAATCAAACACGCCAATTACGCAGAAATACTAGAGGCGAAGTTGCATCAAAAACTACCGAACCTCCCACGTTGAGCGAGAACGAAGACGGCCAAAAAACTGGAGCCATGGTTGTTCTTAAACGTGGATTGCAAGTAAGCCCAGAATTACGAACTGGAGCTGGGCTTACCGTTCTTATGGCCTTAATAGTGGCAGCAGGGTCTTTGGCAATTCCAGTCTTAATCCAACAAATTCTAGATCAAGGTCTTCGCGGGCAAGCAGGTCTTCGTACAGATTTCATTTACACTTCATGCGCTATTGCTCTGATGATCGTCTCATTTGTAATATTTGCGCAACGCGCTACATACAACCGCTTAGTCAGAGTTGCAGAGACAACAATTCTTGAACTCAGAGTTCGCGTCTTTAGGCACCTACACAAACTTAGTCTTGCCGATCACCAAGAAGCTAGAAAAGGAATCCTAACTGCAAGAGTCACAAGCGACATAGAGACGCTTTCACAATTCGCGCAATGGGGTGCGATCGCTTGGATAGTCGATTCTGTAATAATTTTGGGGACCTTAACAGTTATGGCTATTTATAGTTGGCAACTTACGCTGATCGTCATTGCAATATATCTTCCACTTATTCCAATCCTTAAAGCAATCCAACAACAACAATTCATTAAATATAGAGAAGTCAGAGAAGCTGTATCAGAAACACTAGGTCAAGCCTCTGAAGCAATCACAGCAGCTCCGGTAATACGCTCATATGGATATCAAAAATCGATAAGGGCAAAATTGGAAAGCGCCAATCAGAATCAATACAAACGACAAATTAAGGCACACAAATTCTTCGCTTTATTAGCACCGGTGATGGACACATTTAGTGCGCTATCTATTGCTGGGGTCATAGTCGCAGGCTCGTATTTAGGGCCAGACATGGGACTCACCTCGGGAGAAATGATCGCCTTCGTCTTTCTTACTACAATTCTCGTGGCACCGATATGGGAGCTAGGTGAAGTACTTGACCAAACACAAACAGCATTAGCAGGGTGGTGGAAAATACTTTCAGTCCTCGATGTCCCTATAGAAGTTACAGAACCTGGCAATGGGCAACACCTAGGATCTGGTGCTGTAGAAATCGAAGTCCAAAATGTCAATTTTTCGTACCGTACTGGAAGTCAAGTGCTTAAGGATATAAATATTCGAATACCAGCGGGATCGAACGTTGCAGTTGTCGGTGAAACAGGGTCAGGGAAAACAACATTTGTCAAACTACTGGCCCGGATAGCTGACCCAATTAATGGCCAGATACTTATGAATGGGGTTCCGCTATATGAAATAGATGCTCGATCACGGCATGCTTCTATTCAAATGGTTCCGCAAGACGGATTCCTTTTTAATCAATCAATCAGAGAAAATGTTGCATTTGGAAAACCAAATGCAACTGAAGATGAGATCAAACAAGCGTTTCATTCTTTAGGTCTTCTAGGTTGGCTACAGAAACTTCCCGAAGGGATACATACTCAAACCGGACCAAGAGGTGAAAGAATTTCTGTAGGTGAGCGACAACTTGTCGCTCTCGCTAGAGCACAATTAGCAAACCCCGGGCTACTGATTCTTGATGAAGCGACTAGTGCCGTTGATCCAGAAACAGAAGTAGCGCTCGTCAGTGCATTAGAGCAATTATCTCAAGGGAGAACAACGATATCTGTTGCCCATCGCCTCAGTACAGCAGAGAAAGCAGACCTAGTACTTGTCTTCGACCAAGGGAGAATTGTAGAAATTGGTTCACATTCTGAACTTTCTATACAAAACGGAATTTACGCTGATTTGCATAATACTTGGATGGGGAATACGCAGGCATCTAGATAAATCTTCCCTCATGTCCTTGAGGATTAGTCAAAAGGTATCAAGTTTTAGCTAATCTCTTGGTGAACTTAAAGAGGTTGATATGAGCAAAACACCCATACACGTAACAGTCACTGGCGCAGCAGGACAAATTGGATATGCGCTACTTTTCAGAATCGCAAGCGGGCAAATGCTAGGAGCTGACCAGCCGGTGGTGCTTCGCTTGTTGGAAATCACTCCAGCACTAGGGGCACTTGATGGTGTCCACATGGAATTAGATGACTGCGCTTTTCCTTTACTGCATGACGTTATTAAAACTGATGACGCTAACGTCGCATTCACAGAGAGTAATTATGGTCTGCTTGTCGGAGCAATGCCTCGAAAAGATGGGATGGAACGTGCAGATCTCTTAGAAGCTAATGGGGGAATTTTCGGTCCTCAGGGTAACGCAATTGCGGATAATGCAAACGAAAATATTAAAGTACTCGTCGTTGGAAACCCAGCAAACACAAATGCACTAATAGCACAATCAGCTGCAACTGGAATCAACCCACGACAATTTACGGCCATGACTCGACTAGATCATAATCGTGCTCAAACTCAAGTTGCCTCAAAGTTGGGTGTGCAAGTTGACCAAGTCAAAAAAATGACGATTTGGGGTAATCATTCAGCAACCCAATATCCTGACCTCTTTAATTGTCAAGTCAATGGTGAATCAGTAGCTGGAACAATTAATGATCAACAATGGCTTGAAAATGAGTTCATCCCAGCAGTGCAACAACGAGGCGCCGCAATAATTAAAGCACGGGGAGCTTCATCTGCTGCCTCTGCTGCTAATGCAGCAATCGATCATATGCGGGATTGGACACTTGGAACACCTGAGGGTGATTGGGTATCTATGGCGATCCCATCCGATGGAAGCTATGGGATTCCAGAAGGAATTATTTCTTCCTTCCCAGTTACATGCAACGATGGAGACTACGAGATCGTTCAGGGCTTAAACATAGATGACTTTAGCCGCGAAAGAATTAACGCGTCAGCTAATGAACTTGTTACAGAACGAGATACTGTCGCAAGTTTAGGACTGATTTAGAAATAATTATTGAGTGAAGCTCGGGAAAGCCTCAACTAGGCGTTCAACGTCACCACTCATACGAAGTAGCCCCTTGAGAAATGCTTCTTCTGTTGTTAATTCGCCTTTATGAATAGAAATAGCAATTCCCTTATCTAAAGTAAAAATAATATCTGGAGACTCTGCAGATCCACTAGACGCTTCAGCAGTTTTGCTTAACGTACAGTGAAAGCTTTCAACATTTCCGTTCGTATCTATTACCTCATACTGGACGATTAGCTCTTTCTCAATATTTGGCGAAGCATATGATGAAAGGTTCTTTTGTAATTCAGAAACCCACTGAACTTCATCAAATCCCATATTTAAGATTATCTGGACATCCAGCCAGTTGTATGGCGCCTGGTACCAAATCTATAGTCGCAGGTGATTCTCCAATAAATTCTCCATCCGCCCACAAACCTAAACCCTTAGTAGTAACCACAACCCTTTTCCCTTGTAAGCCATCTACCTTTGGATGACTCATATGCGTGCCACTGAATACCCTCCTAAAGAAACGTAGTAATTCAAATCTGCTCACTTTTGAAACCAATGTTAAGTTAGCAACCCCATCAAATGGGTTTGCAGAAGGTGAAATATTCATACCACCACCAAAATCACTGGTATTAGCAATATTCCAAAGAGATACATCCCTTTCATGTTGCACATCATCAACAGTAAATTGAACATAGTTGCTGCTCAGTGCACGAAGTGATGCCAATGTTGCCACTGTGTACCGACTAGGACCAGTAGGCCATCGCATCTTTTCGGCACGAGAATTAACATCGCTTGAAAAACCAAAAGTCATCACAGATGCAACCCATCGGCTATTCACTTTCAGCAAATCAATAGGTTTAGATGCTTTCAACGATAATGCAACTGCTTTTTCAATATCTGCTGGGATATTTAAAGCTCTACAAAAGTCATTGCCTGTTCCTATAGGGATAACTCCCAAAATCGTCTCTGTCGTCGCAACTGATTGGATGGCGTGGTGAATGATGCCATCACCTCCGGCCACAATGATTCTTTCGACCTTTTGATCCACAAGAGATTGCAAGTTATTTTTGACTTCAGCAAGAGTTTCTCCTGGAACTAGCGAATAACTAACATCTAACTTTTCTAAATAATGAAAAATTTTGCTTGCAGATTTTGCTCCCTTTCCTCGCCTCGCTAATTGATTGATCAATAGGTAAATCATTGATCGCTCCGGCTTACATTCCAAACAAGAATTACAATACCGAAACCTATGCATCCATACACAAATGGCCATACGAATGAACCAAAAGACTCTGGCCAGGCAAGAACTGAACCTTCAATAATTTCATTTTCCTCATCGCTAATAACGCCTACCCCATGGGGCCATGGCCAAATCACGCGAAGGCTTCCAACCATTAGGCCAATGAGGAAAGCTAAAACACCATTTCGGTAATTGCTTAATATCCAGTTCAATAATCGTGCGGATAAACCTAGTGATAAGGACGCGCCGAGACCAAAGATCAAAATTTTATCTATGTAACGTTCATTCACAGCCTCTATTAACGAACCGTACATGCCAATCATCAGCAGGAAAAATGAACCTGATATACCGGGAAGAATCATTGCGCTGATTGCGATTGCGCCGGAAACAAAAAATATAAACAAACTTGGTTCCTGAATAGGACCAGCGCGAAACCCAAGAAGCGCAAAAACCAAGACTCCAATGACAATACTCAAGACAAGATAAGGCACAGTCCAACCATCTACCATGAAAGATGCGACGAGAATCGATGCCAGAACAAGACCGAAAAACAACCCAGCTATAGAAGTGGGGTGCCTCTCAAGGAGATGCTCAATAATTTGTGCCAGCAAAATAAAGGAAACAAGTATCCCTAATAAAAGTGATAAAAGAAAGCGCCATTCAATAGCTGACACCGATTTCTTCGCAGTCGATATATCAAGTCGTAGTAATGAGACGATGAAAGTCGTGCATTCTTGAATACTCTTAATAAGAGTCTCATAAATTCCTAATAATAGAGCTATCGTTCCACCCGAGACACCAGGAACAGCATCAGCTGCACCCATAAAGCAGCCACGTAAGGTATTTTGAGCTATGTCTGTTAATTGTTGTTTCTTTATTTTCATTAGCACTCATTTAAAATGATAGAACCGAATTCTAGTTTGAAGAGATATAGTAGGGTCAACAGTAACAATCTACCAATTGGTAGGTGCTAGACTTACATAAGGTTCCTATGACGCAAAACAATTCAAATAATGAAATGAGTAAAGGTGACGAATACCTTTTAAATCTCTTCCTAACTGATGAAGGAATAGCTAACCCCGCTATTTGGTATAAACGGCTTCGAGAGGAATCACCGATCTTTAGAAGCTCATCAGGAGCAATCTTCCTCTCGCGATATGAGGACTGCAGGATGGTGTTTCGCGATAATCGACTCGGGAAAGATGACCGCGATGGACCAGGTGGCACTGCATTGCCTAGAGAAGAATCTGAAGAAGTACGCGCATATAGAAAAGAAATAAGTGCAAATAGAGGGGACTCTTCCCCCTCAATGCTTTTCCTAAACCCACCTGACCATACACGTCTAAGAGGTTTGGTTAGCAGAGCATTCACGCCAAAACGCGTCGAATCAATGCGAGCAAGCATCCAAGAGCTCACTGAAGACTGCCTTGATAACCTTGCTGAAATTGGGGAGGGAGATGCCATGGAGATATTGGGATTTCTTCCAGTTAATGTCATAGGAGAGCTAGTCGGTGTGCCACGCTCTGACTGGGAATACTTCAGACCCCTAGTAACCGCAGGTGTTGCCTCTCTTGAAGCAGCTCCCACGTTGGAGGAACTTAAAGCTTCAACAGCCGCTTTCACAGAAATGGGAGAGTACTTCGCAGCATTATTAGAGGAACGAAAATCAATTCCGGGAGATGACCTCATGTCAGCCCTGATTGCGGTAGAAGAAAGCGGTGACCGTATCTCTGAAGCAGAGGTGATAAGTACAGTGATTCTTTTGTTCGCCGCAGGAATGGAAACAACCCAAAACCTTATCGGAAATGGATTGGGGGCTCTTTTCTCACATCCGGATCAAATGGATCTGTTATGGAACAATGCGGAATATGTTGAGTCTGCAGTTGAAGAAATGCTGCGCTGGGACAGCCCCGTGCAATTAGATGGTCGAACGGCATTAGAAGATGCTGAGATCCCGAGCCTTACATTACCTAAAGGAAGTCAGATCGTGACTCTTATCGGAGCAGCTAATCGTGACCCGGCAAGATTCACAAATCCTGATGATTTTCAGATACAGCGAAATGAAGGCCAGCCATTGAGTTTTGCATCAGGTATTCACTACTGTTTAGGAGCTAATCTTGCTCGCACTGAAGGGCAAGAAATGTTCTCTGGTTTGATCAGGCGATTTAAAAGCATTGAACAGGCCGGAGATCTGATACAACGGGGAAGGCTTACCTTACGTGGTTATGAAGCTGTTCCAGTCAGAGTAACAAGTCGATGAAAGATTCCGAAGGTTTATGGGATAAGCGTTATAGCGACAATCCAATCCTTAATCCCCCTTCCGAATTCCTCGAAGAATTTGAACAATACCTTCCCAGGCACGGAACCTGCATAGACATAGCAGGGGGAAACGGCAGGAATGCTCTGTGGTTCGCTAAAAGGGGTTACACAACATCAGTCATCGATATCAGTTCAGTTGCCCTTAATCAAGCATCGAGAAGCGCTCAATCTCAGAACGTGGAGATTGAATGTATCCAATGGGATATAGAGAAAAACCTTTTACCATCAGAAAGAAAATGGGATATTGCTCTCTTAACCCTTTTCCTGAACAGAGATATTTTAAAGACAGCGAATGAATACCTAAATGTGAATGGTTTACTCCTTTTTGCTCAACCAACTATGAAAAATTTAGAACGACACGAACATCCAAATGCACGGTTCTTATTGGAGCCTTCAGAAATATTTCAGATTAGTAAAAGCCTTTCCAACATGGAGGTGCTTCATGTCGATGAAGCCTGGAGGGCGTCGGAACGCCACGAAGCTTGGCTTGTCTGCAAAAAAAAGTTTGAACAAACGTAACTTATTTGCGATAACGGAATCTCTTTACTAATTGTAGAGATAGCGAACTTGTTATGAATTGGAGATATATGAGCAGACAAATGGTTAATTTTCCCGTTAACGGAATGCAAGCAGCTGGTTATATTGCTGAAGCTAAGTCAGGTAAAGGAACGGGGGTTCTTGTCTTGCAGGAGTGGTGGGGGTTAGTTCCACAAATCAAAGGAGTTTGTGACCAACTTGCAGATGCGGGTTTTACTGCCCTTGCCCCAGACTTATATCATGGCGATTTTGCTCAGCATACAGAAATGGATAAAGCCGGAGAACTCATGACGACTCTGCCTCCCGATAGGGCAGCGCAAGATATGTCAGCTGCTATAGATTACTTATTAGCACACGATGCATGCTCAAGTGAACAGGTAGGCGTAGTTGGGTTTTGTATGGGAGGGATGCTGTCATTGCTTATTTCAGCTCAAGAAGGTGAACGTGTGGGAGTTGCGGCACCGTATTATGGGGCTCCTCTCGGAGATTCTTCAGTAGATTGGGATGGTTTAACAGCGAAAGTTGAGGGTCATTTCGCTGCACATGATGATTTCTTTCCTCCCGAGGCAATTCAGTTACTTGAAAAGCAATTAAAGGAGAACGGCAATGACGTTACTTTCCATATTTATGATGGCACAGGGCATGCCTTTGCTAACGAAGAGAATGCTTTAGGAACCTTTGATTCTTCTGCTGCAGAAATCGCATGGAAGAGGACTCTAAGTCTTTTGAGCCAAATTTGATATAGGACCGGGCTCTAGCGAACTAGGAATTAAGAAGTTTGGCCGAGCAGCTTACGGTTTTTCCGCTTGGATTTTACATAATCCCTATTTGTATAGGCGATGAAGTCCAAAGGAATTTCTTTTGGACATGCTTCATGGCATTCTCCGTGGTTGGTGCAAGAGCCAAAATATTCTTCCATTGTTTCAACCATGTCTTCAGTTCTTGACCATCTTTCCGGTTGTCCTTGAGGGAGAAGATTAAGGTGTTGAACTTTCGCTGAGGTAAAGAGTTGGGCAGCTGAATTTGGGCAAGCAGCTACGCAAGCGCCACAGCCAATACATGCAGCTGCATCGAAAGCGGTGTCGGCAGCGTCCTTTGGCACTGGGATTAAATTAGCATCAGGGGCTGACCCTGTTGGCACTGTTATGTAACCCCCAACTTCAATTATCCGATCCAATGGCGAACGATCAACAACTAAATCTTTGATCACTGGGAAAGAGGCTGCTTGCCATGGCTCAACAATTATAGTATCTCCGTCACTAAATTTTCTCATATGGAGTTGACATGTAGCTGTTGCTTTCTCTGGACCGTGTGCTTTCCCATTGATCATGCAACCGCAGGTGCCACAAATTCCTTCACGACAATCACTTGCTATTTCAACTGGTTCTTCACCACTGCTTATTAAATTTTCATTTAGAACATCAAACATCTCAAGGAAAGACATATCTGGGCTGATTTGGTCTACTTCATATGTTTCGAAACGACCTGTTTCTTCAGGCCCGTTTTGCCGCCATACTTTCAGTGTTAGTGTCATTGTGTTTTCCATGGGGAACTCCTACTTGTATGACCGTTGCGTGAGCGGAACATTATCAAACGTCAATTCTTCTTTATGCCTTATTGACGAGTTTGAGGTACCACCCCACTCCCATGCAGCCACATGAGCGTAGTCTTCGTCATCTCTTAATGCTTCGCCTTCAGGTGTTTGACTTTCAGTTCGGAAATGCCCACCGCAAGATTCGTTTCTCTCAAGTGCATCTCGGGCTTTCAGTTCTGCCAGTTCAAAGAAGTCAGCGACTCTGCCAACTTTTTCAAGCGAAGTATTGAGATTATCTGCTGTTCCAAGAACGCGAACATCTTTCTCAAATTCTTCACGGAGAGATGGAATTTCTGAAAGAGCTTTTTCTAAGCCATTTTTATCTCTTTCCATTCCAATGAAATTCCAAACTAACTTACCTAATTCCCTGTGGAACCAGTCAACAGAACGAGTTCCATTAACGGCCAGCCACTTTTGTGTCCGCTCAGCAACTTCGTTCACAACGGTTGAGCATGCAGGGTCATTTTCGTCGAGGGGGCTTTCTCCCAAGAGTGGAGCTAGATAGTTCCCTATTGTGTATGGAAGAACGAAGTACCCATCTGCTAAGCCTTGCATTAAAGCAGATGCGCCTAACCGGTTTGCTCCATGATCGGAAAAGTTTGCTTCTCCGACTACGAAAAGTCCAGGCACATTGCTCATCAACTCGTAATCAACCCACAGTCCACCCATTGTGTAATGTGTAGCGGGATATATTCTCATCGGCGTTTTGTACGGGTCCTCGCCGGTTATTCGCTCATACATCTGGAATAGGTTTCCATATCGTGAGCGAATGGTTTCCTCGCCGTCTCGTTTTATGGCATCTGCGAAATCTAAGAACACACCGTTTTTGAGTGGCCCTACTCCTAAGCCTTGATCTACGACTGTCTTCGCATTGCGGGATGCAACATCTCGAGGAACCAAGTTCCCAAATGCAGGATATTTCTCTTCAAGGTAGTAATACCGTTGATCTTCGGGGATATCGGAGACGGTTCGGGCTTCATCATGGCTACGGGGAACCCATATACGCCCGTCATTTCTCAAAGACTCAGACATCAGAGTCAACTTTGATTGGAATTCATCACTTGCTGGTATGCATGTGGGGTGAATTTGTGTGTAGCAAGGGTTGGCAAACAATGCCCCTCGACGATGAGCTCTCCACCCTGCTGTGACGTTACAGGCCATAGCATTGGTTGAAAGGTAGTAAATATTTCCATAACCACCAGTAGCGAGCACGACAGCGTGAGCGGTGTGACTTTTAACATCTCCAGTGATTAGGTCCCTGACAACAATTCCTCGGGCAGCCCCATCATGAACTATTAAGTCAAGCATTTCGGTTCTTGTATGCATTTCAACAGAACCAGCGCCAACTTGTCTCATAAGAGATGAGTAAGCACCTAGTAGTAGCTGTTGTCCTGTTTGACCGCGGGCATAGAATGTCCGACTTACCTGTGCTCCACCAAAGGATCTGTTATCCAACAGACCTCCATACTCTCGAGCGAAAGGAACTCCTTGACCGACACATTGATCAATAATGTTCAGAGATACTTCTGCCAATCTATGAACGTTCGCTTCTCTACTGCGGTAGTCGCCACCCTTCACTGTGTCATAGAACAATCTGTAGACAGAGTCACCATCGTTCTGGTAGTTCTTAGCTCCATTAATACCACCTTGGGCGGCGATACTGTGCGCTCTTCTGGGGCTGTCATGGTATGTGAAGGCCTTTACTTTATAACCCAATTCTCCAAGAGTTGCCGCTGCAGAAGCACCAGCTAAACCAGTCCCGACAACAATAACTTCAAACTTGCGCTTGTTGGCAGGGTTTACGAGTTTCATGTTGAACTTGTGGCTCGACCATTTGTCTCCAATTGGCCCCTCAGGAATTTTAGAGTTTATTTCACCAATCATTCTTTTGCCTCCTTCTCAGCTTCGTATGCTGTGATACCACAAGGTGCCTCGCAGTTATCTTGATCAATTAGGCCAACAGTCACTGCTATAGGAAAACTTAAGTTTCCAATTAGGATTAATCCTGCTAACCCTTTAGCAATTGAGCGTCGAGATTTATTAATCTTTGGACTGTTGATGCCAAGGCTTTGGAAAAGGCTCCAAGTCCCATGATAAATGTGAATTGCGAGAGCAATGTTTGCGACTACGTAGATTACAGCAACGCCGATATTGCCCAGTGAAAGAACAACGTTATTGTAAGGGTCTCCTAAAACCCAGTCTTTGCTAAACCAACCCCATGTCAGGTCAGCTAGATGGAAGAAGAGATACAGGAGAATAATTGGCCCCGTCCATCGCATTGTTCTGCTGGCATAATTTGCTGCGATGAAGTCTTGTGAAGAGGCATATTTCTTGTTTCCGTCAGTGAAATTAGACCGAGTATTTGCTTTCCGGCCCATTTCTTTGAGGGTGTAGGCAGAGTGTATGTGAACGACGAAAGCAGCGATAAGTAATAAACGTACACCCCACAGAAGCCATGTTCTTGGGACAATGTCTGTTCCGAGATTTCTCAGTGTTTCTGCATATTCGTGGATTTCAAGAGGTCCTTCATACAGATGAAGATTCCCAATCATGTGTGTGAGAACAAATCCGAGCAAGACAACACCGCTCACGGCCATCACCCATTTCCTGCCAATAGCACTTTGGTAAAGGTTTAAAGGGAATGGAAGTTCTTTTGGCTTCTTACGAATAGGTTCGGGACCTTTCCGTATTGTTGTCTGCGCCATTACGTCTGCGCCTCCTGGCATGTGCTAGATGTATTATCTCTATACTGACCGTACCGGCAGTGAGGATTTATGGACTAACCGTGTGACCTTTTTTACTTGTCAAAAATCTATTGTACTTTCCCCGCGACAGAAATGATGGAACTACTATTTCTCTATGGACGGACAAAATTTTGACCCAACTCACCGCTGGTTTGACCTTTGTTACCGAAACCAGATTGCTATAAATGATGCGGTGGCGATGGGCAATCAGTTAGTCAACGCCTATGAGGAAAGCCACCGTCATTATCACACGATTGATCACGTATATGCCTGCCTGAATTTATTGGATGGATTGCCGTTGTCAGGGCAAAGCAAAGACATGCTTGAGTACGCAATATGGTTTCATGACGCTATTTATGAACCACAGTCTAGAGATAGTGAGGAAAAGAGTGCATTGCTAGCTCACGATTGGTTAGACAAACATGGCGTTATTTATGCTGGTGAAGTTAAGAAAATAATTGAACTAACAGCTGACTACAATCAGTGGCGACCAACTCAAGAAACTGAGCAATTTTTTCATGATTTAGATCTAGCAGTTCTTGGATCTGTTCACGATATTTACCAGGAGTATGCGGAAGATATACGAAAAGAATACTGGCATCTAAATGATGATGACTATACATCCGGGCGCGTAAGCTTCCTTGAAAATATTATGGAGAAAGAAAATATTTACCAGACGGAAGCATTTCATAGCATGTTTGAACTAAGCGCTCGAGAAAACATTCATACTGAGCTAACGGAACTTTTAAAAAAATAGAAATGCGATGACGTTCAATGCGGTCCTCGCCTTAAATGTCAGCTACGGTTCAAGCATGAAGCAAGCTCAAACCTTGGGAAGACTGCGTAAATCAGGGTGGATTTCTAGAACAGTCAAAGAAGAAATACGGGAAAACGCAATTAAACGAATTCAAGGGGGAGATGAACTTTTCCCTGGAGTTCTCGGATACGAGAATACGGTAATACCGCAACTGGAGAATGCTTTACTAGCCGGTCATGACATTATTTTTTTGGGAGAACGGGGTCAAGCAAAAACTCGAATGATTCGGGGCCTAACAGAGCTTTTAGATGAGTGGATGCCGATCATTGCTGGTTCGGAGATTAATGATGACCCCTACAATCCAGTTTCAAAATACGCTATTGATTTAATTAACGAAAAAAAAGATGCAACGCCAATAGATTGGGTACATAGAACTGACCGATTTGGTGAAAAGTTAGCAACACCAGACACTGCAATAGCTGACCTTATAGGAGAAGTTGATCCCATAAAAGTAGCTGAAGGCCGTTATCTTTCTGACGAGTTAACACTGCATTATGGATTAGTTCCAAGAACCAATAGAGGTATTTTCGCTATCAACGAACTGCCTGACTTATCCGAGCGAATACAAGTGGGCCTTCTCAACGTTTTGGAAGAAAGAGATGTTCAAGTTCGTGGTTATAAAATTCGTTTGCCGTTAGATATTCTTCTCGTAGCTTCAGCAAACCCAGAAGATTACACAAATCGTGGAAGAATAATTACTCCGCTCAAAGATCGTTTTGGTAGCCAACTACGAACCCATTACCCATTTGAAATAGAGCTTGAAAAAGATATTGCTATCCAAGAAGCTGAAGTCTTCTCACAAACAGGCTTGTCGGTTACCGTTCCAGACTTCATGGCACTGGTTGTGGCTACAGTAACTCACGCAGCACGTGAGAGCTCCCATATTAATCAACGGTCAGGTGTATCTGTTCGTGTTACGGTTGCAAATTATGAAGCACTTATTGCTGGTGCGGTCCGGCGAACGTTGCTGAGCGGTGAAACTGAAGTCATCCCCCGAATAAGTGATCTAAGTGCTCTCATTGCTTCAACCGCAGGCAAAATTGAAGTTGAGTCACTTGATGACGGTAGAGAAATTGAAATTATTCAATATCTTATAAAACAATCCGTACTCGATGCCTTCAAAACAACAGCAGACCAAACACTTTGCGCTGATATTCTCAAAGCTTTTACTGACGGGGCCGTAATCAATGCCGGTGACGATGTTGCCTCTGATACATACCTGCAATGGCTTAAAGATATCCCAGCTTTTACACCTGTTCTTGAAAGCATTGGTTTAACCAACGAAGACCTACAATCGGCGTCAATTGTTGCGAGCGGCATTGAGTTTATTTTAGAAGGCCTCCACCTCAGTAAATTACTCAATAAAGAAGCTATGGGAGATTCCGGCGTCTATCGCGCGAGAGCATAAAGTTTATGGACACAGTACTCGCCATAGATATAGGCGGTACAAAAATTGATGCAGCCTTAGTTACTTCTGATGGAGAGATATTAAGTCGTAACCGTTTACTCACACAGGAAGGACCCGAAGATTCTCTCTATAAGCGAGTAGTAGACCTTGCACAAAACACAGTTGCTGAGTCGGATACACAACCGGTCGCAGTTGGGATTGGTTGCGGGGGCCCCGGGAAAGATACCTATAATCGTGTTTCGCCTCTTAATATTCCTCAATGGAGAGATTTTCCGTTACGTCTAAAGTTAGAGTGCGATTTACGAATACAAACATTTATTGACAATGATGCTAAAGCTCTAGCGTTGGCTGAAGGATGGTTGGGCGCTGCGAAAGGCCAAGCGAATTTTATAGCTATGGTCGTATCAACTGGCATAGGAGGAGGGATAGTCCTAAACGGTGATTTGCTTGAAGGTAATGAAGGAAATGCCGGACATATCGGTCACATCTTCGTCCAACCAAATGCAGGGCAGGACGCGTTAGGAGTAATCGGATTGTTAGAAGGATCTGCTTCCGGATCAGGTATATCCAGACGTTATGGAATGGAACCTCATGAAGTTCCTTCAGAGATACGACATGAAACTGGAGTTTTTGTAGGAAGGGCTGTTGCTTCAGTTGCAAATCTTCTTGATTTGCAACTAGCAGTGGTTTCAGGTTCTGTAGCGTTTGGGTTTGGTGATATTTTTTTTGAATCGGCGCAACAAACGATTAATGAACTAACAAAAATTGAGCACTCAAAAGGGACGCGAATTGAACCAGGCGCTTTAGGTGATCAAGGACCTTTAATAGGAGCTGCAGCAGTGGCGTTGAGGAAAATGGGGAAAAGAATCCTGACTGAACTCTGAGGAGTTACTCCGCTCTTTTGTCCCGCAGAAAAGCCTCCAACTCGGCAGCGAGATCATCACCTGAAGGCATGATTTCACTTTCGTCAACACGCTTTTCGAGTTCCTCTACATAAGTCGACATTTCAGAATCATTTATCACCGCAGTATGAATACGCTTTCTCCAGTCTTCGGCGGCTTTATTGAGTTCAGCGTGATAAGTTTCAATCCCCGTGACCAACTCTAATCGTGAAAGAAGTGACCTAGTAGCTTCCGGATTCGGAGGGCCAGGAACATAATGAGGAACGGAAACACGCAACGATATTATCGGAATTCCTTCTTTATCAAGGTGGTCGTGTAACACACCGACAAGGCCTGTTGGTCCTTCGTATGAGGGTTTTCCAAGACCAAGACGATCCGCAATTGAAGGGTTAGCGGCGCTTCCGACTACACCTAAGGGGCGAGTGTGAGGAGCCATACCTGCCATAGCTCCAATCGTGATAACCATTTCAACATCCATGAGTCGTGCGATCTCCGTTAAGGATTCTGAAAATGTTTTCCAACGTAGATGCGGTTCTATTCCAGATAGCAAAATCAAATCATGACTTTCTGAGCCGCAGTTAGCGCCCCAAATTTTGTTAGAAGGCCACTCAATTTCACGTCCATTATCACCCAAACGGACCATAGGCCGTTCCTCTTGAAAATTAAAAAACGATTC
>DDNP01000018.1:0-28957 GCA_002341185.1 Candidatus Neomicrothrix sp. UBA2517 | reverse complement strand
GGGTCAATTTCTGCAATAAGAGCCGCATCATATTTGGCTATAAGGAGATCAACTCCCGCAGTGGCGGCTTCTGCAGCATCAAAAAGACCTTTGAGAGCTATTACAAGAAAGGGTCTATTCAACTCTGTTCTATCTATCCACCTTAGCTCTTCCATATACTGAGCCTTACACAAAATCAGTTATAAGAGAGAACTGAACTAAAATATCTGGAAACGTATAACTAAAGACTTCTCTCATTTCACACAATCAACTGAATAACTAAATAATGGAAACCAACAAACCAACAATAGTAATAGCAGGAGCAGCTCACCTGACAAAGAGACCTGCTGATCGGCCGCTTAATGTAGTTGAAATGATGTGCGAAGTTATTCAAAGCGCTGCTGAGGACTCTGGAAGCGACACCATACTTTCAGCCATTGACCAAATCATAATTCCTAAAGGAACATGGAATATCGAGAATCCTGGCGAACTTGTAGCACAAAATCTCGGTTTACGTACAAGAAACATTACGTATGATTTAGGGATACTACAAAGTTCTCTCATCAAACGAGCGATACAAGACGTGAGCGAATCCAAATCCAGATGCACCGTTGTTGTCGGTGGCGAAACGAAAAATTTTGAAAGAAATGCTTCGGGTCAACTCAATTCTTTCCCAGACTTTTTAGACCCAAAATCTGAAGATTCCTCCGTGACCATCACAGCTCCGGAACTTCCTATTTCGCGATACGAAATAGATATGGGTTTGGTAAGAGCATCTGATCAATACGCACTTCTAGAGAATTCTTATGCAAATGCGCACAAATTAAATCCAGAACAACACCAACATTTAATTAATAACGAATGGGAACAGATGGCTAAAATAGCTGAGACAAATCCAGCTGCGTGGGTTCCCAAAGCGCAAATTTTCCTTGAGAACAATGGTTGGGGTCGTTCCATAGCAACACCATATAAACTCCATCACGTCACACAATGGAATGTGAATCAAGCAGCAGCGATAATTATTACAACAGCAGATGTTGCACAATCATTTACAGGTACCTCTGATACTTGTGTCTACCCTGACGTATTGATTGAATCTAATGCAGTAATTCCGGTATTGGAAAGAAAACATCTTCATCAGTGCATAGGGCTAGAAGAAATAGATAGTGAATTTTTCCGACTAACCAAAAGAAGGCCATCCGAAAGCCAATTCCACGAACTATATAGTTGTTTCCCAATCGCTATTCGACTTCAACAAGAGGCATATGGGTTGAGTAATAAGCCCGTTTCACTTACCGGAGGCATGACTTTTGCAGGAGGTCCTTTCAACAACTTCACTCTCCAAGGACTATCCCAATTAACCAAACAAGTGCGAATAACAGATACAACTGGAATCATTACATCAATCTCAGGAATGCTAACTAAGCAGGGACTGATTTCGTTATCTTCTCAGGAACCTCCATCAGAAATCCACATCAGCGATATAACCGACACAACCCGATCGAAGACTGAAACAGTTGAAATCCAACCTAATGTCACCGGAGAAGTAGAAATTATTTCATCAACAGTTTCGTTCAATGCTGGTAACGCGAAAGCTTATGTCCTTGTCGAAAATAGAAATGGACAACGCCGTCTGCTTGTTTCAAAAAAAGAAGGATTAATTGATCATTTCCTAAACATGCATAGAATCGAAGACCGTATCTCAATAAGCAAAAACGGTGAGATGACTATCTAAGCTCTATCGGTTGGGGGTGGGCTTTTAACAGCCCACCCCCTAAAGCGGTGGCAGTTTTCCAGGAGACGAACGAGCCTACTGTGGCCTTAAATTTCCCATAAGTGGTGGATGCTTGTGCCATTTCTCTTTCTTTGCGCGTTCTAGCCATATCTGTCGTTATGTGCGAAACTCAAAAAGAGATCTGAGAGTACAAGGAGTTTTGAGATGGAATTAGAAGACCTTGTTGACCCAAAATCAACAGTCATTGTAACGATGGAGGTGCAAGAAGGAATCGTCGGTGAGTCTTCTTCTTTTAAGGATTTACATCAAGCAGCAATCACATCAGGAGTTCTATCAAATGGGCCTAAACTTTGCGATGCTGCTCGGCAGAGCGGCATCCCTGTTATCCATGCAACTGCAATTAATAGGCCTGACTACCGTGGTTCAGTTGCAAACTGTAAGATGCTTTCGTCCGCAAAGGATATGCATGAGCATGGTTCCGGAATCATTGAGGGTACATCAGGAGCTGAACTGATCACTGATTTCGGCCCTAAACCAGAAGATATCGTTATCCCACGTCTCCACGGATTGACCCCATTTACATCCACATCCCTAGATCAGACCATACGTAACTTGGGTGCTACTTCCCTTATCCCGATTGGAGTTTCAATCAATATCGGGATCTTAGGTCTTGTTCTTTCGGCAGTTGATTTGGGATACCAAGTTGTCATCCCAACTGATGCAATCGCAGGAGTCCCTCTTGAATATGGTGAAAAGGTGCTTGACGGTACGCTATCGCTATTATCGACACTTACGACGACAGCTTCGATTCTCAAAAATTGGGAGTAGAAAACGTAAAGGGCCGGACCCGAAGGCCCGGCCCTTTGATACGTTCAGTTGAACGGTTTCAGCTTTAGCTGACGAATGAACGACGGCGTGTGCTGAGAACAATCATTGCTCCACCGGCAAGTACTGCTGCACCGATGATAGCTACCATTGCTGATTCTGAACCTGAGTTAGGAAGAATAGGAGCTCCAACACCAACACAGTATCCGCCACCTTGTTCGGTAAAGCCGGCACCGCCGCCAATACCAATACACATTCCCCCTTCAGGGATCGTGTATGTAGCAGTTACTGAGAATGTGCCATCTGCGCCAGCATTACCAATGGTTAGAGAAGCTGTATCACATGCTCCGGCTCCACCAGCGGCGAGCGCTTCGTATGTGTTAACTGTGCAAGGTACAAGTGCTACTCCACCTGCTATCCATCCTGAACCGGTAATAGTAAATTCATACTCTCCAGCAGCTTCAACAAAAGCAGGATCAGCTTGTGCCAAAGGCACGTCTTGAGCTTGAGCAGCAGGTGCTAATGCAAACATTGCAACTAGCGCTACAGCAAAAGCTGAAACTAGTAATTTAATTCTTTTCATGAAAATTCCCTCTCATCATCTATGACAATACGTTTTTGCCACATGAAAGTTTGTGTAATGTGCCGTTTGGCACACTCGCTACGGTAGCCGTAATTGATCTCATTTACCATTATTTCAGCAATTTCGACTGAAAATTGCCTTAAAGAACAGGTAAAAGTGCTATTTCCACGCCCATACAGGCTCTTCAATATGGTCGGTTCTCATAAGTTCTCCTAATAACGCGACTTCTTTAAATTGAAGCAATAAAGCTGCTGTTGGAGCATGAATGAGTCGGTTTCGAATAGGTAATTGAAGGACTTTTTTACTACTTTCTTCAATTGTTACCCATTTAGGACTATCCGTTCTAAATAGTTCTTCTAAGTTAATAACAAAAATTTCTTCAACTTCACCAGGTTCGGGTCTCAAAGAAGAAAGGTCATTGACCCATAAGACAACCGGAGTTATTGAGAAACCTGAGCGTGTCTCGTACTCATCTAGGCAACCCAAGATCTGGTCCTCGGAAACGGTTATGCCGATCTCCTCATTAATTTCCCGAAGGACGGTTTGTTCCCGTGTTTCTCCCGGATCAATTCGTCCCCCCGGCAAGGCGTACTGGTAACTATGGTTTCGTAGCCCTTTCCCGCGCCTTGTAAGTATAAATCCAGCCTCACCCTCACTATTTTCAACCACAATGATTCCTACAGAAGCCATCCGAAGAGCGCTATTTGACGTATCAATTCTATTATGTGCAGCCAGATTATCGATAATAGTTTGCTTTAAAGCATCCGAGAATGTTGTCTCGGGTACCCCAGATAGATCACTCAGTGTGCTTTCCATTCCGGTAAACGTTTTTCAACGAAAGCGAGAGGCCCTTCTTTGGCATCTTCGCTAGAGGCGACAGGTTTAAATAGTTCAACAGCGATTCGGATACCTTCATCATCGCTAACCATTGCTCCTTGTGAGACAGCTTGTCGGGTAGCGCGAACAGCAAGAGGAGCATTGGCATTGATGCGTTCAGCTAAATTCAATGCCTCGTTGATCGCTTCACCTGATTCACAAAGAATATTTACCAATCCATGCTGGTGGGCTCGTTCAGCTGTGATTGTGTCCCCAGTCAATGCCATTTCCATAGCAATATTTTGGGGGACACGTTTAGGTAGCCTTGTCGTGCCACCTGCCATGGCAACAAGGCTCCGTTTAACTTCTGGGAGGCCAAACGCAGCATTGGAAGATGCAACGACAAGGTCGCATGCAAGAACTAATTCGCAACCACCGGCAACAGCTGGGCCTTCAACAGCTGCAATTACTGGTTTCGTTCTTTCCAGCGTTACAAACCCACCGAAACCACCTCGGCTTGTGCCTAGATTGGCTTTCCCAGAAGCGACAGCTTTAAGATCTGCACCGGCGCAAAAAACAGGTCCATTGCCTGCAAGAATCCCAACCCACGCATCATCATCAGCTTCGAGTTTGTCTATAGCTCCTTCGAGAGCTTGTGCAAGTTCCCCTGAAACTGCATTGCGTGCCTCAGGTCTATTTAAAGTGATGATGGCTACGCGCCCTTTTTTCTCATATTCAACAATCATGATTTAGACCATAGTTCACATCTCAAACTTCATCACAACTTGACTTGACGAAACCAACCTATGTTCAATATGTGCACAAGCCGATAGGGCTGGTACTGTCAGAACATGGTCATGGGTAAATGGCGAAGACGCAAAAAGAATAATAATTATTACGCGTATTCTGCATGGGATGGTACGCAAACGGGTTTCGATCTTTCTGCTGATGACATCATGTCTGAGATTGCTGACGACCTGATGTTCGACGGAGATATTAACTCTGCTCTCAGAAGGTTGATGCAATCAGGTTTCGATATGGATGGAGATAGGGTTCAAGGCTTGCGGGACATGCTCAACGAACTTCGCGAGCAACGACAAGAACGTCTTGAAAACTTTGACCTAGGTGGAGTTTATGATGAAGTCTCTGATGGCTTAAACGACGTTGTTGACGCAGAAAGGAAATCATTAGATGACCTACTCGGAGAAGCGAGCGAATCAGGAGACGAGAGACGAACCGAAATAACTAAAGAAACCGTCACTCAACGAAATTTACAATTAGATATGATGCCACAGGATCTCGCTGGGAAAGTTCGGGAACTTCAAAACTACGAATTCACATCTTCAGAAGCACGCCAACAATTTGATGACCTTATGGACAAGCTCAAAGAGCAACTCATGCAACGGTACTTAGACCAAATGTCTGAAGAAATGCAAAATATCGGTTCCGAGGATATGAGCCGAATGAAAGACATGATGGCTTCATTAAATGAAATGCTTGAGCAGCGTGCTCAAGGTGAAGAACCCGACTTTGATTCATTTATGGAAGAATTCGGAGAATTCTTTCCAGAGAATCCCACGAGCCTTGATGAACTCCTTGAAGTTATGGCTCAACGAATGGCAGCTGCTCAAGCAATGATGAACTCCATGACCCCAGAACAGCAACAACAACTTCAGGAACTATCTGACCAGTTGCTCGAAGATATGGACCTTCAATGGCAAATGGATCAATTAAGCCAGAATTTGCAGGAAGCCTTTCCGAACCTTGGCTGGGAGCAGTCATACGAATTCTCCGGTGATGAGCAAATGTCTCTAGACAATGCACAAAATATATTCGAAGAGCTTGCTGATATAGAATCGTTGGAGCGAATGCTTTCATCTGTGAACAACCCATCTCAGTTAGCTGAAGTAGATATTGAACGCGCCAGAGAACTATTGGGTGATGATATTGCCAACAGCCTGGATCAACTATCTGAAATTGCACAAGAATTAGAAAAAGCTGGATATGTCGAAAGTAAAGACGGAAGACTTGAATTAACCCCTCGTGCGATGAGAAAGATAGGCCAACAGGCTTTAGCTGATCTGTTCAAAAAATTAAGCAAAGATCATTTAGGATCCCATGATCTCCAATATGAAGGGGTAGGGCATGAGAGAGACTTTTCAACAAAGCCTTACGAATTCGGTGACCCATTTAATTTAGATATTCAACGAACGGTTCGCAACGCAATTAAAAGAACTGGAGGGGGAACCCCTATAGAACTCTCACCTGATGATTTTGAAATAGAGCGGACTGAGAGCCTTGTCCGTTCAAGCACTGTTTTAATGCTTGACCTTTCGAACTCTATGGCGTGGACGGGAAGATTGCTTCCAGCGAAAAAAGTAGCGATGGCGCTTCAATCCCTTATCACTATGCAATATCCAAGAGACTATTTAGGTATCGTCGGATTCCATTTGCTTGCTCGAGAAATCAGTATTCATGAATTACCTGAAGTATCAACCGGTTATATGCAAGGAACAAATATGCAACATGCTCTCATGCTTGCCCGCCAGATGCTGGCGAAACAAACCGGTACAAAACAGATCATTATGGTCACTGACGGAGAACCAACTGCCCATATTGATAGAAATGGAAATCCTTATTTCGACTATCCACCATCACAATTCACGATTGATCGAACCCTTGCAGAGGTAATGGCATGCACAAAGGATGGGATTCGTATCAACACGTTTATGCTCGACCCAGAACCCGCACTTAGTAGGTTCATTGAAAAAATCACTGAAATGAATGGTGGGCGAGCATTCTTCACCAATAGAGATAATCTCGGTGATTACTTACTTGTTGATTTTGTTGAACATAGAAGAAAAATTATAACTTCACGATAAAAATTGAAACAGAGACAATTAAAATTAAATCCTGAAATATTAAATCTTTTTCCTCAATGGACTTGCTTTTTAGTTGCCTGACCTGCTTAAATAACACTAATGTAATTACAAGCCTAATATTTGGGTTTTTAGACGCGCCAAATCGGTGCAACAGCGTAGCTGAGTTTAACTGGAGGGTTGATACGTGATCGAGGAAGTTGCGATTGCTGAGGGATGGCAAGATTTCGCCAACTGCCTTGGTGTCGACCCAGATTTATTCTTCCCTGAACGAGGAGCTTCCACACGAGAAGCCAAGGAAGTCTGCAGGGGATGCGTTGTCCGTGGCGATTGTTTGGAATACGCCCTGCAGAATAGCGAAAAGTTTGGCATCTGGGGCGGTATGAGCGAACGTGAACGCCGACGGATTCGAAGACAACGTGCTCTTGAGAGACAAGCCACTGAGCGAGAGGCAGTAATCCAAATTGTGCCTGACTCTAAGGCGATCAGTTAAATAAGAAGACTGTCAATTTGTTACTGCTACTGAAGTAAGGACTGCATCCAATTTTCGTTGTTTGCGAATCTTCCTGCGCTGTCGTTCGGAACATCCACCCCAAACTCCATGATCTATCCGATGAGTTAATGCGTGTTCTAAACAAGCCTCTTGCACCGGGCATGAAGAACAAATATTTTTAGCCTTTGCAACACCTATTCCATCGCTGGGGAAAAAGATCTGAGGATCCCTGTGAGCGCAGTTACCTTTAACCATCCAATTAATTTCCATAATTACCTCCAATACTTACAAGACGAGTCAAAAGCCAAAAAAGTTCCCGTAAATAAAAGAATTTTGTAGATACACTCAATTCAACGAAATAAGGACAAAAGATGACCGATATAGAGAACGAACCGCCACGAGGGCATATCAAAATGGTTTACATGGGACCCGTTGCCCCACACTGGGAAATGCGATCTGATTTTGGTGACAAGGATCTCATTGATGGCCTTAGAACACGCGTTGATGCTCGCTTAGTTTTACTACCTCCGCATGATCCGCAATTTAGGCGAAATCGAGAGCGAGTAAACCGAGACGCAGAACGAGAAAATATCGTTATCGAATGGGACCTAGGTTACGAAGAAGAGGAAGAAGCAGTCTCCTAAAGTTCCTCCATAAAGTTTGGTATAAGCCGTTCCTAACAGCGCATTGGTCATCTCAAAGAACTATCAGTTGAATTAACTTAAAATTAACCTTGTAGCTACCTAGTATTCTTTTATTTAGGTCAGTGTTAAATCGTTGTTAATACAGCAAGGGAAAATGTGTCTGAACGGTTGAAATACCAAATGCCAACTCCGCTGAGAGCTTCAATTGTATTTGGTCTCATTTACACCTTCCTCGTCGGAGTTTCATCCCTTGAATCAGGCATCAAAGTCATGGGTGCCGACACACAAGAAAGTCTCTTCTCAAGTGTTAGCAATCCAGTAGCAGGATTGTTTATCGGAATTCTAGGAACGGTTCTAGTCCAGTCATCGTCAGCGTCTACATCAGTTATTGTCGGCCTCGTTGGCACAGGCGCATTAGGAGTAGGCGATGCAGTTCCAATGATCATGGGAGCAAATATAGGAACAACAGTTACGAACACCCTCGTGGCACTTGCCCATATGCGCCAATCAGAAGAATTCAAACGTGCATTCTCAGCAGCCACAGTTCATGATTTTTTCAATTTGATGGCAGTGTCCATTATCTTACCAATCGAATTAGCGACCAACGTTTTATCAAATTCAGCGGAGAAAATAAGCGAAAGACTCGTTGGGTCAGCTGGAAGTGAATGGAAAAGCCCCATCAAAAAATGGGTGAAGGAACCTGTTAGTTGGCTAAAGGATCTAGGAGACTCAATCGGAGCATCCGGCAATTTGCTTGGAACTCTGTTGGTGGCAATAGGACTCGTTATCATCTTGATCTCTCTCGCATTTATCACGAAAAATATGCGGAAACTCGTCGCTGACCGGATTGAAGCATCTCTCAACAAAGTCCTTGGAAAGGGAGCAGGAACGGTAGCGATGCTACTCGGACTTATTATCACGATTTCAGTTCAGTCATCAAGCATCACAACATCAATCATGATCCCGCTCGCTGCAGCAGGAGTTGTCTCTCTTCGCAATATATATCCAGTGACGTTAGGGGCAAATGTTGGAACCACGATCACAGCTTTGCTCGCAGCATTAGCGACAAGTCGACCGGAAGCACTTACCGTAGCTATAGTTCACACATTATTTAATGTTGGTGGCATCGGACTCTTGTATCCAATGCCGTATGTTCGCGATATCCCCATACGCCTCGCTGAAAACCTCGCTAAGATTGCTATTAACAGAAGAGTTGCTGCCGTGGTATACGTAATCGTAGTATTTATCGTGGTTCCATTGTTAGGTGTTGCGATCCTTCGATGAAAGGAAAATGATGGTTTTATCATTCTTTAAAAAAAATGACAGTGGGCTGGAACTCATATCCCACCGAACAATTAAAATGCTCGCAGACGCAAGACACTCATTTGACCTTGCCTCAGCAGCTGTTCTAAGCGGAGCGGATTATGATTCAGTAGCTGAAGACATCCGAGTTACTGACGATCACATAAATAAAACAGAACAAGATCTCCGTGGCGATCTGGTAACTCACATCGCCGTTCATGGAGGCACAGACATAGGAGTTGTGCTCAGTTACACACTATTGATCAAAAAAATTGAACGTATCGGTGACCAAGCAAAAAATATTCTGGATTTGGCAGAAGAAGGCGTTTCATTCGTTGGCGAAGATGATGTTGCTGAACTTATCGAGGTTCGCCGTGCAATATCAGCTATGTTTGCGGAAGCAGCTGACTTAATGGCGGAAAATACCAGTGAACAAGCGCAAGACTTCTACGATCGGGCCACAGAATTAAGAAGATCAATCGAAGGCAAAATAAGAGACTTTATGCATTCGGACCAACCAGGCGTGTACGCAGTTCCTCGAGCAGTGCTCTATCGGTACTGGAAGAGAATCGTTTCTAACATCGCTGGTGTGGTTACTGGCGTAGCTGAACCATTACAAAATCTTGGATATCTAGACGACGGGCAAACAGATATAGACGACTAACACAAAAGCTTTATCATTAACCTTTTGTTAACCAAAATTCACTTTTAGTTCTCCTAATTTGCCGCTACTACGAACGGATAGGTGACCATGCTGTCAATATCGGCGAACGTGTCCGATACATAGTTGATGGATGGACTGCTGAACGAACGGGTGCCGCACGTCTTACTGATCGCCAAAAAAACAAATAGAATAGAAATAACAGATAGGAGAACGGATGAAAGAGCAATGATCTTATTCTTTATTGGTGCTATCTGTTCAGGGTGCCTTGTCCTATTGCTGTCCCAACTCAAAAGAAAAAGAATCAAAGAACAAATAGACGGAATCCGAAAAATAGCTCTGGGAGAAGAGGTAGAAACTTCCTCTGACCTAGGTCAAGCAATTTCATCGCTTCAAAAAGAACTAAACCCCAGTGGACAAAACAGGCCTGTATTAGTTGATATCGGATGGTACGGAGCATCAATTGATGCCCTACCCATAGGAATCATTTTTGCGGACAGCACAGGAAACATCGTCCATAAAAATCCTGCCGCCAAAAAAATATTTGGAAGCCACAAACATCAGATTGAAGCCACGATCACTGAATTAATTGAGGTGTCCCTCACAGGAGTACAACTCAAAAGAGAATTAAGCCTTAACAAAGAAACAGATCAGAAACTCAAATTCATATCACAGCCAGTTGAAATAGAAACTCACCGATATGGAGTAGTCATAGCCATACAAGATATTTCAGAACAAGAACGCTTAGACGCCACGCGCAGAGACTTTGTAGCAAACATCAGCCACGAGTTGAAGACCCCAATCGGAGCGATGGTTATCTTGTCCGAGACTCTCCAAGCAGAAGAAGACAAGAACCTAATCCTTGAGTTATCTGAAAGAATAGCTCAGGAAGCTCACCGGCTCGCTGGCACAATTGATGACCTATCTCAATTAAGCCAAATAGAGCATGGTTCAAAACAATTCTTTGAAATTACCCCAATAACCTATCCAGTTCATACAGCTATTGCTCGAGCATCATCAATAGCGAAACAAAAAGGGATAGATATCAATCTGACAGAAGACGAAGATCTATACCTAATGGGAGACCACATCCAAATCACTTCAGCTATTTATAACCTTCTAGATAACGCAATCAAATACACCGAAGAACGCACAGGGAAAATTGACATAACAATAGAAGCCAAAGAAAACAACATAGAAATCATAATCTCAGACAATGGGATTGGAATACCAGAAGCCAGCCATAACCGAGTATTTGAAAGATTTTACCGAGTAGACCCCAGCAGAAGCAGAAACAGTGGAGGAACAGGCCTAGGCCTCGCAATCGTTAGGCATGTCGTGTTAAACCACGAAGGAAAAATTTCACTGAACTCTAAAGAGGGCCACGGAACATCATTTACCATTTCACTCCCACAGCAAAAGCAAGAAAACCTCAAAACAAACCCAACTGAAGAAAAAGTATAACTCGCTATGCCAAACGAAATGAACAAAGTTCTGGTCATCGAAGACGAAGAATCATTCATAACAGCGCTCAAAGTCGGTCTTACACGTGAAGGCTTCATCGTAGAAGTCCAAAGTGACGGCGCAAAGGCCTTAAACACATTCAAAACCTTCAACCCAGACATCGTCCTCTTAGACCTCATGCTCCCGAACCGATCAGGAGTTGACATATGCCGAGACATCAGAAAAATAGCTAAAACACCCATCATCATGGTGACTGCCAAAAGTGAAGAGATAGATACAGTCTTGGGTTTAGAAGTAGGAGCCGATGACTACATATCCAAGCCATATCGACTTCATGAACTAATCGCACGAATGAGAGCACAACTCCGAAGAGCAAATTGGGTTGATGAACCATCAGCTATCTACCAATTAGAGAAAACCACAATCGGCGATATTACAATCGACCCCAACAGGCATGAAGTCTTCAAAGGAGATACACAGGTAACGCTTCCACTAAAAGAATTCGAGCTACTCCTTCTCCTCATGCGAAACGCAGGACAAGTCCTGACACGAGGCATCCTCATAGACCACATCTGGGGCATCGACTACTACGGCGATATGAAAACACTTGACGTCCATATCAGACGAATACGCTCAAAAATTGAACCAGATCCCAGCAACCCCAAACGCATACTGACCATAAGAGGGTTGGGTTACAAATACGCAGATGCGTAGACATCTATATTTTTTATGAATTTGTTCCTAAAACTCCTAGACTCGTTACGTGGATGACAACGTTGAAACAGAACATGATTTCTTTAAAGGCGAAGTAAAGAAAACAGCTGCGAAAACTGAAAAAGGCAAATTTATATTATCCCCGTTCGTCAGACTAAGTAGGGTTCATGCTCTTTCAGCCGCCGGAGATGCAATGATCACAGTGGCTCTCGCAGGATCGCTATTTTTCTCCATAGATCCAAGCGCCGCACGCTGGAGAGTAGGCCTATACCTAGCGTTAACAATCGCCCCGTTCGCAGTAGTCAGCCCGTTGATAGGCCCGTTCATCGACCGATATGCAGGTGGACGCAGACTCATGATCCTCGCAATCAATATCTTGCGAGTGATCACAGCTGCACTCATGGTCTCAAATCTTGATTCTCTTTTTCTTTTCCCACTTGCATTTACAATGCTTGTTTTGCAGAAGAGTTACGCAATAGCGAAAGCAGCAGTCGTACCAACAACAGTTGAAACACATGAACAACTTGTAGAGAAAAATGCACGACTCGCATTCTTATCAGGAATTTCCGGCTTCTCCGGAGCAGCCCCTGCCGCTCTCGCGCAGCTCATTGGGGGACCAGGTTGGTCAGTTATTCTTGCAGCAATTACTTTTGCTCTCGCCGGAATAGCTTCCCTCAGACTCCCAAAGACGACCGTTGTAACTGCAGCTGAAAAAGAAGGCGAAAAGGAAGAACTCCGTTCCGCTGGAATCATTAGAGCAGCAAATAGCATGAGTGTTTTAAGAGGAATCATAGGATTTTTTACCTTTCTTGTAGCGTTCGCCTACAGGGGAGGAACCGACGATATTGACCTGTCGGGTATTGGAACTTCAACTGGCGCAAAACTTCATGAAGAACTCTTAGGGACAGACATAGGAGCCGGAGGCTCCTCGGCCATAGCACTTGGAGCAGTTGTGGCCTGCAGCGTTATAGGGGGACTAACCGGATCCATTATTGCCCCCAAAGTCCGATCAAGAATCAGTGAAGAACGAATGTTATTAGGAGCTCTTCTAACAATAACCAGTATCTCTCTACTGGGATTGTGGGCTGGAGGAATAAGCGGCGCTCTTGTAGTAGGACTCGCAGTTGGTTTTTCAGTCAGCTCTGGGAAACTTGCATTTGACTCAATTGTCCAACGCGATGCCCCAGATGCTAACTACGGGCGGACATTCGCACGATTCGAAACACGCTTTCAACTCATATGGGTCTTCGGAGCACTCATCCCAGTCGTTTTCACACTTCCTGCTCGACTCGGTTTCTTCCTTCTAGTTATTGCCGGTGGAACAGCAGCACTCTCGTACTTACTAGGAACTAACTCAGGAGCACCACAAACACCAAGTGGAACCTTAGACCTACTAAAAAACCTATTTCAAAAACCACTTGAAGAACAACAACAACTTGATGATCAACTTCCTGAGCAAAAAGCACCTCCAACTAAACAAAAATTAGAGCCCTTCAACCCATTTCCTCAAGACCCAGAAGACGACAACCTAAAATTATTTTAAAGCTCTATTCAGGAAGGTCTAAACGCGCCAACCATAAACCAGGTGCATCCACCTCATTTGGTGTAGGAAAATTCTTAGAATCCTCCCACAAACGACTTAACTCACTCGTACCTGACCGTTCAATTACCCCATTAATGAAAGCTGTTCCTCTATCAACCTGAGTTTGAGTCAATTCAAGACCCAACAACCGTTCAATAAACCTGTCAGACGGGTCAGCTTCCACACGCTGACGTCTCATAGCTTCAGTAATCTGATCGTATGATCCAATGAGTCCCTGACCAATTGAATCCATTACAAAATCAACATACCCAACCAACACAGCAGTTGTGGCTTCAAGCTCAGGCAAAATATACTTTTGTTCCTCACTTTGCATAGCCCCTAAAATAACCTCAGGGCTACCCAAGGACTTTTGCAAATCTTCAATAGCCGACGGAGAAGTCATGTCAATCTGCTGAAGTTTCTCCTCAAGCCCCGAAGGGTTACTTTCAAAAGCGCTGACGTACTCCATAAGTAAAGTACCAAACCGATTTCGAATATGATCTAACTGAAAAATTGTGTAATACGTGAGTTCATTCAAACACACCCAAAGGAGCAATTCTTGAGACGGAAGACTCCACTCTGCTCCAAAATTTTCAACATTTCTGGTAATCACCTTAATTTCCGAATCCCTTTCTCTTGGGATAGGAAGGTCATATTGGCCTAAAGCACGTTGAGCTAAATGACCAACCATTGAACCAGCTGTCATTGCAAGCATCATCGGGCCCAAAAACTGCATCATTTGCCCAAACATTGCTCCCATCGGATCGCTACTTTCAATTTCGTTACCCGAACCTTTACTTAAGGAAGCATTTAATTTTTCAAAGAGCGGTTGATATGCCTCAATAGTTTCATGCGCCCACTCTGTTCTAGTAACTGGAACCACAATCGCATTCCGAGAATCTAATCCAGTCGCTTCTGAAACATGTAACTGAGCAATTCTCGACAACTCCTCAAGAGCGATCCTGTGAGAAGGGTCTACATTAGGATCACCACCCTCACCCGTAGCCATTTGAACAGCGATTTGCTTCGCAGTAGACCAATGATCTTCGCCTCCAGCTCCAAACAATTTACCAAAATCGCCAAAGAACGGAATACCGTCAAAAGGGTTATCATTATCCATTTTTCACCTTAAGCAACAAAATCATTATTAACAGTTTATAAAGTTCCTACCAAGAAATTAGGCTACAGGGATAGACTGCCCCAATTTCCCGAGGAGAATGAAGTTCAAAATATTTACCAAAATAGATTTTGACTTACAATTAGCAAGATTAACTAACTAAGCATTCTGATCTTAACTACCAAAAAAATTCCCACTCCTGCTCCCTCCCACACCCAAATAGCTTCATCCAAATCAACATCCTGACCGAAACCTGAATCAGTGAACTGTTGAGGAATAACTATTCAACCACAGGAATAAAACCATCCATAATAAAGAATATGTGGACCTAAAGATTAAATACTTTGTGCAAAGAAGAACGCATAACTAAAGAATGCACGTCTCTCATAAACATAAAATTATTAAAGAGTAAACGAAAAGCACAAATATGATCAAGCCTGTCATTACACGAATTAGTAAATAAAAAACTGACAAAAATCGTGTCAAAACACTTTTTTAGATAAAGTTCATTTACATAAGGTCTAAAGCGAGACACTGAAGCCAAAAATCGAGGGAGCTATGGAAACGCTTATAGTCACAGGAGCAGCAGGTTCTATTGGAACTCGCGTTTGTAAGACACTCGCCGAAACAGATGGCGTCGCAACAGTACTCGCCATAGATACGCGCCCTGAAATGCCCAATCACAGGCGTGTATACCATCACCAATTAGATCTTCAAATAGATGACCTCAAACCTGTATTTGAAGGAGCCACGACTTTAATCCACCTCGCAACATCATTCGGTCCCAGCAGCGACGGAATGGATGCAGGTGGTGCTGAAATTGATGCAACCCGAAGAGTATTCGAAGCCGCTTCAGCAGTCGGCATCAAAAAAGTAGTCGTTTTATCTTCATCAATGGTTTATGGAGCGTGGCCAGCTAACGAAATACCCATAACCGAAAATACCCCTATCAACCCAAACCCTGACTTCTCATTCGCATCAGTTAAAACAGAAATCGAAAGCATCGCAACTGAATGGAAAACAAAGCACCCTCATTCTGAAGTCATAATTCTTCGCCCAACAACAGCATTAGCAAAAGGACAAATAAGTTGGGTTGCTCGATCCCTAAAAGCATCGGCGATAATCGATGCAGGAGATAATGACCCTCCTGTTCAGTTTCTCCATCTTGACGATTTAGCATCCGCCGTGTGTCTCGCAAGCAGAGGGAATCTATCCGGTATCTACAACGTCGCCCCTGATGGATACATAGAGGCTGAAGTTTGTAGAGAACTTAGTGGCAGAATTCCCCGATTAAGGCTCAAAGAAGAAATGGCTGACAAACTTGGCCGGTTCTCATGGAGATATAAAATAGCACCAACACCGCCAGGGCTTACTCCATATACCGTGCACCCATGGATCATCTCAAATCAACGACTCAAAGATGCCGGTTGGCAACCTGATTTTACTAACGCCGAAGCCTACATAGACGGGACACCAGCAAAACCATGGTCAAACATGAACGCCAAACAACGACAACGAGCCTCTCTAGCAGGAGCAATTATCATCGGTGGGATAATTACGTTCATAATCTCTCGACTTATACAGCATTTAAAAGATGAGGATTAAAAAATAAGCTTAAGGAAATCTCTCCCCCACAAGAGATAGGCCCCTACACCAATTGAAGCTTTCCCAAGGTAACGAAAATAAGTCATTGAACGGTTTATTCGCTTTAATTGACCAATCTCCGCTGGATGACGCCAAAGGCGATCCTCCAAAGCAGGGGGAGACGAAATAAAATAATCGTTTTCCTTATCTCCGCCCATGCTGAAACTCTAGAACAAAAATTTAAATAATAATCCGCACCCTCATATTTACAAGAATCAAATATGCGAGGAGCAGAGACGAGGTAGCACCTCTAGCATAGAATCATGGAAACTCCCACAAGCGGAAATACATGGATCGGGCTTAGCGCAGAGCCGTTACCAGTCAATGAAGCTAACCAGTGGGCTTCTGACCCCTCCACAGGCGCAATAGTGAGTTTTAATGGAATAGCTCGCAATCATTCTGATGGAAGAGATAACGTCACAGTTCTAGAATATGAAGCTTACGAAGAGCAAGTTGCGCCGAGGCTCCATGCCATAGCTGAAAACGCAAGAGTTCAGTGGCCAGAAATAGTCAAAATAGTTATGATCCACAGAATTGGAAAAGTTGAGATCGGAGATTCAGCAGTAGTCATTGCCGTGAGTTCACCGCACAGAGGACATGCTTTCGAGGCAGCAAGATTTTGCATTGATACATTAAAGTCAACTGTCCCCATATGGAAACGAGAAATCTGGGAAAGTGGTGAAAGTTGGGGTTTAGAACCGCAACATATAAAAGAGATCGAAGAACTACATGACGAAGGAGAGGTTCGCCTATGAACCCGTTAATATTTTTAGGCGCAGCGGCATTAGTATTCTTTTTAGGAACTTTTATCATCTGGATCTTCCAACGTGAAAAGAAAACGAATTACAATTCTTCAATTGAAGAATTTCAAGCTGGGCTTGAAGCGATAGCCCCCGATAATAGACGAAAACGAACCGAATAATGGCTCGCGATCTCGCCATAGACCTAGGAACAGCAAATACCCTTGTCTACTCCAGAGGAAGAGGTATCGTACTCAACGAGCCTTCCGTAATTGCGCTCAACGAGAAAACAAACGAGGTCCTTGCTATGGGTGAAGAGGCCTGGCAAATGATAGGCAGAACCCCCGCTTACATCGTTGCTGTTCGACCCTTACGTCATGGAGCAATTACAGATTTCGATGTCACGCAAAGGATGATACGCCTTTTGCTTGAACGAGTCGGCGTCTCTCGTTTTAATAGGCCAAGAGTTGTTATCTGCGTACCATCAGCCATTACAGCAGTTGAGAGAAGAGCTGTAACGGAAGCGGCTAGGAGAGCAGGCGCCGCTGATGCTCGCTTGATTGAACAACCACTTGCAGCAGCTATCGGATCCGGGCTACCAATTAATGAACCGATCGGAAATTTAATCGTTGATGTCGGCGGTGGGACAACAGAAACCGCACTTATTTCAATGGGAGGCGTCGTTGCTTTGGAGGCAGTTCGAGTCGGTTCATTTGATATAGATACAGCTATCCAAAACTTCGTAAAGGCCGAATACGGAGTAGCAATTGGCGAGCGAACAGCCGAACAAATTAAATTAACGATTGGTTCTGCGGCCCCACACGAAGAGGAATTCCGAGCCGAGGTACGCGGAAGGCATATCGCCAGTGGCCTTCCAGAAGTTCTTGTTGTATCCCCCGAGGAAATCCGATCTGCAATAGATGAGTCTGTAACTGCAATGATAGATTGCGCAGTTTCCTGCCTATCGCAGGCACCAGCAGAACTAGCTCAAGACATAATCGTTCAAGGCATAAACCTTGTAGGAGGGGGATCATTATTAAAAGGGTTTGATACTCGATTGAGTGAAGAAACAGATGTACCCGTCAATATTGTTCCAAACGCGTTAGAAGCAGTCGTCCTCGGTGCAGGTCGATGCATAGAATCATTCGAATCAGTCCGTGCGATGTTTTTGGATGATCCTTCGTTACGGCAGAGAAGATAAATTCATTCCTTAAAGAACTGCGAAAGGTCCTCGGCTGCTTGACGTACTTGCCAATCTCGATCGCTGAGTGCGGTTTCTAAAGCATCAGTTACAGCTTCTCCCTCAAAAGGAGCTAAGGCGATAACAGCTCTTCTTCTGACCGTAGCTATATCACGAGTAGCTTGAAGAATACTTTTTAACCCCCTTAAGTCCCCTAAAGCACCTAAAGAAGCGACTGCTGATTCTCTACACAAAGCATCGTCATGATCTAATGCGATTCTAGAGAGTATTTCAATAGCTAAGTCATGCGTTTCGCCTTGTTCTCCCACTGCCCAGCACGCAACCTCAACAACCGAAGCGTCTACATCATCCAAGAGGTGGAGAACAGGTATAGAAATATTTGTAGCTGCCGCGCGAGCTAACGAACTACGAACCATTGGGTGAGGGTCTAGCAAGGCAATCGCAATGAGGTCATCATCGAGAGCTAGGTTTTCTGAAAGTACTGAAATAGATGTCGAACGGACTCTGGGATCTGAATCAGTACTAAATTTTTTTGCCAGAGAAAAATCCCCTTTCCTCGCTGATTCAATTACACGCTGACGTTTATCTATGCTTGATCGAGTAAATTTTGGAGACTCTTCTTCAAGGTTCATCATTAGCTCACGATCACGTCAAGCAAAATTCGCCCGCCAAGAGCTAGTAGCCCAACACCCAGCGCCAAAAGCAAACCAATAATCCCTACGAGAATTAACAACCCAAGCAAACTAAAAAGTTTCTCGTACCACCGGACTCGTGCTTTCAATCCTGTAACAGCCTTGTGCTTGGAAAGCCGCTCAGTTAACCCTAAAGGTCCTGTAATAGGCTGCCGAAGTGGCTCAGACATTTGACCTCCCGAAGTTTCTGAAACACGTTGAGTTAAAACAATGTTAGAGCATCTAGGAGTGAATTGTTTCTTAACTAGTTTCTTCTACTATTTCCGAGACGGAATCATGATCCAATAACGTACAATGAAAAAACTCAATTCTTTTCCATATGACAGATCAGCACCTCGCTCAAAAACCCACAGAAAATGAACAGCGTAAGCAAATGAAGAAGAGTGAAAAACTTTTCTTGGCGCTACTGCTTCTTGCTATAGCAGCGGTGCTGTTCATCCGATTCGTCCCAGTTTCCTTTGTTGGTGTCAATGTTGTCGCTCTCTCTCCAGGTAGTGCTCCAACGACCATTGAGAAAATAAATATAGAAGGAACAGACACATATGCACCTGAAGGGGAAATCAAATTTACTACCGTAAGTATTGAGTCAGATTCACTAACTATATGGGAATGGTTCCGAGCGAGAAATGATGAGATTAGAGAGCTCAGAGATAGAGAAGATTTCTATGGCGACAAATCAAAAGCAGAGACGCGAACAATCAACAATTTTATGATGCAACAATCTCAAGATACTGCATCACTCGTAGCTGCTAAATACCTAGGGTATGAAATCATTCCAGAAGTTGCAGGAGCTTATGTTGTTGAAATTGTTTCAAACAGCCCAGCAGATATTTTTCTGCAATTAGGTGACCTCATCGTCGAAGTCGATGGCATAAAAGTTGAAAGTCCGAAAGATTTAGGTGATGCCATAAAGTCAAAAGAGCCAGGAGAGACAGTAAGCATTGGATATAAAAGATCTGAAGGGACGTTCGAAACCCCGTCCTCCGATGAACTAGTTAAAATACAAGAAATCTCTTTAACTACTCATCCGACGCTGGATAATACAGGATTTTTAGGAGTAGTTATACAAACACCGCTCGTAGCAGATATTCCATTTGATATTTCTATAGATGTTGGCAGAGTAGGTGGGCCCTCAGCTGGGTTAGCTTTCTCGTTAACAATCCTAGATTTCCTCACTAAAGGAGAATTAACAGGTGGGCTATCGGTAGCTACAACAGGAACTATTGACCAATACGGAAATGTTGGGTCAGTAGGGGCTTATGCGCAAAAAGCTGAAGCAGCCGCACGATCCGGGATTGATGTCTTCCTAGTCCCACCAGCTGGTTTCAGAACCGTCGAGCGAATATCTGCCGGAAGGTTCGCAGTGAGATGCGTCAGCACGTTTAATGATGCAATAATTGAACTCTCAAATTTTGGTGGTAACGGCATCCAAATAGCGAATGAACGAGGACTTCCTATCCCGAAGAAATCAAATTCAGAAATTGACACTAACGACGGATATTTATCTTGTGCAGAGGTTATTTCAGAAAACAAAAACAATTAGATAACCAAGCCCCATCAAGATAAGCTAAAAATACGTGTTTCGATATAGCATTATCGAAGGAGAACTTAATGTCTGACATCAGTGGAGTGCCATCTAGACCCACACCAACCCGAAGAGTATCTCGGAAGCTGAGGTTCATCGTAGCGTTATCTGTTGCTGCCCTTATCGTGCTTATTGTTTCGTTACGAGGAATTGCTGGGTTCTATACGGATTACTTGTGGTTTGGTTCTCTAGGCTTTACCTCAGTATGGAGAGGAGTGCTATTTGCGAAAGTAGGGTTAGCTCTAGTCTTCATAGCATTTACCTTTCTTCTATTCTGGGTAAATCTTTTTGTGGCAGATCGTATAGCCCCGCGAAGCAGACCGAAAGGCCCAGAGGAAGATTTTGTCAGCAGGTACCACGACACGATAGGACCGCGAGCTGGATTGTTCCGAATTGCAGTCGCTGGGCTATTCTCGCTTTTCCTTGGGGTGGGCACTGCAAGTAGATGGCAAGATTGGATTCTTTTTAGAAACAGCCAAGATTTTGGAGTGAAAGACCCACAATTTAACTTGGACATAGGATTCTATGTTTTTCAGCTTCCATTCATAAAATTTCTTATCAATTGGATGTTCACAGCGTTCATTGTTGTCTTAATAATTACAGCCGCTGCGCACTATCTGAATGGCGGAATACGGGTAAATACTCCAGGAAATCGTGTCACAGCACCAGTCAAAGGTCACCTATCTGTTCTGCTAGCAATTCTTGCCCTAATAAAAGCCGCTGATTACTGGTACCAGCGTTACTCATTAAACTTTTCAGACCGTGGTGTAGTTGATGGAGCAAGCTACACAGACGTCAACGCACAGTTACCGGCGATTAAATTACTAATCCTGATCTCCATAGCTGCAGTAATTCTGCTCATTATTAACATCTGGAGAAGAGGTTGGGTACTCCCTGTCGTTGCAGTAGGTCTCTGGGCTTTTGTAACAATAGCGATTGGCAGCATTTACCCAGCGATATACCAACGTTTCGTTGTAGAACCATCAGAGTCTTCTCGTGAAGCGCTATACATTGAACGAAACATCGAAGCAACCCGGACAGCTTACGGTCTATCCGTCGGTGAAAACGGCAATATTGCTGAACGAACTTTTATCCCAAACGTAGAAGATGCCTTAACTGCTGAAGTCCTCCAACAGAATGCTAAGACCCTAAATAATTTAAGGCTGTTAGATCCCGCAATCGTGTCCCCGACTTTTCAGGCTCTAGAAGTAGAAAGAGAACAGTTCAGGTTTGCTGATGATCTCGACGTTGACCGTTACGAAATTGATGGAGATATACGAACCGTAGTTATAGCGGCGAGAGAGTTAAACCTTGATGGAGTTAACTCTGGTTGGGAAAACCAGCATGTGGCTTTCACACATGGTTACGGAGTAGCTTTAGCTCCTGCAAATACGATTACTGCTCAAGGAGAACCCGATTTTGTAATCAGTGGTCTTCCAGCGACAGTCAACACCGACAGAATAGTCGCCAACTTAGATCAACCCAGAATATATGTCGGTGAAGAACTAAGTGGATATGCCATTGTTGACACAGAACGTTGCGAGATCGACTTTGCTCTAACCGGAGCTGAGGTAATCGCATCCGAAGAAAACCCTTCTTCTAACACATGCGAAGGAAGCGACGGATCAGGGGAAAACCTGCTATTCAAATACGACGGCAACGATGGCGTGAAAGCTGGTAGCTTCTTCAGACGCTTAGCTTTTGCCCTCCGGTTCGGAGACCTTAACCCAATCTTCTCGGGACTCATAAACGGAGATTCTAAATTCCTTTTCAATAGAGACGTGAATGAGAGAGCAAAAGAACTTGCTCCTTTCCTTGAATACGATGCCGATTCATACCCCGTAATCATTGACGGAAGAATCAAGTTCATCATTGACGCATACACGACAACAAACTTCTACCCTTACTCACAATCTGCTGATCGGAACTCAGTTCCGAGAAAAAGCGGACTAGCTGGGGACTTCAACTACGTAAGAAACTCTGTCAAAGTAGTCATAGATGCTTATAACGGAGATGTTACTTTTTATGTCGTTGATGACCAAGACCCAATCATTAACGCTTACATGCAAGCATTTCCAAATCTATTTACTATAGCTTTCCCCAGCGATGGCTCTGAAACATCGATGCCTAAAGAAGTTGCAGACCACCTACGATACCCAGAAGATCTATTTAAAGTACAGACCAACATGTGGGGTCGATATCATCTTGATGACCCCAATGATTTCTACGAAGCTGCAGGAGCTTGGGTTGTCTCGCTTGACCCAGGAGACGACCTAGAGAACGCCCCAACCGCAATTGTTACAAATACAGGGTTTGTCACATTTGCATCCGGACAGCGAATGGATCCCTATTACGTCCAGATGCAAGTCCCTCAAGAAGGAGCACAAGACTTCGTTCTTTTACGTCCATTTGTCCCAAGGTCAAGCGATGACAGCAGGCAACAACTTGAGGCTTTCATGGTTGCGCAAATAAATGAACAAGGGCAGGGAAATCTAATCTCGTACACAGTTCCTGGCCTAAAAGTTGATGGTCCAGTCATTGCAAATAGAAGCATGCTGGCTGACCCAGTTGTAGCAGAAACGACCACACTGCTTGGTCAAAGAGGCTCAGGGGTTAAGCTAGGCAATATGCTCCTCATCCCACTAGAGGGCAACAACGGGGAAGAAGATGTATTGCTTTATCTTCGCCCCATGTATGTAGAAGCAAGTGGAAGTCAGCCAGCCGTCCAACAAATAATTGCCGCCTATGGCGAACGAGTAAGAATTTGTGCTTCAGTTGAACTCGTACTTGGAGCACTATTGGTCCCTGATAATGAAGTGGGAGATGATTGTAGTAACGTGACTCCAATTAATCTGAACGATTCCTCGACTTCCCCAATTATTCCAATTCAAGAGACAGAGCAAACAGAATCCCCTACAAGAGATGAATCCCCATCCGAAACAGAAATTCCAACCACAGAAAATACTGCACTTGAAGCCCTTCTTTCCCAAGCTCAGGAAGCATTTACAAATGCGAACGAAGCTTTAGCAAACGGAGATCTTGGTCGCTATCAAGACCTTATTGAACAAGGTCAACAATTAGTCCAAGAAGCTAACGAGCTATTGGATTCCGGTAGTTGATAATCACCCCTAAACAGGACCATCCGTTGCTGGACCAGCAAATGCCTGAGCAATCTTGATCCATTCTAATGCAGCATCACCGTTAGCTATGAGTGACGTATCTTCGAGGTTTCTTCTTTGTGTTGTTACCAAACAGAAATCCTTTGCAAGACCATGAATAGTTTCCTCAGCGTCCTCAGGCCCAAACTCCCACATATCACCTGATGGACTCTCAAGAATAACTTTTACAGGAATAGTCGAAGGTTCCAAAGCACGATTGATATAAGACCAAGAACGAGTAATAAAACCCAACTGTGCTATGTGTTGCAAACGATCTGTTTCCTCTCGTTGAACACCTAGAGCATCGAGAATATCTTGCCCATGAGCCCAAACTTCCATTAAGCGCGCTGTCAAAAACGATTTTGAACCCATCGACGGACCGTACCAAACAATACGGCTACTCTCACTAAGGCCACTTGACTTATCAGCAAGATTAAGGCGTGCTTCTCTCCATGCTTCCAATAAATCATCACAGTTCATCAAACGATAAGACGACAAAATCGAAGATTCTGCATCTTCACCCCGAGAAAATATCTCTAAAAGTTCCTCAACTGAACGTTGGAAATCACTGGGATTTGAAATAGCCAATGCAGCTGCGTTATCGAAATAAGCTAAATGCGCTATCTGGTCTGAAACAGACCACCCTGGACTGGCAGTATCCAAGTCCCACTGCATTGGCTTGATACTAGAGACAATATTATCCAGAGCCTCTTGTTCTTCAATAAGGTCAGAACGCACATCCTCTATATCCATGCGGCAACACTACCATCTTCAACCAAAATTAAACTTTTCTACTGGAGGTGTTTAAAATAGAATTTAAATAACAGAGGCCATAGTTACTCTCGGCAGATGCCAAATACAGCAGAAGGATACAAATAAAAATGAAGAATACAGTTACCGAAACTTTCAACATTGATGTACCCATCTTCGCGTTCAGCCATTGTAGAGATGTCGTCGCTGCTGTATCAAAGGCAGGAGGTCTCGGAGTACTTGGTGCAGTTGGCCACTCACCAACTGCCCTTGAAATTGACCTTAAATGGATTGAGGATGAGATTGGGGATCACCCATACGGGGTAGACCTAATCGTTCCAGCAAAATATGAGGGTTCTGATGAAGGAGGACTAACAGTTCACAAAATAGCGGACATGATTCCAGATCGACACCTTGATTACGTCAACGAAATCCTAGAAAAATATGAAGTCCCAGAGTTTAACGAAGCAAAATCAGGACAATTCAGCATGAAAAATGAAGGTGCTGCGCCAATGTCAGCAGGAACTGCTGGACCTCAATTAGAAATAGCTCTAGCCCACAACCCAACCCTCGTTGTAAATGCACTTGGTCCTCCTCCTCAATTTATGATTAACCAAGTAAAAGAAGCAGGCAGAAAAGTAGGTGCTCTTGCCGGAAAAGCTCAACACGCAGAACGGCACGTAAATGCAGGAGTTGACATCATTATTGCTCAAGGTTACGAAGCTGGTGGACACACAGGAGAAATCGGGTCAATGGTTCTCATCCCTGAAATTGTTGATGCCGTAGGGAATGTCCCTGTCCTAGGAGCAGGCGGAATAGGGCGAGGGAGACAAATGGCGGCGGCAATGGCATTGGGAGCACAAGGCGTGTGGTGTGGGTCAGTCTGGCTTACTACCGAAGAGGCAGAAACCCATCCAGTTGTTAAAGAAAAAATGCTACAAGCAACATCGTCTGACACTATCCGATCACGTTCAAGAACCGGTAAACCAGCCCGACAACTTAAATCAGCGTGGACTGATGAGTGGGAGAACCCAGAAACGCCAATGCCTTTAGGTATGCCTCTCCAACCAGTTCTCATAAATGATGCAATATCACGGATTAACAGAGCTGCACACAAAGCAGGATCTGGTGCAGAAAAACTGGCAAACTATTTTGTTGGCCAGATCGTAGGAACAATGAATAAGACAAAACCCACTGCTCAAGTCGTTTACGAAATGATGGAAGAATTCATCGAAGCAACTGAGTCAATAGCGACACAGCTACATGACTAAACCTCAAATAAAAGATACAATATAATTATAGAAGAAGGGACCAAATGAGTTATTCACCAACCACTAATACACCAGTCGCTCAACTCCAAGAAACAGATCGAGTTACCTTTATGATAAAGGTCTATCAACATCTTGGACTAGCCCTCGTATCCTTCATGGCCTTTGAATACCTGTATTTTGCAAGCGGATTCGCAGAATGGACCTATGACACCATAGCTGGAAGTGGTGGAGCTTGGCTTCTCTTCCTAGGCATATTTATGGTCGGAACATGGATAGCTACACAAGCAGTTTATGACCTTGAAAATGTCGGGAGGCAATACGGAGGCCTATTTGGTTTCGCTGCCGTAGAGGCCGTTATTTTTGCTCCCTTCCTCTTCTATGTATTCAATGTAAAGGAAGCCACTGGGGATGTATGGGGAGCCGCAGTTGTAACTGCTATGGGCTTTGCTGGCCTCTCACTAGTCGCTTGGACGACCAGAAGAGATTTATCATTCCTACGACCAATTGTGACGTGGGGCGTCATGGGAGCTCTCATCCTTATCGTGGCAGCGCTTCTTTTTGGCGCCAACCTCGGAACGTGGTTTTCAGTCGCAATGGTTGCGTTAATGGGAGCATCAATTCTCTACAACACCCAGAAAATAATGCATACATACCCAGCGCACGCCTACGTCGGAGCATCAGTCACACTCTTTGCTTCCCTCATGACCATGTTCTGGTACATACTTCAAATATTCACTGACCGGTAGAAGCTACAACTCTGGATTATCCCGCCAGCCAACAATGATGCGGTCAAGCCACCACTTAGGGGCTTGATCCAACAAGTTTCCAAGATGAGAGTAGTCATGCCATCGTGTAATTAACCCGTCAGTTACCTCCATTACGGATGTAAAAGGGTGATCTATGATCTCGCCAGTATGGAAACGCCACTGCTCAACGTGCTCAGTGACAACCAATTTATTTTCACAAATCATATTTAGTGGGAAATGCTCGTAACCACTAAGAGGTTCAATTCCCAGACGGAGACGAAGAATAATCTCTCCAGGTCCAGTCGCCCCAACAGCATCTAAACCAACATCTGTGTAATGCGCATCATCAGAGAAGAACGTCGCCATCTTTTCCCAATTCCGATCAAAATGTGCGCCCCAGTAATTCTCAACAATTCCTTTAGCTCCCATTTACAACTCCTGACGTATAACTGCATTAGAGCGCGCTAGTTCATTTGGCGCAAGTAAATAGAGTGACATATTGTTCAAGCATGGAAAATCAATACGCCCAAATGGTTGACTTAGGATTTGGGGAATACATCACACAGGATCCATCAAATAGATACCCAATTTATACAAGAGGTAATGCTGGAGAAGTATGGCCAGAAGTTGCTTACCCATTGACTATCACCTTAACTCGCAAAGCTGGCGAAATAGCTTCTGCAATAGCTGCGATAAATGCTGGTGTCATAACTCAAAAAGATATTAAAGATGGACCAACATGTTTCGGGGGAGTGTTCGCAGGTTACATGTACTTGAACCTATCTTTCGGAAGAATGATAGCGATAAGAACTCCAGGAACAACGATAGAAAAGAGTGACGCCACCTATTACGGATCAGAACACGAAGCACCCGAATATATACCGAATAAAAAAGATAAAAGTATCCTCGCCAGCCTAAAAATTCTCAAATATGGCTGGAGAATGCTCCATACCCATAAACTTCCTATCCTTCAACAAGACCGAACATTAGTTACCCAATGGCAGAACCGCCTACCCGAAATACTAAACTCATCAGACGAAAAACTCGTCGAAGCTATGCGTGAAATTATGGAACCAGCCTCACTCCTATTTACGCACCACTTGGACATAACAGGCCAAGCAGGAGGAGCAGTACAACTATTATCAACCATTTGCGAAGAACGACTAGGTGATCGGTCAATCGCATTAACACTTCTTGGTGGGCTAGGAGATGTAGATAGTGCCGAACCCTCTTACGCTCTATGGGAGTTAGGGAGAATGGTTACTAATGATGATGCTTTAACTAAAATATTTGATAGCGGCTTATCAGGTCTCTTACTGCGACTACATGAGTCTGACTCGGCACAAGCATTCGTGAAAAATTTCGATAGCTTTCTTGACGCATACGGAAGTAGAGGAGCGAATGAATGGGAGACAGCCTGTGAAACATGGGGAACGAACCCATCATCTGTACTAACCCTTATAGACCGAATGAGATTAGCGGATCCCCGAAACTCTCCCACAGAACGAACCAAAAAGATTTTAGAAAAAAGAGAAATAGCTTTACTTGATGCTCGAGAAAACCTTAAAGGCCTCGGTTCATGGTTATTCGAAAAAGCTTTACACTCATCCATACTCTTCTCACAGGCCAGAGAAAGATCTAAAACAACTATCATTGACCTAATCCATGTTGCGCGTCTGATAACTAGAGAACTAGCGAATCGAACTGCAAGACAAAGGGATGGTGCAGAATTAATAGACCTGTGGTTTATTCTTGAGAATGAACTAGACGATTTCATAAATAATCCTAGAACATTTAACGAAAAAATAACGGAAAGAAAGCGTGTACGACAGGAACTCTCAAACCGTGTACCACCATTCATTTTCGAAGGAGAGATACCACATCCAAGCTCATGGCCACTCAGGTCAGAAATTAATATAACGCAGAAAAATACTGTTACAAATGGTGAGACTCTCAAAGGGTTTGGCGGGTGTCCTGGGATTGCAGAAGGGATAGCAAAAGTCATAACAGACCCAGCGGAACCAAGGGATCTTGGCCCTGGCGATATTCTTATCGCTCCTTTAACCGACCCATCTTGGACACCGTTATTTGTACCCGCAGAAGCAGTCGTAGTGAATGTGGGCGGTCAAATGAGCCACGCAGTAATTGTCTCTAGAGAATTAGGTATGCCATGCGTGGTCGCTGTTAAAGACGCTACGGAAATTATTGAAGATGGCACACGAATAAGAGTCAATGGTGCAACAGGTGAAATCGTAATTCTAGAAACGCCCAAAGAATAAAAAATCTAAATAAGTTGTGCCTGTAAGTTATCGCCGGCATACTTGTTCTTTCATCGCGGGGTGGAGCAGTTTGGTAGCTCGTCGGGCTCATAACCCG
>DDNP01000008.1:44222-102536 GCA_002341185.1 Candidatus Neomicrothrix sp. UBA2517 | reverse complement strand
TTTCTTTGCTGGAGCTTTCTTTGTAGCTGTTTTCTTTGCTGGAGCCATTTGATAATTTCTTTCTTAGAATTACAACAACGAACATTAACCTTAGGGGCGGATTCTATCGGGAAGTTATGAAAAATTCTGCGATATGCAGGAAATGCTTAATTTCCTTAGAACCTTTCTTTTTCTCACTTTTCGCTCACGAAACATCAAGGCCCGAAGTTTAAGCAGTACTATACAACCGGACAACAATTGGAAAGCACTATGAGCGGCGAAGAGAAATTAACTCCCTATCCGAAAGTTCACGCAAAACCAGATCTCCCTGAGATTGAAAAAAATATTTTAGATTACTGGAGTAGGTCTAAAACATTTGAACGCACCGTATCCATGCGCCCCGAAAACTCCGAATATGTATTCTATGACGGTCCACCATTTGCTAACGGTTTGCCACATCATGGTCACTTACTCACTGGTTACGTCAAAGATGTTATTCCCAGATACCAGACGATGCGCGGAAACAAAGTCGAACGCAGATTTGGTTGGGATTGTCATGGGCTACCCGCTGAAATGGAAAGCGAGAAACAATTACAGGTTTCTGGACGTGCTGCAATCACAGAGTTCGGGATTGAAAATTTCAACTCGCATTGCCAAGAGTCAGTTCTTAAATACACGGATGAATGGGAAAAGGTCGTAACAAGGCAAGCAAGGTGGGTTGACTTCGAAAATGATTACAAAACTATGGACCTCGATTATATGGAATCGGTCATGTGGGCCTTTAGACAACTTTGGGATCAAGGGCTTATTTATGAATCACAAAGGGTAATTCCATACTCATGGGGTGCAGAAACACCACTATCTAATTTCGAAATCAGGCTTGATGATGCTACCAGATCTCGGCAAGATCCAGCGATAACCGTTGCGTTCGATTTGCTGACAGAAGATGGGAATGCTGAGTACGCAAAAATTCTTGCATGGACGACAACGCCTTGGACGCTTCCCAGCAATTTGGCTCTCGCAGTATCACCAGATAGGGAATACGCTCTAATTCAAACTGCGAAGGAAAAATACATCCTCGGCCACGAAACAGTGGCTTCATATTCTGAAACTTTAGATGATTTTGAAATACTTGAGGTCTTTAAGGGAGAAAAGATCTTAAATCGAAAGTACCTACCCTTATTCACTTATTTCAATGATCTGCAAGATAGCTCTTTCAGGATTATCAGTGGCGATTTTATAGAAATGGACGAAGGAACTGGCGTAGTTCATATTGCACCTGGATTCGGTGAGGATGACCAGAGAGTAGCTGATAGTCAAGGAATTCCTACGGTTGTGCCCGTTGATGATGAAGGAAATTTCACAGAAGCTATTACTGATTGGTTTGGAATAAATGTCTTTGATGCCAACCCTTTGATCATAAAGAGCCTAAAAGAATCAGGTCGAATAATTAGACACGATAGTTATGAACATAATTACCCTCATTGCTGGAGAACAGACACGCCCATAATCTACAAAGCTGTTCCTTCATGGTACGTAAAAGTTACTGATATTAAAGATCGCTTGATTAGCTTGAATCAAAAGATCAACTGGATTCCTGATAACGTGCGCGATGGTCGTTTCGGGAAATGGCTTGAAGGAGCTCGTGATTGGTCTATAAGCCGAAACCGCTTTTGGGGTTCACCAATACCTGTTTGGAAAAGTGATAATCCTGAATTCCCAAGAATTGATGTCTACGGGAGCCTCGACGAATTAGAGAAAGATTTTGGAATACGACCTTCAAACCTCCACCGTCCGTTCATTGATAATTTAACTAGGCCAAACCCTGATGACCCTTCAGGAACTTCTATCATGCGAAGAGTTCCAGAGGTTCTTGATTGCTGGTTTGAGTCTGGGTCTATGCCTTTCGCTCAGGTCCATTACCCTTTCGAGAATAAAGACTGGTTTGAAGAACACTTTCCTGCAGATTTTATTGTGGAATACATTAACCAAACACGCGGTTGGTTCTATACACTTCACGTTCTCGCAGGAGCATTATTCGACAAGCCAGCATTTAAAAATGTCATTTGCCATGGGATTCTGCTTGCTGAGGACGGAACTAAGCTGTCTAAAAAACTTCGTAACTACACGGAACCAACCGAGATTTTTGATGCTCAAGGTTCTGACGCATTGCGATGGTACTTTATGTCGTCTTCAATTGTTCGTGGAGGGGATTCTCGAATAAGCGACCAAGCAATTGATGATGTCATCCGGCAAGTGATAAATCCCATTTGGAGCGCTTATAGTTTCTTCACACTATATGCAAATATCGATAACTACGAAGCAAAACATATCAGTAACCCTTCCAACACACTTGATAAATATATTTTATCAAAGGTCCACGAGTTAATTAATAAAATTACTCTTTCCATGGATAACTATGACTTACCCGGAGCAACGCATGAAATTAAAGGTTTTATAGATGCCCTGAACAACTGGTATATAAGGAGAAGCAGAGATAGGTTCTGGTCCCCATCCGAACCAATTCATGATCAGGACAAACAAGAGGCATACGATACCCTTTTTACGACCTTAGAGACCCTTTGTCGACTTTTAGCCCCTTTCCTTCCCATGATTTCTGAAGAGATATTTAGAGGCCTTACAAAGGAAACGTCAGTGCACGAGGCTGAATGGCCATCCTTAACCAATTTCCCATCAGATACCAATCTTGTGGTAACAATGGACTCAATTAGGGACATTGTTTCAGCAACGCTTAGACTGAGAGAAGATGCCGGACTTCGCGTTCGCCTACCTCTTAGAAGCGTCACCATCGCTGGCCTTGATTCTGACAGCATTACTGATTTCGGGTGGTTGATAAAAGACGAAGTCAATGTCAAATCATTAATCTTCACCGACGACTTGGAAGCTCATGGATCTTTTGCTTTAAGACCTGACGGAAAAGTTCTTGGCCCACGTTTAGGCGGAGATGTTCAAAATGTTTTCCAGTCAGCAAAGAAAGGAGACTGGGAACACCTGGATGACGGAAGGGTCCAAATCAATGGACATATTCTTGAATTAAATGAGTTTGATCTTACTTTACTAGCAAATGAAGGAACAACCGCTGCATCCCTTTCAGGCAATAAAGCTATTGTTGTATTGGATACCGAGATAACAGATGACCTTCTGACAGAAGGTAAGGCTAGGGACCTAATTAGAACAATACAAGAAGCTCGGAAAAGTTTAGATTTAATTCTTACTGACAGAATTCACGTAAAAATCCATGCCTCTGAAGGAACTTCTGATGCGATCGAAACTTTTAGCAACTATATCTGTGAACAGGTACTTGCCAAATCAATAACCTTCAATGAAACTACCTCAGAGCTGGAAACTTTTTTAGGACTAATAGACGGGGAAGAAATCAGAATTCAAATTGAAGTAGATTAAGAGTCCTGTTCTTTATTAAAAAAACCATCCAAGGCTTCGTTTGTCTTCTCATCAGCGTGGCCTAGGGGACTCACTTTTTCTTCGCCTTCCAACTCTTCGAAAAAACGATCTCCGGATATTATTTCTTCATTTGAGATAGTTTGGATCAGTTCGGTAGGACTTTCAAAATCCCAGTCGTCTGATGCGGACACATCATTTTCTGCTGCCTTTACTGTTTTATCCAACCAATCTTCATTTGACTCTGCATTTCGTACGAGTGTTAATTCTGGAGGCGAATCCATTAACTCATCTACAGAAATTAGATCCGCTTGACTCAAACGAATCGGAGTATCTGAGTTTACTCCTGGTTCATTTGATGTTCCGTGGTTTGCTGGAGGCTCTTGCGTGTCTGAAGCCATAGAACTTATTGTTTCTGACTGAGTTCCTTCCATCAAATCTTCAAAGGTGAACGTACCGTCATCGTTAATCAACATTTTGATCTCTTCAATTGTTGCCAATAATTGGTCTTTGCCAGCTTGGAGTTGGGCGCTAAGAGCGGAACAGTCTTCAATTAATTTTTTCTTTTTTTCTGTTAGACGCGTTAATGACTCACGAAGTTCTAATTGAGATTCCTCTGCTATCTGACGAGCCTCTTCAGTGACTAATCGCTTAACATTATCAGCCTGTGCTTCAGCCGATGCAAGCATTTGTGTAACCTGCTCTCTTGATTCAGTTATTAACTGGTCGGCTGTCCGCTGGGCTGCTGAAAGCAATCGTTGAGCCGCACTATCAGCATCGGCTTTCTTACCTTCTGACGCTACCTGTCCGAAAAAATCATCAGGTGAGTCATTAAGTATCTCTATCAAACGATGCATAAAAAGATCAACTTCTTTACGGTCGTAGCCACCTTTTTTTATGGTACTAAAACGTATTGATTCTATATTCTCGGATGTAATCGGATATGTCCTTGATTCAGTAGCAGCCATACCAAATGTTACTATTTTTGTTGAATGAAAGCAGGGATGTATTTAAAGTGGCAGAGCTTTGTTAGCCGCTAATTTTTTCTTCTCATCTTCAGAGACTTCCACGTTTTTGGGTGTTAGTAAGAAGACATCAGCTCCAGCCTTCTCAAATTGACCATCTATTCCCATTTTTAAACCAGAACAAAAATCAATAATCCTAATTGCCACATCATGTTCCGCTTGCTGGAGATTAACTATTACGGGCTGGCTTCTTCTAGCAGCATCTGAAATATCCTTGACCTCAGCGAAACGGATTGGAGTTACTACAAGAGGTTTTACAACTCTACTTTTGGGGACTCCGGTAATTTTAACGCCTTCTCTTCCAGCATTAGGTGTGCTGTCGCTAATCGTTCTTACATTCACCCCCGCAGGAGGTTGAATGGCTATACCGTTCTCGTTTCCTTGCCCGCTTTGTTGTTGGGGGTCCATTCCAAGAAAATCTTCATCAGATCCAAGCCCTAAATACAGCATTGCTTTTTTGAAAAATGTGGTCATTTATTTCTCCAGAACTCTTTCTAATCTAACACCAAATTAATAGATTCATCAATCAGTTCTTCTATTCCCAAATATTGCCGAGCCAATTCGAAGCATAGTTGAGCCACTTTCCAAAGCTATTTCGAAATCCCCGCTCATTCCCATCGAACATTCTGCTAGTTCAAAAGTATTTGCGAGTTCGCGTAGTTTGTTAAATGAATCGCGTGTAGCTTCTCTATCCCCTGGTACGCCCATCGTCATTAGACCTGCAACATCAATATTCTCTCTACGAAGCTCACTCAATGCGTTAGGTAATTCTTCAACTGTGAACCCTTTACTATTTGATGGGCCTTTCACGGAGACCTGTAATAAAAGCTCTGCACATTTATTGCGTTTGTTTATCTCTCTCGCGATCTTCATCGAAGTCACGGAGTGCCAAGTATCAACAAGATGCGACACCTTCCTAATTTTATTGCTTTGGATTTGGCCGATGAAATGCCAACTAATATCTGTTTTCGTCAAAGCGTCTTTAGTTAGAATTTCCTGAGCATAATTCTCGCCGAAATCTCTGATCCCCAGGTCGCTTGCTAAACTCAACTCTTCGTGAGTGAAACCCTTTGTGACAGCAACAAGTTTCACTGGGTTCTGTGCTTTCATTTTGATCAAGGCATTAATCCGCACAAGCCTTTCTTCCAAATGGTTTAGGTCATTTTCACTTGTCATTCTGATTTTTCCAGCCAAGCAATCATTGCTTGTCTTTCTTTATCTTTCCCAACCCTATAAGACCAAAATTCTTCTGATTCAGCTGTGCAATTTCCAACAAAGTATATCTTCTGTACGCCATTTCGTTCAAGAGCAATTTTTACTGTTTTAGGTATGTCTAAGGCTAAAGTTCCATGTTTGGTTCTCGACCTAACCGTTGGGCCGAATTCTCTCATCATAGATTCGAGATCAAATTCGCCAAACTCATAATATTCAGCATGTATACAAGGGCCTACTATGGCGGTTAATGGCGCTCCTCCGAGCTTAATCATTTCTTGACAAGCATTTTCGATAATGCCTGAGAGCAGTCCTCGCCAACCTGCATGAACAATTCCGAGAACCTGCGCTTCAGAAATTAGGGCAACTGGTGCGCAATCTGCTGTTTGAATTGACAAAGGTGTTTCAAGTGTCGTTGAAACCATTCCATCAGCCTTTTCTCCCTGACAGTCTCCTGGCTTTTTGACTCTAATTACATCACCACCATGAACCTGATCAAGATAAGACCAAGGCGCTTCTAATAGATCCATTTGTTTTTGATGGAGTTGGTCTGCCGGCTGAACAATTGAAAAATCCCCATGCGAAATATTCGTTACTAAAACGTTCGCAATGAGTCCGGATTCAATTTTTTTTGACCATGTGGGTTTTGCTACCATAATGGATTTTTGATTTTATTACTCTTGCAAAAAATCTGGTACGTCTAAATCACTATGTATTTCTTCTGACAGATCTGATTCCTCATCATCACCGAAGACATTTGGAATATCGCCACCTAGTACTGCACGTTCTGGCCGAGATGCACTGTCCCAGCGATCAAATCCCGCTGCAATAACTGTGACTCTTACGGTATCGCCCATTGATTCATCCACAACTGTTCCAAAAATAATGTTGGCGTCAGGGTGTGCAACCCCTAACACTAGTTCAGCTGCTTCATTCACTTCATTTAGCGTTAGATTACTTGATCCAGTAATTGACAAGAGAATACCTCTAGCTCCATCAATTGGAGATTCAAGCAGTGGACTCGAAATAGCTTTTCTAGCAGCACTTGTTGCTCGTTGCTCCCCATTGCCTTCACCGGTTCCCATAAGAGCTGAACCAGCATCATTCATGATCATCTTGACATCTGCGAAGTCAGTATTTATTAGTCCTGGCGTGGTGATGAGTTCTGTTATTCCCCTGACACCATCCAATAGAACTTCATCCGCCTTTGCGAAAGCTTCTACTACTGTAGTTTGATCGTCTGCGACAGAAAGTAACCTGTCATTGGGAATAACGATTTGTGTATCTACTTTCTCTCTGAGGCGAGTTATGCCTTGGTCTGCTTGGACTGCTCTTCTTCGCCCTTCGAAACCAAAAGGCCTTGTCACTACGCCTATTGTGAGAGCTCCTAACCCTTTCGCAATATCTGCAACAATCGGCGCGGCCCCTGTACCTGTACCCCCACCCTCACCTGCAGTGATAAAGACCATATCAGCACCAGACAAAGCTTGTTCAATTTCTGGCCTGTGGTCTTCAGCTGCCTCTCGTCCGATTTCGGGATCAGAACCTGCGCCAAGCCCTCGAGTTAATTCCCTGCCTATATCAATTTTTACCTCTGCGTCAGATAGGAGCAGTGCCTGAGCGTCAGTATTTATCGCTAGGAATTCAACTCCCCTTAGCCCTGCATCGATCATTCTGTTGACGGCGTTAACACCGCCGCCTCCCACGCCAACAACTTTTATTACAGCGAGGTAATTATGGGGACTCTCCATTTGTGCTCCTTAAGTCACTCGTTTTTAGTTACCTTGTTAAGGCTAGCCGCTTCTTTAGCGACTTTATTTTCACTACTATCTTGCTACTAAGAATCGTACGAGCATTCCAACGAACGACACAACACCGGTTTGTCGGGTGTTCTAACGTCTATGTGAATGAGGCCCGCTAGATTGACTTGCTCGAGGATAGTCGAAACAGCAACGATCTTTGATTCGAGAGCTTGGTTGTTCCCAAATAGAACTTTACCCTGGCCGAATAACACCAACTCTATTTCTTCTCCTGGCAATATTGATGAGGTATCTGCAAGCAGAACCGGAGGAAGATTATTCGCCAGTTCAACTGCGGATAATGCCTGCTCAGGTAACCATTCGCCGATCTGAAGATCACTAAAATTACCTTCGATTACTGGGTACCGTAAACTTGGCGACATCTCTGAAATTCTCTCCAGAAGTCTTCCTTCAGAATCAATCAGTAACCAGTCACCAAAGTTTTGAAGGACAACCGTGGGCTTTCGTAGACTAACTAAAATTGTAATTTTCCCTCCGAAAGAACGGTTGATTCTTGCTTCGTTTATGTATGGTATTTCTTCTATCCGACTCGTTACTGCAGTAACATCAACCTCAAGTATAGGTTTAGACTTTGATATATTTGCTTGGTTTAGTATTGCCTCTGCCAATTCACCTTCCGCCCCCACAATAACGATTTCATCCACGTCAAGAAGTGAGCTTTTAGATATAAATAGCCCGGCCACCGAAAGCAGTATCAACAAAATGAACATAAGAAGAATTCTTAATCTCCTCTTGCCCTTAGCTCTAATAATTTCAATTCGTCTTTCTTGTATTCGTGGATCTATTTCTGCCATTAGCTGAATCCAATCATTTGAGTCTCCTCTTTCAAATGAATTCCAAACTTTGAATGAACACGTACCTGAACGAGATCCATGAGGTCTTTAACATCTTGGGCTTTCCCTCCAGTATCAACCTGGATGAAATTAGCATGCTTCTTTGAGATTTCAGCGCTCCCTACCCTTAGACCTTTACACCCAGATTCATCAATAAGTCTTCCTGCTGAATTGTCATCAGGGTTAGTAAAGACTGAGCCAGCATTTTGCCCCCCAGGTTGATTTTCGACTCTCCACCTCACAATTTCTTTAATCATCGCTAACGACTCGCGTGCATCGCCCTGGGAAAGTCTAAGAGTTGCTTTAGTGACTAGCTGATTTCTCGAAATTGCAGATTTCCTGTAACCAAATGAAAGGTCATTCAATGTTAAGGACTTTGTGGCAGCAGTTTTTGTGTCTACCACCTCAACTGATTCGATATTCAAACTCATGTCTGAACCGTGACCTCCTGCATTCATTTTCACAGCCCCACCAACAGTACCTGGCACTCCAACAGCCCACTCAAACCCTGCTAAGCCTTTGGAAGAAGTAAACCTAGCTACCACGGGAAGCTTAGATGCACCTCCAACATATACACGATCTTCAGAGAGTTCTACAGACTCAAATCCACTTCCAAGCTTAATCATTAGCCCCTCAAAGCCTTCATCTGCAATGAGAAGATTTGAACCATTACCAATAACTGCAAGAGGCACATCCTTAACTCTAGAAATATTTACTATGTGGTTCAATTCAGTAATAGTTTCAACTTTTGCAAAGATAGAGCATGTCCCCATAGTCCGGTACGTTGTTTGTAGCCCTATTTCGTAATTACAAATAGATGCTTCCCGACTCAATTTTTGATTTATTTTATTTGATATTTCTTTCCAAGGATTTCCCATAAGCTAGGACTCCAATAACTGACTCGGAATATTTGTAAGATCCCCTGCTCCTAGAGTTAAACAAAGATCTCCTTCTACTAGCAGGCCCTTCAATAACGCAATTAAATCTTCCCGATGTTCACAATACCGAACTTTTGTGCCCATTCTCCTTGATGCGACTGCATCAGCAACTAACTTTCCAGTAATGCCCGGTATCGGTTTCTCTCCAGCCGAATAAATACCAGTGATGATAACCTCATCAGCTTCTCCAAAGCTTTCCGAAAAGGAAGTCGCTAAATCACTTGTTCTCGTAAAGCGGTGGGGCTGAAATACCGTAATAACTCTCTTCCAGTTACCTTCTTTTGCAGCCTTTATGGCTGATTGAATTTCCGTTGGAAGGTGCGCATAATCATCAATAAAGGAAACGCCATTCTTCTCTCCTCTATATTGGAATCTTCGAGCAACCCCAGCGAATTGCGATATTCCATTTTGTATCTTATTTTTACTGATACCCAAATCACATGCTACAGCTACCGCAGCGGTTGCGTTCAACGCATTATGAAAGCCAGGACTTGCTAGGCTAAAATTTCCTATGACTTCTCTTCCCTTAGCTATTTCAAAAGAAGAAGAAAACCTTGCTCCTTCGTAATTTCGAATTTGATAGGTGCTACCAGAGTCTCTGCCATATGTCCTAATATTGGGAAGATCCCTCAAATAGTGAGTCTCTTGCGGATCCCCATATAGATAAACTACTTCTTTTGTGCCTTCGGCGAATAGCTTAAATGCTTCTTGTAGCTTCGAGTCACTTTTGTAAAACGATAAATGGTCTGATTCGACACTAGTAATTATTGAAATAGATGAGTCAAACTCCAAAAAGGAACCATCGGATTCGTCTCCTTCGACAACTAAAAGATCTGAATTCTTATTCCAAAGAGCGCCATACCCTATTCCATTCAAGTCCCCACCAATGAGAAATGAAGGCTGTCTCCCGGAAGCCGCCAAAACTACAGAAAGAATCGACGAAGTAGTTGTTTTCCCATGTGTACCTGCGACAACAATTGATCTTTTCCTGGACGTTATCGCAGTCATTATCTGAGCCCTTGTCAGTACTGGAATTCCTCTAAGTTGAGCGAAAGAAACTTCCGGATTCTCTTCTGGAATAGCCGTAGATTTAGTTATAAGCTCTGCGTTTCCTATGTTCGATTCGGAATGACCAATTTCGATTCTAATTCCTTTGCTTTTAAGCTGATCAAGTCCAGTTGAATATTTAAGGTCACTTCCTGACACATCATGACCCATATCAGATAAAACGTTAGCGATAGACCTCATCCCAGCTCCACCTATTCCCACTATGTGGATATTGATTGGTCTATCGAGATCTACTGTAACCTGATCTTCGGCATCACTCATTTTGCTTCCTTAATTAATAACGCAGCTATAGATTCGGCAGCATTTTTGTTTGGCATCCCAGGTTTTGCGTTAGTCATATCACTTAGTCTCTTTCGGTCTAAAAGAATACCTTTAATCTCTTTAGAAAGCCTTTCGCTGTCGCATTCGTTATCAGGGATAATCATCGCTGAGCCATCCTCTACTAATGACTCAGCATTTTTGGTTTGATGGTCACCCGGTGCACCTGGTAATGGAACCAGTATGGAAGGAACACCAACTAGCTTTATCTCTGCAGTTATCGAACCTCCAGCTCGCGAAATAATCAAATCAGCTGAATTAATTACAATCGGCATTTGGTCTTCATACTCCACAGCCCTGTAGTCAATACCATGACTGGGCAACGGCTCATTAAATTTAGCCCAGTCTCTGCTCCCGACTATGTGGTAGATAGTTAGATCAGTTACCTGCCTCAAGTAAACCAGGGCTCCAACTACAGACTCATTTATCCTTGTAGAACCCAATGAACCACCAGTAACAACGACCATTTTATTTTCTAGCGGAATTCCGAGCTGACTCCGGTGAAGTGACTTATCGTTTCTTTCCAAATCAAACAATTCTTTCCTGACTGGATTGCCAGTATGGACGCTTCGAGGAAGTCCTGTTTTTAGATAGGAAACCGCAGACTTTTTAGCCCATTTACTTATAAGTTTATTAGCCCGACCTGGAATAGCGTTCTGCTCGTGAAGAACGACTGGAGTTCGCGTGATAAGGCCTGCAATCGAACCAGGAAGTGACGCAAACCCTCCTAAAGAAAGAATGACTTTAGGTTTAGATTTCAAAACAAATTTCCAAGCTGAAGTTGTGGACTTTACTAAAAGAGTCAATGCCACTAGTAAAGAAATTAGGCTGTTGCTCCCAACTCCTTTACCCCGCAACCCAGTGAATCCAAAATTTGCAGCTGTAATTAGTTTGCTGTCTATTTCACGATCACTGGCCAAGAAATAGATTTCTGACCTTCTTTTACCTCTTGAAACTAAAGCTTCAGCGACTGCTAACCCAGGGTGTAAATGTCCAGCAGTTCCCCCTCCAGCGATAACAGCAAAAATTTCTTTCATCTCTTCCTTGGTTGAGCGATATTCAGCATTATTCCAATTGCCGCCATGCCTACAAGAAGTGAACTCCCCCCATAGGATATGAAAGGCAATGGCAACCCTGTATTAGGCATTTGTCCAATTGTTACACCAATATTCACAATCGCTTGAACAGCAAACCAACTTGTTATTCCCATAGCTACCAAGTAGCCGAACTTATCATTTGATTGCTTTGCTATTTGCACACCGAAAATAACCAAACCTGTAAATAATCCTAGGACTACAAGAGAACCGAACAAGCCCATTTCTTCTGCTATCACGGTGAAAATAAAGTCAGTATGTGTTTCTGGAGTCCACCATTTCGATTTACTTGAACCTGGCCCCACACCTAGTAAGCCGCCATTACTTATTCCAGTGAGTGACTGCAGAGTTTGCCAACCCGAATTAAGTGCATCCCCTTCTGGATTCATAACTGCTAAGAGTCGTTTTCTTCTGTACGGTGCGGCAATCGCTCCTAATAACAACAAAGGCGTGAGAATCAGGCCGAATTTGAAGAGCTTATCTAGTGGTATGCCACCAAGGTAAAGAATCGATCCTAGAAGGAAAAAAATTAGGCACATAGTTCCATAATCTGGTTGGGCGATAAGCATCACTATTGCAGGAAATATTGCAAAGAATGGCTCTCCGTATGCTCTTGGATTTCGAAGATCCTTTTGATAGTCAGAGATGACCTTTGCAGTAAAAACTATGGTCGCGATTTTAAGAATTTCAGATGGCTGAAAGGAAATACCAGACATTGCTATCCACCGAGTCGCACCGCCGCCTTCAGCTCCTAGAGGAGTATAAAGCAAGAACATCAAAAAGTAGGTTAGGTAGAGCAGAGGACGGGCTAACATCTTTAGATTTTTGTAATCGAATTTTGAACCGCAATAAAGCACGGACAGCCCGATCAGAAACCATACTGTTTGCCTAATAGCATATGAGAATTCTCCGATGCCCTCTTGACTTGCTACAACGGAACCTGCAGAAAGGATCATAGCGATACCAAAAACATTGAGTATTACAACGATATAGAACATCTTTCTTTGTAATGCTGTCCAGGAAGCTCTAGAAGGTCTTTTCCCCTTGGCAGAAGGCTTAAGAGTTGTTGATAATGCATCCTTTACGCTGAGCGAGAACGAATTAGACTTAGAATGGTCAATGATTGACATCTTGTTTCCCCTTGATGAGATTATTTACCTTTATTACGAAATCGAGACCTCTTTGCTTGTAATTCTCGTATAGGTCAAACGATGCGCAACCTGGTGAAAGAAGCACTACATCGCCTGAGATGCTTAAAGTAGATGCCTTTTCGACAGCATTTTGCATTGATGATGCTTTCAAAACTTCAGTCATATCCCCCAAACTCCTCTCAATTTCCTCTGATGCTTCGCCGATCGCAATTAGATATTTTACGCGATCTAATATTGGTAGAATCGCCTTAAAATCTAACCCTTTATTACGACCTCCCATAACTAAAATTACATTCTCAAAGTTTCTTACAGCAGCTATAACTGAGTGGGGAGTAGTTGATTTACTATCGTCATACCAACGAACCCCTTTATATTTATTTACAAATGAGATTCTATGAGGGAGATGGTCAAAGTCTCGAAGCGTCTGTTTAACTGCATCAGTTGTAGCTCCAGCATGCATTGCAGCCGAAGCAGCAGCCAAAGCATTGGAAATATCGTGAGGAGCACTTCTTGATAGTTCTTCTACCCTGATAAGTTTCTTGCCTTCAACGCATAAATAGTCGTTCGCTAAACTACTATCACCAGCAGTCAGCCCAAAAGTTCTTAAAATCCCATTTGAAGGAGTATGACGCATGACTATTGGATCATCTTCATTAGCAAGTGCCACTTGGTCTTCTTTTATATTTTTCCATATCCGAGCTTTTGCGGTTTCGTAACTTTGGAGATCAGCATGCACGTCTAAATGGTCAGGCGAGAAATTCAACCAAACCCCTACATCAGGTGCGAATTCTTGAGACTGGGCTAACCTAAAAGAAGAAGCCTCAACTACAAAGCCTGATAAGGTTTCATCTTGGATCGCTGCTACCAATGGGACCTCTGTATTCCCTACAGCTTTCGTAGCGAAACCACTTAAGTTCAACATCTGCTCTATCATCATCGTCACTGTAGTTTTTCCATTTGTTCCAGTGACAGCGACACAAGGCCGACCATCATACATCTGAGCTAAATCAAATTCTCCGCGTATGGCTATCTCTTCGCTACGCGCATACTTAAGTGCGACGTGATCGTCTGGAAGACCTGGTGCTGGAAAAATTGTTTCTAATTCTTTTAGATAGTTCTGGCAATCCTGAATATTTTTACATGATTTGATCTCGAGATTTAATTTTTGGGCAATAGCTGCTGACTCATTAGTAGGGAAATCGTCATAAAGCCGAAGCGAGAATCCTTTTTGATTCAAGAAATATGCTACGGATTCTCCAGTCTTCCCAAGACCATAGATTCCTATATTGGAACCTAATTTTGCAATCTCTTTATTCATAGAATTACCATTTCCCTGAAATCGGACACTTCAACAAAATCTGCATAAAAGATTCCCAAAGCGATCGCCACGAAGAAACCAGTTATGATCCAGAACCTAACTATTACCGTTGTTTCCGGCCACCCCTTAAGTTCAAAGTGATGATGGAATGGCGCCATTCGAAAAATTCTTCTTTCGTTCATCCATCTATAACCGATGATTTGGATCACAACAGAAATTGTTTCGAGAACAAATATGCCAGTGATAATCGGGAGTAGAAGTTGCGTATTAGTAGCTAACCCGAGGCACCCAAGCGCCGTTCCTATAGCTAATGAACCAGTATCGCCCATAAATATTTTTGCAGGTGCAGCATTCCACCATAAGAACCCTACACAAGCCCCAAGCATTGAAACTGCAACAACTGCCAAATCTAACGCATGATCAAGTTGGTATATTTCGGGATGACGAAATGCCCAAAATGAAATAACTGTAAAGGCACTAAAGCACAGGGTAGATGATCCTGCTGCAAGCCCATCTAATCCGTCTGTAAGATTAACTGCGTTACTCATTGCTAGGATGATGAAAGCTGCCCAAAATACCCAACCGATTGGACCTAAATCAATAGATATAGAGTCCCAGCGAGTAAATGATAGCTCAGTGTGAACTTCGGTAAAGGAAACCATAAGAATGGCAAAACCAAACGCTACGACTAGTAACCCTATGATTTTCATTTTTTTATTTAGCCCGAGATTTCGAGCGTTGCGAATCTTTATCCAGTCATCGAGAAAACCTACAAAACCAGATCCAAGAATGGCAAGCATAACAAATAGTCCCGAACGCGTGTATATGCCGTTGTATAAATCTGAAATTATATAGGCTACGAAAGCACCTAATACGACTGCTAAGCCTCCCATAGTGGGAGTTCCAGATTTTGTCTTGTGCCCGTCCGGACCGTCGTCTCTAATTGGCTGACCAATGCCCCTTGCGGAAAGCCACTTTATTAGATATCTAGTCCCAAGTAGAGAGAATCCTGAAGATAACGTTACTGCAAGAAGAAGACGTATCACTTTTGTCTTGCCTCTAAGGCTTCCCGGCCGACATCAATATCTAAGAAAGAAGACAATGTGCCATTGATTTCCTGATACGGCTCACAACCTTTCCCTGCAATTAACACGATGTCATTCTTATCTGCAGATTTGACTGCATGGTGGATTGCCACTCGCCTATCTGGATTAACGTAAACACGATTAACGTCCTTGATGCCTGACAAAATATCATTAATAATCGCTATTTGGTTTTCAGAACGAGGGTTGTCAGATGTTAGGTAGACATTTGATGCAAGGCGCTCTGAGATTCTTCCCATTTCAGGCCTTTTGGAATCGTCACGATCACCACCGCAGCCAAACACTACATGTACTTCTCCTTCATGTGATAGTTCTTTTATCATCAATAGGGATCTCTCCAATCCATCAGGTGTGTGAGAGTAATCAATGATGACATAAGGTTGATTTTCAGAATGTTGTATCATTTGGAATCTTCCGGGAACTCCACTCATATTTCCTAAGCCTTGAGCGATATCTTCTCTATCGATTCCCAATGCTTCTGAAGCAACTGCCGCACCTAACGCATTTTCAAGGTTGAACTTGCCAGGAAGATTAAGTTCAATCAACTGCCGTCCCCACTTGAAAGTAGTTTTACTTAGCGTTTGATTGATAACTTCAATATCGGCCAAAGAAAAACTTAATTTTGGGATTGATATTTCGTTTAACAGCCTTTGGCCAAATGAATTGTCGGCATTCACCACAGCCAGTTTTGAATGATCTGCAGTAAAAAGTTTCGATTTAGCCCGATAGTAATTCTCCATATCGCCATGATAATCAAGGTGATCAAGCGTTAGATTTGTGAAGATTGTTGCATCATATGACATCATCGAAATTCTGTTTTGGTTGAGTGCATGCGAACTCACTTCCATTGCCAAAAAAGATGCTCCCTCCTGCACAAAGCTTCGTATTTGTCGTTGAACCTCGGGCGCTTCTGGCGTGGTTAATTGGCCGGTGAGAGTCCCGATAGTTGCTGGGGATTCTCCTGCTGCTTTGGCTATTTCTGAAAGCATACTTATCGTTGTTGTTTTACCGTTTGTTCCAGTTACGCCCACTGAGGTTATTTCTCTTGAGGGAAAACCATAAAAGATTTCAGCGATATCTCCCATGGTGCTTCTAGGGTTTGAAACTACGATTTGTAGAATTTCAGCATTAACCTTTCTCTCCACGACTAATGCACATGCGCCATTTGCGATTGCCTCTAGAACAAAATTATGGCCGTCACCATGTTCGCCTTTAAGGCAAAAGAACAAATCACCTGGAGAAACAGTTCGAGAATCATAACTCAATCCGAAAATTTGAAGATCGCTGAATTCACCGTCTATTTGTATATCTGAACTCCTGAAACTTTTCAATAGCTTTCCGAGCTTCATTCAGAGTCTCCCCTATTTGGAAAAGGTACGCCTTCCGTTGGATTACTTAAGGCCTGTTGATCATTTCTGGATAACTGGATTTCTTTGAAAGGTGAAATTTGATAATGACGCAGAGACCAACTTGCTAATTTCCCAAATAAAGGGGCAGCGACGTGACTTGCGTAGAATTGCTCTTCTATAGGAGCGGGATCATCAATTATGACGATCATAGATAGCTCAGGTTTCTGCGATGGAAAGAATCCCGTAACTGTTGAGGTGTAGTGACGTTGACCATTTTTATCCAAGTAAGGGTCAAATTGTCCATCAGGTGACTCATAACTATCTTCAGGAGCAAAATACTTCCAAGATGTTCCTGTCTTTGCAGCTACTCTATATCCATTTACTGAAGCCTTTTCGCCGGTTCCATTCTCGACTACAGCAGTAAGCAAGTCAGCCATTTGATGAGCAGTGGATGCAGAGATAACTTCTCTTGAAGCAGAACCACTGATACGTTCCATATTCCCATCAGGATCTACAATATGGCTAACTAATCGCGGACTTACATATACTCCGTCGTTAGCGATTGCAGAATAAGCGCTAACAAGCTGAATTGGAGTTACGGAAATTCCATGACCTAGAGATATCGTATTTAAATTTGAAGGGTCCCAACCATCTAGATCATGTAAGATTCCTTGTGATTCATATGGGAATTCAAGCCCTGAATTCTGACCAAAACCAAACTTTTCTAAGTACGAATAAAGTCTTTGTTGACCTAAATCTTGGGCCCAAAGAATAGTCCCCGTATTTGAAGAATGAGTGAGGATGTCTTCTATAGCCATTTCTTGAGTTCCATACTCGTACTCGTCTCGCCATATTTCTAGCTCAGTATTACCTTCATTATTTTCCCATTCCAATGTCCATGTATCGGGAATTTCTCGTCGGGTGCTTCCAACTCCAAGACCTTCATTGATAACTCCGGCGAAAGTCATGGCCTTCAGAACTGATGCTGGCTCGTAGCTTAGAGTAACTGCCTGATTATAGGATGTTGAGAGGACTTCACCAGTTTCTGTTGAGATCATTGAAGCCATTGCAAGGATTTCTCCTGTAGCTGGTCTCTGGATAATGACAATACCGCCTTTAGCTTGGGCCTCCTGAATCGTCGTTGACAATTCAAGTTCCACTTGGGATTGCAGAGCCCGATCTATGGTGAGTATCAGGTCAGAACCATGAACAGCTTCTCTGATAGTTTCTGCTTCTGTCGGTATTGTGCTCCCATCTGCGCTTAATTCTACTCGTTGGATTCCTGTGGTACCTTTAAGTTCCATTTCATATTGTAATTCCAAGCCTGAACTCCCGATATTATCAACCGTTGTTCCACCAAGGACCCCTCTTGCGAGTTGATCTCCAGATATGTGAAAACGACGTGGTTCATAATCGATATAGACTCCACCTAAATTAAGCTCAAGAATTTGTTCGGCAGATTCAAGAGTTGCTTTTCTAATGATGTATTCGAATCGTGTAGGTGAATTAAACTTCGTGAGTATTGTTTTTGCCTCTTGGCTCTCATCAATTCCCGGAAGATCAAGGTAATTAGCAAGTATTTGCGATTTCTCTACCCCATTATCTGTGAGTTGGGGATCAATATAAATGAATGGTTGAGGAAAGGAGATGGCCAATTCGTAACCATTTCGATCAAGAATAGACCCACGCTCTCCTTTAATTTCACGTTCAATTACTCTTTGATTAACTCCCCTTTGTTCATATTTCGTATTGTTGAAAATTGATAAATCGATTAAACGCCAGCTAATGAAAAGAGTGCAAAATCCTAATATTACTAGAAGGAAGTGGCGTCTTTTATCTTCAGAATATGTAACAGTTTTGTTCACTGTCTTTGCTCCGGAGAGTTAATTTGACGCCACTGCCATCCTTGCAAGCTTTCGCTTGATAATGGATCTAAATATGTTGTAATTTCTGGAATGATCATCCCTAGTCCGTTTACCGTTTCGAATTCTTCGCCTGTTTCTGCTAGCGCAATTCTCATTATTCTTTTGGTAGATTCAAGTTGCGCAATATCAAACATCAGTGACCTGTTTTCCGAATCTAAATCGGCTATTGACTCAGAAAAGTTATCAATTTTGCTTTGGCGCTGGACAATCATGGCACTCAGTAGCATTCTGCTAAAGAATCCTATTGAGATGAGGAGAACAAGAATAATGCCAACAGATCGTAACCAAGACTTAGAGCTTGTGACTACAGAGAGTTTCGGTTGCTGTTGATCAGATAAACTTTTATCCGTTAAAGGGAAAACTGCCATTAACCTTCTCCGACTTTTTCAAATTTTCGTAATAGAGCTGAAGAGGATCTAGGGTTCTTTGAGGATTCGTTATTTGAAGCCCTTTCAGCTTTTCGGGCTAATAAACGAATCTTTGCTGTTTGTTTAATCTCAGGATGATATTTTGAATTGCTATTGTTAAGACCCGCTAATTCTCTGAGAAGCCGTTTTACGATTTTGTCCTCACCTGAATGATAAGAAAGCACTACTCCTCGTCCTCCTATTTCGAGCAGGTCTATTGCTTGGTGAACCGAGGACTCTAGTATCTCCAGCTCGCAATTAACAGCTATTCGCAAAGCCTGAAATGACCTTCTTGCTGGGTGCCCAGGCGATCTCTTAGATCGTGCTGGGATAGCATCTCGTATTATCTCTGCTAGCAACTTAGTGCTTTCAACCGGGCGCTTTGCAACAATTGCGTGAGCAATTCGCTTTGAATATCGTTCATCACCATAGCGTTGGAAAAGGTAAGCTAATTCCTCAACGGTTGACTCGTTTACGAGGTTTTGCGCGGTGATCTTAGAATCCTTGTTCATTCTCATATCAAGAGGGCCATCGTTTCTAAACGAAAATCCTCTCTGGGAATTGTCTAGTTGATAAGACGAAACTCCTAAATCGAATAGGACACCTGAAATTTTTTGCTTTCCGGCACCACTGACTATGTCTGCAAGATCATCAAACCGCCCATGGCACAGAGTTACTCTGGCAGCGAAATCTGCCAGTTTAGCTTCGGCAGCAATTAGTGCTTCGGAATCTTGATCAATTCCAATTACATCTAAGTCATTTCTTGATTTTAGAATTTCATAGCTATGCCCGCCGCCACCGATAGTGGCGTCCAGTATTGTTCCAGAGGGGACAGTTGAAAATAAATCTGTCACATTCTGAGCCATTACAGGGATATGGATAAAAGGGGTCGGTGAAAAACGGGTGATCCGGCGGCCGGTAAACCCAGTCGCCGGATCCAGGGGAGACCCGTTGGTGATTGAACTTTTTTGGTTAGATAAATCCATAATTATCGTTTCTTCGCTTATCGGCAGTCCCTCGGACAATAGGCGTGCGTCGGGATTTCTCCCCGATCGAACTAGATAACAAGCGGGCGGAGTAGAGGCTTATATCTCATCACCCGAAAGACTGCCCAGAAGCGAAAAAACTATTTCCTATTTATCAACTTAAATCCCTCCTTTACTTGAAACTTATAATTTCTTGTCATAGCCAGACACTTTCGGACAGTTCACTTTCTGACTGTTCTTCTATTCGATTCCATTCACTGGGGATCCAGATTTCGAGACGATTTATCACACCAATGACTACGGCTTCTCTCTTGAGCCCCACTTCATCTCGGAGTTTTGTTGGTATGGCTATACGGCCTTGAGTGTCTGTTTTAACTTCAGAGATACTTGCAGCCCATCTTCGTTGAGCATCAGCCGTAGCTTTCTTTGCTTGGACTTGCTCAACAAGACGTTCAGCAACTTTTTCAATTTCTTCGGCTGGGTAAACCATTAGGCAAGGTGCCTGTAATGATTTTGCTATGAATGCTGAATCTTGGAGATGGCGCCTGAAGTTAGGAGGTAATGCCAATCTTCCCTTTTCGTCAAGTAGCCGATCATGCTCGCCTGTAAACATCGTATTCCCTGTTCATCCGCACCAACGCTTACCAAAAGCGCTGTTGGTGTTATGGGTGTAACCACCCTTTTTCTCCCTAGAGTCCCACATTAACCCACTCATCCCCACTTTTCAACACTTTGACAGGAAAAATGCAAAAAATGTAAACCACATAGCCAGTGGCTTTCTTTAAATCAGGGCAGTTTATGCTAAATAACAGGTAACGATTCAACAAACGCATTTAGGGCGCTGTTCTTTTTGCACCCAGAGGACGTACCAGCATTATCAATAACCTCAGTAAGGTCTTTAACCGAAGTGTCCTTATAAGCGCCTATTAGATGTTCTGGCTTCCAATTAATAATTAAGGCACATTGGAACCTAGCTCCGAGCCTCGAACGTCGCTGTGAAATACCTAATATTTTTTTTTCATCAATCAATATCTCGCCAGGGCCTTTCCCTGCAAAGCAAACTAAATCAGATGCTCTTGAACGCTCAAACTTTCCCTCATAGAGATAGGATGCGACGTCAAGACGCTTCAGTGCATCATGCCAAATGCCCCCGACCCATATTGACGCTTTAGTAATGTCATTTTCCCAGAAATTTGAACTTTGGGGAACAAAAACATCTACCCAGAGAATATCATTGGGCGCTACAAGAACTGCTCCTCCCCCACTTTGTCTAGTGGTTAAGTTAATACCCTTCTCTTTGAGATAGTTCAGATTGAGGAACGGCTTTTCTCTTTCACTTTTACCTAATACGAGACAGGTGTCCCTGGGCTCGATAACCCAAATTGTGGGCGTTAGCCATTCGTCTAGATTAGCTTCATGCGCTAAGGCCGTTTCAGAGCGTTTGATCTCGATATTCCAATTATTCAATTCATGAGAGAATCTGCCATGTTGCAATAGTTAATCACTTTCTTGAAGGCCAGTCCCGGCACCATTCTAGATAAGTCACCACATCAGAACTCAGCCGTGAAAATTCTTTATCCGTCCCATATGCGGTATGAATTCTAAATTCAATATATGTTTTATCCGGAACTGGCAGAAATGGAGGTTTCAAATACCAATATGACTTACGTATCCGCCACAGCTGCTTAAGTGCAATTGGCCATAGCATCGGTCTCGTAAGAACAGCAGAAATCACTGGAAGTATATGAATCCTAATCACTTTGGTCGCTTCCTGTTCTGACTGTAGAAAGACTCACTTGTTAATCTTTTCTCTACTGGGTAGGGTCGTCAGGCCGGTACTTGCGCCTTAGCTTCCCTTGCTTGTCATTAAATGAATTTCTTAAATTCCCTGAGCGGACGCTCATTGACAATTGGTTCATTCCAGCTCGCCCTAACCTACGAAGATTTTGCTCAAATAACAAAGCAGCAGCAAGCATCATTACGAAACCTACGAATGCGAGCCAAAAGCTGATAGATAGGGTTAGGACTATAGTTATAAGGCCGATAATGAATCCGAGCACTGACCATTTAATATTCCTTGCCGAATGCGAATAAACAGTGGTTGTTGCTACTTCTTTTGCTAGAGCTGGATCAGTTTCATGCAGTTGTTGTTCTATTTGACTAAGGATTTTCTGTTCGTCATCTGATAGTGGCATACCTATATCATCTCATAAACACTGTCATTCAACAACGTATAGGCGTCGAGTTTTTTAAGAAGAGTTGGGTCCCCATTGCTGGATTCCCCTTTTCTTTGAGTTTAAACCGCTTTCAGTCAGCGTACTTACCAATCCAATCGAGTCTGGACCGTACTTAGCTCTTATAGCATCAATAGCGTCTTCCGTTTCCCGCCATTCACTATCATTAGAGTCAAGTTCATCGAAAGATAACTGCAGGCCATCTTTGACTTGAGAGAAATTTGACGCACCAACACCTAGGAGCCGAACACCAGTTGATATATCCACGGTCTCAAGTAGCGTAATTGCTTCGCGAGCTAAGACCTTTCCACTATCGGTTGGGTTGGGAAGAGTAACTGATCTCACTAAAGTTGAAAAGTCAGATAGTCGTACCTTTAAAGACAAAGTCTTAGCTAGCTTTTCAGAAGCCCTCAATCTTTTACCAACCGAATCGGAAAGTCTCCGTATTTCTGAGTGAACCTTTGCTAGTCCAAACAGGTCAGTAACGAAGGTTTCTTCGCTAGAAATTGATTTTGCTACCTGTGTTGGCTCAACATTTCGTTCATCGATACCAAATGAGAGTCGGTGAAGATGCGATCCTTGCACCTTTCCTAGTGCATCCTTCAATGCCTGAAGTGGGAATGCTCGCAATTCAGGAACAGTTATTATTCCTAATTGGGCTAGACGTTTCGTAGTAGCAGGTCCCACTCCCCAGAGCGATTTGACCGGTAGCTTATCCAGGAAATCAATAACACCATTAGGGTGAACTACCATAACGCCAATTCCTGGAACAGGACCTGAACGACTTGGTGATGGTTTCGCCTCTTCGGTTGCTAGCTTTGCCATAAATTTATTTGGTGCTATTCCAACCGAACAACTCAAACCTTGTTCAGAATAAATATCACTCCTTATAGCTTTAGCTATTTCAACAGGAGTTCCATACAAGCGTTGACTTCCCCCAACATCCAAAAAAGCCTCATCAAGAGAAATAGGTTCAACTAAAGGGGTATACCTATTAAATATTTGCATGACTTCATAGCTAGTCGCTGCATAGTAAGTATGGTCCCCTGGCAAAAAAACTGCTTCTGGACAAAGCTTTCTTGCGCGGAAAGCAGGCATAGCCGAATGGATACCAAATGATCGTGCTTCATAGGAAGCCGCAGCAACCACTCCACGATTACCTGTCCCGCCCACCACTACAGGCTTACCGACAAGCTCCGGCCTACGCACAAGTTCTGCTGATACAAAGAACGCGTCCATATCAATATGCATAATATGTGAAGTAGAGATATTTTTAGTCATTTCAAGCCCACTACTAGTGCGTCTCTCATATTGTGATGTTGCAATTATCTAAACCATACGACATACCTAGCCATGAGTCCATGAGTCCATGATTCTTATCGAGTGTTAACAGTCACTGTTTAATTGAGGAAAACTATCTCTTCTTCGCCACTGATCCTTTATGATTAAATTATGGCTGATGACCTTGCCCCAGAAGGAATAGATTCGCCAGAGTCTGATAACTTACATATTGAAATCGCTCATGAACCAAATCTTGAGCAATACCTAGTTGACGAGTTGCCGGTTACTGCAACCCCAATGTCTGGACCGTCAAAACCATCACAAGCGTTGGCATTCAGTTCCATACTTTTAGGCGGAGCCTGTGGAGGTTTTATCGGTTTCGCATTCACAGATTTACAATGCTCTGGAAGTTGTTCTGGTGCGTCGGGACTCAGCGCCCTCATTGGGGCAGTCGTTGGTGCTGGAGGTGTAGGCGTCGTCTCTATTCTTGCATTACGAGCGATGAACGAATGGAAGAGCAAGTCAAAACGTGGAGTGGATAAAAGTTCCGCCATAGACAACCTTCAAAATCACAAAGATGATTGACCAACACGGATTACGTGACATTGCGTTAGAGTGCGTAGCTACTGTCAAGTCTTCAATCAATATAGATTCTTCCATAGGGCAGCGGGCTACTCCAAAAACTAAATCTTCTTCTTCTGATTACGTAACGTGGCTTGATTTTTCGATTGAATCCAAAATCATACAGTTCATCAAGGAGACTCGTAGCCAAGATGGTTTCCTTGGCGAAGAAGGGACTGATGATGTTGGAACATCAGGAGTTAGATGGATTATTGATCCTATTGACGGCACTACTAATTTTGTCTACGGAATACCTTTTTTTGGTATCTCAATTGCTGTTCAAGTCAAAGGAGAAACCATCGCTGGCGTTGTGGCAGATCTGGGGTCTAACGAGGTTTTTGATGCTGTGAAAGGCCATGGATCAAGATGCAATGGAGTGGCGATCAACGCAAGTATTAATAATTCTCTTCAAAGCGCAATTGTTGCAACAGGTTTTAGTTATCAGTCTGATCGGAGAAAAATTCAAGGCTCCATGCTCCAGCATATTTTGCCGAGAATCGGTGACATAAGGCGTTTTGGTGCAGCTGCAATAGATCTTTGCTGGCTCGCTAGTGGACGAGTGGATGCATTCTATGAAGAAGGCTTAAATCTTTGGGACTACGCTGCAGGATGTCTCATCGCTTCTGAGGCTGGAAGCACTATCAAGATCAAGAAGATATCTGAAGATATTGAACTTCTAATCGCTTCGAATGCTTCTTTAGGAGAGGATTTCAATATGTTAATAACAGAGTCACTAGACAGATAAACAAGGATTCCTGACCTTCACCTACCACCCTTCTAACTAATCACCTATGATAAACGTATGACTACAACAATTTTAGTTGTTGAAGATGATGAACGTATTCGTACCGCAGTTCGGTTGGCTCTCCAGAAAGAGGGGTGGAAAGTTTTAGGCGCAGCGTCAGGTGAGGAAGCACTTAAAATTTTTCAGACGGAAAAGTGCGACATTCTTCTTATTGATATTATGCTTCCTGGCATTGACGGGTTCGAAGTTTGTCGCTCTATAAGGAAAATAAGTGAAGTTCCAGTGGTAATGGTGACAGCGAGAGATGATACTCATGATGTTGTGGCTGGTCTTGAGGCTGGGGCAGATGATTACTTAACTAAACCATTTGCTCCGAAGGAATTAAGCGCAAGAATAAGAGCACTCCTTAGGCGAGTTCGTCTGCCCTCTCCTGAACTGAGCAAGCTCGAATTTGGCGATTTAAAAATTCTTCCAGACCAGGGCCAAGTTATTGTAAACGGCGAAGTCATCCATCTCACTCGCACAGAATTTCAATTACTTGTTGAGCTTGCTTCTATCCCTGGTCGAGTCTTCAGTAGAGAAGAACTCCTTGAACGCGTTTGGGGGAAAGATTATTTCGGTGACGGTAGGTTAGTTGACGTTCACATACGTCGTCTTCGGAAAAAAATTGAGCCTGAAGATTCCCGACCTCAATATGTCGTAACTGTTCGTGGTTTTGGTTACAAATTAAAAAGCTAGCTATCCATGAAACCGCCTAAACGGTCAATGCGCCTCCGAACAAGGCTTATTCTGACCTTCGGAGTAAGCGCATTATTAATTACCAGTGGAATCTCCATATTGACTTATTTCCTAGTAAGGGGAAATTTAATTGAGAATAGAGATCAAAGCGCTTTGAGCGTTGCTTCAGTTAACGCCAGACAAGCTGAGCGAAGAATATTCGAAGGAGCGACAGATCAGGCAGTAAGAGACTTCCTTTCAAACCTACGTGGGGTCCGCGCAGAATCTACGGCTGTGTTAAGAGTTGAAACAGATTGGATTTCAGCAGATCCAGTAGTCTTTGTAGCCCCAGATAGTCTTAACACTGAATTGTTGGAGACTGTAAATAGCTCATCCACAGATGGAGCGAAAATGAAATACCGCATGGAAGACGGCACCCCAGTACTGGTCATTGGGTTTCCTTTAGCAACAAGAAACGCTCTATATTTTGAAGCTACGCCACTTGATGATATTGAAGACACTCTTGATTCCCTTGCAGATACCCTAATGCTGGTCAGCGGTGGCATTTTCTTATTTGGAATTGCCATTGGGTTTTGGGCATCTCGGCGAGTTCTTTTTCCTGTCGAAGAGGTCGGGCATACAGCCAAGGCAATTGCGGTTGGCGACTTGTCAGCTCGACTAGACGTAGGAAATGACCCTGACCTTGAGGTGCTCGCATCAACCTTTAACCAAATGGCAGATACTTTAGAAGAACGAATCCAAGCTGACGCTAAATTCGCCAGTAACGTCTCCCATGAGTTACGGTCACCGCTAACTACAATTATGGCATCTATTGATATTCTAAATGGCAATAAAGACTTGCTTGATGAGAACTCTAACATTGCATTAAACCTTCTAAATGCAGACCTAGAACGCTTTCGGCAACTTGTTGAAGACCTTTTAGAAATATCGCGTTACGATGTGGGTGTTAATGCCTTAATATTAGAGCGATTCTTAATAGTTGAATTCTTAAAAAGGGTAACAGAGCAGAGAAGCTCCAAAGACACAAGTATCGTCTTCTTATTTGAATTGAACGACATTCTCATTGAAGCTGATAAGCGGCGCTTGGCGAGAGTTATAAACAATCTGCTTGACAATGCTGACTATTACGCAGGAGGTGCCACCGCTATCGAAGTACAAATCAAAGACAACGCTCTAATAATTTCAGTTATAGATAATGGACCTGGAATCAGACGTGAAGAACAGTCATCAATTTTTGACAGATTTGCCCGTGGCTCTGAGGGAGGTCGGAGAGGTTCCGGCACGGGCACTGGCCTAGGGTTGTCGCTCGTAGCTGAACATGTAAAACTACACGGAGGGTCTGTTACTGTTTCGAATGTTAATCCAGATGGAACGGGATCAAAATTTAGCGTAACTTTACCCAAAGCTGTGAAATGATACTGATACGCTCACTCACGGTCATAATCATATGGAGTTTTTTTCTATCCTGTGGCGTACCTGAAGACAACAAACCGGGAACACTCACTTCGCCACTAATTGTCCGGACTGAGTCGCCAGTAAGCTCGTCCACAGATGGAGAGAACAGATTCGAGTACATATACCTCTTTGATGAGAATGATAGACTTTCACCTGTTTTAAGAAGCATTCCATCGGCAGACTTGAAAGTTACTGATCTCATAAACGAACTTACTGCTGATTTGTTGCCTCTAGAACGTAAAGCAACTTTAACCACCACAGTTCCCATAGGCTTATCTCTTGCAGGCGTAACTCAAAATGACGACCTTGCGATAATAAATTTTGCCGCTGGCGGCCTAGAAATCATTGAAGGAGATGAACTTGCCAAAGCTTTGGCACAGATTGTTTGGACACTAACAGAAACTAAAGATTTAGACTCTATTATTATTTCAATTGATGGGGATATCAAGACTTGGCCAACTCCTAATGCTGGTGACCAACAATTATTGAGAAGGATTCAGTTCATGAGCTATGCCCCTGAAGCTACTCTAGGAGTTACGGGCTAATAGTTTGAAAAATCGATAAAAACCATCAAAAGGATAAATACGACATGGAAGTAATACTTTCGATAGACGCCGGAACAACAGGAGTGAGATCCATGCTTGTTAACAAAAAAGGCTTAATTGTCGAGAGTGCTTATAAAGAATTCCCTCAGTATTTTCCTCAAGTTGGTTATGTGGAACACGACCCTATAGAAATCTGGACTGCCATCGAAGATACGATAACTGACGTGATTCTCAAGTTTGGATCGCAACCGGTTGCAATTGGAATCACGAACCAACGGGAAACAGTCGTTTGTTGGGACAAGACTAGTTCCTCTCCCCTACATAAAGCTCTGGTCTGGCAAGATAGAAGAACCACTAATAGGTGTGCGCAACTACTTTCAGATGGTGTACTCCCTAAAGTGAGAGAATCGACTGGATTGGTTCTTGACCCATACTTTTCAGCTACGAAAATTGAGTGGCTCATAAAGGAAAGAATAAAAATCTCAAACAACGTTGCTTTTGGCACCATTGATAGCTGGATTCTTTGGAAATTAACTGATGGCGCTACTTTTGCGACAGACACAACGAATGCATCACGAACAATGCTTTTCGACATCCACGATTTATGTTGGGATCACGACCTACTAAGAATATTTGGAATTGATATTGTTAATTTACCTGATGTTCTCCCATCAAGTGGATACTTCGGCACAACAAGAAATCAACTGACACTTAAGTCAGGGATTCCAATCACCGGAATTGCGGGAGATCAACAAGCCTCTTTATTCGGACAAGCTGGATTTAATGAGGGTGACGCCAAGAATACTTATGGTACCGGGTCCTTCATCCTCTTAAATACAGGGAATACATGTCCTGATCCAGTTGATGGCCTACTTACAACAGTTGCGTGGTCTCTTTCAGAAGCCAACAGGAATTCTGTAACGTATGCATTGGAAGGATCAATTTTCTCTACCGGAGCAACCGTTCAGTGGTTACGAGACGGACTTAGAATTATCACTGAAGCCTCTGAACTAGAAAATCTTGCTTTGGAATGTGACACAACCGGTGGTGTATTTCTTGTTCCTGCATTTAATGGCCTTGGTAGTCCATGGTGGGATCCCAATGCGAGAGGAACTCTTATAGGTATGACTAGAGGTACAGGACGAAGTGAAATAGCGCTTGCTGCGATTGAATCAATGGTTTTTCAGACACGCGATGTAATAGAAGCTATGAGAACAGCAACTGGGGAGTCTCTCAAAAGCCTTAAAGTTGATGGTGGCGCTTCTGTAATGAACCATATGTTGCAATTACAAGCAAACCATTTGCAGGTTTCTGTATCCCGTCCGGCCTCGCACGAGACAACTGCTTTAGGAGCCGCATATCTAGCTGGGATCGCTCATGGATTTTGGAAATCTCTAGATGAAATTTCTGACCTTTGGTCTGCTGAATTTACCGCATATCCAACTGACCTTGGCGAAAAGGATGAGGCCATATACCAAAAGTGGCTACTTGCAGTTCGGCGCAGCTTAGAGTGGACCTCCTGATGCTTATAGTTCGGTGAGAGTGCTCTTAATTTGGCGAATTGCTTGACTAGTCCTTTGTTCATTCTCTATTAGTGCAAAGCGAACATATCCCTCTCCTCCTGGCCCAAAGCCAATTCCAGGTGAGGTTGCAACTTTAGCTTCTTTAACAAGCCACGATGCAAACTCGATAGACCCCATGTGACTGTATGGCTCAGGAATTTTTGCCCAGGCAAACATGGTTCCTTCTGGTGGATTGATGTGCCAACCTATTCTGTTTAGCCCCTCGCATAGGCTGTCTCGTCGGCTTTGATAGATACTATTGACTAACTGAGGGTGATCAGATGCCTCGTTCATTGTCACAGTCGCGGCTATTTGTATTGGTTGAAATGTTCCATAATCAAGGTAAGACTTAAGTTTTGCGAGCGCTGCAATCACTTCGCTATTACCCAACATAAACGCAACACGCCATCCAGCCATTGAAAATGATTTCGTCATCGAGTACAGTTCCACAGCTACATCTTTTGCCCCGTCCGCCTCAAGGATTGATGGTGGCTGGTAACCGTCAAATCCCAAATCAGCATAAGCAAAGTCATGAACCAGAAGAACATCTTTATCTTTAGCAAAGTCGACGACTTTTTGCATAAAGTCAAGATCCACGCATGTAGTCGTTGGGTTATGCGGGAAAGACAAGAGGATAACCTTTGGTTTAGGCCAGCTGTATTCCCATCTTTCTTGCATTGAGCCGAAAAAGTCTGAACCTGTTGATAGTGGTATTTCTCTGACTTCCGCTCCGGCAAATAACGGAGCGTAAAGGTGAATTGGGTATGACGGTGATGGGACTAGAACTGCATCCCCTGGTTGCACCAGTGCCCACATCAAATGAGAAAGGCCCTCCTTAGCACCAATTGTGTTGATCGCTTCTGTTTCGGGGTCAAGTTTCACACCAAATTTATTTTCATAAAGTTCACAAATAGCCTCTCTCAGCTTAGGTATTCCTTTGCTGAGGGAGTATCGGTGGTTCCGAGGGTTTTGAGCTGCTTCACATAATTTTTCTACAGCAATCTCTGGAGATGGAAGGTCGGGATTGCCGAATCCGAAATCCATTATGTCGTCCCCGTTTCGCCTTCCTTCTATTTTGAGGTTATTTATGATTGTGAAAACGTATGGGGGTAGATTATTAATTCGCCTGAACTCCATGAGCTCAGGGTAACCGCTTTAAGGCCTTAGGGCACGAACCTTCAGATATCTCTATTTTTTCTTTATCAATCTAAAGCCATTAATGCTGCGCCTAACGCCCCTGCCTCATTTTTGAACGTTCCAAGTTTAATTTGGGTTAGTTTCTTGTTGTCCCTGTGACCGACACTTTCGTAATAAGCATTTCGAACCGCCTTTAGTAATGGAGCCCCAATCGAAGTGATTCCTCCGCAGAGAATAATGATTTCGGGGTCTAATACATGCGATAGGCTCCTCAATCCTGTAGCTATTTTTTGGGAGAAGTTAGCCAAAATATCTTCGTAACTAGTTCCCTCTCCGTCGTTTTGCGAAATAAGTCTTTGCAATTCAGCTCCTGAAGAATACTGTTCCCAACAACCAATATTTCCACACGGGCAAGAACGGCCATTCTCTTCAACAGTCATATGCCCAACTTCGCCTGCCAGTCCGTAGGCGCCTCGGAAAATTGAACCATTTAGAATAAAACCAGCTCCGATGCCTGTTCCAAATGAAACAACTATTAGATTATCTTTTCCAATCCCTGATCCAATTCGATACTCAGCCCATGCAGAGCAATTAGCATCATTGTCTACAAACACTCGAGTTTGGAGATTCTCTTCGAGAATTTTTTTTAATGGGAGATCAAGGAAACCTGGCAGGTTTGGGGATGATTTTATAACCCCATTCGGAAAAACATGCCCTGCACAGCCAACACCAATAGCTTTAATCTTCTGAGGGCTCTTTTGCATAAATGCCCTAGCCAGGTTGCTAACTGCGGAAATGATCGCTTCCGGTTCGTTTGCATGTTCTTGTTGTTGCAATGGAGAAATTGAACCGTCTTCTTGAAGTTGAAGTCCGCGTAGGTTTGTTCCGCCAATATCAAATCCCAGGCTTGGCATTGAATCGTTTAGGCAGTAGCGACAGAATCAATTCTGGCGCTTAGCGCTTCTAGAGCTGCGCGAACAATTCGTGACTCTGCCCTTCGCTTGACAAAGCCAGGAATTAATATCGCTAAATCAGCAGCTAGGTGATATGCAACTTCTGTTTTAGTACCTTCCTCTACAGGGATGAATTCGTACTCACCTTCCAATTTTTTAGTGATATCGCCTTCAATCTGTCGCCACGCAACCCTGAGAGGGTTACTTCCGTAGTAGTAACGAAGTGTGTAGGTTGTGCTTCTTCCCATTGCTGCTGCCCTAAATTTAACGTCTCCACCTAATCCACTTTCGTCTTCCTCCAAAATCGAGGCAGTTTTTATATCTAATGCCCACTTTGGGTAATTCTCAAAATCAGTAATTACATCGAAGCATTGTTGGGGCGTAGCGTTTATTATTTTTCTCTGAGTAGCGTGATCACTCATCCTACGCCTTCCGGTTAGGTCTTTTCTCGAATCTGCCATTCATGATAGCCCACAAATTAAGATTACCAAGGGCAAATAATGATGCGAGGATACCAAAGGCAAAGTTAGTGCTTGATTGCAGAGAGGCGAAAAGGATACTGCCGATGACTTCTGCTCCGAGTGAGCCGTAAAGAATTACCTTTAATTGCCTCGGGGTTCCTTGAGGAAGTTTGATCAAGTCAATGGTCATGATTACCTCGTACCTACTTCTGGTAACAGAGTTTGCAAATGCCTTCATCCCAAGTGTGACTCCAATACTAAACATAACTAATGAAAGAATTACGAAAATTATCTCAAATGCAGATTGGATTGATGCGATGACCCCAACCGAAAGGAATATGACAGTGCCGATTACTGAGAGTTTCGTTAAATAGCCTGTTTCGTACTGACTCATTGATGTATCCGATTTTTTCTAATCTTGTTTTAGTTTAAGAATTGACCTATGGAATTCTATTGCCAAGTTATCGTATGAAAATTTAGTTTCGGCTCTTAATCTTGACGATTTTTTCATTTTGCTCCGATCATGTTCATCGTCAAGGAGTTGAGAAATTGCATTCTTAATACTTTGGATGTCTTTAGGTTTAGAAATAATTTTGCCTGTCTTACCATCAAGAACTGCTTCTCCTGCACCACCACTTTTACCTGCAAGTTGTGGCACACCTGAAGCAGCCGCTTCCAAAAAGACAATTCCAAACCCTTCTTGTTCTAGACCCCCCCACCTAACTCTGCAGAGCATTGAAAAGAGATCCGCTAATCCATATAAAGTCGGGATTTCTGCGTCTGCGACATGGCCCAGAAAAATAGCGGGCGCTTTTGACCGCTTGGCAATGAATTCCAACCTTGACCGATCTCTGCCTGTACCAGCTACAAGCAGTTTAAGATTTGGGCGACTGAGCTTAAGTTCTGCACAAGCTTTAATCAATGCATCCATCCCTTTCCGAGGAACAAGCCTGCTTAAAGTAAGAATAACTTCATCTGATTCTTTCAAGTTATATTTTGATCTGGCATTCGATCGACTCTCAGGCGTCAGTGGCTTAAATCGCTTTTCATCAACGCCAGGGGGGATGATGACAACTGGAAGTTTAGCTTTTGCGGCCCTTTCAGCCTCTTTGGTTGAATATTCTCCAGCTGTAACAACCAACTTTGCACCGCGTAGAACTCTCCTCAATATTTGCTTGAGTACTGGAACTCTCCCGGGAATGGTCACCTCGGCTCCATGAAGGATAACGCCGTATGGTATTCCTATTTTTGGCCCCAAAATTCCGACAGGAACGGCGGGATCAAACAATACAGCTTCTATCTTTTGTTCTTCTACGATTGCCCGAATCTGTTTGGCTAACTGCGGCGTTGGCAATAGAAAACGTTGCTTAGTCCTGATAATTCTATGATTTTGTTCTGAATCAAAAGATTGAGAATCTTCATGAGGTGCACATAGAACTGTCACTTCTTCTTGCGGCAACCGCCTGTATATTTCCCAAAGATAAGACTGTATACCTCCTACTTTTGGTGGATAGTCGTTTGTGACCAGTAAGTGATTCATTGCTTCGTCTGACTTTGGTTTAAGTTCCATACTTTAGTCTTTTCATTTTGCTTAACTTCTAACAAAAGTTCTCTCTGGACCTCTTTAGAACCATCGCTTTCCATCCCTTCAAGAAATACGTTCAGTCCAAGCCGTTTGGCTGCCCATACAGCGTAACTTCTTAACATCGAATCGGGACTTGACAAGTATTGCATAACAATCTTGCGAACTCTTTTGTCTTGAGCAACTCCTATATTTCCAAGTACTAAAAGGGCATTTCTTCTCAGATAACGAGGATCTCGTTTGGGTATGTACCATTGACCATATTGAAGCAGTAATGCTTGGTCTCCTTGTTCGAGGATCTCAAAAATTGAGACTGTAGATCTCTCTTCCCTAGTCTTTTCTCCCTCTATTCGCTCCTCGAATTTATTGATAGGGCAGATTTCCTGACAGTCATCACACCCGTATATTTTATCCCCTAATGCCTCTCTGAAGTCAGGGGGAAAATCCTGAGCTGATTGAACTAACCATGCTAAGCAACGATTACTGTCAATGACTCCGGGTGAAATTATTGCCTGTGTTGGGCAAGCCGTTATACATTTAGTGCAAGAACCGCAACCCTCTTCTACGGGGGTGTCGGGCTTTAAAGGAGCATCCGTTAGTATCGATCCAAGCACGAACCAAGAACCTCTTTTAGGTATCAAGATATTTGCATTTTTTCCATACCAACCTACTCCTGCCCTAAATGCTGCTTCTCGATCGACTAAGGCATTGTCATCAACTAAAACCTTTGCTTTGTATCCATGACTTGTAAGCTCTTGTGCGATTGCAGACAGTCCTTCTTTGAGCTTCTCATAGTGATTCTCTTGTGCATAAAGAGCTACTTTCCCTTTTGGTTCACTAAATTTCAGCAAAGATTCTTTGGGTTTCCAGTATGTTCGCGCTCCAACAATTAGAGACCGAGCATCCGGCATAGTAATAGTTGGTGTTGTCGACCTCAATGGATTCCGGTATGTGAAGTCCATTCCTGCGTGCAACCCTTGAGCTTTTCGCTTTTCTAGTATCTTAAGAGTAGACGTGAACTGTTCAGCCTTTGCAATTCCGAAAGCATCTAGCCCATTTCTATAACCGATCTTCTCCAGGTCGCCTGCATCAATTAAAATTCGCACCTCATAATAATTGCAGACTATTGAGGGTATGGGAACTATAGATCAGAGCTTCTAATACTAATAACAGGGTTACGTAGCTCTGGAAGAAGTCCTACTTTGGTCATTGACTTCATAGATCTCCATTCGTCCAGACTGACGATAACTGCTTCTTTAGGGTCTCGGTCACATATAAATGTAACTAAACAGTCATCACAAGAGTCCGTATCGGCGAGAGGACATAATTCACAGTCAATAGATAAATATCTTTTCTTCATGCGATAAAAGCTAGTTCGTGAGTATGACAATTCTTTTTGGTATTAGCTAGTCGCTCAATTAATTTTCTAGTTTGACAATGTCGCTTCCGCTTTCACACCACCGACAATGGATGGACTCTATTTGTTGCTCAAGAACTTCCTTCTCCTCAATAGTTAGTTTCCCATCTGTTGTGAAATGGTGAAACTCAGATGTTCGTTGCATTTTAATTACATCAAACCGTGTTAAATTCCCGCAGGCATTGCACCTATATCTACTATTTGAATTCATTTAGGCGCCAAGCCTTGCGTAAAATTTTTCAAATCGTACAATTTAGACTTCGCAGCCCCAGAGACTATTGAGGAGCGGGCTCTTTCTATCCCATCAATTAAATCTGACGCTATGCCAGCTACAACTAAGCCTGCTGCCGCATTTAACACGATAATATCACTTTTAGGTCCTTCATTTCCGTTAAGAACCTCAATGGCTATTTGCACATTTTCTTGTGGGTTTCCTCCAAAGATTTGCTCTGGTTCAACTTCTTTGATCCCTAAATCTGTAGGGGATATTTCAGTCATTTCGATGTTCTCTGGTGTAACCATATGGACTAAGTTCGGCCCTGTCGTCGAGAATTCATCTAACCCATTATGTCCTGTTACAACCATTCCTAGTTCAGTGCCAGTGCTTTGCAGGACATTTGCCATTTGTTTTGCAGTTTCTAAAGAAGGGACACCAACGACCTGCCTTTTAAGAAATGCGGGATGAGATAATGGGCCTAATATGTTAAATACAGTAGGTCTTCCTAACTTTGTTCTTACTGGTCCAGCATGTTTCATTGCAGGATGAAAGATTCTAGCAAAAGCGAAACCGAGACCTACTTCATTTACACAACGCTCTACCTGATCTGGCGTTAGCTCCTCTGGAATTCCTAATTCATCTAGAAAGTCAAAAGAGCCTGAAGTTGACGAAGCCTTTCGATTTCCATGTTTGCAGACATTAGCTCCAGCTCCTGCAGCAACGAACGACGCTATCGTTGACACGTTAAGTGCTGCTTTTTGCCCCATTGCGGATCCTCCTGCTCCAACGAGATCTATTGTTCCTTCCGGACAATGAATCTGAACGCACGAAGACCTCATAGCTTTGACAAATCCGGTTATTTCAAGATCCGTTGCGCCTCTCCTACCGATTAGTAGCAAGAATGATTCCAGATCATCATCCGAGACACCGCCTTCAAGTATTTTTGTGAGGGCATGCTGTGCATGCTCCACTTCCAGGTCCTGATGATCTTTAATCATTTCAAGAATCGATGCAAAATTCGGAAGTTCAAATTCTAGAGACATGAGTACTAATTTAGGCTAATGGCTACCTAAGTTAGTTGATTAATCGAAAGCTCTTTGATTAATCAGAAACTTTTGTAAGCGTATTGCCATCTGTGTGATGAAGCAGCTCTTCTTGCACAGCCATCTTCAAGACTGAATCTTCTTCATAGGACCATTCGTTTTCTCCTAGAGTAATTTCGAGTGTGTACTCTACAGTTGAAGCATTTTGTGAAAGGTATTTATTTTCCAGAATTCCGTAATTTGTTGAACCAAGCTCGGCAGCCATGCTGAAGTTAGTCGCATCTGGTTCACATGTCCCTCCGGCGATAACAACTGCTCCTCTAGGCACCATGAAACACCTCATGATTTGTTTTTCGGCAGGGTCATACAGCCAGTATCCAACTTCTGTGTGGAATGGGTCTTGATCTAATTCATCAGAGCGCCATGCAGCCATTCGGTAATCTAGTCCGTAGAGGTGTTGATTCCCATTATCAACTGGACCGAACGTAGAAAAAGTTACTCGCTCGAAGTAGCTTGTTTGGCCAGTTTCTGCTTCTTCATTGTGATATGAAAAGTCCATTCCTTTATGTCCTTCCCATGTGCCTACCATAGAAAGCAACGGTCCAAAATTTTCAATGGTTAGATCTTCAGGTACAGTCATGTCAATCTCCAGTCTGTGTTATAACAAAGCGTTAATTAAAAAGTAGCACTTTAAACGGAAAGATATAACTTGAGGAAGAAGTTTCTTTCAATTTTTAAAGTTCAGGCTACTTGCATTTCTAGGTTGTACTTTGGGGATTTAATGGTCAGACTGAAGTATGGTGAGTTGGCCGAATGGTCGCAGCACAACTTGTTGTGTTGAGGAAGGTCGGGGCTCCTATGAACAAAACGCTGGCGAGAGTCAGGATGGAGCGATCTATCGATAAGGGCAGCAGAAAGTAAACCGCCGATGGCCTTTATGGCACAGGTAAGGGTGAAACGGTGTGGTAAGAGCGCACCAGCATCTGGAGCGATCCAGATGGCTAGGTAACCTCCGTTTGGAGCAAGGTCAAGTGTGGAACGCGGGTCGTTCATCCCAGTTGCTAGAAATGGTGACAGTTCCCAGGTGGACCGCAAAGATGGATGACCGTTGATGGAATAACTGGAAACAGTTTCCTGAACAGAACCCCGCCTATAGGCCAACTCACCTGTTTCTAGCTATCTATGAGTGCCGTTTCAGAAACTCAATAATTGAAGAATTTACAGTATCTAAATATTTTATGTCTTTCCACTTCTCTATAAGCGTTGCATTTGGAGCAAGAGTTGCTATTTTTCTCGAAGTCGATTGTGGGTGGTAAAGATCGTCTCCCATCAAAATAAGGATCGGAGTTTGAATCTTTGCCACTTCTTCCTCATCCGCAGTTATTAGGAAATTTCCATCCCACATATTGTGTTTGAATTTATTTAGTGTCCTAGAGGTAGGTTCCGATTCTTCATCAACTATCTCTTTAGCCCAGTCATCAAACATTGCGAAAAAAGCTTCTTTATTCTGGTCAATACCCACTGGTTGTAGCATGACAGCTGACTTGAATCTTTCGGGATTGCTTTTAAGAAGGTTAGCAATGAACGGACCTCCGATACACATGCCGATGAGATGGCAGGATTCAATTTCTAGGTGGTCTAAGAGCGAAATTTGGTCCTCTTTATACGTGCCCCAATCATCGTTTTTTGTGATTGGTCCTGTTGATGAACCTGCATTGCGTTGGTCCATGCCGATAAGTTCAAATTCATTTCTGAGTCTTTCTCTTGGATTCCAGGGCATGTTGTTCCAAAGGTTATTCGCTGAGCGCATTCCTCCGGGGGCTAAAAGCAGGATTGGTGCTCCCTCTCCTTCTCGATCGTACGATATTTTTGTGAGACCCTTTTCATAGAACGCCATATAGTTTCCTTAGTTATGTAGTTGATGTTTTGTGTTTAGAAAGTAAGTATGCACTTACGAGCCCTAGCGATGATGCTGCTATTACGGCACCAGCGAATGACCGGTCAATCATTGGTATCCAGATTATCGGCCAAAGCGCTACTCCTAGAAATCGAAATGAGAGGACGAATGATAGCGACCCTCCCCTATTGTTTGGTAGGGCGGTTGCGCCTAATGCTTGTAACACTACTGACATGCATCCGATAGCTCCTCCTGCTAGAAACCATAGGACCCCTAAAGAGATAGGGCCAGATGCCAAGGAGATAAGACTAGAGAATAAGACGAGAAAGACTGCAGCATAGATTGAAGATCTTTGGAATCCGAGCTTGTCTATTTTTCCACCCCAGATAGGGCCAAGAATAAAACTTGAAATAGCTCCCCCTACCAGAATGAATCCAGCATTTGATCCGGAAACATTAAATTCGTCTCGAGCAATAACTGCGACCAAAACATTCATTCCCATTGGTCCTGCTGCTATTAGAAAAGTTGCAGACCCAATGATAATCATTCTTCGCTCTAGCAAGTCCTTTAGATTTGGCTTATTAGTAACCTGACGCGGTTCTCCATTAGGGGGGAACATCGATAGAAGTACTGAGATAAGCACTGTGCCCCAAAAGGCCATTCTCCATTCTGTGTCTGCGGAAATGCCTCCGAGAACGGGGGCCATTCCCATACCGAGCGCTTGAAAACTTGCATAGATTCCCACTTTGCTTCCGAATTTTGCTTGAGGGTTACGTTCTGCGAGTCCTGATAGTAATAGTGGCGTAATGAATGCATTTGCTATTCCCTGAAGGCTTCTACCGAGAATAAAAATTTGGAGATTCGGGGCTATTGCACACATTGCTGAAGCAATTGCATATAGCAAGTATGTGCCGCGAACTGTTCTTTTTCTCCCCCATCTTTCCCCTAATGTTCCAGAGACGAGGAGGAGGATAGCGAATGGGAGGAGATACGCTGTGAAGGTCCATCCGATTACCTCAGTTGTAGTATTGAAACTTGTTCGTAATTCAGGGAACATTGGTAAGACCAATGTTGCGCCGAAAGGGCCCATAAACCCTCCGATGTACAGTGGGAAATTACGGATCCCTTTAGTCATGCAGTGCGGGCGGGTACTTTAACCAACAGATGATCTACAGACATCCACAACTAAACGCGGGGGGTTAGAAATGGACAAAACTCTGAAGTCTGTTTTTTCTTCTGTCCCCAATACCCAGTGCAAAACACCTTCGAACTCCCCATCGGAAATAGCTTGTTTGAGGTTCCCAGTTCTAGTTGGTGACAAGAGATTTGGAGCTTGAGAGGGCTCTGCCGATTCATTTCGGGCATATCCGTACCCTAGGACAAATATTTCCAATGCATAATTTCCTAGTACGGGTATGGGTTCACCGCTCCCCATTGAGGTAGGTGAGTCTGTAGCCCAGAACAACTGGAAGCTATCTGGTGATCCATCTGGTTCATTTGGGTCAGTATCGAACTCTAGAACAAACCGATCGTAATCAGCATGGACACCTGTACGCGCATCCTTCAGTAGATAAGGTCCGTAAATTGAGTTTTCAAACCCATCTCCAAGGTCGGTACCCCAGTGGAATTTGATTTCCTGTTTGGGATTCGCACAGTCGAGTTCGTCTAGTTTAACGTTACTTGCTGGAGGCATTGATGGAATGACTGGAGTTGGAGGGATAAAGACGGGTGTTTCTTGATCATTTTCTGGCGTTGATTCATCAGCAGGTCGTGCGTCTTGAGAGCTTTCCTCCTCTATTGCCTGTTGACTTGGTTCAAAGACCATGTCTTCTGTGCTACATCCAATCAGTAGCAGCAATGCTGAAAGAGAACTCAATAAGAATTTCGTGCTGCATAATGCAATAGTTCGATGTGTCATAGTAATCCCTGAAAGATATTAATTATTTTCAGATTAGACGATCTGATGTGATGAAACGTGTCAATTGCTTGAGGTGTTAGTTCCTGTTCTCAGCTGTGTGGTTAAATTTAGTTAATACTGGAGTGTCAGAATCTAAATTGATCTGTGTGAATGAGGCAGTATCAAGCCTTGTCCGCCAGGATATTGAGTCGTTAACATCTAAGGCCCATGCTAATGCAGCCTTGATCGGCGATACGTGAGTCACTATCAGCAGGTGTTGATCTGTGCTCTTCTCTATATTTTTTAGAGATAGCCGGACTCGTTTCCCCAGTTCTTCTAGCGATTCGCCTTTGGGAGGTTTGAAAGATGGGTCGGCCTTCCACTCTTGCCAAGTTTCTTCTTTAATTGACTTCAGGGCCACTCCATCCCATTCTCCGTAATCTAGCTCTATCCAGTTTTCGTCTATTTGGGTATCGGCATCAAACGCTTTAGCAGTTTGAATAGCTCTTTGGAGAGGACTAGATATTATTTGATCAACTGGACCAATCGTGTCAGCGGCTCTTTGTGCTTGGAGAAGCCCTGTATCGTTTAATGGATTATCTATTCTGCCTTGTAGCAAGCCTTTCGCATTATAGTCTGTCTGGCCATGCCGGAGTAGAGTTACTTTTGTCATCCTAGCCCCGTTGGTTTCGCATAATTTGGCGCTGTATTTGGCCCGATTTTGTGAATAGCCTCAAGTTGTCCTTCTTATGAATTTTATATTTTAAGATTCCATATATACCAGCAGCTGCGCCGACTACTTCCATCAGTATGATCAGAACTGGATCTTCCCATGTTGGGGTATCACCCGTTTTAATCTCTAAGCCAGATATCGGCCACCAGAACAAGTTAACTTTTGCCCAAGCTCGATCTAGGAATAGATAGATGAACATTCCAATTGGTAACCCTAGCCATTTTCTCTGCTTCAGACGTTTCCCCCGAAAGATTATCATCACTGATCCCATAATAAGAACGGGAGCTAGGAGTGAATGAAGAATCCAGGGGCCTCCAAAGAACATCTCTACTACAGGAATAACCGACCCAAGGATGACTAGTCTGTAATCAATAGCTGGGCTTGCGAATACGGAAGCGACAATGACGAAAGATAGGCCTGCAAACCATAGCAACATAGTTATCGAACCAAAATGCAACCGCATTCTTCGCAGTTGATGATTATGTCTTCAGGGAGTTTCTTAATTCTGTCTACTTCCACTGCGGGAAGGTCCAGATTGCATCCGTTACATGTTCGGTTGACCAGTTTAGCGATCCCTACATGACCTGATCGTGAGCGAAGGCTTTCGTATCCTTCTAGTATTTCATTTGGTACACCCTCTACAAGGTTTTTCTTTTCTGATGTGATCTGATCGATACTGGTTTCAATATTTTGTATGGCTTCCTGAAGTGTCTTTGTAAGTTTTACTAATGTTTCTTCATGTCTAGCTAATTGTTCCTCTAGATCTAGGATTTCGTTTTGGATGGGTTCGTTGAGTTCCATGACCTCAATGATTTGGTCCTCGATTAGTATTTGTCGTTCTTTTAAGCTTTCAATATCTGCTTCAAGGGATTGAAGTTCTTTGATTGCAACAACCTCTCCGCCAAAAAGTTTCCCTTTTTGCTTTTCAGTTCTTTCCTCGATCGTTGCTACTTCGTCTTCAAATTTCTTTTGGGTTCTGTTATTTTCATGAACTTCAGATTCTTTTGTTGATATTGTTTCTTTGAGTTTTTCTAGTTCTTTCTGAATTTCATTGATTTCTTTTCTTTCAGCGAGTTCTTTAATCTTGTGAAGAGCGGCAAGAATTTGGGTATCTTTTTCTTGTACCTGAAGTAATATCTGAAGATTCTCTGGTGTTGCTGATGCCATAGATTAAATCTTAGTGAGCTTCGAAGAATTTGTCCTCATTGACATTACTCGGTTACGCATCTTCGGCAATATCTTCAACTTCATCCTCTTCGCTCCCTTCTCCGTCTACGGTGTCTTCTCCATCCTCATTCTCTTCCTCTGGGTCTTCCTCCGGTTCTTCTGGTGGAGGGTCTCCACAATAAATGGTCACGCGAACAGCCTCTATGTCTAAATAGTCATATTCATAATCGCATTCTTCAAATCCTTCAGGTATGTCATCTTCACACTCGTCAATTGTTTCGTCGCTAAAGTAATCGAGACTTACCTGCCCTGGGCAAGGGTTTGTTCCAGCTTCCGGGTCATCAACTGTTCGAAGATATTCTCCTCTTTGGGGAAATGGGTTGCAGTATGGGAATGTCCGTGTTGGGAGATTTGCATGGTATTTGGCATTGAATGCACCCCAGACTTCTGCTGGGAATGACCCACCGGTTACATTTCCATATGGATAAATTCCTCTCATTGAGATTTTTTCATCTGGGTTACCCATCCAAACAGCTGTAGATAGATAGGGTGTGTAACCCACGAACCAAGCATCTTCGAAATTTTCAGTTGTTCCTGTTTTGCCAGCTGCAGGTTGGGATCCCATTGGCCAGCCTGCTCGGACTCCTGTTCCTTGACGAACATTTGACCAGAGTACATCTGTTGCCCAGCATGCAACGGTTTCGGTGAGAATGCGTTGCGGGAGGTATCTGTCGTCTTCGCTGTGTTCGTAGATCGAGACCCATTCATCATTTTGAAGTCTCTCAATGCGTTCTATGAAATATGGTTCTCTTCTTATTCCTCCTGATGCTAATGTCCCGTATGCATTAGCCATTTCCATGGGGCTCACTTCTTCTACTCCTAGAGGAAGTGATATGACTGGGTCCATTTCAGAGTCAATCCCCATTGATTGTGCTGTGGAAATTATATTGTTGAGTCCTGCGATTTGTCCCAGCTTGAGGAAACCGCAGTTGGAGGAGGAGAGCAGAAGGTCTTTTATTTCTGCTATTTCACCTTCACTATTTGCAAAGTTATTTGCTTCATATATTCCGTTTGGCTCTGTGTCCTCAGGGAATTCGCATGGTCCTTCCCCGTTAACTTTATCATTTGTTTGGATACCTCTTTGTAATGCGGTTACAAGCACGAATGTTTTGAATGAAGAACCAGGCTGTCTTCTGCCCTGTGTTGCTAGGTTAAATTGACTATCACTGTCGAAACTTTCGCCCCCTATCATTGCCCGCACTGCGCCATTATCAGGGTCCATGGCTGCGATAGATACGGTGAAAAAGGGGTCTACTCCCCACTTTTCTCGAAGTACCTCGTTTCGTGCTTCTATAGCCATTTGTTGAGTCGCTGGATTGAACGTTGTATAGACCCTAATTCCACCATTTATCCCGAGAAGGTCTTCTAGGCGTGATTGAATTCCCCCTCCCAAGAATGTTGGGTCTTCTAGTAGGCTTCTTCTGACTTCAGCTACGAAGAAGTCATCCGCAGATGGTAGCGATGGTTGAAACCGTTCACTGGGAAGAGGTGTTTGAGCGTATTCTTCTGCTTCAGCCGGTGAGAAGTATCCTAACTCGGCGAGCCTGTCCAAGACGATTCGTCGCTGGTAGGTCGCTATTTGCGGGTTGACCGTGGGGTCATTGACACTTGGATTCCTTATCAGCGACGCTAGAAGCGCTGCTTCGGGCCAGCCAAGCCCGTCATCAAGCGTTGCTTGTATTTCTGCTGGGTTTTTATTAGCCAGATCTAGTCCAAAGTACACTTCGACAGCTGCCTTTATTCCATATGCCGACCCTCCGAAATATACGGTATTGAGATATATCTCATATATTTCGTCTTTGGTCAGTTGGTCTTCTAACCGGACAGCGAGAGCTGCTTCTTGGACTTTTCTCTCAACAGTTTGTTCGGGTGTTAAGACTAAATTTTTAATAAGTTGCTGCGTGATAGTCGAACCACCTTGGCTGATACCTCCCGCATCAACGTTTTCAATTAGTGCTCGTGCGGTTGCTTTAAGATCAACGCCTTGGTGACTGTAGAAATTCGAATCTTCGATCGCGAGTATTGCATCACGGACCTCTTGTGGAATTAAGTCAAGCAAGATAGGTGAACGGTTCTCATCAAAGAATGTTGCCATTAATTCACCATTTTGATCGTAAATAAGCGACCGTGTCCCTGTACTTGCGAGGGCAACCGGAGAGTGGGACCATTCGCCCGATGTAGCTATTTCTTTAAGTTGAGGCCCCGATAGAACAGCAATAATTCCGACAACGAGTCCAGCTAAGGAAAGCGTAATAGCTAGTCGAAATAGAACAGTAAAAGGTCTCACACTTACAAAAGTAGCGCTGTATTTACCAATACTGATGTCACTACTAGGTTTAGTAGGCTCCCTCGAGCTTTTGGTGGTCCCATGAAACAATTTTTGTTGCTTTTACAATCACTGCTGTTCGTTTCACTGACATAGCTTTTGCTACTTCGTCTAATGCCTCTATTGGAATTTCAGGGTTATTGCGAGCCATAACCCCTTTCGCTAATTGATGTATTTCGTTTGGGGAGTCAACGAGTTCTGCTACTCCATTAATTTGGACGCCGCGCAATTTTTCATACACTAGTCCGTCTTCAAGTAAGCAACTGATTCTATTATCCCGTTGTAGATTCTTTATCTTTTGTGATTTTGTGAAGGTTTCAAAAACTATTTCACCATCCACTAAGTCGAACCACAGTGTTGACAAATGTGGTGTGCCATCTTTGTTGATTGTTGCAACTTGAAGACTCTTTTGAGATTCCATGAACTCCAAAGCCTCTTCCTCGGTCATGCGTATCATTTCTCTACGATTGCTCATGTTTGTGAAACTTACACTCAAGTTTTGATTACGTCTAAATCAGTTCAAGGTCTTCATTCATAAGATGAGAGTCTTGAAAGTTTCTTCGGTTAATGTGTTAGGTATGGAAGCATCAAGTTTTTTTGCACTTTCGGAACAAATAAGTGACCAGATTATGATTAGGCTTTCTTCCCTTGAGGACTGGGGTAAAGCTGATGGTCACCCAGGTCAATATAAGCATGATGTCATTGCCGATGAGATAGCGACTCCTCAATTAATTGCTGCTGGTCTGGGTGTAGTGAGTGAAGAGTCAGGTACCACTGGGTTAGATAAATCTTTTGTTGTAATTATTGACCCGATTGATGGCTCTACGAACGCGAATCTTGGTTTGCCTTGGTATGCGCTGAGCCTGTGCCTCGTCCACAGCGAAGAGGCTATTGCTTCATTTGTGAAGAATTTAGCAACAGGCGAAACGTTCGTGGCTGAAATTGGTTCAGGCGCTGAGAAGAACGGCAATAAGATTCTGGTATCTGACGTTAGAGATATTGAGGAGTCCATAGTGGTTTTCAATGATCTTCCTAAAAAGCATTTTGGGTGGAGGCAATATCGTGCTTTGGGTTCAGCTGCTTTGGATTTATGTAAAGTCGCTGATGGGTCTTTTGATGGTTTCGTTGATACGGGCGAGGGATTAGCTATCTGGGACTATGCGGGAGCGGCATTAATATGCAGGGAAGCTGGGGCAAAAATCACGGATTCAGAAAGCAACCCTATTTCTTATGAACTAAGCAGGATGGAAAAAACTCAACGGAAACAATTAGTTTGTGCAGGGTCAAACGAACTGCACAACACCATCCTTTCTCTCATGAGCCAATAGAGCTTTATTTGATTTCTTGGTTTTGTCGCCAGCCGTGGAGCAGTGAGGGGAACCGGTTGTCAGGTTGCCATGGGATAACGTCACTTGTTTGCACGAGCCATTCAAGAATACGGTCCTGTAAGTCTTGGGCCACCGCTTGAATATCTTCATCATCTTTTCTCGATGTCGCTAAGATATTGACCTTTTCGTGTGGGTCCTTTTCTCTGTCATAGAGCTCATTCTGCTCATTTTGCCTGCGTATGAAAGACCACTTCTGTGTTCTTACACATTGTGCTTTGCCCACTAGTTTTGGCATCTCATGTTGGATTTCTGATTTGTGTTTATAAATCCATCCAGCGACTTCAAACAGGTGATTGTCTTCTAGGTTGAAGCCACCCTCACAGAAGGCAGCATCGCGGTGCTCAATATTGTAATCGTTGAGGATAGGGAGCAGGCTTTTCCCAAAGTGTGTGTGACTTGCATCAGTTTCAGCGATTTCCAGACAGGTGGGAAGCAAATCAATCATCTCGACGCCGGAGTGGGCTATTTCACCCTCAGCGACTTTTGGTCCGGTGACTATTAATGGATTTTGGACTAGACAAGGATCAAGGCCTGAAGGCCACTTCTCCACTAAGCCATGGTCGCCTAAATATTCTCCGTGGTCGCTGAAGCAGAAGGTGTAGGTGTTATTTGCATATCCGCATTGATCAAGGGCTGATAGCAAGCGTCCAAGTTGGTCGTCTACTCTGCTGACCATTCCGTAGTAAGTAGCGGTGATCTCAGCATGGTCTTCAAGTGAGAGATGTCCCCACCCGTATCTTGCCCGCAGTTCGTTCATGAACTGTGGTTTTCCAACTGTTTCTTCCGGAGATATGGGCTTTGGCATAGAATTTCGGTCGTGAAGTGAGAACCAGGGGTCTTCAACCATGAACGGTGGATGTGGCGCTAATAAGGGAACCCACATAGCCCAAGGTTTATCCGATGTTCTTTGTTCAAGCCACTGGATTGCTGTTTGTATTGTTGCTTCATCTCCATCTATGCGAGGTTCGTTTCCTTGTTTACCGAACCAGAATGCGTTGTACAGCGAATCACCTTCGTTTCCGTTGAAGTTAATATCAGCCCAAGTCCACGATGGTTTAACTAGGTTCCCGCAGAAGTCTGTGCTCGTTTCTGTTACATCCTGTGCGAAGACATCTCCCCTATTCCCTGGAAGAGCAACCTCATACCCAGCGTCTTTTAGGTATTTCAGTAGGTTTGGTTCCCATGGTTTGAGTAGGTTGTCCAGAGTCCGATGCCCTGCCGTATGTGGATACCAACCCGTCATTATCGATATACGGCTTGGCCCACAAACTGAGTGCTGTGACCAGGCAGAATCAAATCGTGTTCCCCGCTTTGCCAAATTATCAAAATTCGGAGTTGATGCTTTCGTGTTCCCAAAACAGGCTAGAGCATCTGCTCGAAGCTGATCGGGCGTAAATAAAAGAATATTTGGCCTACCAGATTGAGATGAGGTGGAAGATGCCATGACGCTACATTAATTATCGAACTGCACGTTTACAAAACCAGCCAAAACGAACACGCAAACTTAAGTGTGGGCGCTGAGGGACTCGAACCCCCGACCCTCTCGGTGTAAACGAGATGCTCTAGCCAACTGAGCTAAGCGCCCTTCAGTTAGTTAGCACTCTAACGTGTAAAGCCCATGTTTTGCGATACGAATACAAAGAATTGCTACATTCTTTCACAGCATTTGTTGTTAGATATTATTCAGTCACTAAAGGCATGGAGAGCCCCTCCACAACATAGCTATTTGGGAGTTTTAAGAGATATTCTGGTGATAAATAGATCTTTGCGTTTCGTGAACCAGCGCCAATTATAACTTTTGGAGCTGTCATGACTAAATCATCAATCCAGATTGGAAGATTCTCAGGTAAACCAAATGGTGTCACTCCCCCTATTTCCATTCCAGTGAGTTCTTTAGTGATTTCAGCTTTAGCGAAGGATGCTTTTCGAGTACCTAATCGCTTTCGTGCAACTTTATTTACATTAATTCTTGTCGTAGCCAAGACTAAGCAAAGAGCGAAGACAGATGGTTCTGCTTTACCTTCCAGCACTATTGCATTCGCTGATTCTTGAGAAAGATAACCGTAGTGATCACAGAATTCAGCTGTGTCAGCAAATGACGGATCGCAATCAATTACTTCATATATTGCCCCAACATCTTTCAATGACTGGAGAACGTTCGTGTTCATTTCATAGCCTCCTTTTATACCCTATACATAATATTGCCTTCATGAGTTTGTAGTTGTTCGGTTTAGAAGCAGAGGTCATATACTTGCCAAATGGCGCAGGTTGAGAATTGGGATCAAGCAAAAAACGAACTGCGAGATGCTATCGAGAAAATTTTCATTCCTATTAAGCTCATTGATGATAATGATGACCCGTCGATACCAGCAATATTTGCAGTCGTAGGCTTTGGCTTATTCGTTGCGTCAGCATATTTATTTGATCAGCATTGGTCCTTTTTCATTATTTTCCTCATTGCTACTTATCTCATAGCGACCAAGACCGTATTAGGGAAAATAGTGTTCTATTCTCTGAAGTCCATAATGTGGTTTCCCATCATCGCTGGAGTGCTGCTTTACAATGTTTGTGTTGCAATTCCGCTATTCAAATATCGCTCTAGGTCCACGGAATAACCTTCATTAATTGTCATAGCCGACTGCTAGTTTCAGTAATGAAGAAAACAATTAGCAGAAAGGGTTTATGAGCAACTTGTTTAGCGTCGAAAAGAAGGTTGGGAAATTCCTTGGAGGGCGATGGAAAGCTTCTGAAGGTGAAGAAGATCATAGTTGGATAGTTGACTATGAAGGCGTCGATCTTTACTTTCGGGTTCGGGAAATAGAATGGTTTACAGATGAGTGGGATAGCATCGTCGTTGTTGAAATTTCTAGCATTATTCTGTTCGATGCCCCTTGTTCAGATGCTCTTTTCGAGCACATTGCTAGAACGAATGGTGATTCATTGTTCGGAGCAATCTTTGCTACATCATCATCTTGGAGTGAACGTGTAGGGTTTTGCGACGTGATCTTAAATCATCGTTTGATGGGCAATCATTTAAACCCTGATGAACTGAATCTAGCTATCGTTGCCATCGGTGTCGTTATAGATGAATTCAGGAAAGAATATTATGAGTCATTTGGTGGAATCCCCGTGAACGATGTTGACATTTTTGGCGACGAAGACGAGAACGAAAGCTAGTTTGTCTTTGTTTCCGATACGACACTTTCGCCAAATTCTTGCAATTGCTCCATTCCACTCGGCCCCCCAAAGATAAAGCCAGGAACCATGATGCGCCCAACTCCCGCTTCACGCATCTTTTCAACTCCTTCAATTCTGTCACCTTCACCAAAGACTGAAAAGTGTGCATTAATTTCAATGTCTGCAGGGTCACGGTCGTTATCTTCGGCAGCTTGTCGCACGTCAGTTATAAGCTTTTGGAGTTCTACGAAGTCTCCTGTTCCCGGATAATACCCATCGGCAAGCTTTGCAGCTCTCCTTATCGCTGCTGGCGTATCTCCACCTACCAGAATCGGAATTTTCTTTTGCTTCGGCCTCGGTGTACAAGTGAGTGGGTCAAAGTCAACGAATTCTCCGTGAAATTCGATATCGGTTCCTGACCAGACTGCTTGGAGCGCTTCAACATATTCATCTGTTCTTGCGCCTCGCCGCTCCCATGGAACGCCTAAAGCTTCAAACTCTTCTTTCAGCCAACCCACTCCTATTCCGAGCTCAACTTTTCCATTAGTGAGATGGTCAAGTGTTGCGATTTCCTTCGCGAGTATCAAAGGATTTCTTTGAGGAAGTATCAGAATACATGTGCCTAATCTGAGGCTGGGTGCTGCCGCTGAAACGTATGCCAACCAGATCAGGGGGTCGGGTATCCAAGTGTCTTTAGTGGCTGGAACTTTGCCATCTGCCGTATACGGATATTTGGATTCGATTGATGATGGAAAGATGACATGTTCCCCTCCCCACAATGACTCAAATCCGACTTGTTCAGCGAGTTTGCAAATTTCAACTGCGCTGCTTCCTTCTGTTCCGATGCTGCTAGCGAATGCTAAACCGAATTTCATTTATTGCCTCGTCTCTTTGCGTTGCTTTAACTTAGTTGATGGTGGCTTCATAATAAGAATTGGGGTGTTCTTTAAATATTCTTCATAGCTTGGGTCTCCGCTCCATTGTTTGTGGGCCCGTCGTTCAAGGGTTGGGATACCGCTAATTTTGGTAAGTAGGACTATGACGAAGATTGGCGAAATTAACGCGACCCATCTCCATCCTGATAAGACTGGGAGACCTATTACTGATATTCCGATCCAAAGCAAGATTTCTCCAAAATAGTTTGGGTGTCGTGACCAAGCCCATAAACCAGTGCTAATGAATTTCCCGTTATTTATGCTGTTGAGTCGGAATGCTTTCTTTTGTTGATCAGCTACGACTTCGATTGTGAATCCGATTACCCAAAGACATATCCCGATAACCGCAAGCGCACCAAAGCTTTCAGGTTCTTGAGTTGTAAGGATAACGAGTGCGCCAGCGAGATTCATCAAGATCCAAAGCCCTTGGAGAGACCACCACGATAGAAATGGGATGAAACGATGTTTTACGCTGTCGAAACGGCTATCTCCGCCTGTTTGTTTTGCTCGCATGAACAAAAATGACCCCAAACGAATAGCCCATATCAGAACCATGGCAGCAACAATAAATGAACGAGCATCACGTTCATTGCTTGCTGCGAGTGCATACACAATCAACGTAATTGTTGTTAATGAACCTGTGAGGTCAAAGTAGTGTTCTGTTCTGGCTATGAATGAGGGTATGAATACGACGTAATTGATCGCATATGCAAGGATTGCGCAGATCGCAAGAATAGGCATATCGTTGATTTTCGTACTGCCCGAACTCAGGGCCATGGTAAGGAGAAATCCCAACGAGGTAGATAAGGAGAGGCTTGTGACTGATATGCGTAGTTGTTTATCCATGTCGCTAGAGTAGCCTCATTGAAGAGCTTCGTAATGTTTGGGTGCGAGAGTATCCAAAAAAGTTAGCCACAGAATTGGAGACATAATGATTATTATTACTGCAACATTTGTTTTAGCGGACCCTAAATCGAGACCGGAGGCTGTTGCAAAGGCTATGCCACTTCAGCAAGCTACAAGAGATGGCGAACCAGGTTGCGAAGCTTATGTGTTCTCACCGGACCCAGCTGAGGAAAGCAAAGTAGCGGTGTATGAGCTATGGGAGGACAGAGATAGCCTTCATGCTCATTTCGACCACGAAAATTACTTCAATATGGGTTCGATGTTTGGAGAGGTCGGTTTAGCAGGAGCTGAAAGCAAAAAATGGAGAGTAACTGCTTGTGAGCCTGTCTATGATGAGACACCTCGCGCAAGAGCTGATTTCTTTACACAAGATGAGCAAGCTCCTGAAGACCCGATAATCGTTGCGGGCTACATTGACCTTCATGATCCGTCTGAGAGACGAGACTTGCTTTCAGAGTCAAGCTCTTTGCAACTAGCGACAAGGAATGAAGAGCCTGGTTGCCAAATGTACGTTTTCTCAGCAGACCCTTGTGTTGAGGAGCGTATTGCGGTTGTTGAAATTTGGGATAACTACGACTCATTGCACCAACACTTTGATCACGAAAATTACTTCAATATGGGGAATCTCATAAGAAGCACGTCAGGAAGGGACTCTAATCATCGGAAGTTCAGATGTGATTTAAGTGAGCCTGTATACGATGAGAACCGTCGTGCTCGAGCTGATTTTTTTACTCTTGAACAGTAGAAAGAGTTGCTGAAAAGGTTTCAACTGTTCTCTCGATATTTATTAGCTTATCTAGGCCAAAGAGGCCGATTCGGAAAGTAGAAAAATCGTCAGGCTCTCCGCACTGAAGAGGAACGCCACCCGCTATCTGCATTCCTGCAGCAGAGAATTTTGCACCAGATTTGATGGCTGGGTCATTGGTATATGAAACAATCACACCAGGTGATTTATAACCATCTGATGCGACAGATTTGTAACCATGTTTTTCGAGAACTGCGCGTATTCTACTACCCAGTTCTATTTGCGCTTCCTTCATTTTTTCAAAACCGAGTTCTTGAGTTTCTTTCATCACATTTCGGAAGTTCTTTAATCCATCGGTGGGCATTGTTGCATGATAAGCATGTCCACCGTTTTCATATGCTTCCATAATTTCCCGCCATTTTTTAAGGTCACATGCGAAGCTTGAGCTCTCGGTATTTTGTAACGTTTCTAATGCTCGTTGGCTCATCATTACCAGCGCACAACAAGGGGTTCCACTCCAGCCTTTCTGAGGTGCGCTTACGATCACATCGACTCCAGTTTTTTGCATATCAACCCACAATGCTCCCGATGCTATGCAATCAAGTACCATAATTCCCCCATTTTGATGGGTGGTCTCAGCTACGTGAGTAATATATTCATCTGGCAGTAACATTCCAGCTGATGTTTCTACGTGTGGAGCAAAAACGACTTTGGGGCTCTCTTCATTGATTCTCTGCAGCACTTGATCAAGGCCTGGTGGAGCAAAGGGAGACTGCTCTTCATTACTTACTGGTTGTGCCATACAGACCGAATGTGATGAAGCTATTTTTCCTCGTTCAAGGATTTGTGTCCAGCGATAACTAAACCACCCGTTGCGAATAACCATTACATTTCGATCAGTAGCAAATTGCCGGGCGACTGCTTCCATTCCAAATGTTCCACTTCCAGGAACTACTGCGACCCCGTCAGCGTTATAAACCTGTTTGAGAGTGGATGAAATATCGGTCATGACCTCTCGAAAGCTGAGAGACATATGGTTAACTGACCTATCTGTGTAGACAACTGAGTATTCAATCAAGCCATTTGGGTCAACATCTGGTAGTAATCCCGGCACCTTTATCCTCCTATGCTTTGTTTGTATGTTAATCCTTCAAAGTGTTGCAGGTGAAGTCTTCATATAGTATTGATCTTTAGTCTTGTGTGGGGCACAGTAGCTTCAATGGCTTAGTTTCTATTTAGTCAGTACCGGAAAATCTTTGATTAACTAAATTTTCGCTTAGTGACCATAACGCTTTAGCTGTTTCGGTATTGAAAATGTATGGAAGGTATCCTGACTCGCTTGGATTTCCTCCTTCAATTCCTACTTGGCAATCACCAAGATACGCTCCGTTTTTATCCTTCAGATCATTCGTAATAGCAGCCCACACTTGCGTCGCTGCTCCTGCTTGTATGGATTTAAATGGCAATGCTCCACTTTCTTTCGCCTCAGAGGAAGATGTTGATCGGGATTTGACTCGTTCAGTCATCTCGTTCATCAATTCAGGTGTTAGGTGCCTGCCAAGGTCGGTGAGGATGACCCCTGGATGCACTGCGAAACTCTGTATATGATCTCCATATCGACGAACGATCTCCTGTGTGAAGTGGATGTTTGCGCTTTTGCTCCGTCCATAAGATTCCCACGCGTTATATTTACTTTCGTCGAAATTAGGGTCGTTTAAATTAACGTCGGAGTGCGTGTGGCCAGCGGAAGATAGGTTAATGACTCGCGGATTATCGCCAGCTAGAATTGCTGGCATTAAAAGGTTCGTCAATAGAAAATGACCTATGTGGTTCGTCCCAAACTGCATTTCAATCCCATCGACAGTTTTGCTAAATGGGCACACCATAACGCCTGCATTGTTGATGAGCACATCAACTGTAGAGCCTGTTGATAGAAATCCTTCAGCATAATTTCGAATTGATTTCTGATCAGATAGATCTGCTATCCCAGCATTTAACTGTGCTGAGGGGTTAGCGGACCTGATACGCTCAATTGCGTTTTCAAGTTTTTGGGGATTACGCGCCATCATTGTAACTGTTGCGCCTGCTTGTGCAAGTGCCCTAGAACTTTCTTCACCAAGCCCACTTGAAGCTCCTGTGATCATGAAATGACGTCCAGTTAAGTCATGTCCTCGTAATACTTCCTCTGTCGTGGTGTCTGATCCATATGCTGCCATATTTCCCCTTTCTGTTTGAGGTTATTAGTTCATCCTCAGGAATCAAATTAGGTCTGAATCTTGATTCCAGCTTTTCTTATCTTGCGGCTACATTATTATTATGCAACGTACCTCAATTAATGACCTTGTCGAAAAAGCAAAGTCTGAGATAGAGGAGTTATCTATTGATCAAGTCAAAGATGAGATATCTGAAAATGCGGCTCTGTTAGTTGATATACGAGATTTTCGCGAGCGTTTGCTTGAGGGCACTATCCCAGGCGCTATTTCAGCTCCTAGGGGCATGATTGAATGGTGGTTTGATCCAGATAGCCCATATCATAAGCCGGACTTTACCTTTGAAAAGCGTTATATTCTTTTTTGTTCACTCGGTTGGCGTTCAGCGCTTGCTACATCTGCGCTGAAGAATTTGGGTTTCTCTAACGTGGCCCATCTCGCAGAGGGGTTTACAGGGTGGATTGACTCCAATGAACAAATTGAAGAAATAACCTCGGGTGAAAAATGGTTTAATAACGAGGATGATATCAGGTCCTCTATTGAGATAACGAAAGAATAGTTAGTTTCCTATGCGGTTTGAAGACACGAAATTTGCGTGCATTGATTTTGAAACTACTGGCTTTTCACCCAAATCAAGTAGGGCTATTGAGCTTGCAATCATCGAAGTGCAGAACGGAGAAATTGGTGCTACCTGGACTTCTTTACTGAATCCTGGACCTGATTGTGATATGGGTGCGGAGCATATTCATGGCATTAGTAGTGATTGGATAGTAGACGCCCCGACTTTTAAAGACGTCGCTGGTGATATTTATTCCAGATTAGACGGGAGCATTATTGTTGCCCACAACGTTAGCTTTGACCTTGGGTTTCTTCACGCCGAATTGGATAGGTGCGGTTGCCTTCCCAGGGGATTATTATTTCCAAATTGGGATAGTCGGAAAGCTTCAGTTTATGCTCCTGTTACTCCCCCAACTCGAAAGTTAAGTGATGTCGCTAATGCTTTTGGTGTGGGTATCGCTAATGCGCACCAAGCTTTGGATGACACATACGCTGTAGCTGAAATTATTGCTGCGATAACTCCCTTGGTGGGTAATGACATCGTATTCGGGAATCTATTTTCTGCGCCAAAGGATCCTCAACCGACAGGAGCATTTAAGCTACGCCCAATTTAAATTTTATGGGTACAACTGAGGGTTGATTTCGCTGTCAACGATATCCCCTGCTTGCCTTCCCCCTAACCAAAGCTTAAAATCAAAATCTTGCATTGGGGTTGGGTCTATAATTCTTGTTCCGCCTGCGACGTAGATGACAGTTAGGACTGGGCGTGTTTGCTTAGATGGGTTTGCCTTAGCGCTATGAAGGGTAAACCCAGAATGGAAAGTTGCATCACCCACTGCCATAGCCCCATGGGTATGTACCGGAGAATTATTCTCATCAATCCACTGTTGGACCTTCTCATGACTTGAATCAGAGATCATACCAGCTCCGAATTCGCCTTTATGATGTGACCCTGAGACAAAGTACATTGAGCCTACGTCCTCTGAAATCTCAGTGAGCGGAAGCCACATCGTAATTGTGCTGTTCGCTTCTAAAGGCCAGTATGTTTGGTCTTGGTGCCATGGCGTATGGCCACCTTCTGGTTCTTTAAAGAGCGTTTGATCATGGTAGATTCTGACACTTTCTACTCCAAGTAGCTGGGATGCGGCATGAGCGAAACGTTTGGCGAAAACTATCTCTTTACATAATCTGTTCTTTTGCCAAATATTGTGAACCTGAAGAAAAGCTTTCCCGTATGTCTCTCGTTCTTCTATAGGTCGCTTCTCATATTTCCATGATTCAGAAACTTCTTCAATGAAAGGCTTGTAGCTTAATACTGCTTCGGCATCTATCAATCCTCTGATACAAACATGACCATCTTTTTGATAGGCAGCTATTTCTTTTGATGTAACCGCTGTAGATAGCTCATTTATGCTCCCCTTAACCATGCTTACAGTTTAGCCTGATGCTTTGGCATAGCTTGAGAAATTTACTTGCACTCCCAGTGGCTCCATCCTCCGACGTCTAGGAGCCATACTGATGCGTAAATATTCGCTATTGGGTTGAATGGTGATGCGCCTTGAAAACCAGATAATCGAGCTCTGTCATCCCAATAGCGCGGGATGTGTTGCATTAGCCCTGAGGCACCACTTTCAGCGTTGACAGCATTAGGGTCTCCCCTGCTTTCACACCACATAACTCTCATGAACCGGTCTTCTTCATCACTTAATCCATATTCGGCGAGGGCTCCGCGAACGTGGACTCGCCACCTTTCAACGTTTTCTCCGTAGGGTGAATTAACTCGTATTACTGTTGGAGTAGGTTCAGGCGTTGGTATTGGAGTAGGGGTCGGAATTTCTATTGGAGTTGGAGTTGGAGTTGGGGTTGGTGTCGCTGGTGGAATCGTTGATGTCTCTATTAACTTGCCTGATGCCATGACTTCATTTTCGACGTAACCACAACTAGTTAGGAAAGCGAAAGGTATTAGAAGAAAGGAAATCAACTTGATAGTTCGCTGTGTATTAGTTTTGCTCAATTTAGTACCTTCAGAATGTTATTGTCTTATGTAAGCAGATATAAGGTCGGCATTTTCGAAATGCCAATCCTCACGGACCATCCCGTTCGGCTTTAATGTTCCTGAACTGCATTCTATTACTTCGGGATCCCCCCACCATTCAGGTTCATCTAGAACGGTGCATCCAGGAGTCAAACCAAACAGCATGGTTCTTTTTATAGGAACTACATTTAGCGATTGATCACACAAAGAACTATATTCCTTGTTTCTTATTTTCTTTGCGTAGGCAAGATGAGTTATGGGTTCTGCCAGATAGCTGAAATCATTTGTTTCCTCGTCGTAGCACCCTACGATTTCATGGGTCCAGTTTTTTGAATTCTCTGTCAAGTCTATAGCCATCCCTGCGACGTGCATTGATTCATCAGGGTGCAATGCAACTGACGGGCCAAATCTGTCAGACGTGTAATAATCTAGTTGATCGTAGTAATTGCGGAATGCGCTTCTGACTTCAAACACTATTTCGTCTTCTGCGGCCGCATGGCACATGGCATCGTATCGGTCAATGTGCTCTCGGACTCCTTCAACATCCTTACCATAAATTGTAAGTGGCGAACATTGCGATACAACTAGTCCGGTGGGGCGCTCTCCAGTGAATCCCATATACCCAATGGAAATCGTTGGAATTAAAACTGGGGTCGGAGTAGGAGACGTCGTTGGAGTAGGTTGAGGAGTTGGGCTAGCGATGGGAGTTGGCTGCGCTTGTGGTACTTCGGTTCCAGTAATTTCGCTTATAGGTGTTTCGACTGGAACTAGGTAAGCTCTTTCTGAATTAGATTGTGAGCATCCCAAAGCAACTAAGGGAAAGAACATTAGCATAAGAATGCTTTTTGAGATGTTAATGGTTCTTGACATAGGATTTGCGATGTTAGTGTCTAGGAATGCCTAACGATTCCGTTATGAAACTAGCTAATACCTTACATCGCGCTCTCATCAAAGTTACATCGGGCAGGAAGGGTTGGGATACTTTTGGAATGCCAGTAGTAAAATTAACGACGGTCGGAAGAGTTAGCGGGAAAAGCAGGACGGTGATGTTAACAAGCCCGTCTAAATTTCAGGAAACATTTTGCCTTGTTGCCTCTAAGGGCGGAGACGATCGCCACCCAGATTGGTATTTAAATATTCTCAAGAATCCTCTGGTCGAAGTTGAAACCCTGTCAGGAAGCAAACCCATGATTGCTCGTGTTATTGAAGATGGAGACCGCAAGGACTTATGGGATAAGATCGTTCTTGATTTTCCGAATTATGGGTCTTACCAAAAGAAAACTGACAGGCTAATTCCTATCGTCATGGTTGAAAGTCTTCCACCAGTTAACGAAGTAATTAGATCTGATAATACTGCTTAAAAAGTATGTTAATTTTTCTTGACTCGCTGTTATAAGTTTTTAATTCGCTAACTGTTACTAGCCTAAGGAGGCTGAAATGGATCTTAATGGAAAAAGAGTAGTCATCACCGGGGCTTCTAGAGGTATTGGAGCTGAAATCGCTAAGGAATTTGCTGCTGCTGGAAGTCAAGTAATTTTGTCAGCGAGAACGGAGAATGCTATTTCGGATCTCGCTAATGAAGTGAATGGGATAGCTATTCCATTTGATGCGAATGATTCTAGAGACGTTCGGACATATATTGACCGAGTTGAAGTTAATGCTGGACCTATTGACATTCTCATTAATAATGCTGGCATTGAGAAAAGCACACTTATTGAAGATATTACTGAAGCAGAAATTGAAGAGACGTTACGTATCAATCTCATTACTCCACAAATATTAACTGCTGCGGTACTTCCTAAAATGCTTTCAAGAGGCACTGGGCACCTCGTTTATACATCTTCTATCGCTGCTACTACAGGTAATCCGGCAATGTCTGCTTATTGTTCATCGAAAGCAGGGTTGACACGATACGCGGAATCTCTTCGCATGGAACTTCGATATACCCCATTGAACGTCTCTATTCTTCATCTTGGACCAGTCGATACAGAGATGTGGGATGGGATTGATACAGATCCGCTTATGAAAAAGGGTGTAGATAGATTTATGAAACTTGGCTTTATGGCTGTTGCTGATCCCATTAAAGTAGCCAAGGCTACAGTTAAAGCTGTTGAGAAAAACAAAAGTGAAGTTCGCCTTCCAAGACGTATGGCTGTAAATGCTGCGCTGAATGGGCTTTCTACAAAGATTTTTGGGGCCCTTCTGACTGGAATTGATGTTCGCAAGGAGGCTGGCAAAGCGAAAGTTACAAAGTCCTAGCTGTGGGCCTGGTGGGGATCGAACCCACGACCAAGGGATTATGAGTCCCCTGCTCTAACCACTGAGCTACAGGCCCGAATGGAT
>DDNP01000008.1:0-43829 GCA_002341185.1 Candidatus Neomicrothrix sp. UBA2517 | reverse complement strand
GCTCCGGGGGTGGGGCTCGAACCCACGACCTGCGGATTAACAGTCCGACGCTCTGCCAACTGAGCTACCCCGGAAGGTTCTGTGAGATTAACAGTTCATTAGTATAACTGTCGTATTGAACGATAAGTTTTCTTTATCTACTTTCTTTTATTCAATTTTGCTTAATTCTTGCAGGGCTGATGATCTAGCGAGTTTTTTCAGTAATCTTTGTAACTTCAAGCGCACAGCTTCTTTTGAAAGCCCCAGATAGTCTCCGATCTCTTCGAGAGTTGCTTCCTTCTCTCCGTTTAACGCAAACCTTCTTATGATCACTTCTCTTTCATCATCGGTCAATGCTTCTAAAGCATTTTTAAGTTCCACCTTTACCATTATCTTTTCAGCAGCTGCTTCTGGCGATGGCGAATCTTTATCCTCTATAAAATCCTCAAGGTCAGATTCTCCCTCTCCAAACGATTTATTCAACGAGACAGCATCTTGCTTTATTGCAAGGAGAGTTTCAACTTGGTTTTCGGTCATTTCGCATTCAGCTGCAACTAGTGAAAGGGGAGCTTCATTTCCTCTGGCTTGAAGAAGTTCATTTTGCACCTTTCGGATTCGTGAGATCTTATTCCGCTGGTATTCGGGAATCTTTATTGTGTGCTGCCCATCAACATATCTATTCATTGTTTGCTTGATCCAGTCTCGAGCATAAGTTGAAAATTTATTTCCCCTAGTGGGGTCAAATTTCTCAACGGCGCGGACAAGACCAATATTCCCAGCTTGAATAAGGTCATCTAAAGGCACGTTCTGACTTAAATGTGAAGTAGCTAGCTTTCGAACTAATCCTTGATTCCTGATAATCATTTGGTCTTTTGACCATTTACCAATCTTGATTTTCTCTAGGTTGCACTGAATTAGCTCTTTCCCATTTTTAGAAGTTGGCCGTATTTCGGATAGGAGCACTTTGCTTATTTCTTGAATTTTGACGAAATTAAATTCTAAATTTTTGCTTTCCTCTATCATCGTCCTCATGGTGCCCACAGATTTTAAACTTGGGTTAGCAGCGATAAATGATTCTGCTTGTCGCAGTATCTCGAAACTAGCTTGAGCAGCTATTTGAATTTGCGTTCCATGCATAATTTCTTCGTCTTGAGATAGCAATCTCTTATTAGTGACCATGCTTTGGCTTCTCACTATTGGAGTCCATAGTGGCTAGCCTTTCACGAAGCCAGTCAATAAGAAAGTCTGCTTCAGGAGAAAATAGGTCGTAGCCTTCATTTTGCATAATGCTTTTGTTCGTATGGACTTTGCCTAAATCACTGATGCTTGCGAGGTCGCCATTGACAACTGCCCTTTCATGGAGAGACTCATACTGCTTTTCAACAGTTCGGATGAGTAATTCACCTACCATTTTTTTCGCGGTTTCTGTAGATGGTGATTCGATTGGTTTAGAGGCTCGCAATAGAGCAACGGTGGAAAGTTGACTATCTGTTCCTTTTAGTTTGTCGATTGCTTCGTTTAGGCTGTTGCTCTCTACTAACGATTCGTAGATATCTCGTAGTGCTCCTTTCGGGAATAAAAAAGCATCTAATCTATCAGGGATAATTTTTTCTGTTTCAAGAGTTTGTCTGTTATGTAGTAGCAACAAGAGAACATTGATAGCTATTTGAGGTGGAATTTCTTTAGATTTGGAAATCGAATTACTTTTACTTACAGACCTGATGGCAGGTTTTGTTTGTTCTGCTGTCGTTGGTTGCTGCTGGTAGGAGGCTTTTAGTTGTTTGCTTTTATTTAAATTGTCAAACTTTTCTCGCAAACCAGAATATGGCAGGTCAAATTTATTTCCGATGTAGTTTACATAGTCGTCATGGAACATCTCCTCATGATGATCTCTTACCAATTGCAGGCATTGACCAGCGACTTGGACTCGCTCCTCTATTGTGTTGGGATTTGTATTGTTAATTATATTATTTATCCGCCAGCGAAGAAATGGAATAGATTCTTTGATGGCATTCTCTAGCATTGTTAAGTTCTTTTCTGTGAGACAATCTCCGGGGTCCTTACCTTCAGGCAAAGTGGCAACTTTGATTTGGAGGTTGTGTTTTTCTTCCCATTGCGCGAATTTTTTTGTTGCATTTTGGCCTGCTGGGTCAGAGTCAAAACAAATAATCATATTCTTTGAATAATTAGCGAGCGTTTTAATATGATTTTCTGTTATTGCTGTTCCACATGGCGCTACAGCAATTCGGAGTTTGCTTTCATGGAATGCGATTACGTCTAACTGCCCTTCGCAAATAATTATGCGATCTTCTTTTGCGAAATTTTTCTTAGCCCAGTTCAGGCCGTAGAGCACTTGATCCTTTTTGTAGATGTCAGTCGCTGGGGAATTTCGATATTTAGGTTCGGGTCCTCCGGGTAATTGTCTACCACTAAACGCTATCGATCTTTCACTTGAGTCATAGATTGTGAACATTATTCTTTCGCTAAAGAAAAAGTCAGTAGCTTGACCTTGATATTCAGAGGAAAGCCCTGCGGATTTTAATGTTATTTCGATTTTTTTAGGTATATCTCCACTTTTAATATTAGATTTTTTGAAAGCTTCTTCTAACATCGGAGTGAGAATCCCGATGAGATTATCTGATAACCCTTTTTGCTTAGGGAATGAATACCCTATTCCATATTTTTGGCACATTTCGCCGGTGACTCCCCTGTCTCTGAGGAAATTTCGGGCTTTCTGCGCTGTCTTATTATCCATGTCTAGTAAACGGTTGAGGAATATATCAGATGCGTTAGCTACCGCTTGGAATAGATCCTTTCTCTTGTCATCTCCTGCGGTTCCACCAACCCAGTCATTTGTTTCAGGGATGATACCGGCACGGTCGGCTAATCTTTTGACTGCTTCGTTGAAATCACAGTTTTCGATAATTTCGATGAATTTGAAGATATCACCGCCCTCACCACAACCAAAACATTTAAAGAACTCCTTTTGCACGTAACAAGAGGGGGTCTTTTCATTATGGTTCGGAAGTGGGCAGTTGAGCTTTATTTTTCCCGGTCCTGCATTCTTTGTGTCACCATAATCTCCTGCAACGACAGCGAGATCCGTAGCGTCTCTAATTTTCTCAATAAATTGCCGACTCCAGCCCATGAGTAGAACATACACGAGAAGTTAGACTGTTTCTCATTGACGGTGCTCGATTATTTTGTTGCTTCTTGAGCTCCAACTAAACGGGCGATTGGGATACGTGGTGGAGAGCAACTGACATAGTGCACTCCAGCTTTAGCTAGGAAACGTATTGAGGTTGGATCTCCGCCGTGTTCTCCACATATTCCGATTTTGATTTTAGGATTTGCTTCTTTGCTTCGATTGATAGCTTGTTGGACTAATTCCCCAACTCCAGAAGCATCGAGTTGAGCAAATGGGCTTTCGTCCAATATTCCCATTTCGATGTATCTCTGAATAACAGTTGCCTCCACATCATCTCTGCTGAATCCATACGTCATTTGGGTCAGGTCATTTGTCCCAAAGCTCAAGAAATCAACGAGTTGTGCGAGTTCTCCAGCAATGAGAGCTGCACGTGGAGTTTCAATCATCGTTCCCAGAGGAATATCAATCGGAGACTTAGTAGTTTCTTCTCTGATCCATGAGAGGATCGTCTTTAATTCCTCTTTTATGGAAATTAGTGGCACCATAATTTCTACGATTGGTTTTCCGGATGCTTTGAGTCTTTCTTTGACTGCAGATATGAGTGCCTGAGTTTGAGCACGGTATAAGTTCTCCGTTACAAGAGCTAGGCGTACTCCTCTTAATCCAAGCATAGGGTTCTGTTCATGGCTGTCTTCAAGGAATTCATGTAACGGGGCGTCAAGTAACCTAATAGTTACTGGTTTAGCGTCCATTGGTTCAAGAACATTCACGAAATCTTGGGTTTGTATTTTAATTAGCTCAGTTAGCGCTGTGCCTTGAGCAGCTTCTGTTTTTGCTTGAAGAACTTTTCTTATCACTGGGAGGCGCTCTCCTAGAAACATATGTTCTGTTCGGCATAGCCCTATTCCATCAGCACCAGCTTTTACCCCTTCAACTGCTTCTTCAGCTGTGTCTGCGTTTGCACGTACACCGAGGAAGCCATTTCGTGTGTGATCGCACCACTCCAAAAGTGAGTCTAGCTCCGCAGGAGTTTCAGCTTCAGAAATTTCTAATTTTCCAGCATATATCTCCCCTGTAGTTCCGTTAATTGAAATTTCTTCTCCTTCGCCGATGGTCATATTGCCTATCACAATTGAGGACCCAGCTACTTCGAGTTCGGTAATGCCACATACTGCAGGAAGGCCAAGGCCTCGGGAGTATATTGCTGCATGGCTTGCAAGTCCACCGTGTGCTGTTGCTATGCCTGAGGACCATCGCATACCTGGTTCATCTTCTGGGCCTGTTTCCATTGCTACCATTATCGCATCTTGGCCCGCATCTACAGTATTAAGAACCGCGTCTACGCTTAAGCATAGTTTCCCTGAGGCAGCACCTGGAGATGCAGCAATTCCGGAGGCTACAGGGCCGGTTTCTTTTTCGCCTGCGGAGCTAAAAAGAACATCAAGTAGGTCTTGTGCATCGACACTACTTATGGCTTGAACTATCTCTATTTCACTATTTTCGGCTTTTTCTACTAGTGAAACAATTTTGTTGTACGCAGTCAAAATGGTCCTTTATCAGGTAAGGCGGTCACCGAGGTAGGTAATTAATTGGTCAATGCTTATTCGGTCTTGTTGCATTGTATCTCTGTCACGTACGGTAACTTTTTTATCCTCTAGAGTCTCAAAGTCTATTGTGACACAATAGGGTGTTCCAAGTTCGTCTTGACGCCTATAGCGTTTCCCTATGTTTTGAGTTTCATCATAGTCAGCCATCCATCTCTTTTTAACTATGTCAAATACTTCTTGTGCGATAGGGGTAAGAGTTTCTTTTTTGGAGAGAGGCAGGATAGCTACTTTGTAGGGTGCAATCCTTTCATTAAAGCGCAAAACGGTTCTAAGATCATCGTTAACGATTTCTTCATCATATGCAGCAAGAAGAAAGGCCATCATTGAACGTGTTGCTCCCGCAGCAGGCTCGATTACATGCGGGGTGTAGTGCTCTCCTAGGTTCGGGTCGAAATATGTTAACTTTTCTCCTGAGTGTTCTGAGTGTTGCCTTAGGTCATAATCTCCTCGATTTGCGACTCCTTCCAGTTCACCCCATCCCCACGGAAAGAGGAATTCGATATCGCTTGTACCGGAACTGTAATGGCTAAGTTCATCTGATTCATGAGGGCGAAGCTTTATTTTCTCTTGTGGAATACCGAGGTCGAGATACCAATTCATCCTCTCATTGCACCAATATTCAAACCATTGTTCTGCCTCCTGTGGCGGAACGAAGTACTCCATTTCCATTTGTTCGAACTCTCTGGTACGGAACACAAAGTTCCCCGGAGTAATTTCGTTTCGGAAACTTTTACCTATCTGCGCTATACCAAAGGGAGGTTTTTTCCGGGCTGTTTCTTGAACAAGCTTGAAGTTCGTGAACATTCCTTGCGCTGTTTCTGGGCGGAGATAGACGTCATGCCCTTCACCTTCGACGGGGCCTGCATGTGTTTTGAACATTAAATTAAAGGCTCGTGCTTCTGTAAAGCTTCCTTTAGCTTCACATGCTGGGCATATATTGAGATCTTCAAGTTGATCTTCACGAAACCTTTCATTGCATTCTTTGCAATCAACAAGTGGGTCAGAAAAATTTTCGAGATGGCCAGACGCTTTCCATACAGCCGGTGGTGAAAGTATAGATGCATCGATTCCTACCACATCATGGCGTAGTTGAACCATTGACTTCCACCATGCATCTTTTACGTTGCGAAGTAGAAGCGACCCTACTGGACCATAATCGTATGTGGATCGAAACCCCCCGTAGATATCTGCTGATTGAAAAATAATCCCTCGCCTTTTGGAGAGATTCACGATTTTTTCCATTAAGGAGTCTTCTGGCTTTTCTTTTTCCATTTGCAAAATAGTAACTGAGCTTTAGGCATGTGAAGTGCTATTCATGGAAACTTTAGAAAAACTTTGGAAAAACTTGATTTAAACGGCCGAGTTATTCAGGTTCTTAGTATTTTCGTAGACTTAATTTTGCGTTCAAGGAAATACTCTATGGCAGTTGAAGCTACTGCATCTACTTCTCTCGTTGTAGGGGATTCAGGAGTATTTAATGCCTTACTTAATTCGCCACCAAGAATCTTTCGGAGAAGCATTACTGCTTGAGGAGAAATTGGTTTTCCTCGCTTGTGGTATTGGCAGAGAAGGCCGCCTTCGGAAGGTGAAAAGCTAACAAGATCTGTTTCGGTGCAGAGAACACAGTGGTTTACTTGAGGTTCAGTGCCCTCAAGGGCCATTATTTTTAGGAAAAAACTTGGGACGAGCAGTGGAGAATCAGCATTATCTAGTGATTGGAGCGCACGTAGCAACATGGTATGCATTTCCGGGGCAGGTTCATCGGGTAACGATATCTGGTCTATTGCCTCAAGGAGAGCGTTTGCTTTAGCTAATCGTTGGAAATCTTCCCGTATCTTTCGGAAGTAGGTTATTGTCTCGACTTGCGTGATGAGTGCAAGTTCGGAGCGACCTATATGCAGTTGTATCGCAATATGGGATGTTTGCTCTAAACGGGATCCGAATTTACTTTTTGTTTTTCTTACTCCTTTTGCGACTGCTCTAACCATGCCTTTGTCAGGGGTAAGGAGGACAATGATCCGGTCGGCTTCACCTAATTTATAAGTGCGAAGGACTATGCCTTCTGTCCGGTGATACCGAGTCATAAGTCTCCAAATCTTCTCGCTCGGTTTTGGTATTCACGAATAGCTTTGTGAAAACTTCTTTTATTGAAGTCTGGCCACATTTCATTGAGAAATAGAAATTCGCTATACGCAGATTGCCATAACAAAAAATTAGATAGCCTTTGCTCTCCGGATGTTCTTATCACTAAGTCTGGATCTGGCATTTCGGGGTTGTATAAATACTTGGTTATCTGCTTTTCAGTGATCTTCGAAGGGTCTAGTTTGTCTTTGATCATGCACTGTATGGCGTCTACTATCTCTGCTCGACCCCCATAATTGAATGCGACTGTGAAAGTTAGACCGGTATTATCTTTTGTGAGGTCTCTGGCGTTATCCATGTCTTTGAGGAGGGTTTTGGGGATCCTCCAATTCTCTCGCCCTATGAACTGGATTCGAACATTACGTTCGTGAAGTTCATCTCTTCTTTTTCTGATTGTTTCTTTATTGAAATTAATTAGAAAACGAACTTCTTCTTTAGGTCGTTTCCAGTTCTCAGTAGAAAAACCATATGCTGTGAGCCAAGGAATGCCTAATTCGATTGCAGCTTCAACACACTCGAATAATGCTTGCTCTCCTTGGAGGTGGCCTTCAGTACGCGGAAGTGATCGGTCTTGAGCCCATCGACCATTGCCATCCATGATCACAGATACATGGTTTGGTAGTGCTTTGGGATCTATCTTTATTTTTTGAATTTCTTTGGTTGTTAATTTCTTTGTGACCACGTTAAGACGGTATCTCTCTAAAAGCCTGATTTGGTGTATGACTTAGTAGTTGTCCAATTCTGTCCATCCACCTTTTCAGAACGAGGTGGTTATATGTTGTGTTTATGGCTTCGAGTCAAGGTAATTGGGCTAATGATGTGAGATATTATCACGGAAAGGGTCAAGCTCCGCGCCGATCGGTGCAGTTTCCTTTCTTTGGGCTGTGCATTCTTTCCCTTGCAGTCCTGACAGTAGCTACGCTTGTTATTGAATTCTCTTAATCAACCTGAATCAATATCCCAGTCGCTCTATTTCGTCGGGTCTTTTCTGCCAATTTTTGTCAACATTGACTTGTAGTTCTATATAAGCCCCTTCGGCAAGTTGCTTACGAACCTGTGTTCCAACTTTTTTAAGATTCTCACCTTTGTGACCTATGACGATTCCTTTTTGGCTTTCTCTCTCTACCAATATTTCTATTCGAATACGGGGCCATTCCCATTCAGTGACTCTGGTCGCAATGGAGTGTGGAATTTCTTTTTCCATTATTCTTAAGAGTTGCTCTCTAACTAATTCGGCAACGTAATCACGGTCAGACATATCTGTGATCTGTTCAGCAGGAAAGAACATTGGTCCTTCTTGTGTTAAGCCGAATAAATGTTCAACTAGTACTGGTAGTCCTTCACCGGTTTTAGCGGAGACTGGAAAGTACTCTGAAAAGCTTAGTTCTGATGCTTCTAAAAGTCGTTCCGCTATTTGAGGTTTCTTGGCTTTATCGCATTTGTTTACAAGCACAATTGTTTCGAGACCAAGTTTCTCTGCAATATATCTATCGCCAGGTCCGATCGGGCTCGTTGCATCAACAACGAAACATACAATATCGATTTCCGTTAGTGTCGATACGGCCTTTGTATTGAGGCGTTCCCCTAAGCTTGTTCGCGGTTTATGAATACCTGGTGTGTCAACAAAAATAAGTTGCGCATCCGGTCGATGAAGAACTCCGCGTATCTTATGGCGGGTTGTTTGTGGCTTGTTGGAGGTTATCGCTATTTTCTCGCCACAAAGCTTATTTACCAAGGAGGATTTACCAACGTTAGGTCTACCTAAGACAGTTATAAAAGCTGATTTGTAGGAGGGAGGCTCCACAGGATTATCTCTTTCAGCAATCATTCGTTGACCATCAGCGCCGGAGTAAAAAGAACTCGCGCTATCCGTCTTCCTTGAACGCGTTCTACAAGGAAATGGTGACCATTCAGTTCTATTGTTTCGCCCACATCAGGGACATGACCAAGGGTGTTAAAAATGAGTCCTCCTACAGTGCTCCAATCTCCTTCAGGCAGGTCGATCTCTAGGATTGCATCTAAGTCATCTAGATCTGCTCGCCCATTAACTCGCAGTTTACCGTTGCCGAGTCGCTCTATCATTGGTGGCTCGATATCGAATTCATCTACTATCTCACCTACGACTTCTTCAATGAGGTCTTCTAGAGTTACTAGTCCAGCCGTTCCTCCATATTCATCGATAACGATAGCTATGTGAGATTTTTCGGTCTGCATTTCTCTAAGTAATTGTGATATATTTTTTGATTCAGGCACAAAGATTGGGTGTCTCAAAATATGGTTCACTGGCTGGGATTTGTCGCCATCTCTGAGCGCTCTCATAAGTTCCTTTGAATAAACGATACCCACTACGTCATCTATGTTCTCTTGGAACACTGGAAGCCTACTGAAGCCCTTTCCAATCACAAGGTCTACTGCGTCCTCTATTGATGTTTCTTTATTGACAGCGACGATGTCAGGGCGTGGGATCATGACTTCATGAGCCACAGTGTCCCCAAATTCAATTACCTGCTCAATCAGGTGCCGTTCGTCCTCATTAATTGCGTCGCTAGCTGCGGCTTCCTCTGCAAATGCCAATAACTCTTCTTCTGAAACTTCTCCCTCAGCGAAGCCATTTGGGAGATCTGCCCCTACCAAGCGAACGACACCATTCGCCACCCATCTGAGGGGGGCTATTTTTGATAGTACCTTCACTAACGGAGCTGTTCTAGTAGCGCTTATGTCAGGGTGCGCAAGCGCCCAACTTTTTGGCAAAGCCTCTGAGAGGGCATAAAGTACCAGTAATTCAGCGATAAAGACAATAGCTAACTGCCATATTCCCCAGTGTTCCAGCACAAGTGCAGCTACCACTGTGGCCACACCTATTTGGCAGGCTAAGACTACAAAGAGGATTGGGTGCAGAACGTGCCTTCTTCGGTCTATAAGGTCACGAAGCACAAGCGCTCCTTTTCGCCCTTCTTCCGCAAGAGCTTCTGCTCGAGCTGAACTTACTCGAGTGATAGCAGTTTCTGCTGCAGCCAAAAGAGCTGCCGCAGCGACTAGCACCATTAGGGCAAGCACTCCAATAATTTCCGATTGGCTCATGATCTATAGAGTTCCGACATCAGTTGTTCTTCACGTTTTTTCATAACTACCTTTTCATCGGTATGTGCATGGTCATAACCCAGAATGTGCAAGATGCCATGCAGTACCAGTAATGCTATTTCTTCTTCAAAAGTTTTATTCTGAAGTTGTGCATTCTCCTCTGCCTTCTCAGGGCAAATAATAACGTCCCCGAGAAGTATAGGCGTTTCTGAGGGTGTAGTATCGACTGAGTCTAAGGGAAATGCGAGTACATCTGTTGGCTCGCTTTTCCCCAGATGATTTTCGTTTAGTTCTTTCATGCTTTCAGAGTCAACGAATATCAAGTTGAGTTCACCGGTGTGAATACCTTCAGCTTGAAGAGTACCCACAGCCAATTTTTCCCACTTGCTTTTATCAATAGAATTAGCTGAATGTTCTGCTGAGATTTCTGAATTCACAATAACGTTCAAGTTTTTTTGCTTCTTTCTGAACGTTCTTCGTATGCGTTCACGATTGCCTGAACGATCCGATGCCGAACAATGTCTTTACTATTTAGATGCACAAACTCTATGTCATCAATGCCTCCTAGTATTGCCTCTAGCTCGCCTAGTCCACCTCGGGTTCCTGTAACATCAACTTGAGTGAGGTCACCTGTGACTACTACACGTGAGCCGAACCCTATCCGGGTGAGGAACATTTTCATTTGTTCTGGAGTAGTATTTTGGGCTTCGTCAAGGATAACGAATGCGTCGTTGAGTGTTCTGCCTCGCATAAATGCTAATGGGGCTACTTCAATTATTGTTTCACTGATAAACCTCTCAACGGTTTCTAATTCCATCATGTCGTATAGTGCGTCGTAGAGGGGGCGTAGGTAGGGGTCTACTTTGGCCATAAGGTCGCCGGGAAGGAAACCAAGTCGCTCTCCTGCTTCAACTGCTGGCCGAGTGAGAATGATTCGCCGGACTTGTTTTTTTTGAAGGGCCTTGACTGCCATTGCGACGGCCAACCAACTCTTTCCGGTGCCGGCGGGACCAATCCCAAATGTTATGACATTATTGCTTATAGCTTCAACGTATGTTTTCTGTCCTGCTGATTTAGGTCGTATTGTCCGGCCTTGGACTCGGAGTATGTCGGTACCGAAGATATCGGAAGGCTTCTGATCTGCAAGCACCATGTCAATTGATCTTCCTAAACTCGTAGCATCTATAACGTGGCCTTGCTCAAGCAGGAGTACCATTTCTTCAAATAATGCTCCTATTTTAGGTGCGCTTGCCCCTTGGATGGATATTTGGTTACCTCGCGCGTGGATTGTCGAATCTGGAAAAGCAGCTTCAATTGATTTGAGATGAAGGTCTCTTTCTCCGAAAAGCCCTGGCATTAGGTGGTTGCTGGGGATATTAATTTGCACTGTAGTATCAGTCATTGCTACCCCTAGCGTATTGCGCCGTTGAGCTATTGCCAAAATATTTTAAAAGTTCGATGATTCTGCAGGGTTTCATGAAATTTCTATAATGATTTTTCCCGTATTGAGATTGTTTTCCATTCTGGTATGAGCTTCGGGTATATCTTCGAATGCAAAAGCGGAGTCTATTACTGTACGAAATTGTTTTTTGAAGTCTTTAAGCAGTAGCTCTGAGAAGTTTTGTGTCAATGTTATTTTCTCTTCTGTTGATCTTGTTCTTAGAACTGTCCCGATGAGGGTGATCCGTTTTCGCAGAAGTGTTCCTAGGTCAAGTTCTGGCTTCCCTGACCCCATTAAACCAACTTGGACGATAGTGCCCTTTGTTGAGATTGCTCTGACATTTCGCTGAAGGTATCCACCACCGACTAGGTCAATTATGACGTTCACCCCTTTACCTTTGGTCCACTCTTTCGTCACTTCCACAAAATCTTCCTGTTGGTAATTGATAGCCCTATCAGCACCTAGATCCACACAAGTTTTAATTTTTTTTTCAGATGTTGTTATTGCTACGTTTGCTTTGAGTCTTTTAGCAATTTGTATCGCTGCTGTTCCAACTCCGGAGGCTCCTGCGTGGATGAGGCAGGTTTGATTCTTCTGAAGGTTTCCTTTATCGACAAGGGCATCAAATGCCGTCAACCACGCCTCTGGGATTGCTGCAGCCTCTTGGAAGTTTAAGTCTTTTGGAATTATCATCGCTTGCTGATAGTGCACTGTCAACAGTTCGGCGTAGGATCCCGTAGTAACTATTCCCATTACACGGTCTCCTATTTTGAAACCTGTGGTTTTTGAACCCATCTCTTGAACTGTGCCAGCGAATTCAAGGCCAGGTATTTCGTATTGACTTGGAGGTGCTGGATAAAGCCCCATTCTTTGAAGAATATCAGCCCTATTTAAGGCAGTTGTTTGCACCTTTATAAGTAGTTCTTGAGCTTGTGGTTGTGGGTCAGGTACTTCCTGGATAACAAGCTGTTCCACTCCACCGTAATTTTCCAAGACCACAGCTCTCATTTTTGATTTATCATTTCTTCAGCAATTTCTCGAAGTTCATACTTGAGAACTTTCCCTGACGCGTTTAGTGGTAATTCTTTAACAAAAACTATTTCTCTCGGACATTTATAATTTGCCATTTCTTGCTTGCACCAATCGAGTAGTTGGGTTTTTTCGGGTGTTTCTCCTGAGGCTGGAACGACGAATGCATACCCTATTTCGCCCATCCTCGCATCGGGGGCCCCAACGACGGAGACTTGCCCTATTTGTGGATGTTGAAGCATTGTTGCTTCTACCTCAGCAGGGTAAACATTAAATCCACCGTTGATATACATGTCTTTTTTCCTGTCGGTTATCGCAATATTGCCGTCACTGTCCATAACGCCTATGTCGCCTGTATGTAGCCAGCCATCATCTGTAATCGCTTCAGCAGTTTGCTCAGGGTCATCAAGATAACCAACCATGATGTTATATCCTTTGACGATTATTTCTCCGGGTTCGCCCTTGCGTAGCTCATTCCCGTCTTCATCAACTATTTTGACTTGCATTCCTGGCATAGCCCTTCCAGATGTCTTTGCAATCGTCTCTGGATCGTCATCATGGCGACACATGGTTGCAAGACCTGATCCCTCTGTCAATCCATATCCTGTCACTATCTTTTCGAAACCTAGTCGCTCTCTCATCTGAATTATCATCTCTACAGGTATTGCTGCAGCTCCAGTTACAGCAAGCCGGAGTGTTGTCATGTCAAATGTCTTTAGCTCAGGGTGATTGAGGATTGTTTGGTAAATCGCAGGTGGGCCGGGAAGCATAGTTATTCTGTCTTGGGGTACTCTCTCCATTACTTGCTGAACGTCAAAAACTGGATGTGGCAGAATGCAGGCGCCTTTCATCAAACACGCCAATATTCCTGCATTGAGGCCAAAGGAATGGAAGAAAGGGTTGACTATAAGGTAACGGTCACCTTTTTGTAATCCGATGATGTCTGCCCAATCGTTATAGCCTTGAACGACTGCTGAATGTTTTAGCATTGCCCCTTTTGGTGCGCCGGTTGTGCCACTTGTAAACATGATGTGGCACAGATCATCGCCGTCTACACTCTCTGCTCTTTCGTAAACTTTATTTCTTGTTTGATGTGTTCCTCTGTTAAGAAATTCGCTGAAAGAAGTTGTTCCTTTATCTAGGGTTCCTCTGAGGATTATAATTTCGTTTAATTGTGTTTCTGCTTGTGTTCCTTGCAGTAAGTTCACATAGTTCGTTTCGAGGAAATCTGTGACTGTAAAGAGTATCGAAACGTTCGCTTTTGTAAGGACATAGGAAGCTTCTTTACCCTTAAAGCGAGTGTTAATAGGGACTAGAACGCCCCCAGCCACGTGAACTCCAAGTGCTGCAACAACCCATTCCCATGTATTGGGAGCCCAAATGCCAACTCTGTCGCCTTTTCGGACACCTGTTTCGATAAGCGCATTTGCTGATTTATAGATTTCATTTTTGAGCTCTTCAAATGACCATTCAAGTGCTCCATCGACAAGCGCTTGTTGATCTCCGTATTTTTCAGCGGACTGCTCAATAAGTTCAGGTATCGTGCGCCAAGGTATGCTTTCCATAGGGATTCAGCCTATAACGACTTTGTATTTAGAGCTAAACCTTTGCAGGGTTATTGCAGTCCTCCGTAAGTTCCGCCGGCTACCGGTATTGCAGCACCGGTAATGAAGTTTGCGTGCTCGGAGCAAAGAAACGCAGCAATCTTACCGAAATCTTCTGCTGACCCTATCTTCCTGGCCGGAACTGATTGGGCTAGTTCGTCCATGTTCTCCTCTCCGTAAACCTCTAGCACTCTATTGGTCGCATGCAATCCAGGCTGGATGGAGTTTACAGTTACCCCATCAGGAGCAACTTCTAGTGCCATGGTTTTTAAGAATCCAGTAGCGCCTGCTCGCGCTGTGTTGGAAAGCATTATGTTTGGTATAGGTTGCCGAACAGATATGGAAGTTATCGCTAGTATTCTCCCCCACTGCTGTTCTTGCATATCAGGGACTGTTTCTTTACACATGGCTACGACTGACATCAGGTTTAACTCAATTGCTGATAAATACTGGTCTACATTTGTTGTTTCAAAATTTCCTGCAGGAGGGCCCCCAGCATTTGTGACGAGAATATCGATATTTGTTCCAAGTTCGGATTTCGCTTTTTGTACGAGTGTTTGAGAACCTTTTATGGTCGAAACATCTGCAATAATTGGAACTGAATCAGGAATTAGGCTTGTGGCATGCAATAATCGTTCTTCGTCCCTCCCCGATATCACCGTTTTGCAGCCGGCCTCAGCTAAAGCTGCTGCTGTAGCAAAGCCAAGCCCAGCTGACGATGCTGAAACTAATGCAGTTTTGCCTGAAATACCTAGGTCCATATAGATAGATAGTAGTCGTTTTGGGACTTTATTTTGCTTTCTTTGAAGAATGGATTAGTTATCTAATGCTCTTTGAACAAGAATTTTGGCTAGATGCCTTCTATATGACTCGTTTCCATGTATGTCTGTAGGTGGTGTGAGCCCTGAGTCAGCCAACTCTGCTACCTCTTCAGACGAACTTCCAGACCTCAAAGCGTTTTCGGCCTCAGCTGCCCTGACTGGAGTTGACCCCATGTTAACCATTCCAATACCTGGGTTATCTCCACCTTGGACTGCGCAACCAACTATTGCCCAGTCTTGGGCCCTGCGGTTGAACTTTTGAAATCCCCACTTCTCTCCGGTGCATTTTGGAATAAGGATTTCTGTTAGTAATTCATCCTCTTTGACTTCAGTTTCCCAGAAATCTGTGAAGAAATCATCAGACGTGACTGTTCTATCTCCGGATGGACCTGAAATCACAAGCGTGGCGCGTGTAGCGAGAATAGCAGCTGGCAAATCAGAAGCAGGGTCACCGTGACATAGTGACCCTCCTATCGTGCCGCGATTACGTACTTGGGGGTCACCAACATGGCTTGCTGAATGAGCAAGCAATGGTACGTGTTCTTTAAGAATATCGGATTGTTCAACTTGGCGATGCTTCGTTAGAGCACCGATAGCTATGACATCTCCCTTATCTGTGATATAGGAAAGGTCATCTACGGAACCGATATCGACCACAACCTCAGGAGTAGCTAAACGTAACTTCATAAGCGGGAGAAGCGAATGTCCGCCAGCTAATAATTTGGCGTCATCACCATACTCAGCTAGGAGTGACAGAGCTTCTTCCTTTGATTGTGCTGGCTTATAATCGAATTTTGCTGGAATCATGAATTCTCTCCTATCGCTACTGGCACCCCATCAGGGTTGTCTGCAGCCCATTGGACTGACCGCACGATCATTTCATACCCGGTACATCTACAAAGGTTCCCTTCAAGATTTTGCCTAATCTCTTCTTCCGTTGGTTTCGGAATTTCTTTTAGTAGCGCTGTTGCGGCCATTAACATTCCAGGGGTGCAATATCCGCATTGGAGTCCATGTTCTTGCCTGAAACCTTCCTGCACTGGGGAGAAGGCGCCGTTCTCACTTGCGAGGCCTTCAACGGTTGTGACTTGATGATTGTTGGCCTGAACCGCCAGGACAGTGCATGATTTGACCGCATCTCCATCTAGCAGCACGGTGCACGCACCGCAGTTTGATGTATCGCAGCCAACATGCGTTCCTGTCAATCCACATTCTTCTCGAATGAAATGCACTAATAGTGTTCGCGGATCAACAGACTTAGCGTAGTTTGTTCCGTTAATAGTCATTGATGTTGGGTAGTTCATTTAGAACCTCCTTGGAGTACTTCCCAGATTTTTTGTGGAGTTGCTGGCATATCTATATGAGTGACACCTAAATGCCTAACAGCGTCAACAACTGCATTTATAACGGCGGGTGGTGTTCCAACTGACCCAGATTCTCCTATCCCTTTAGCCCCTAGTGAATTATTGGGGTTAGGAGTATTAATTCTTCCAGATTTATATGAAGGCAGGTCAGGCGCACCAGGCATAAGGTAATCAATGAACGTTGCTGTTGTCGGTTGCCCGTTTTCGTCGTAGGTGAATTCCTCGAATAGAGCTTGTGCTATGCCTTGGGCAACTCCTCCATGCACTTGCCCCTCAGCGAGAAGAGGATTGATAACCGTCCCGCAATCGTCAACAAGATACATATCTCGGATTCTTGCATCGCCAGTTTGCTTATCTATTTCTATTACACATGCGTAAGCTCCGGAAGGGAAACTAAAGTTAGGAACTTCTTGCAAAATGGTAGTGTCAAGGGAGCCTGGGTCCATATCTTCTGGAAGTTCAAGACGTTGGAAACTGAAAGTCGCTACCTCAGCCCAGCTTAGACTTTTACTTGGGGTTCCTTTGACGAAGAGATTTCCATCGGTAACCTCAATGTCTTCTGGATTGGCTTCAAGCTTATGGGCAGCTATTGATTTGGCGTTTTCAACTATTTTAAGAGATGCATTTTTGACGCCTTCTCCACCAACAGCGACTTGGCGAGACCCCATTGTTCCGATTCCTTGCGGGATAGTTGCGGTATCTCCATGCCTGACTGAAATTTTGTCAAAATCAATTCCCAGATATTCTGAGGCAATCTGAGCAAATGTAGTTACTGTTCCTTGCCCATGCGGAGAAGCTCCAGTATAAATAATCGCAGATCCATCAGGTTGAATTCGGATTTGAACCGATTCCCATGATCCAAGATGCCCAAAACCTTCTAGCGAACCAGGCGGGCCAAACCCAGCAATTTCTAACCAACTAGAAAATCCGATTCCTAACAGCGGTTTCTCCGGATTAGTTCGATTCGCATTTTGTTCTTCTTTTAGACCCTCGTAGTCCATTATGTTGAGGAGTTCATCTAATGCTCCTTCAAAATTGCCACTGTCATAGACTGCAAGTTCAGAGTGGGTTTGGTAAGGAAAGCTATCTTTAGGAATGTAATTTTGTCGGCGTACCTCTGTTGGATCCATGTCAAGCTTGTAGGAGATATGGTCCATGGCTCTCTCAATGAGATACGTTGCTTCTGGGCGACCAGCGCCTCTGTATGCCGCAATGGGAGTTGTGTTGGTAAGGACATTTCTCCATGCAATAGAAACGTTCGGAATGACATAACAACCTGCGGACATAGCTGTTGTTAGAACAGGCATACCCATTCCAGTTCCATCTGCATACCCGCCCATATCCTGCGATGCAAAAACTCGTAATGCTAGAATTTTGCCGTTGTCATCAAATGCTATATCAACTTCCTGTTCTTGCGCTCGCCCGTGGTACATCGAAGTCATAGCTTCGCTACGCGTCTGAGAGTATTTTACGGGTCTATTCAGGATCTTCGAAAGCACAGGGGCAACAAAGAATTCAGGAGTGAAGTTGATTTTCTGCCCAAAGCCACCGCCAACATCAGGTGTGATCACGCGACATTGATCCTGTGGTATCCCAAGCCATGCGCTAATGCGATTTCTCAGGTGGTGAGGTGCCTGAAAGCTAGCCCACACGGTGAGTCCTGCAGGTCCATAATCTGCCAAACATGCATTAGTTTCAATAGGCGCAGCTGTGCAACGATTATTTACAAGTTTGATTGTTTCAGTGTGCGGTGCTCCATCGAAAATCGCTTGATGATCGTCTGCTGTTGTGACCTCAGCAACTGTGTTAGACCCTAACTCCTCATATAAAAGTGGGGCGTTATCTGCGGTTGCTTCGTCAATGCTAGTTACGGCTTCAAGTGTTTCGTAATCAACGATCACTAATTCTGTTCCGTCAGCTGCCGCATATTTGCTTTCTGCTACAACAACTGCAATTGCTTCACCCACAAACCGCACTTTGCCAGTTGCTAATGCAGGCCGTTCAAGCCCTGGTACACCAGGCAAGGCTGGAAGATTAAGATCTGCTGCTGTCCACACTCCAACTACGCCTTCGCATTCTAGAGCAGCTGTGACGTCAATATTTCTAATTAAAGCGTGCGCTTCTGTACTTCTAACGAAAGCCATATGAGTTGTCCCGATAGGTTGTATATCATCAACGAATTGCCCTCTACCGGTCAGAAGATTGGGGTCTTCTTTACGAATTACCTTAGCTCCAACTATTGACATATTACCCCCCCTATTTGCTATGGAATATAGCGTGCTTTTCACTATTTGTTCAATAAGGACGTTGAATTAGTGTCATAAGTTATTTCCTTTAAGATTGCATTATGACTCCTGCGATTTCAGAACTAGACAAAGCGGGGATTAAATATGAGCTTTTCCACTATGATCATGACCCATCTTGTCAGAGTTATGGAGACGAAGCTGTAAACAAATTAGGCGTCGATACGCAGAGCGTATTCAAGACGTTGTTGTCCGAGCTCAGCACAGGTGAAGTCGTCACATGCTTGATACCTGTTTCATCTTTCTTAAATCTGAAAGCCTTGTCAAAAGCGGCGGGGGTCAAACGAGCTTCATTGGCTGATGGGAAAGTAGCTGAACGGAAAACTGGATACGTGCTTGGAGGTATTTCTCCTTTCGGCCAAAACTATCAACATCGTACGTTTGTTGAGGAGTATGCATTATCGATGAGTTCAATATATGTAAGTGCTGGACGGAGAGGTCTAGAAATACGCGTTGCTCCCGATGCCTTTTCTGTTCTTCTTGACGCGTCTTTCGTTACACTCATAAACCATGACTGAAGATCTTTCTAATATGCATTTAACAAAAGCTGAATTTCAAGAATATGGTTATCAACTTGTTGATTGGCTTGCCGAGTACTTTGACAACGTCGGCCAGTATCAAGTGCTCCCCTCGGTAGAGCCAGGCGATATTAGGAAGATGCTCCCGGTCTCAGCACCAGAGAAAGCTGAGTCAATGGACGATATTATTGCTGACCTTGATAGGGTTGTGATGCCCGGCGTAGCCCATTGGCAACATCCTGGGTGGTATGCTTTTTTTCCCTCCGGTGCATCGCCAGTTTCAGCGTTAGGTGAATTCGTCGCTGCTGGTTTAGCAACCCAAGGAATGATGTGGTCTACAGCCCCGTCTGCGACTGAAATAGAGAACACGGTTTTAGATTGGCTCGTTGACCTTCTTGGGCTTCCATCTTCTTGGAGAATAGATGAGGGACCTGGAGGAGGTGTTATACAGATGAGCGCATCGGATTCGACACATCTCTCACTTGCTGTTGCGAGATATCAATTTGAATTATCTGGTGTGGATACGAATTCACTTGTTGCCTATGGTTCGTCTCACGCTCACTCATCTATTGAGAAAGGAGCACGCATTGCAGGCTTTAAGCACATTCGTTCGGTTCCCGTAACCTCAACGTATGGAATTGATGCTGACGCTTTTAAACAATTAGTTCAGGAAGATATTGAGTCTGGCCTCGTTCCAGCGTGGATTTGTTCAGCCGTTGGGACAACAAATACGACAGCGATGGACCCTATCCGTGCTATCGCCACTATCGCAAAAGAAAACGGTATGTGGCATCATGCTGATGCAGCATATGCAGGTAGCGCAATGATCTGCCCCGAGTTTCGAGAACTCCAAGATGGTGTTGAACTAGTTGATAGTTACACGTTCAATCCTCATAAGTGGCTTTTAACAAATTTTGATTGTTCAATCTTTTGGGTAGCTGACCGTTCGAAATTGATTGAAACACTCAGTATCTCTCCGCCATATCTCCGTAACAAAACAGAGGATAATCCTTCAGCTGTTGACTATAGGGATTGGCATGTTCCCTTGGGGAGGCGTTTTAGAGCTTTGAAACTTTGGTTTGTGCTTAGGTCGTATGGAGCTGAGAACTTACGAACTTTCATTAGGTCACATGTTGAGTGGGCGAAGGAACTTGAAAACAAGGTACTTGGTGACTCAAGATTAGAACTCACAGCACCTCGAACCTTGGCATTAGTCTGTTTTCGTCATTTAGACGGCAATGATGCTACAAAGAAATTAGTTGATGCAATCAATTCGAGTGGCTCAGCGTATGTCACGCCATCTGTTACCGATAATGTGTCATATATCCGTGTTTCGATTGGATCAACGTGGACGGAGCAACGCCATGTTGCGGAACTGTGGAACTTAATTGATACCAATGCAGGACCAAGATAGGTACAGAGACTTGTATGGCAAGACGAACTGCAATAGTTACTGGCGCTAGCCGAGGAATTGGCAAAGCCTCGGCTATTGCTTTGGCACAAAAGGGTTTTGATGTCGCTATCACTGCGAGAACATTGAAAGAGGGAGATTTCTCCCCTGAGCCTTCAGGATTATTGCCTGATTCTCTTCCAGGTTCTCTGGAAGAAACTGCCCATGAAATACAGTCACTTGGAATGAAAGCGTATCCATTCTATTTAGACCTAATGGATAGGGACAGTCTTGTCCCCACGGCGGAAGATATTATTTCTACGGTAGGGAAGGTTGATGTGTTGCTAAGCAATGCTGTGTATAGCGGGCCAGGCAATTACGGTCGGTTTCTTGACAGCAACCTAGAAGATATTGCAGACAGAGTTTTTGGGAATATAACTGCACAAATGTTTTTCTTGCATCCTATTCTTTCATCAATGGTCAACCTAGGGGGAGGGTTATTACTATTTATGACTTCTGCGGCAGCGTATTCACTTCCATTTGCAATGCCTGGTGAAGGTGGTTGGGGAACCGCCTATACCGTTTCAAAAGGCGGCTTTCACCGGATAGCTATTCAACTTGCTTACGAGTACGACTCTGAGGGAATTATTGCGTTTAATCTCCAACCAGGTCTTGTTGCCACTGAGCGAGTAAAATTAGTTAGAGGACCCGTAGAAAATGTTGCTTCGCTGGGGGCTGACCCTTCCGTAATCGGTGAAACAGTTGCTCACATTGCATCGTTCCCTAAGAATTTCTCTTCAGGCGACAATATCGATCTTCAATCTGTCGCTAGGGATTTAGGACTGTTGACTAAACCGGATTAGGTGATTTTCATTAAATCAGCGTAATCGTTCACCCTTTGAAGGAATTCTGAACGAACTAAATTGAATTTTCGACCTATAGCGCTGAGCATTACAGGGATATGCGTTACGCCGATCGCTGAGAATTCATCAATTCGCTCTGCATATTTGTTTGGCTCCCATTTCTCCGAACCTAATTTCCCTGCGTCCCAAGGTTCAATACATACTTGAGGTTTGCCACTGCGACCGTTCTTTTCCCAACGGTCACATAGATCCTGAATTCCTAATTTTAGGTCTTCAATGCTTGTTATAGGACTTGTACCAACAAACTTTTCCATTCCTTTAGGAGTTGCCATTGGTAGCCAACCATCAGCAAATGCAATCACGCGTTCCTTTGCATTCAGTGAGTTTCCCCCCACCCAAAGTGGAACTCGAGTTTCTCCTTCCTTTTCTGAAGGTCTGGGAAGCGAGACTATTTCCTCAGCATTATAGGAATTGGTTTCGATTGATACCGGTTCTCCCATCCAAATATCCAATAGTGTTCTGAGATGGGAATTGAGGATTTCTCCTCTGTTCTTATAGTCTGATCCGGTAGCGTCAAATTCTTCTTTGAGGTAACCAGCTCCTACTCCCAGTATGAGCCTGCCATTAGTTAGATTATCTAATGTTGAAATCGCTTTCGATGATAGGAACGGATTCCGGTAAGGGAGGATGTATAGATTAGTGAGGAGTCGGAGATTCTGCGTTGCCGTTCCGGCAACAGTTAGAGTTATAAGAGGGTCAAGAGTGTGGTGACCTCCTGCACCAATAAATTTTTGTGGAGGTGCGGGGTGATCTGTAACGAAGACACCAAAGTAACCCATCTTTTCTGCGGCATTTGCCATTTCAGATACCGCTATGCCTGATCCAAATTCGCTGACAAGATCTACATGGTCTGTCGGTAACCCTAGTATGAATTCCATTTACTACCTTTCAGATTTTTTTATATTTCCACTTCTCATATTGAACTTTCATAGCCTTAGCAATAGATTATGTGAAATTATAATGCTGATTCTTCGTTCCACCCGGTAAGGAAGTCATCTAGTGGCACTCCGAATGTTTTTAGGGCCATCGATACAAGTGTGTATTGACCGACAGCAAATACTAAATCCATTAATTGTTGCTCGGTCCAAAATTCTAGAAGAGAAGTCCACGTCTCATTAGAGATTTGCTTCTCGACGTGCAGTTCATCTGTGGCTTTCAGCACAAGTGAGTCAAGTTGATTCCATTCACCTTCAGGTCCGATCTTTATTTCTTCTATCTCTTCTGCTTCCAGTCCAGCATCGGAACCTATGACCTTGTGTTGTGCCCACTCGTATTCTGATTTACACAGCCACCCAATTCGCAGAATAGCTAGTTCTCTTTCTCGGGGAGGAAGTGTTGATTTAAACAATACGTGGTTCGAAAAGACTAGCCATCGTTTAGCAAGGTCAGGGTGTTTCGCTAAAGTAAGAAAAATATTCCAAGGGCGGCCGGCATCTAACATTGGCTGAAGTACTGCTGCAGCATTTGCATCAAGGTTATTAATATCAAGTGGAGGTAGTCTAGGATCATCCATCGCTTTCATCCTTTTGCGGAGCTCGGGAATATGCTCTGAGTAGAAATACAGAAATGAGGAGTATCCCTAATGCCGCTCCTATAAATAACCATGGCATGCTCGAAACCGCCTTTTCATATAATTCAAAGGCATATCCCCCATCGTTGAGATCGCCATCCTCTGCAGTAACTGCGTATCGGATAACATATTGTCCAGGTTTTGGTGTTTGAAGAATATCTGCTGAGATGACTGTTGGTGATTCAAAAGTTGTTTCTCCGATTGGGATGTCTTGTCCTTCGCGTACTGTCGCTAGCGATATTTTTGCTTTCCCATCATCAATTAAGGGTGATTTAAAAACTAATCGGATTTCTTTTAAATCTGTTACTATCTCTGCAGGCTGGGGTGTCGAATTTTCTTTATCAACTGTGGTGTGCGCTGCAGCTTGTGAAGAAATGCTGAGCAAGACCGCAGCTATAAGCGTTAAGACTAGGAATGGTTTTCTCAAATTTATTTTGCGCATTACGTGATCCGATCAGATGAAATTAAATGTTACACCTTTCACTCTCCGTTGGGTGTTTCGTCAACTCTAGATTAATCTTTAGGAGTGGAGTATGTGACAAATCTGATGGATGTAAGTGTTAGGCCGGGAGAATGGGCGCTTCAACGAGAGAGTGAAGGGTGGCATGTTCTTTCGGTTGCTGATCACTTTTATACTGACCATCGTGCTTTCCCTCACGTGTGGGTTGCAGCGTCAGCAATGGCATCTGCTACCACAGACGTAACTATCACTACCTCTTTCGTTAATAATCTTTTTCGGTCACCCATTGAAGTTGCTCAGGCAGCATTACTTATGCAGAAAGTAAGCGAGGGAAGGTTTGAACTTGGGGTCGGAGCAGGATGGGCAGAAGGAGAAATCCTTGATGCAGGCATGGTATACCCACCTCCACGCGATAGGGCCGGTATGTACGCAGAAGCTATTCAGATAATTCGTTCTTTGATCACGGAAGGCACTTGCTCATTTGATGGCGAGTACTACAAAATTGATACTAAATCCGTGGGTCCCCTGGATCTACCGGCACCAAAATTGATTGGTTCAGTCGGAGGTCCACGCACCGTAAGGGAAGTAACCCCTCATGTAGATCGAGTTGAGGTCAAAGCATCAAGTGCTTCCACGAGAGGCGGCAGACTTGACCTAGACGTCATGGCGGATATCCCAGAAGAACATCTCTCATCAATGATTAAAAAGATTCGAGCTATTAACCCAGAGATTGAGTTGGGAATGTTTGTATTATGCAACGCAGGGACTGATAGTTTCACCAATAATTTAGAAGCAAAAATGGGTGACAATCTTTACGGTCGTTTTTTTGGCAGCCCCGAGAAGGTAGCAGATGGGCTTTTATGGCTAGCTGAGCAGGGAATTTCGAGGGCGCAACTCAGCCCATTTGATGACACAAGCTTAGACCGCTTAGCTCCACTTCTACTCTAATTGAGATAGGTCCACACCACAGCCGATGAATGCGGTAAATAAGTCTTCAAATAATTCTGGCGGAACATCGCTGTCTTCTAGTCCACCGGGTCCCGTAGCAAAGAGATCTAACAGAGTGTCAGAAAGGGATTCACCTAGACATTCGGCTTGTTCTTGATCAAGGCCTAAATCGTCCATGATCGTATTGACGAGTACTTGGGGGCATGCTTCAAGAATTGCAGAAAAGAATTCTGCCCCGAATGCTTCATCGGAGCTTTCTGTTTCAAAGCTTGACGTTACAAATAGGTACCATTGCTCCCGGTCAAGTCCACTAGCTATACATTCTGCATCTTCCATTCGAAGAGGTGCGCCGTCATCATCTTCAGCAGAAGCTTCAACAATGTATGCAGCTAATCCCGATGTTCCAGCACAGTCAAGCACAGCGTTTGCAAAAGCTTCTTGAAGTTCTTGCGGTAGTTCAGCTGCAGGAATGTCGACTGATGTTTCGCTAAATTCAAGCTCAACGAGCTTATCTAACCCAATTTCGCTTATGGAGGTTTCAGAAATGCACGTTGCATCATTCACGAATGGGAATTCTGGGTCAGATAGCAACTCTGCTGTTAACGCGTCAGCGATTACCTGTTCTCCCGAGCTAAGTCCATCTGAGTTTTCTACCGATTCAGCTTCGTCACTGCTTCCACCACATGCCGCTAGAACTAAACATGTAGTTAAGGCTAAACAAAATATTTTTTTCATGATACCTCCAATAGGTACACTAACAGATGCATGCTTCCAATGGTCTTATAGGCAGGATGGAAGAACTTGCTCTTCTATCAAAGACAGTGAAGACCATGCCAAACCTGGAGGAAGTCCCCCACATAAGGGTTGAAGTGGCAGACTTTGGTACTCCTTTATGAGCTCGATAGCTTCTTTGGGGGTCACGACTCTATAGGGTCCGTTTTCGCTTCGTAGCTCAGCGACTGAAGAAGCTTGGCTAAGACTTGCAGAATTATTATTTTTTCCCATCCATCCCCGATACGAAACAGCGTCATGAAGCATATAGGGGCCATATTGTTCCCATCCTTGGTCAAGGTCTTCTGCAACGAAAACTGTTGTGGGGGCTCCTTCTCTAGGCCCCATAGTCAGACCGGGTGGATTTCCGACACGTTCAGCTTCTTGATCATAAAATTTAGGCATCTTAGGGTCTGATGTTTGCGGGAAGAACATCATTCCGAGCCGGGCTGCGCGTTCGGCAGCTGCTTTACTCCCACCTCCATAAGCGATAAGGGGGCCGCCAATAGTTAGTGGTTTTGGTTGAACATGTATTGTTCTCCCCCTCCACTCAAAGGGTTCCCCGCTTAGGCCATAACGAAGTGCAGCGATTCGTTCTTCAATTTCTTTCCCCCGATACTGTTTGTCAACGCCAAACATTTCATATTCTTCTTCTCGGTAGCCAAGCCCTATTGTATATGCAACTCTTCCGTCGCTGAGATGGTCAAGAACAACAATATCTTCTGCCAGTTTTATCGGGTCGTACATCAAAAGAAGAAGCGCTCCAACGTTGAATGTAAGAGTTTTTGTTCTCACCGCAGCAGCGACTGCCATGATAACTGGAGATGGAAGGTACCCATCTGGAGAGGAATGGTGTTCTGAGAACATAACCGTTACGGCACCGTTGCGCTCTCCCCATTCGCACATGTCCAGTGCAGCGTCATATAAATCACTCATAGTTGCGGGGCTATCGGGTTTTAATCGAAAATCGAACCGCAAGGTAAACATCTGAATTCAGACCTCTAACTTGAGGACCCTAGCGGCGTTCTCTCTTAGGAATTTTGGCCAGACATGATCGCGAAAAGGAACATGGGGAAGTTGTTCGAAAATGGTATCTATATGAATACCCATTGGGAAATAGCCAGCATAAAGTATTTTGTCAGCACCTCTTGTGTTTGCATATTTGATAATTGCATCAGGGTAGTATTTTGGGGCAAAAGCAGATGTTGAATAGTAAAGATTAGGCCATTTCAGCATCAGTTTTATTGCTAAGTCTTCCCATGGTTCACAACCATGACGAGTTACGAATCGCAAATCCGGGAAATCATACATTACTTCGTCAATCAATTTCACATGCTGTGCCTCGTAAGGTACTCGGGGCCCAGGGATTCCTGCACAGCAGAATATAGGTATATCTAGTTCAACGCATGTCGCGTATAGTGCATACATTTTGGGGTCATTTATGGGTACTTGCGGGTTCCGTCCTGATGGAAATGCTGATATGGCCCGAATGTACCCTTGCGTATGGAGTTCTCGAATAGTTTGTATTGACCCCATTACGTCATTTGGGTCTGGCTCGTGACACCCTACGAACCGCTCGGGGTATTGCTCTATGGCTTCTCTGGCTCCTGATCGTTCCTGTCCTGGACCGACCCCTATCATTGCTATTTCGATACTGTGTTTCTCCATATACGGCAGTAAGAGATGAGCTCCTTGTGGAGGTTCAGGTTCATCGGCAAAGTTTCGAGCTTGATCACTCCAGGGAACGTCTTTAAACATATATTGCGCTGGGAAATTGTAAGTTGCTGTTTCCTTATCTTTCATCCCTGTTAGGTTTTGATAATTTAATTTCGCGTCTTTACCTGCCCGAGTCCCGATCATGGTTTCGATAACGCGTATATTGTTTGGAAACCCCATTGAACCCCTTTAGAGTTTGAGCGGATCGTTGGTTTCTAGCTGCTACCGTGTTTTATTTTACCAACTCTATGATTCTCAATTTGAGGGCCGCCAACCCAGCCACAAAGTTGTGGGTCGCACTCTCGCAGTTCTCCCGCTACCCAAGAACCATCTCGCCTAAATGTTCCTTGCAAGTCGCCATCTGTGACTTCAATGTCTCCGTCTTTATTTTTGACGTATAGAGCTTTAGAAAATGGGTGTACTAATCCATGGGACATTACTGATCCTCCTCGCACCATTCGCTGAGTTTGTGATGCAACCATCTCACTTTTGACTCCTGATAATTACTTAGCACTACTCCAGTTTTTTGTGTTGTTTCTAAACCGAGCTGTACTTTCCCCATATTGAATACGTCTTGATCGAAGACTTTCCCAAGGGTGTCAAGCTCTGGTGCGTCACTAAAGTTTTCGTCGTCACTTAACCAATGCACCGGGGCTGGGTCAGGTTTTTCACCTTCTTTATATGGTGCTAGGAAGATGCATTCCATTATGGAACTTCGATGATCATCGCCATTAGGTCTGAACCTATAGACGATTCTGTTAAACGCTCCCCAAGGATGAAAGTTTGGAAATAATGTGTAATCGATACTATCCATCATTTCAGCATCCGACATAGAATCTACCCAATCCCCTGCCATTGGCCTCCACCGGTCTCGTGATAGGGCTGCAGCGTGGGCACGCATAGTTTCTCCGACTGGTATGACAACTGGAAGTTCTTTGTCATAACTGACATCGAGCATTGACCGCATTTGATCCTCTTCTGTCACATCATAATCAAGCAAAGGGCTAGGTGTTCCCCCTGGACTAATAACTCTCGCAAAATTATCCCACACGTCAACCTGAGAATTTGTATCGCCAAGGTAAGCCATGATTTGCGGATGGGTAGCATTCACGTGAAAAGCTTCACAGAAAGCTTCCTGAGCTATTTTCCAGTTTGCGTGAATGACTTTGGCGACATGAGCCTGCTTGTGTCGGTTTTCAAGATCCCATACTTGAAAATGGTCATCCATATCTCCAATAAAATCTTCAAGCGGTTCAGCGTTTGCATCTGGGTTAATAAAAACAAAACCTGCCCAAATCCCAACTTTCACCTCTGGCAAGTGAAATTGTTCTGCTTCAACATGTGGGAAATCCCACTTTGCTGGAACATCTTTTAAATCACCATCTAGTTCCCATGCGAACCCATGGAAAGGGCAACGAATTTCTGTGCACCTTCCATCGTAATCTTTTAGTTTTCTTCCTCTATGCAAACATGCATTTGGGTATGCTTTAATTTCATTTTCGCTACTTCTCATAACGATATAACTGCGACCGACAATTTCGTAGACGTAATAGTCACCTACCTCTGATATTTCGTCTGAGCGACACGCGTATTGCCATACTTTCGACCAGAGCTTCTCTTTTTCTACTTCGTGCCATTCCCGTGTTGTATACCTTGTTACGGGAAACTCGTCAGGACCGAAACTTATGGTTGATTCCATGCGTAACACATCAGGAACAGGATGGGTGTCTTGATCAAGCAGTTCTTGATATGTAATTCCTGGTGATCTCTCCGAAACATCTCGAACTATTGCCACGTCAGATTCCCCTTCTTTAGACTGGTACACGAAGTGTACATCAAACTTACTATTATTATGAATTTACTAAATGATGTCTAGGTTCCCCATTTTGTTACAAGAAGATGGGTGTTCGACTCGTATTCTTTTCATTTCAATGCCAAACTTTAGATGAACTATGAAGATATAAAGGGGAAGTTTATGACTGATATTAAAGGTTCAATTCTTGGCAATGCCGTTCTCCGCCGCGAGGACCCTACTCTACTTACTGGCGAAGATAAATATTTCGATGATATGGAAATTGATGGTTTGGGCTTTGTCTATTTCGCCCGTTCGCCTATTGCGCATGCCAATATTCTTTCTATTGACACATCTGAGGCTAAAGAAATTGAGGGCGTTGTTGGGGTATGGACAGCTGATGATTTAGAACTGTCGCCGTATCTAGCCTTTCCGCTCTTCCCACCCCATTTTGCTCGACCGCCATTAGCAAAAGGCAAAGTGCGCCTTGTCGGAGATATCATTGCTGTTGTTGTTGCTGATTCGTTCGCTGCTGCTGCCGATGCTGCATCTGCCATCTGGATGGATTATGATCCACTACCTGCAGTCACTGATCCCGAAAAGGCTCTAAAAGAAGATGCTCCTATTCTCTTTGAAGAAAACGGGTCAAATTTGTGCTTTGAAACCGGTATTGGACTTGAAGATGGAGACCCGAATGAGGGAGCTGACCACATTACTAAAGTTCGAATTGTTAGCCAACGGTTAGCCGGAGTCCCTTTGGAGTCAAATGGGATCGTTGCAATTCCTGGAGAAGGCGGCTCTCTGACGGCTTGGATTCCTAGCCAGAACCCGATAGCTGTTCGTGAAGCATTAGCCGCTCAGTTAGGTATGGAACAGGAAGATCTTCGTGTTGCAGCACCGACTGTAGGCGGGGGGTTTGGCCCTAAAGGTGGTGTGTATGTTGAACACGTAATTACTGCTGAACTTGCTAGGCAGCTTAATAGACCTTTGAAATGGACTGAATTGCGTAGTGAAAATATGCTCTCTTTAGCTCAGGGGCGCGGTATGACCATGTACGGAGAAATGGGGTTTAGTTCTGATGGTAAAATAGTGGGTTTAGATGCAAAAGTTATTGCAGACGCTGGATCTTACCCAGCAATAGGTGGCTTTTTAACCTTCTTTACTCAAACGATGATTCAGGGAGTTTACGATATTCCAAAGATTCGTTACCATGCCCAAAGTGCAGCAACTAATACAACGCATACTGCTGCATATCGGGGTGCTGGACGTCCAGAAGCAACACAATTACTTGAGCGCTTGATCGATGTTGCGGCAGATGAACTAGAAATTGACCCTGCTCAGATTCGCTTAAAGAATTTTATTTCAGAAGACGCATTTCCTATGACAACTTTGGGTGGAGCCAACTATGACTCCGGCGATTACGCCCTAGCTTTGAACAAGGCTCTCGAAGAGTCCGACTACGATGCGTTATTGTCTGATCAGCAAAAGCGAAGAGAGACTAATGATGCGAAACAGTTAGGGATAGGAATTTCAGCATATGTCGAAGTTACCGCACCTGCTGGGTTACATAGCGAATACGGTGCTGTAGAAGTACATGATGACGGAAGCGTAACTGCAAGAGTCGGGACAAGCGCTCACGGCCAAGGCCACATCACAGCATTCTCTATGATCATTTCCGACCTTTTGGGCGTGGATATGGACAAAATCACCATTTTGCAATCAGATACAGATGAAATTCCAAGAGGCCAAGGAACAATGGGATCAAGATCACTACAGACAGCCGGCTCGGCTGTTCATGTCGCCAGCGAAACTGTTCTTGAGAAAGCTAAAGAGCTAGCATCACATCTACTTGAAGCAAGCCCTGACGATATTGTCACAGGCGAAGAAGGGCTTCATGTTGTTGGCGTTCCTTCTAATTCTTTGAGTTGGAGTGAATTAGCTCAAGCATCAAACGATGCGAGCAAACGACCAGATGGAATGGAACCAGGGCTAGCTCACGAATTAGATTTTGATGGAACGGATTCTACATTTCCTTTCGGAGCTCATGTCGCCGTTGTTGAAGTTGATTTAGAAACGGGTGCCGTTGAGCTAATCCGACATATTGCGGTTGATGATTGCGGTCGCATTCTTAACCCAATGCTTGTTACAGGCCAGCAACATGGAGGCATTGCTCAAGGAGCGGCTCAGGCACTATACGAAGGTGTTTTCTATGATGAAGAAGGAAACCCGATTACTGGAAACTTGATGGACTATGCTATTCCCTCAGCAGCTGAACTTCCATCATTTGAAACGTACAATACTGAAACTCCCAGCCCCCGTAATCCTTTAGGAGCTAAGGGTATTGGCGAGTCAGGCACTATTGGCTCAACACCTGCTATTCAAAATGCTGTTATTGATGCTGTTGCCCACTTGGGTGTTAAGCATATAGATATGCCTTTAACTTCAGTAAATGTCTGGAATGCGATTTGTGAGAGCCAGGATAGTTAGTGATTGATCCCCAAGAGTTATCTGAACGTGCAGAAATCGTTGATGGCCTCTTTTCCTATACACGTGGCATTGACCGGTTAGATAAAGAAAGCGTTATTTCAGCCTTCCATCCGGGCGCTATTCTAAATAACTATGGGCCAGAGCCTATGCCAATAGAAGATTTCGTTGAATACGCATTACCTTCATTGCAGAAGAGATATTCAGCGACTCAACACAGGGTTTCTAATATACGAGTAGAAATTTCACAAGATAAAGCTCTAGTTGAATCCTATGTCTTGGCGTACCACATTGAGTCAGGTGAAGGACCCATGCGTCTACACACCTTTAATGGAAGGTATATTGACACGTTCACTTTGTTAGATGGGCATTGGAAGATAAGCGAGCGGTTTTTACGGAATGATTGGTCAAAAATTGAAGATATCACGGATGAAATGGCTGGTTCATCTGTTTGGGCTAAAAGTGGGCGTGACACTAATGACCCCATTTATAGCTTTGAGAAATAATACTTAAACTTCGGGTAGCCCATCTTTTAGGATTACGAATTGGCGATCTGGTTCATTTGCCGCTTCTCGATTATCGGGCTGCCCGTTATTAGGGTCGCCTTTGAGTAAGAATGATCCTTCAGGTGCGTACTGCAGAATATAAGCTTTTCTGGTTTCGCTGGTTGTGTTTACTCCAGTCATATGTGGGGTAAGTGACGAGAAAATAACGATGCTTCCTGCTTTCGCTTCCACTGGTATCGCTTCTTGGTGTTTCTCGAAACACTCGTAACCGAGTGGCTCTATGTACTCATGTGCGAGAGTTCCGTTAAGGTGTACTTTCGGAACAATCCATGGGCACCCATTACGTTGATCAACGTCAACTAACGGAACCCAACAGGTTAAATATTGTTGAGGTTCCACGAAACCGTATCCGTTATCTTGATGCCATGGGAATCGTCTTGGTTTTTGCGTTTGCTTGTATACGATTTGGTCCCAATAGAGGCGCACGTCAGGCCCGATGAGGTCATAAGCGATACTCGTAAAGGGCTCTGATGAAAGAAACGATTTAGCTGCAGGGAATCTTACCGAAGGGTGAATCCCAAATAAAATAGCGCCTGATTCAGCAATGGAAAGTCTTTCATCTTCCATTGTCTGGAGAAAACCTTCGGTCTCTCTCGCCAACTGGTCTAGCGTTAAAGCCAAATCATCAATTTTCTCTTTTGGAATCACATCATCCAATAGGAGGAAACCTTCGGTGTTGTATTGATCTATCTGTTGTTGGGTCAGGAAACCACTCCGCGGGATGGCATTCTCCCATAAAAATTTGGTATTCCAGGGGTGCAGTGATGTTTCCATTAACCCGCTGGTTGTAGTGGTTCGTAGTCAGGTATTTCTTGCCCTGAAGGAGGTTCATCGTATTGATCAACTGATGTTGTCGCATTGAAGAGTTCAATTGACTCGGTTGGAAATTCTCCCCATAGGTATCGTTTACCGTCATCAGCGTATTGGTGCATTCCAATTCCTACAGCATCAGTTTCGTCTCGACCCTCTGCTTCAGTGTCCCACCAGAATACGGTTACTTCGTCGTTTCCAAAAAAGTCGTATTCAAGTTCAGCAGGCCATCTTTCCTTTTCTCCCCATGAGAATGACGACGATGTGGTACGTCTCTCGGTTGGGTCAGCACGATTGAGTCCTTCACGCCAGTTTTCGTAGGTCAAGTTGGGCCCTATCCCTTGGATGATTGGGTAGAAGGTTGCTGGCCAAGGGTCAATAACTCCAAGTGAGTCGTCTGCTGGGGCTGGTTCCCCGAAGAACCAGCGGTAACGGAATGGAGCGCCTGCTTGTAACGGGTCAACTCCGACGCCTAGCGTGGTTATACCGAATGCGTTCCCCCATTGTTCTTGATCGTATGTTCTTGCAAACGCAGTTGTATCAGCTAAGACACTTCCAATATGTACCCATTCAGGGAAATAGCCTTGAGAAGTTGCCTCTTTCGTAAAGTCTCTCATCGCAATTGGGTCGGAACTGAAAAGTACGCTTGTGACTCCTGCTGCTTTAAATTTTGCAATAGCTGATGCTGCGCTTTCTTGAAGTGTCGCTGGGTCAAGTGCGTAGGCTACAGTTTCGGCAATATCAACGTCGTTTTCCGCGAGTTGGTCTTCAAAATCTTTATTGTTCTCAACCGATGCTTCGCCGCTTTCTATATATAAGCGGCCGAATACTCTCTCTTGATCTTGGTAATTTATATCACCTGCATATTGTGCGTTGCGTCCAGCTAGCTGTTTGGTGACGTATTCGACTCCCATAAGCGTGTTTTGTTCGCCACTCATAGAGAAAGTCCAACTGAGAGGGTCAGCTTCTTTGTAGAAATCAATCTGTTGACTCGGGCCGCAGGCGAGACATGCTATTCCTCGGGATACGAGTTCATCCTCAAATGCATTTGTTAGGTTTGGACCATTCCAGACCATAAATGGGTCATATTCTTCAGCTATTTTGACGGCATCTGCTCGTGCTGAGATAGGGTCTGCGACATTTCCTGTTCCTTCATAAAAGATCAGGTTAACTTTTCGTCCATACGTTTCGTAATAGGTTTCGTAATATTGAAGGAGCCCCCGCAAACTTGCTTCAGCATCAGCGTTCGTATCGTCATTTGCTATGGGGCCAGTGATGTAGTTCAGTATGAAGTCATTTTCTTGCCACCGCCAATAGACAATTGTTATGGAGTCATCGGTTACTCCCCGGGCAGTTGTTCCTCCATTGTCACCAGAAAAGGGAGCGAAACATTCAGGAGCTCCAACAACGGGTAGCTTTAGCAATCCAGTCTCGACATCGCATCGTTCACCCCAGTCAATATCTGCAAGACATCGGGTTTGTGCTTCGGAGAAAAACATTACTCCGGGGAAGAGATCATCCCTTGCCTCACCAGCTGTTGGGCAATCCTCTGCCACTTCGAGGTCCTGAGATGATTCGGGGGTTTCCGCATCATTTGAAGAGCTTTCTGGTTCTTCGGCCGCTGGTTGAGAAGAGTCAGAGACCTCTGACTGGCTTGAAGCTGAGTTAGTTGGGTCGCTACTACCGCCACAGCTTGTTGCTAGAAGCGCAATTGTTGCTAACGCTGCAATAAGCATAGATATTTTTCGTAGCGGCTCTTTCCCTCGCTCATTGATTCTTTTCAATTTCATATCTTGCCCCCGAAAGATTTTATTGATCTGAACATTAGTGCATTTTTTTTAAGTTGGGAATTAAAGTATCCCGCTTCTTTGAATTGTTTCTTTTGAAGACCCCAGATAGGAAGAGATAACTGTGGGGTTCGCTAGAACCTCGTTAGGTTCCCCTTGGGATATGACTGTTCCCTGATTAAGAGCTATGAACGTGTCAGATAAGTCTGAAAGTAGAGCTATGTCGTGTTCAATAACTACCAGTGCAGCGTTCATTTCATTCCTTATTCTTTTAATGACTGGAGATAGTTGTTCCGCTTCTTTTTGAGCGATTCCACTGGAGGGCTCATCAAGAAGCACGACTGCTGGCTTGTGCGCTATGACACACGCTAAGTCAACCATGCGCCTCGTTCCAGTAGATAGTTCAGAGATGAACTTATTCTCATATGCCCCTAATCCCATTAGCTCTATAAGTTCACTCACTTGTTTCCGTATTTCCTTTTCGCTTCGAGCTACGTGAGGAAGGTGTAGCGCTCCTGAGATCGGGTTCTTTGCTAATGTGAAACGTTCTAATCCAACAGCGATTGTTTCTGCCACAGTTAGGGAAGGGAATAAGCGCGCGTCTTGGAAGGATCGACCTAAACCTAATTTTGATCGTTCTGCCGGACTTTTGTTTGTGATGTCCTGACCCAGAAGCTTTATCGATCCTCCTTGTAGTGGTACGAAACCGCTGAGAAGGTCGAAGAGGGTTGTTTTTCCTGCTCCATTCGGACCCATTACTCCAATAATCTCGTTTGTTCCTACATTAAAAGTCACGGAACTAACTGCTAAGATTCCTCCGAAACTTCGAGTCACATTTTCTATTTCTAGAATAGGTGTACTGTCCTCTGTAGATGACTTGAGGTTGTGATCAGCTTCAGGAATTGCGGTGTTACTAAGAAAAACAGAACGGAGAAGGTCAGGTCGACTCAGGAGGTCTTTGGTTGACCCGTTAAATCGTATTTGTCCTTTTTCCATAAAGTAGGCTCTATCTGCAATTGTTAGGGCAAGGTTTACTGATTGTTCCACAATAATGATGGCTGTTCCCTGGTCTGCAATTTGTTGAATGACGGGCAGTATACGTTCAACTACTGCTGGCGCCAGACCAAGAGATAGCTCATCGATTAGAAGCACTTTGGGCTTACTGTGCAGTGCCATAGCGAGGCCAAGCATTTGTTGTTGCCCTCCTGAGAGGTTTGCTGCGGGCTCATTTAGTCGTTCTGCTATCTCAGGAAATATCTCTAAAGGATTCTGAGTTGCCCCATTGAGAGGTTTTCCTGTTGAGTGATTGAGCCATTGCGAAGCTGCAATATTTTCTTTCACACTTAGGTTTGGAAAGATTGCGTGACCGCCTGGTAATTGAGAGATGCCCAAAGCTGCGATCTCATTTGGTGGGGCATGCGTTATATCGCGACCATCTAGAACTATCGCTCCTCGGTCTGCTTCGGAGACTCCTGATATTGCTTTAAGTAATGTTGATTTCCCTGCACCGTTTGTTCCCAATAGCGCGACGATTTCTCCTTCTGCGACATCAAAATCAATGCCGAAGAGTACTTGAACTTTGTCATAACTGACTTGCACATTTCTTGTGAGTAGCAGCTTTGCTTCCCCCTTTTTTCTCGCCATCGCTGCCTCACTTCTAGCTCGAGCTGAGGAACGTACCTGTTCAATATCATTGACTATTCCCTTTGCTGCCGAACCCATTATGAGCGCCCCTATGAAGAGGATTGGGGTCATCAGAAGCATTCCTTGACGTATTCCCCAGTTGTCGCCGACCCAACCGACTAGTGGCAGCGCGAAAAGGCCAGGTAATGCCCATAGCGACCCCATACTGAATCCCATAGATCGTGCGCGTGGGGGGATGGCTAACGAGAGAGCCGCTAAAAGTCCCGGCCCTACGATAGCTACGGAGAAGCTAATTAATGCGCTAAATGATATCGCCATCCATACCTTTGGTGATAATGCTAGTCCCGCTGCCATTATTGATGTAAGAGTTGTACTGAGCGCTAAAAACTTGATTATTAAACCTGGGTCCCTAGCTACAAGCTTTAGACCTACTGAAGCCCCAACAACTAATCCTCCCAACTGCGCAGGTTCCGTTGCTGCAGCTATGATTCCGCGGGCTCGTTCATCAAGATTAAAAACCTCATCATAGAACAATGAACTTAATGTTGAGTATCCCACAACTGCTACGGCAACGAACGGGAGTGACGCGAAAAGCCGACGCAACGTGTCGACTTTCCAACATAGACGCCAAGCTTCAGTCATAGACGGAGGCTCTTCTGCTAACGCCGCAACATCTTTGTCTGCTCCTGCGGCTTCTCTTTCAAATCTGCCACGGATTGGTTCCTGAAGGCGGAATGCAAGGAATGCAAGAATGAATGTGGGTATTGCGAAGATCAAAAAAGGAACTCTCCAGCTAAAGGCATACCCAAGCGTTCCTGCTAATAATGCTCCAAGAATAATTCCCACTGAATTGCCTGCTCTGTGGAATGAGAAGACTGCTGGTCGCTGGTTTGGTTCGTACCAGTCAGCGAGAAGTGAGTTGTGCGTTGGATCTATTACTCCTTTTCCGATGGCTGACCCTGATCGCATGAACGCCAAAAATACAATCGTGGTTGCGAGGCCTGTCATGAACGAAAAGGTTGCCCAAGCCAGTGCTCCGATGATAGCGAGGTGGACGCGATTCATTCTGTCAGCAAGTCCTGCGATCGGTACCTGAAGGGCAAGCGAGAACGCTAAAACAACTGCTACTAACGTCAGGAGGCCTTGAAATCCCAGACCAAATTCTTCTCTAATCTCGGGTGTTAGGATCGCAAATGCTGTTCGATCAAGTTCATCTACTGCGTTTAGACCGAAAAGAATAATGAGCGGATATGCAGGACCATCTCCGACTATTCGTGAGAATTTAGCTTTCATCTGATTCTCCTTGCATTTGGGATTCCGGAAGAAGGTCATCAGCCAGGAGGCTGGGAACGTGTATGTCTTTCTTGATCGCTAATTGTTTCAATGACCAGTCTCTGAATCTATATATGAAGGAGCTAATTCCGCCTGGGGCGATGAGAAGCACTGTTAAGATCCCAAAGCCTGTGGCGAAGATGCTCCAATCCCCACGCAACCACCAGACCGTCCCAAATAAGAAGAGTGATCCGATCATTGCTCCAAGCGATGAGCCGATCCCCCCCACAATGGCTGCTATGAAGACCCGTATCGAGGATCCAAGCCCAGACATATTTGATGTTGGGACGAATGCTTGTTGATGAACCACATGTAATGCCCCGGCGCAACCTGCGAGAAATCCAGCTATTCCAAATGCCATGAGTTTGGCACGTATGACTGATACTCCAAACGCGCCTACGCCTTGCTCGTTGTCTCGCAGCGCAAGGAGCACGCGCCCTGTTCGGCTTTGGCGTAATCCTTGGACAGCTATCAGCGCAAGGATTAATGATATAGCGGTGACAAAGTAGATTCCTCGTGTTGATGTGTAATCTATATTCCCGAATATTGGTAGGCGCTCAATTCTGTCTGAGTAAGACGGGACCCAGTCGAAAAACCGTGTATTTAGGAAGTAACTTACCATGGCGAGCTCAAAGGCAAATGTGGTGACGGCTAGATAAAGTCCCCGAATCCGTAATGCAGGAAGGCCAACAATGATTGCTAATAATGTTCCAAAAGTCCCAGCAGTGAGAATCGCTACAAGTAGGTCCCCGTTCCAGTCAACGATTAGTTTCCCAGCGATAGCTGATCCAGTGAAAAAGAATGCCATTTGCCCAAGTGAAATCTGCCCACCCCAACCTGTAAGGACAACTAGTGACAACATGACTATTGCGTACACGCATAGTGACGAAATCCTGAGTGTATTTACTGTTCCGAACCAATATGGGACTACAAAAAGGAATCCCAACCCGAGAAGCGTTAAAGCATATTTACTGATTCTAATTTCGATTCGCGTTCTGAGTTCTGGAGGTATGGGTCGCGTTTCTCCCATCGACAAAGCGTCTCGTAGCTTCTCAAATCGTGAGTATGTCTGGGGTCTTGCTGTGAGCGCTATCAGTATCACAGCTGCACACATAGCGGCCATAAGAGCTTTGCCTTGCATCGGGCTGTCTGTGTTCCAAAGAATCCCTTGCTGTAGAATTCCAAGCGTCACTGAGGTTGCAAGAACAGTCTTTAGGTCTGTTAGTTTGCCAGCAACTGCAGCTGTAAGCGCACGAAGGAAAAAGAGGACCCCTAGCTGCCCTCCGACTGGGAGACCTATGATGCTTGAACGAAGGAAGAGAGCTAGAAAAGCAAGTAGCGCTGCGAGCGCCCATACGCAGCTCTGTATTCGCCTCACGGGTATTCCTAGCATTCCTGCTCGGTCGAAGTCCTCCGCAACGGCTCGGATTCCTACCCCGATCTTGGTTCGTTGCAGGAAGAAACCTACAGCAATGAGGATCAACGGTACAGCGACGAGGACTATAAGGTGATTATCATTAAAGCGGAATTTGGCGAAATCAAACGTGATGTTCAGGGGAGAATCAATACGTTGGCTAGTGATTCCGCTGCCCCACCATTCAGGCATAAGTAATGCAAACATGATGAGGACTTGCGCTAATCCTATGGTTGCTACGGTCAGTACGAGTCTGGGGCTTCGTGTGAATCTTCGGATGACAAGAAATTCTGAAGATATTCCAAGGATTATTGCAGCTAATAGTCCTAGTAGAAGGGCGACTAGGTATGGGAAGCCTGATTCGACAATAAGCATGACGCTCAGAATTGTAGGGAGGAGTCCTAATTCGCCTTGAGCAAAATTGAGTACACGATTAGATCGGTATATTAAGACGATTCCTAAGGCAACGAGGCTTGTTAGAAGGCCAAGAATGATGCCTTGGAGAACGGCACCAAGTGGCGTTCTCCAGAATATTTGTTGTACGAGTAGGATGAGTGCAGGTGGGAGCAGCCATGAAACTGATTCGTATGATATTTGTTTCTTATCGTCTCTTTGGTTCACTTCCCCCCTCTCTGTTTTGCTTCCCTTTGTTGGGCTCTGGCCCTCTTTGGCTTTTAACGTCCGCTTCTGTTGATGAGATAATTCTGTGCTGCCGATCTGGCCGTTTCGTCATTGTTAGCTACTGTGATGAGCATCTCTCCTACCCACTCATTTTTGGTTGATGCAAGATCGTCGGTGGCGGCTCTGACCTGATTTTTTGTTGTTTCTATGACTGATTGAGGACGTTGTTTGATTGCTTCAGCCATATACAGTGTTTGGCTTTGAAGGTCAGCATGTTTTACTACCCGATTGATGAAGCCAAGACTCTTTGCTTCTTCGGCGTTAAAGGGTCTGCATGTCATAACTAATTCTTTCGTCATTGCTGGACCGATTTCACGGACTAGTCGAGGTATTCCGCCCCACGCTAGGGGGATTCCCAGGTCTACTTCTGGTATAGAAAAAATCGTGTTTTCTGAGGCTATTCGGAGGTCGCATGCGCTTGCAAGGACGACACCACCACCTATGCAGTGTCCGTGAAGTGAAGCGATTGTTATTGGCTTCATGCGGTCGACTGCTTCAGCCATTTCTCTTCCAAGAGTTGCACCATTTTCTCCTGACATGTCTGGATTGCTGAATTCTCTGAGGTCGAACCCTGCCGTGAAAGCGCGCCCGTTTCCTGAAATGATCACAACGCTTGCATTTCCATTGTTGAACCATGTGGACGCATCAATAATGTCTTGCAATGTGTTCGTGCCGAGTGGGTTTAAGTTATCGGGCTGGTTGAGGGTAAGTCGTCCTATTCCATGATCAATTGTGGCTGTGATTGTTTCATATGCCATGCGCCTATGTTGTCATAGTCCTTGTTCTAACACCACATGAGATTGATCTTTATGGACCAATTTTTCGCCCATTTGCTGGTCGATCAAAGGAACCTCTCCGGTAGGTGCTCGTTTGCATTCGCATAGGTACTGCATCTATGACTTGGGTTCCGTTATGGACGCAGACCCGTTCAATGATTTTCCAATCGTCTCCTCTCTTTTCGTATTTATCCAAATACCTACCGAACCAGGTATCGACAGTGTTTGTTGTTTCCCTGCAGAGGTGGGAGATGTTGTATACCTCACCTACAGCGTGTATCCCGTCATCGTCTAATTCGATTAGGTGATTATAAATGGAGTGCATTGTCCACTTCCACCGGAGATGTGCTTTCATGCAGTAATCAACAAATTCATGCGCATTCCCGACAAAGTTCCCGTGGTCATCCGTAGCTTCAGGCCAGTACGCTGACTTCATGACATCTGGGTCAAGTCGGTCCACTCCGTAGCTATAGCGCATTGCTGCTTCTCGTATCTTTTCCTTATCTGATAGCTGTTCTAGCGTATAAGTCATTCCCTCTCCTTGTTTCTCTTAACAGTCTTCACTAATTTTTCTTTGCTTTAAAGATGAGTTACGTAAATTTTTTGTCTAATGTTTCTCAAAGGGGAATCATGTTGCGTGTTATTATTTTTGTTAGTTGCCTAAGTTGTGCACTGTTCTTTGCGTGTAGTTCAAGCGAAACATCTTCAACGAATGAGATAACGGAAGGCGAGATATCGGTAGTCGACGAAGGTCCGGTTGAGGAACCTAAACAAGAATCTCAGGTGAAACCTGATGAAACACCAACTGTAGTTCCAGAGATTCCAGAACTTGAAGATCAAATTCCAGAGCCTTCAGGAATTATTAGGTCAGCAACCGAAATTATTGATGCCACAGGTTTGGGCGGGGGCACTCTCCCCCCGCTTGGAGCTGCTCCACTTCCTGACGGGTTTACTGAGGTTGAGTTACTTATTGCTGGTGATGCGACGTCATACATGCCTAGCATTGCGTTAACTTCTGATGGGATTTGGGTTTTTGAGGAAGACACACAGGAACCTTACAAGATCAGAGTTATGGTTCGCTTTCCGTCCGCTGATTTTTTTAGTGGCGTTGTCGTTTCTGAATGGATGAATGTCACAGCCGGTGTTGATAATAGTGTTGATTGGGCATTTCTTTCAGAAGAAATGGGGCGTGAGGGGCATGCTTTTGTTGGCGTTTCTGCGCAGCTTGTTGGAATTATGGGCAGAGATACTGGCCGCATTCCGGGCGGCTTAATCGACACAAGAGGATTACCGACTCGTGACCCGATTAGGTATGGGGACCTTACTCACCCTGGCGATGCATATTCTTTTGATATCTTTACTCAGGCATCACTTGCAGCACGTCAATGGCTTAATGACTTCTATGGCATGGAAGCTAAGAGGTTAATTGCTATGGGGCAGTCGCAATCAGCCGGGTATTTGACGTCATACATCAATGCTGTAGACCCTATTGTGAGTGTCTTTGATGGCTACCTTATACATGGTCGTGGTGATGGCGCCCCGAACCCGTCGATGGATGAAAGGTTGTCAACGGTTTTAATTAGGGAAGATGTTGATGTGCCTGTGCTGATCTTCGAGACAGAAACAGATCTAAACGTGCTGCAATACGCCAACGCTCGTCAAGATGACGCTGAAAATATTCGGACGTGGGAAGTTGCTGGTGCTGCACACTCTGATACATATTCTTTGGCATATCCCAATGGTTTACCTCGTCAGGCAAGCCTTGGGGCTGTCATCGGATGTGAAAATTTAATTAATGATGGTCCGCAACATGAAACGTTGCAAGCTGCTTTCCATCACCTGAATGACTGGATTGCGACTGGCAATGCACCTAACTCTTCTCCAAGAATTGAGTTGGAAGATAGCGATGAACTTATTATTGCAAGGGATGCTATGGGTATAGCAATCGGTGGTCTTCGAACTCCCCCAGTGACGGTTCCTCTTCGAGTCTTATCTGGTGATCCGGTTGCGACCGAAGGCTTTTGTTTCCTTTTCGGAGACACAACTGAATTAAGTCCTGAGACTTTGATGAGCATGTACGGTTCTCTTGATTTGTATGTTCAACAACTAGAAGACGCTGCTGCGGAAAGCGTTTCAAGTGGCTGGCTTTTACAAGCCGATGCGGACATTATGGTCGAGGAAGAAACACAGCGGGCGGTATCGTTGGGGTTAAGTAATTAGTTCACCCTTGAAAGGCTCGGCAGTGCCATTCACATTCGCGAATATAAATAATCGGAGCGCTCTCGTACAGGGCGAAGCCTTTTTTGATCTTGCTACCATTACCGACGGTGCTGTTTCTACTGATGCTATGGAAGCCATTCTCAATAGTGACCTGCTGCATCAATACGCTGCGCAGTTAGGCGATTATGAACCTTCAGGCATTATAGAAAAAAAGGATTTATGTGCACCTATCCCCCGCCCTAGGAATTCTTTTGGCGTTGGCCTCAATTATCAGCTTCATGTCGAAGAAGCTGCGTCGAAGACTCCGAGCACGCCAATGGTCTTCACGAAATTTCCTTCATGTATCAGCGGCCCAAACGATGATGTGATCATGCGCAGTGACGAATGCGATTATGAAGGCGAACTTCTTGTAGTAATTGGCAGAGATGGTAAAGACATCAAAGCAGACGAGGCTTGGTCCTATGTCTTAGGGTTAAGTGTTGGTCAAGATTTCTCTGACCGTGGGGTGCAATATAAGGACCAGCCAGCTCAGTTCAATCTAGGAAAATCATTTGATACCTTTGGTCCAACTGGTCCATACCTCGTATCCTTGGATTCCTTTTCTAATCCTGATGATCTAATGATCACAACAACTGTTAATGGCGAAGCTCGTCAAAATGACCGAACATCAAATATGATTTTTAGTATTCCGACATTAATTTCATACCTTTCATCTATCACTTCGCTTGCAGCTGGTGACATTATTTTTAGCGGTACCCCAGAAGGTGTCGGGTTCAGAAACGGGTCTTTCCTCAAAGACGGAGACATCGTTGAAACGACGATAGAAGGCATCGGCACAATGCAAAATAAATGCGTTCGAGGTAAGGACTTCAACGAGACACATGCTGAAACCTAATTGTGCTCTAAGCTAGCTAAGAGGTCGTATGATTAAAAAATTCCCATGGATGAAGACAATAGGCAATAAATTTATAGCACTAAAAGAAAAACTTGAGTTACGTGCCGAAGAACGCGAAGCCAAGAAATTCTCAAGCGGGGATACCAATCCGTTCCTCCTCGAAAACCGTAACAAACGTTTTTCCACGTATCGCTCTGAACTGATCCACGGTGCGATGCTCAAACCTCTCGATAAATTTCTTGATAAAGAATCCGAAGTCGACGGAAACGACCAAGGACTTCTAGGTAGATTATGGCATTTCAAAGACGACGAGGATGAAATTCAGGAAGACGTTGAAAAACAAGATGAGGATGATGCCAGTGAGCAAACTTGAAGTAACGATTGAGTATTGCATTCCTTGAGATTACTCAAGTGACGCGGTGCGCGTCGCACACGAAATCATGAGTAAATACCAACACCAAATGGTTTCGCTCACGCTCCTCCCTGGAGACAAAGGTATTTTTGATGTGAAGGTGAATGGAACCCTGATTTATTCAAAGCATGCGACGGGACGGTTCCCTGAGCCCGGAGAAGTACGCTCCGAACTTCAGAAAACCATCACCTAACGCATTCA
>DDNP01000016.1:734-6611 GCA_002341185.1 Candidatus Neomicrothrix sp. UBA2517 | reverse complement strand
ACAAGTACCCAATGACCCTAAAGTGGCATACACACATGTTTACGGTGCTCCAGGAATAAGCGGCGTAACAATTTTAAGCAAATAAGGCTACAACTACGTAGCAAATTTCCGCACGACTTTCTCCAACATCCTTTTTCCCTCTAAGAGGGATTAAGCGATTAACGAATCTTAATACGCTCTCTGTGGTAGCTATGAAAGGTTGACTATCTAAAGCTGCGAATTACACGTACTGTTCTAATCCCCTATTGGGATCTCCATACCAGCCGTTCTCCGATACCCATTTCTTTTAGAATGACCGCTTTGATTGGGTTAACGGAGATAAAACCTGTCTCTGGAGAATTTTCTGGACCATTTGGAGCGAACATATTGAGGTCATAATCAAACACACCGCTCCATAACCTCGTCTTTGTTTCTACGTCTGTAAATAACTCTGCTTGGCCCCAAATAATCAAACTATCAAAACTCGTTTCCTCGCTAACTTGCCAATGGAGCGATACGGATGGGGAATGATTAATGTTCTTTGATTTTACAGAATTAACTCCAACCATTATCCATAGCATCTCCCCTTCCCAACATGGATGCACTGGGGTGACATATGGTGTTCCAGAGTTACTGACCGTTGCAATGTGTGCCCATTCTCCAAGGCCCTTCGAAGCCTTAATAACTTCTTGAATATCCATATCGAGACCCTAGTCAATGATTCATAACACGACAAAAAATATCTTCTTAAGAGGAAACCAAAAGGTTGGCTGGAATTCTATTAAAGGATTTCAAAGGATCCGCTACCAGTAAATTCAAGCGTTTTCCCGACATATTCTTCGCCGATCATTGATTCCATAGTTTCTGCGTCTGATGTTGACGCAAGAGCTCGTTTCCCATCCTCCATCAGTGAGGTGACAAGCGCTTTGTTCGCTCCTTGACGGTCATACAGAACTGTATACGACTCAATGGTTGATTTTCCTTCTGGATTAATAGCAACTTCGCGTTGAGGGTAGGTATTGATTTCTTTTTGAACATTTCTTCTTTGGAAATGACCTTCGGGGGGTCGATTGCTATATACAGCACATGCATGTTTCGTTGCATATCCGCCATTCGCATGAATAAATCCATATTCTCCTGAAGATCGAACTGCATCTACGGTGCTCGCAATTGCGTGGATGACATAGCTGTTCATTGGTCCGCCGAAAAAAGAGAGTCCGCCGGTAGTTGTTGTGGTTCGGTCTGGCTGTATGCCCAATTCGTTCATGGTGATTTGTACCACTGAGGGGAAGCATGAATACAGGTCCATCGGTCCTACATCATCAATAGTGATGTTTGCTAGTTCTAAACAAGCCTCTGACGTAATTCGTATAGCTGGGGATTCATAGAAATTATCGCGCTCCGAAAATAAGTACGTTGCGTGTCCATCTGTTGCAGCATGTGGGAAGACCCATTTGTCAGAAGATATCCCAAGAGATTGGGCTGCCCCAGCTGAACATATGATTAGTGCACCACCGAAATCGACAAAGGAATTTGCATTCATTGCCTTTGTATATGGGTAACCTACCATCCGGTTCTCTGGGGTGGGTTCCATAATTTCCTGGGCAGTCATTGGCGTTTGAACCCATGCATGTTCGTTGGCAGCGGCTACTTGATTGTAACCTTCCCATAAAGAGGAGATTCTCTTGCGGTGATCGTAATGGCTCTCATGTCTGTGTGCGCGTATTGCAGACTCGAATAGCGGATAAATCTGAGTAGGCATCATAAACCCATTATCACGTTCATGCTGAGAGGACATTGAGACGTTCTCTCCGAACTTCTCTGCGTTCTCAAGGTCAGCCCCTGACTTCATGAGATCTTTACCTAATTTTCTAAGCTTATTTTTGCTATAGACCGCTTCGCCTCCCACAACTGCTGCGATTTCCATATCACCTGCTGCGATTCGTTCACAGCATTCGCTTACTGTTGCTTGAGGCATATTTCCGCCCATTGCTGTAAGGAAGGTCTTAGCATTTGGCGAACCTACAGCATCAGCGATCAAGCGTCCAGGGTCGGGATAACTCCACATGCCTCCAATCACAAGCAGTCTATCTAACTTCTCCAATAGTCTCGGCGTGTTAGCATCTTCGGCGGCAAGTCGTAATGCTCTTTCCATCAGAATATATTGTTCTTCTGCCTTCGTAACATCTTCGAGTTGCTGCTTATATTGTCCAACTCCAACGATGACTGGGGTGCGGTCATTCAATCCCATTTAGCTAACCAGGTCGTAGACGAACCGGACAAGATCAATTCCTCCGGATACAAGCATGGTATCGACTACAGAATCTTCCCAGAGCGACAATTCATCTTTAATTTTGTCTGGAGGCCCAATCAAAGAGATCGCTTCTACCATTTCTGTTGGCACGGAGGCGATTGCATCTTTTTTATTGCCGGCAAGATAAAGCTCTTGAATTTTTTCACATGCTTCTTCGTAACCCATTCTAGCAAATACGTCATAATGAAAATTTTGACCCTTCGCTCCCATTCCTCCTGCATATAGCGCAATCATTGGTCGCAATAAATCTGCACATTGCTCAATATCTTCTCCTGGAATCACGGTTACGGTACAGGCGACTTCGAAGTCTCCCCATCCATGTCGTCCGGCAGCATCAAAGCCTGACTGTAAAGCATTTTTGTAGAACTCGTTATCTTTGGGTGCAAAGAATAGTGGCAGCCACCCATCGCAAACTTCAGCTGAAAGAGCAACGTTCTTGGGCCCTTCAGCTGCCAAGTAAATAGGAATCTCATTACGCATTGGATGCACAGTGGATTTCAGTGGCTTTCCTAGTCCTGTCCCATCAGGAAATGGCATGGTGTAGTGCTTTCCGGAGAATTCTACTGGTTCTTTTCTGGCAACGATTGATCTAACAATCTCAACATATTCACGCGTTCTCTCTAACGGTCTTGGATATGGCTGCCCATACCAACCCTCCACTACCTGAGGGCCCGAGGCACCTAGCCCGAGAATAAATCTTCCATTACTTAAATGATCCATTGTGATTGCGGCCATTGCCGTTGCAGCCGGAGTTCTAGCAGACATCTGCATTATTGCAGTTCCCAGTTTCACGTTTTCAGTATGGGACCCCCACCAAGCTAAGGGACTTAAAGCATCGGATCCATAAGCCTCAGCTGTCCAAATATGCTCAAAACCTAACTTGTCACATTCCTCAATAACCTTTTCTACCCCATCGGGCGGTCCAGCGCTCCAATAGCCTGTGTTATATCCCAGTTTCATATGATCTCCTTACTTACTATCAAATCTAGCCAATCCAATTGATATTCAAGCATTCTTAGACTATCAAGGTGCTCGGAAGTTAAAAAATTTATAACAAACCGATCCCTCATCTAAGGAGAAATAATTCGTGACTGAACAAAGCGCCTACGCAGAAATTTCAATGCTTGTACACAAATATGCTGATGCAGTAGTCCATCGAAACGGCTCTCAATGGTCTTCTACTTGGCACGAGGACGCAGTATGGGACCTCGGAGGAGGAAGACTGGTTGAAGGAATCGATGCGATTAAGAAGCTCTGGTACGGCGCTATGAAAGGGTTCCAAGCAACGATTCAAACTGTTCTCAACGGAGGTATTGAGGTTGACCAGACAGGAACGAAAGCAACCGGTAGGTGGTATATACAAGAGCAAGTCGTTCGCTCAAATGGGGATCGGGGAATCCTTCTTGCACACTACGATGATGAATACATCAAGACTGAAGGTGGTTGGAGATTTAGTCGTAGATTCCTTCAACCTCATTATGCCGGACCCTATGATCTATCTGAGGAGTTTCAATGTTCAGCAGACAAACTGCGAGAACGCAATGTAGAAGGAGTAGACGTATGAAAGTTGATGGTGGTTTAGGACTCACACCTGATATAGGAAAGATAGCCAAAGAGGCACGCTCTCAAGAGGAGCGAGGATACGACGGGATTTGGACTGCAGAAACTAGTCATGACCCATTCCTCCCGTTAACAATTGCAGCAGAACACACTCAAAACCTTGAATTAGGAACGAGTATCGCTGTTGCATTCGCCAGAAACCCTATGGTCCTAGCAAATATTGGGTGGGACCTACAAGCTCTTAGCAAAGGTAGATTTAATTTAGGTTTAGGAAGCCAAATAAAGCCACACATCACGAAACGTTTCAGCATGGAATGGTCTAAACCGGCTGCTCGCATGCGAGAAATGATCTCAGCGATGAGGGCTATATGGAATACGTGGACAACGGGAGAGAAACTAGAATTTCGTGGTGATTTTTATACTCATACCTTAATGACTCCTTTTTTTACACCTGATAAAACGGACTTAGGTGACTTTGGGCATCCGAAAATATATTTGGCTGGCGTAGGAGAACTCATGACTCAAGTTGCCGGTGAAGTCTGCGACGGCTTCATTGCGCATGGCTTTACGACCGAAAGGTATTTACGTGAAGTAACATTACCTAACCTTGCTAAAGGTCGAGAAAAAGCCGGAAAGTCACTTGATGGATTCTCAATTTCAGGACCTTTTTTCGTCGTAACCGGACAAAATGAAGAAGAAATGCAATTCGCCGAAAGCGCAACACGTCAACAAATTGCTTTTTACGGATCAACCCCCGCATACAAGGGAGTTTTAGAATTGCATGGTTGGGAAGGTCTTCAAGATGAACTTAATCAGCTTTCAAAGCAAGGTAAGTGGGTTGAGATGGGAACGCTAATAGATGATGAGATACTTAACACATTTGCGGTTGTAGCTGAACCTGACAAGGTTGCCCCTGAACTTGGTCGTCGTTACGGTGATGTAATCGACAGATTAAGCTTTTATGCTCCTGGTCAATCAAATCCAGAACAATGGCGGGGCGTTATGGAAGCTCTAAAGTCCGTTTAAATCTCATCATGGCCTCCATCCCAAATTCCGTCGCAGAAATTACCACTGATTGGCTCAATTCAGTACTCCCCGAAGAGATACGCGGAGTAAAGGATATGCGGTGGGAGGACCTAGGAGAAGGAGTTGGCATTCTAGGAGAAGTTAGTAGATTACATTTGGTTTATCATGAAGGGTCAAGCGGACCAAAGACAATCATCGCCAAGTGCCAATCTCCAGCCCCAGAAAATATATTCCTTTGTCAGGTAATGGGATTTTACTTTCGAGAAGTTAATTTCTATCAAAAACTTACTGACACACTTCCAGTCAAAGTTCCACAGTGTTATTACTCTGACATTTCAGTTGATGGTATCCCGTTCGTACTCCTGATTGAAGAAATTCCCGATATCACCATTCTTGACCAGATACGCGGAGCTGACGTTGAATCAACTAAAAGAGTTTTTTCAGAACTAGCTAGACTCCACGCTCACTATTGGGAGTCAGAGAGACTATATGCCCTTGATTGGTTACCTCCGATGAACAATGACATGTACAAAGGGTCTTCAGCTCTTGCATCTGAAAAGCTTCCAGCATTTAAAGAGAATTGGGGCGAACACGTAGATCCTAAAGTTCTTGACGCTGTAGAGAAATTCATCCCCAATTACGGCCCTTTCCTCGATTGGGCAGTCTCACAAGGGAACCAAACCTTCACTCATACAGATTGTAGGTGCGAGAACTATTTATTTGGCCCAGAGTCAGAAATCACTATCATTGATTTCCAACTTGCTACTAGATTCTGGGGGGTGTGGGATATTTCGAATTGGTTAAGTGCCTCCTTGACAGTAGAAACAAGGCGCGAGCATGAAAATGATTTAGTTACGCACTATCACAATCAATTAGTGAAAAACGGTATTACTGATTATTCCTTAGATCAATGCTGGAGTGACTTAAAATGTTGCCTAATGATGCAAACATTTAGCCAAGTGATTGTAAGTGACCTTGATGGTTCAAACGAAAGAGGC
>DDNP01000016.1:0-325 GCA_002341185.1 Candidatus Neomicrothrix sp. UBA2517 | reverse complement strand
AAACGCTCGGCTTCTAATGGCAAGAATTCTAATAACAAATGATGATGGAATTTCATCCTTGGGACTGCACGCAGTTGCAATTGCACTCCATAAGGCTGGACATGATGTCTTGGCCGTAGCCCCATCAAATGAAAGGTCAGGTTGGGGCGCAGGAGTAGGAACACTTGACGATGGTGCTGAATTCTCTGTGGAACAATTCTCTATCCCGAGTTTCGACGAGATCCCTGCTTGGGGTGTCGACGGACCACCTGCTTTTTGTGTCTTGACAGCAATGTTAGAAACATTTGGAAATAGACCTGAACTCGTAATTTCTGGAAGTAACGAT
>DDNP01000009.1 GCA_002341185.1 Candidatus Neomicrothrix sp. UBA2517 | reverse complement strand
AATCTAGATCATTAAAATCATTCTATAATTTTAGCAACGACTCCTGCACCAACAGTTCGACCACCTTCCCGAATAGCAAAACGCAAGCCATCTTCCATCGCAATTGGGTGAATCAATTCAACTGTCATCTGCACATTATCACCAGGCATTACCATCTCAGTTCCTGATGGCAACTCACAAGCACCTGTCACATCCGTAGTACGGAAGTAAAACTGGGGACGGTAGCCCTTGAAGAATGGCGTATGTCGTCCACCCTCATCCTTCGATAAAACATAAACCTCTGACTCAAATTTCGTATGAGGCTTAACTGATCCTGGCTTCGCAAGTACCTGTCCACGCTGCACTTCCTCGCGCTTAGTACCACGCAACAAAATACCGCAATTCTCGCCAGCACGACCCTCATCAAGGAACTTACGGAACATCTCAACACCCGTACAAGTTGTCTTGGCTGTGTCAGTAATTCCAATGACTTCAATCTCTTCACCGACTTTAATAACACCACGCTCAATACGTCCAGTCACAACTGTTCCTCGACCAGCAATCGAGAAAACATCCTCAATTGGCATCAAGAACGGTTGATCAACAGCACGTACAGGCTCTGGAATATAAGCATCTAAAGCTTCAACTAACTTCTTAACCGCTGTAGTTCCTAGCTCATTATCATCCTTACCTTCCAGCGCCATTAACGCAGAACCAACAATGATAGGTGTATCATCACCAGGGAATTCATAAAGATCTAACAGCTCACGCAACTCCATCTCTACAAGCTCAAGCATCTCTTCATATTCTTCTGATCCAACACCACCACAATCTTCGGCAAGAAGATCAGCTTTGTTTAAAAACACTACGACGTAGGGAACACCAACCTGACGAGATAAAAGAATGTGCTCGCGAGTCTGAGGCATTGGACCATCAGTTGCTCCACACACCAAAATAGCACCGTCCATTTGAGCAGCACCAGTAATCATGTTCTTCACATAGTCAGCGTGTCCTGGGCAATCTACGTGTGCATAGTGACGGTCAGCTGAATCATACTCAACATGAGCTGTTGAAATCGTAATGCCTCGCTCCCGCTCTTCAGGGGCATTATCAATCTGATCAAAAGCCTGCATCTCACCACCAAAAACCTCTGCACAAACCCGTGTCATTGCAGCTGTTAATGTCGTCTTACCGTGATCAACGTGTCCAATCGTGCCGACGTTTACGTGCGGCTTATTTCTTTCAAACTTCTCTTTAGCCATCTCAGTGTCTCCTCAGCAGGCGTTTAACATATAATTTAAGCGAATTAACCGCAGAATTTTAGGGATAACGCGGAATTCAAGGGCGCCATCTTATACTGCGGTTCTGCAGAGTCAATGTCCTTTCCAAAAAAATAACTGCTTTTTCGTAATTTTTTTTAAATTTTGAGCAAAAAGTTGGAAAATCCTAAAAAACGAGACCAAAACATTCCTAAAAATGGGCCCAATTCCTTAAATTCAGCTAATTTACCCTATTTTTACTCTGTAATAGACACAATATCCTGTATACTCGCGCGCGTTTTAAGTACCCAATAACCAGATTATCAAAACGAGTACAACAATGACTGATTTATCCCACTACAGAAATATTGGCATCTTCGCACACGTTGATGCAGGAAAGACTACGACTACAGAGCGAATACTCAAGCTTACCGGTAAAATTCATAAAACAGGTGAAGTTCACGATGGCGCTGCCACAACCGATTTTATGGAACAAGAACAGGAGCGTGGTATCACTATTCAATCTGCTGCAACAACTTGTTACTGGAGAGATCATCGTTTTAATATTATTGATACTCCAGGGCACGTAGATTTTACAGTTGAAGTCTATAGATCACTGAAAGTGCTCGATGGTGGGGTAGGAGTATTTTGTGGGTCAGGAGGCGTAGAACCTCAATCAGAGACGAATTGGCGTTATGCCAACGAATCAGAAGTCGCTCGAATTATCTTCGTTAATAAGTTGGATCGAATGGGAGCTGACTTTTTACGAGTGGTCAAACAAGTAAAGAACGTCCTTGGGGCCAATCCTCTCGTTATGTGTCTGCCAATCGGTGTTGAAGAAAACTTTAAAGGCCTTGTTGATCTGCTCGAGCGAAAGGCTTATGTTTGGGACGATTCTGGATTGCCTGAGAACTTTGAAATCGTAGATATTCCAGCTGACATGATTGATCAGGTTGAAAAATATCGAGAAGAAATGATTGAAACAGCGCTAGAGCAAGACGATGATCTGCTTATGGCATATATGGAAGGAGAGGAGCCCTCTATTGAGGATGTTAAAAACTGTATCCGCAAGGGAACCATAGCGTTAGATTTCTTCCCAACTTATTGTGGATCAGCATTTAAGAATAAAGGTGTTCAAATGGTCTTAGATGCTGTTGTTGATTATCTTCCATGCCCTACTGACGTGGATCCGCAGCCTCTTACCGATGAAAATGGCGACGAAACTGGGGAGCATGCGATTGTATCAACTGAGGAATCTCTCAAAGCTCTAGCATTTAAGATCATGGATGACCGCTTCGGAGCTTTGACCTTCGTTAGAATTTATTCTGGTGTTCTTGAAAAAGGAACCACGATCCTTAATTCATTCACTGGGAAAACAGAAAGAATCGGAAGAATGGTTGAGATGCATGCTGATGATCGTAATGAAATTGATAGAGCCCAAGCTGGCGATATAATCGCGATCGTTGGGATGAAAAATGTGCAGACGGGTCACACTCTATGCGACCCAAAGAATCCAGTTACACTTGAACCTATGATTTTTCCAGAGCCGGTAATTTCGATTGCGGTAAAGCCCAAAGACAAAGGTGGGTCAGAAAAAATGGGGGTAGCAATTGGCAAAATGATTGCTGAGGATCCTTCGTTCCGAGTTGAAACCGATGAGGATTCTGGAGAAACCATTCTCAAAGGAATGGGAGAACTGCATTTAGATATTAAAGTGGACATCTTAAATCGAACTTATGGTGTCGATCTCATTGTAGGACAGCCTCAAGTAGCTTATCGAGAAACGATTACCCTACCAATTGAAGATAGCTATACGCATAAGAAACAGTCGGGTGGATCTGGTCAGTTTGGTAAAATTGACTATCGTATTAAGCCAGGTGAACCCGGCTCCGGTTTTGCATTCTCATCGTCAGTTGTGGGCGGAAACGTGCCAAAAGAATTTTTCCCTGCAATTGAAAAAGGCTTCAAGGGGATGATGGAAGAGGGACCAATGGCAGGCTATCCAGTACTTGATGTAGAGATCGAACTATATGATGGTGGATTCCATGCCGTTGACTCTTCTGCAGTTGCTTTTGAAATTGCTGCTAAAGGGGCTTTCCGTCAATCGATGCCCAAGGCTGGGCCTCAGATAATTGAGCCAATCATGAAGGTGGATGTTTTCACTCCTGAGGATCATGTTGGAGATGTGATTGGTGATCTAAACCGTCGAAGAGGAATGATCAAAGACCAAGAAGCCGGTGTCACCGGAGTTCGAATAAAGGCAGACGTTCCACTTTCAGAAATGTTTGGTTATATTGGTCACCTCAGGACAATGACTTCAGGAAGAGGCCAGTTCTCAATGGAATTTGCTCATTACCTCCCTTGCCCTCAAAACATCGCTGCGGATGTTATTGCAGCTGCAAAAGAATTGAAGGAAGCAAAATAGTTCTATCAAAATAAGCAGTGCCCTGTATGGATTTTTTCTTACAGGCGCTGCCTTGTCAAAGTTCTATTCTAGACTTTAAAGTTACCCTAAGTTCTTAGCCATCACCGCTTCTGTGATATTTTTTGGTGCCTCTGCGTACTTTTCAAACTCCATAGTAAAGGTCGCCCGTCCCTGAGTAGCAGATCTTAAATCCGTCGCATACCCAAACATTTCTCCAAGAGGAACCTGAGCATCAATAACCTTCCCCGCAGCACTCTCCTCCATGCCTAGGATCAAACCGCGTCGTCTATTAAGATCTCCCACGACATCTCCCATATTTTCCTCTGGCGTCACCACTTCTACTTTCATTGTTGGCTCAAGAAGAACTGCGCCACCGAAATCTGCAAGCTTCCTTGTGGCCATAGACCCGGCAATTTTAAATGCCATCTCAGAGGAATCTACGTCATGAAAAGATCCATCATAAAGTGTCGCTTTTACGCCAAGTAAAGGATAGCCAGCAAGAATGCCATTTTGCATTTGTTCTTCAATACCTTTTGAAACCGCTGGAATATACTCTCGAGGAACCGCACCACCCACTATCTCATTGACAAATTCTAGCCCTTCGGTGCCTGAATCTTCTGCTGGCTCAAATTTTATCCAAACATGGCCATATTGACCCCTGCCGCCTGATTGTCGAACAAACTTCCCCTCTACTTCACAGTCATTGCGAATAGTTTCTCGATATGCAACCTGTGGCTTGCCTATATTGGCCTCAACTGAAAATTCCCGCCGCATACGATCAACAAGAATATCTAGATGCAATTCACCCATTCCAGAAATAATAGTTTGGCCGCTTTCCTCATCAGTTTTTACTTTAAAAGAGGGATCCTCTTGAGCTAGCTTTCCTAAAGCTACACCCATTTTTTCTTGATCTGCCTTTGTTCGAGGCTCAACTGCTACTGAAATTACAGGTTCTGGGAATTCCATCCTTTCTAATATAATTTTATTATTTTCCGCACAGAGAGTATCGCCAGTCATCGTATCTTTTAAGCCGATTGCTGCTGCTATATCACC
>DDNP01000030.1:36156-46627 GCA_002341185.1 Candidatus Neomicrothrix sp. UBA2517 | reverse complement strand
TGACACCCTGAAGCATAGGTTGTGACAAAAATGCCAGCGGACCAGTCTCAGGAAGCAAGGTACCAATGTTCAAACCTTCAGCAGAACTTGAGCTGCTGGAGGAGCTATCGTCATCACCACCGCAAGCTGCGGCGACGAGTGAGAAAGCAAACACAATAGCTAGAAGTCTAAATAGACGTCTATTTCGCATATTAAATATTCCCCTCTTTGAAATTATTTATCGAGGTTTACGGACAGGATTGTCCAACCTCGTCCTCAATAATGCCAAAGATTTTCTCTAGTCGCAAGGTAATTGAATAGATTATCAATTAATTTTACTTTTATGTTACGAAGGTATCGGAGCGTAATCCACTTCTTCTATTGCTCTTAGTTCTTCGAATTGTTGGCGTAACTCGTTTCGTCGTGATCGATCCATTGCGAGATTAATGAGTTCATGTGGATCCTCTTGCAGGTCATACCACTCGTGGTCATGGTCTTCAAACGGGCTGTCTACGTCAAATTGGATAGTTCCAGATAATGATACTCCCGCTGCATCGGCCCCTCCCCCAACACCGTAATACCTACAGTATTTGTATCGCCCATCAAAAATACCTGCGCTAGCATATCTTGTGTGCTCGACACCTTTGTACCATGGCCATTGCTGTGAGAACAGCACGTAATCTCTAATTTTAGTATCTAGATCATCGAACACAGGTGAGAGGCTTTCCCCTACAAGACCCGGATAGTCACTGGTGGTAACTCCGCCGAATTCAGCAATGGTTTTAGCTAAATCGACATGGCTTGCGAGAGTCTGTGATTGAGTCCCTGCTTGGGTTTTGCCAGGAATTTTCATATAGAGCGGGATGCGCATGGTCTCTTCATAATTCCAGGGCCCTTTTGATCTAAGTCCATGGGACCCTACTTGATCACCATGATCTGATGTGAAAATGATGATTGTGTCTTCCCAAACATTTAGATCGTCAAGAGTCTTGAAGATTCTCATCATTTGGGCATCGTTCAGTTCATGAAGTTTGACATAGTAATCAAGGTAACGTAGCCACAGGTGCTCATCTTCTCGGTTCATAGTTCCCGGAGCACCCCATTTCAGCATGGCATGCATCCAGCGACGGTGGACATCAGGTTTTGTATGGAGGTCGTCATGGAAATTCGCCGGTAATTCTGTGAACCACTCATCTAGTTCATATGCAAATGGTGGGAAGTTATCTTTTCTTCCCCAATCCCTGTTCTTCAGGCGTTCTCTCACATTATCGGTTTCAGTTTTATTGTCTACCTGCCACCACGGTTGGTCGCAAGGGAACCACATGATGTCGTGAGGGTTAACGAATGCCGTTGTCAAAAACCATGGATTTTCCGACGTTGCATTCTCTTTTAACCAAGTGATTGTTTGGTCTGTGATGGGTTCATCGAATTCAGTTCCTGTTCCTGGGAGTCCCCACCAGGCGGAATCGTTACCTTCCCAGTCCCCAAAGCCGTACTTTTCCATTTCTGGATATCGTTGATTCTGTAAGTGCCACTTCCCTTTATAAGCAGTTTTATACCCTTCATTACGTAACATGTGCCCCAGAGTTGCAGTTGATACAGGTAAGTTTGTGTTTTCTGGACCTGTTGAATTCTCAAGCACTCCATGTTGAAGCATGTACTGTCCTGTGAATAATGTTGCGCGTGATGGACTGCAGGGTGACGTGTGTGTGTAGTAATTTGTGAATTCTAAACCTTCATCAAGCAAGCGCTGTCTGGCTGGTAAATCCAAACCAGCAGGTAGCCAGTCTCGTTGGCGCTCTTGGTCTGAAACAATGAGTAAAATGTTTGGTCTTTTCATGATCATTGAAGTTATCAAATTATTTCGTTAATTATGGGATTCAACGGTTTCTAATTTGCGACGAGTTGCTCTAGCGTTCGAATTCCTCTTGCAATATCTACAAATGTTGAGTACATGGGCACTGGGGCAAAGCGAAGAATATCAGGGTCCCGGGCATCTGGAACAATTCCGAGATTGATGAGTTCTTTTTCAAGTTTCGAGGCATTACCTGAGACCCGTATTGAAACCTGACAACCTCGCATTTCAGGATTTTCAGGCGTAATTGAAGAGATACTTTCTATCAATTTGATTCCCTTTTCAAAATAGTTTGTCAACCTGATTGATCGTTCCCTTAGAGCAGTCATTCCATAAAATGCGAATATTTCTAATGATTCTTTCAATGGGACCATGGCCATCAACGATGGATTTGAAGTTTTCCATCCGTCTGCTGATGGACGTGGAATAAAGTTCATCTGACCATGCATATCGAATCTTGTGTCTGGATCATTACCCCACCAACCGGCTAAACGTATTAAATCTTTATTGTCGTGGTGTTCTTGATTCACGAAGTAACCGGCGATACTTCCCGGACCAGCGTTCAAGTATTTGTATGTGCACCACGAAGCGAAATCAATCCCCCAGTCATGGAGTTTTAGCGGAACATTTCCTACGGCATGAGCTAAATCAAGTCCGAATGTGATTTCTTTACTTTTGAGTATTGAAGCAAACGCTGGAATATCAAGAAACTGGCCGGTGTAGTAATTAACTCCTCCTAGTAATGCGAGGCAAACTTCATTCTTGTGATTGTGAAGCGTGCGTTCGAGATCATCTGGAGTAATTAAGTCAGGGTTCTCTGCTTCAATCTTTATAACGTCATTGTTTGGTTCGCCGCCATGCCACTCCACTTGAGCAGCGACAGCATAACGGTCGGAAGGGAATGCATGTGGCTCAATAATGATTTTTTTCTTTGCCGCAGTTGGCCTATAGAAGGAAGCCATCAGCATGTGGAGATTAGTTGTCAGTGACCCCATTATCCCTGTTTCAGATGGCAAACAGCCAACAATATCTGTTTGGAGAGTAGCGATCTCCTCATCTAATTGATACCAGGCTTCCTTTCCATCAAAGTGTCCGGCGACGCCTTTCTCGCCCCATTGATCAAGAGCCCTTGTAATTGCTATCCGAGTTCTTTTGGGAAGTAATCCCAATGAATTACCAGCGAAATAAGCTTGCTCGCTTCCATCAGAATGTTTTGGGATTTCAAATTCTTTTCTGATTTTTGTGAGTGTGTCCTGTGTATCGAGCTCTGATGCCTCGTCAAGGTCTAATGCGGGGGGCATTAGGTATCTCCGCTGACGATGACTTCATCATTCATGAGTTGAGCTATCTCTTCATCAGGTAAGCCAATTGACTCTAGGATATGTTGATTATGTTCCCCGAGTGTAGGTGCTACTAGTTCCAATGGCTCAGGGAAATCGGAAAACCTGAGAGGGTCGCCCGGGATATGTAAGTCACCTAGCAGTGGGTCGTTGACTTGTCGCACAGCTCCACGTGATTCAAAATATGGGTGCCCTATTGCGTCATAAGGTGCAAGGACTGGACCTGAAGGAATGCGTGCTTCGGTAAGAATATCAAGGATGTCTTGATCATTGCCAAAACTTTGCATCCACTTTTGAATGATCTCGTTCAACTCATCGCGATTTTTCATCCGTCCTTTGAGGTTAGCGAAACGTTCATCGTGCAGAAGCTCTGGCTTTCCTATGGCTTCGACGAAGCGGGGCCATTGCGCTTCCATACATTGAATAACAATCCATTCTTGTGGCCCTTTGAAAGCTCCTAGCGGACTGTTGATCCTAGATAAGTGCCCTGATCTTTTCGGTTTCCATTTCATACCTGTCAAGGATGGTCCTTGGACTGCTAGTTCTTGAGAGTGGAATAAGGAATCAACCATCGCTATGTCCAGAAACTGTCCTTTGCCCGTTCGTTCTCTATAGAAAAGTGCATATCCAATAGCAGCCACCGCATGCACCCCTGTCATAACATCGGCGATTGATTGCCCAACTGGCATAGGTGGCCCTTCAGCGTCTCCCGTCATATGCATAGTTCCACTGAAGGCTTGGGCAATCATATCAAAGGCAGGCCTGTCGCTCATGGCGCTTTCTCTGCCAAAGCCAGAGATAGAAGCCATTACAAGTTGTGGATTGAGGTCTTTCAAGGAGTCCCAATTCAGGTTTCTTCTTTCAAGGACTCCGGGCCCATAATTTTCAACGAATACATCAGCTTCACCGATTAACTGCAAGAGAATATCTTTACCCCTTGGGTCATCAAAATTTAGGCAAAGACTTTTTTTCCCACGATTTTGTTGGACGAAGTAACCGCTGCGTCCTTTGTCATTGATAATTGCATAATTGCGAGAAGGGTCTCCCGATGGTGCTTGCTCAATCTTTATAATGTCAGCACCCATCTCAGCCATCATTCTTGTGACAGTGGGCCCAGCTAGGTATTGAGTCATATCAATTACCCGTATTCCCTCAAGTATTCTGCGCTTTTCCATACATGAAACCGTACCGTGCAACGACAAAAGGTGCTACACCAAAAAAGTTGAGACAATCTCAAAACTTCACAACTGAATGGTTTCTAGCTATCATATTTAAGGGAGGAATCATGGCGGATGTACTTTATGAGAAGGAACAAACTCAGGAAGATGCAGCGGCCCCCACTGGACGAAAAGAGATAACATCTGATCGTTATTTGTCACGCGACATGCTCAACCAAGAATGGGAACATCTTTGGCCGCGTACCTGGTTATATGCCGGTGTAGCTTCTGATGTTTCTGAACCAGGTGAGTACTTTGTTTTTAATATTGGGCCCGAATCGGTTTTGGTTTCACATACCGATGAAGGAGAAATATCTGCTTTCTATAATGCATGTCAACATAGGGGCGCTCGCATCATGGTTAATGAACGCGGTTGGATCAAAAATTTTGTCTGTCCCTACCATGGTTGGACGTATAGTCGTGATGGAGCCTTAACTGTTGTTCCAGATGAGAATAGGTTCAGCCAAGGCATTGACTGCGATAAACAGTCTCTTGTCCCTGTGCGTACGCAAATCTGGGCAGGCTTAGTCTGGATTTGTATGGATGAGAATGCGCCATCTTTTGATGAGTACATCGGCCCACTTAAAGAACAGATTGAACCTTTCCGACTTGAGGATATGGTTTTAGCCCAAGATCAAACAGTTCAGTTGGAATGCAACTGGAAAGCAGTGTTTGATAATTTTGGTGAGCTTTACCATGTAGAACACATCCACCCTCAACATGCCTTAATCTTTGATTGCCCAACTAGCAGAATTCGGCTTTGGAAAAATGGGCATACCAGTGTTTATATTGATGGATTTACGGTCAATACGCGACTTCCAATCCCTGAAGAACCTACAAAGTTAATGAAAGGTCAGTTACTTTCACTTGGTATGGACCCTGAGGAATATCGAGGAAGAGTCCTCGATATTCGTGAAGCTGTTCAAAAGAAAAGACGAGATATGGGCCCTGAACTGGGATATGATTACGATCTTCTTTCAGACGAGGAACTCAGTGATATTTTTCAACATAATATTTTTCCTAATATGCTTATTACGCTTCAGCCCGATAAGGCATTAATTATGAGAGCACGACCACATCATAGCGATCCAAGTAAGTGCTACTGGGATAAAATTACGCTCGTAATGCCGCCCAGAGACGATGCCCAAATTACAGCTGATTTACAGTTCATGCCGAAACTAAAACCTATCCCAGATGAGCGTCCTGAACGAGAGGAATTTACGCAGGAAGACGTAATAGCTGGCGAAAAAACGATGGATATTACAGTCGACCAAGATGTTCATTTAATTCGTGACGTACAAAATGGAATGCGTTCGCGTGGATTTTCGAAACAAGTTCTTAACGACGATGAAGCAAGGATTCAACATTACCACGATTGGTATTCGTGGTTTATGGGATTGTAAGTCGCTTAGCTGATCTCCATGGACAACTATTTTTCTTTCCTATCTTGGAATCTCGCTATGCTTAATCGATCAGCTCAGGCACCTCAGCATTGGGAATTGTGCGATACCGAAGAGGTAATCAGAGAACAAATTATTGAGCTATCTCCAGATATTGTTCTATTTCAAGAGCTTCCAGGCTTAGTGCCTTATATTGAAACGCATGACATGATTCGCTCAAATCCCCAAAGCCATAGTGGTCATCTTGCATTCTTAATTTCCAAACGGTTTTCAGAGTCCGAAATATGTCATACCGCATTACATGGATTTGGTTTGCTAGTGACGTTTAAAGATTTCGATCTAACCTTAGCAAATATTCACTTGGCGCCTGGTAAGGCGAATAGTGGATTACGAATGTCGCAATTGTCAGCTGTGATTCAAGCCTCCCCTACTGAACAAATCGCAATTATCGGAGATACGAATACTAGACAAGCAGAAATTGCCAAGATCAAAGATTCGGGTTTAATAGTTCCTGATCTTCCTGAGCCAACATGGAATAGTTACAGAAATCAATTTCATGATAATGGCCCTTTATTCAAAGCATCCTTTACTAGGTGTGTAGCTCACCCTGATCTTAAGATTAGTGGTCTCCAAGTACTTGAAGGTAAGGTCATCAGGAATGAAAAATCCTTTCATATAAGCGACCACTTTGCTCTATTCGGACGTATACATTTATGAACAATCAACCTAACCCTAACCAAGGTGCTAATAGTCAATCTGAATTAGTTAGCGAACTAAGACAGCTATTGTCAGCTGTAAGAACAGCCGACTTTGATCAACGCATTGAGGATGGGAAACCGTTACATGATTTGATTGAACAAGTACGTGCTATTCGTGAGAAGTTATTGCCCTATCAAGTCAGAGGTGAGAGGATGCAAGCTGGTTTAAGGCCACAAGAGCACTTCTTTAGACCCGATACAGGGAAAGACTATGACTTAGGAGGTTTACAACCTGATGAGTTTTTCCCTTACAGCCCGCTCATTGGTCCGCTAAACCCAATAGCTCCCCCATTTACTTTCCGCATGAATAATGAAGTCATGTATGCGACTGGAAGTTTCGATTCACAATATTGCGGGCCTCCTGAAGGCGTTCATGGCGGGCATGTAGCTGCCCTAATGGACGAGCTACTAGGAGTCACCTGCGTTATGAGTGGGCACGGAGGATATACGGGAACCTTGACGGTTCGCTATCGTTCACTAACTCCACTAGACGTTGAATTACAAGCGACAGCTTGGGTCGAAGAAATTAAAGACCGTAAGGCTATGATCTCAGGCAGATTACAAGCCGGTGATCGAGTATGCGCAGAAGCTGAAGGCCTATTCATTAAGCCCAAAACATAATTATTTTGGTTTTTCCTCAAATTATTGAAATAGTAATTTTTCAAGTACCGTAGTATTCATGACATCAAAATCTGGGTGGACTTTGGAAGATATTCCGGATCAAACCGGGAAGACAGCAATTATCACTGGCGGAAACTCTGGAATCGGTTTTGAAACTGCTCGCTTCCTTGCCATGCGTGGGGCTACAGTAATTCTCGCTGTTCGTAATTCAATAAAGGGCTCTGAAGCAATGAACCAACTCACTTCATCTCACCCTAGAAGCGAGGTTGAAGTAGCTCACCTTGATTTGGCAGATCTCTCTTCCATTGCGGAGTTCGCAGAGTGGTTTAAAGGAACAGGAAAAACTTTAGATTTTTTAATTAACAATGCTGGCGTTATGGGAATCCCTCGAACAACGACTGTTGATGGTTTTGAACTACAATTTGGCACCAATCACTTGGGACACTTTGCATTGACGGGTCAACTGATAGGAACGTTATTAAATAATGCAGGTAGCAGAGTCGTAAATGTCGCAAGCAACGCGCATCGTCAAGGTGTTTTGAACTTCTACGATTTACAATCTGAGCGACGCTACGGCAAGATGCGAGCCTATGCTCAAAGTAAGCTTGCTAATCTCGTTTTCACTGCTGAACTTAGTAGGAGATTGAAGCGAGCGAACCGTACAGACATTCTTTCTGTGGCTGCTCATCCCGGTATGGCAGAATCCAATATTGTTAAATTCCAATCTGAACTTACTCTTCATCGTTATGCCGAAAATATTTGGGGAAAGGTAGGGCCTTTTATTTGTCAGACATCTGCGGATGGGGCAATTCCAACGTTGCGAGCAGCAACTGATCCTGAAGCAGAAGGAAACGATTATTATGGCCCTAACCATCGCCTACAGATTCGGGGGCCTGCAATAAAAGTTTCGGCGAAAAAAGCAGCGCACGATGTTCACGATGGCCGTGCCTTGTGGGAGAAGAGTATAGAACTCACCGGTATAGACTTCTCTGAACTTGGCGTGGCCTAGCTTTTCTTTCCAAAGGTCGGTCTCTCAATCAAATTTCGTACGTGACCTGTTTCGTTGATGCTTCGTACTGTTCTGAATCCATTGACTGATGCTTGAACCCTTGTAACGCTTGTATAGTCAGGTTGGATCATGAATGGATTCTCTAGTTGCCATATGGTCTGAAGGTATACCGACGTTACCATACCGTGACAAAAGACTACGACTGTCTCACCTCTATGCGTAGCGATAAGGTCATCGAATGCCCCTACGACGCGATCACGAAATGAATCATAATCTCCTTCAAAAACTGCTAGCGGGTCATTTATATAGGCTTGGATAGGAGCTGAATCATATGTCATCTCCTCAACTGGAATATATGTTGAACTGTTGTGATCAGATTCTCGTAAGTCATCTCGGCTTGCGATGTCTTTGCTGATGATTTTGGATAATGGTTGAGCCGTTTGAATCGCTCTTCGCATTGAACTGGATACGATCCTGTCAATTTGTTCACCTTTTAAGAAATTAGCTACCGCTTGAGCTTGCTTCATACCAACTTCGGAAAGAGAGGGATCTGCTGGCCCGTCTGCCTCAGCATTCTCAACTCTTTCAGGGCGTGCATGACGTACGATTATAAGGTCCATGAAATTACTTTCTTAAATTAGTGGTTGTAAATGGTCAACGAGATTCCATCTTACGGCGGCATCAATTGACCCTTGCAAGAATTTTTCAAATCGTTGATGCATTCTCTCTGCACCTTCTCCGTAAGCAGAGAGGTCTTGAAGATATGGAACAGCTTGACACGATACGGGATAAAGGATTCCCCACGCTAGTGCTTCTTCTAGTTCATGAGCTGACCAGTTGGGTCCCCCGCTACTAGAGAGGGTCTCACGATACAGTTTCAAAAGGTCGCCTTCAACAGCTAGAGTCTTGTCTGTGTGGGATGCTGCAAGTAACCATGCAAGGTCAACACCGGGGTGTGAAATCATGGGGCTTTGCCAGTCAATGACTATGGGGCCTTTATCGTCGATAAGGACGTTGTCTAATTCATAATCCATGTGTGTCAGTGTCCAGTCCCGCCTTGCATAATGACCTAACCACTCAACCGTATTATTAACCCAAGTGGACTCAAGAACCGCAAATAGGTCTTTTGGATAGCGATCTGGTTCTTGAGATGCCAAAGTCTTCCATGAATGTCTAGTGATATCTATACCGAGTTTTAAATTCTCAGTGGTCCAATCAATGAGCCATGGTATTTCACGCAAACGTTGATCCATCCAGAATTTTCCGTGCATGTTCGCTACATCAATTACGAGCTTTTCCATAACTTCAATTTCGCACCCTTTTAGAATATCACCCTTCTCTGCATGTCCTAGATACTCAAGTAAGAGAAATGCACGTCCAGTCTGATGATCAAACCTATTCAACCAGCATTTCGGGATGCGCATGTCAACTTGATCAACGAGATCTGAATAGAAACCTGATTCTCGAACATAATATTGCATTACTTCGTTGTAAAGCCTGGCTATGTCATCGTCTAATGGGCATTTTGCAACGAACGATTTAGGAAGTTTTGAATCTGAACCATCTTTCCACTCAATTGTGAAGATCCCTACTTCGCCCATCGCTCCCGTGAAACCGTCCATCGGGGTATGTTCAAGACCAACTATTCCGGCTATATCGTGGCCTGCGTCATAAAATTGCTGCTCCAACCACGAAGTCGTGACTTCAGACAAAGAAATAGGAATTTCTGTCATCAAACTCTTTTATGTCTGTTCATCAAACTCTCCTATATCTTTCTAGCACAAGTGTTGTGAATAAGTAACACGGGTAGGTGTGTTTACCAATAGAATCCAATTCACGTAAGAGGGTGTAGAGTTCAATCCCATGATGCAACTGAACACTCCGAGCAGGTTTAGTGTGAATGTTTGGGGATTTGTTGCTTTCACAGGAATCTCTTTTGGTGCTGGTGGACTACTTGTGAAGAAATTCACCAACGATGGTATTGATGCTTTTACCGTAACGTGGATTCCTTTCCTTTTCGGAGGGTTCTTAGCCCTCATTCACGGAATACTTAGGAAAGAGTTAAGGTGGGCGTCTGTCCCTCCTGGAATACTCTTAGGTTTTTTTAGTTCTTTAGGTCCTTCATTAATATTTAATGTCGGATTTGATCGACTTCCTGCAGGGATAAATACATTACTTATCTCTCTTGGCCCTATCTTCACCGCAATTGTTGCTCATTTCGTTTTTGCTGATGAACGGTTTAATTTATTGAAAGCTTTCGGACTAGTTTCAGCTTATGGAGGGGTTACTATC
>DDNP01000030.1:0-35823 GCA_002341185.1 Candidatus Neomicrothrix sp. UBA2517 | reverse complement strand
TAGCGATAGGATCTATTGACGATGGTGGAAGTGCTTGGGATATCCTTCTCGTGCTTGCAGGGTCTTCTATCGCTGGTGGTGCTGGAGTACTAACGAGATATTTCACACTACGGCATAAACCTATGGCATTACTTGCCCCTAATCTCTTAGTAGCTGGTATTGCATCTTTAATTTTAACAATAGGTTTTGATGTTGCAACAAAGCCTGAAGACGGCTTTGCTTCATGGCATATCCCGATGCTTTTCGTCTTTGGTTTAGTCACCTACATATCGTTTTTATCGATACTCAAAGCGAACGAAATTGGAACTACAGGACAAGTTTCCGTAATCGGGTATTTTCTTCCATTGTTCGGGGTAGTCGGGGGGGCTATGTTTTTTGGGGAAGTGCTAGGGACCACAGTTTTGTTTGGTGGAGTGCTTATTATTTTAGCGATGACCGCAATTGCTCGTGGTTCTATTCCTCATCGGGATAAATTGAAACGATCTGATGCCTAACAATCTCTTTTTAGCATTACGAAATGCAGCAGAAGGCTTTGAACATAAAAACTTTGTATCTGTGCCAGAAGAGTTCTCAATAACTTATGAAAGTTTTTTTGAATTAGCAGGACGATATTGTAGTGCTTTACGAACATGCGGAGTGGGAGTGGGACACAGAGTTCTATCTAAAACTGTCAAATCTGTTGACGCATTAGCACTCTACATATCGTGCCTGCAGCAAGGAGCGGTATTTATTCCTGTTAATCCTCAATGTTCCAAAGAAGAATTCGATTACCTCATCAATGATTCTGACCCCACAATGGTTGTATTAGACGCTGGCCAAGTATTTGATAGCCATGTCAAGATCGAAACTATTGGTCCCTCTGGAACTCTTTCTGAATTAGCACTTCAGTTATCTGCGTCAACGGAATGTGCTGAGACAGTCGCTACTGATGTTGCTGTAATCCTATATACAAGTGGCACAACTGGGCGGCCTAAGGGAGTAATGATTAGTCATCGTGCATTGATAACAAATGGGTCGGCATTGAATCAGCTTTGGGGCTTCTCGCAATCAGATATTCTTCTTCACGCACTCCCAACGTTCCATGTACACGGTTTATTTGTTGCTATGCATTGTGCAATGCTTAGCGGTTGTGAAGTTATTTTTCTTGAGAAGTTTTCAGTTTCTGACGTTCTTAATAATCTTCCTTTAGCAACTGTTTTTATGGGAGTTCCCACCTACTACTCACGCTTGTTGTCTAGGGATGATTTTACAGAGAAAGTTTGTGCCGGTATTCGCCTATTTACCTCTGGCTCTGCACCTATGACTGAACAAATCCACAATACCTTTTATAGAAGAACAGGGAATAGAGTTCTTGAACGATATGGAATGACTGAAGCTGGAATTATTACATCTAATCCTTTACAAGGAGATCGAGTTCCTGGCTCAGTCGGGTTTACCTTACCTGGAGTTCAAATGCGTGTTCGTAGCGAAGGAAAAGAATGCAGTCCCGGTGAGACAGGTATTGTTGAAGTCGCTGGCGAACATCTCTTTAATGGTTACTGGCGAAAGCCAAGGGAGACAACTGAAGTCCTTCTTGATGACGGGTTCTTGATCACTGGTGATATTGGGGTGCTAGATGATAATGGTAGGTTACGCCTTAAGGGACGTGACTCAGATTTAATTATCAGCGGAGGGGAAAATATCTACCCGAAGGAAATTGAGCTTCATCTTGATGAAGTTGATTGCATAGGTGAATCCGCTGTTATTGGTATTCCTGATGAAGATTTGGGGGAAAGAGTTATTGCCGTCATAGTTCCTTTTAAAAATTTCGATGAGCAAGAGGTCAAAGATTTGCTGAAAGGCAAAATTACAGGCTTAAAGTTTCCAAACGAATTTGTACTTATTGATGAGCTTCCTAGAAATTCAATGGGGAAAATTCAGAAAAGTAAACTTCGAAGCGCCTACAATGAGAAATCTTGATATGAGGACGTGAACCATAACGTATGAGCGAGCTATCCCAGAATTTTTCCCGTCCAAAGTTGTCAGATGCTATATCTGCTCTTCGAATACAGGACTTTAGACGCTTCTGGTTTGCTGGCTTGGCATCCAATAGCGGGGGTTGGCTTCAAGGGATAGCTTCTCCTTTCATAATGTTTGAAATGACAGAGTCTGGTGCGTGGGTAGGTGCTTCAGTATTTGCTCTCATGATTCCTATGGCAATAGTTGGCCCGTTTGCGGGCCCCATGGCAGATAGGCTTTCGCGCCGCAAAATTTTATTGGTTTGCGAGGTAATTTTAGCGACGATAGCTGTTTCGAATGCAATTTTATGGTGGGTAGGGGTTCGAGAACCACTTGTTTATATTGCCGTCAATGTTATTTATGGAATAGGTAACGGCTATGCATTACCGGCGTGGCAAGCGTACGTAGCTGATTTAGTGCCCCGTGATTTTCTGATGAATGCAATCACTTTAAACTCAACGCAGTTCAATGCCGCGCGGGCAATTGGTCCTAGTATCGGCGGGGTTATCCTCGCTGTTTTAGGCCCTGCATGGGCTTTTCTAGGTAATGGAATTTCTTTCATAGTCGTCTTTTGTACTTTGCTTACGCTCCCTAAGACTCCTCCCAGCCCACTTGCGAATCGTACGGATTCCCAATTAAGTCAATTCGCTAAAGGTTGGGCATATGCAAAAACTCAACCGACAATCATGACCGGTTATCTTGCAGCTACATTCGTAGCTATTTTGGGTGGCCCATTAGTCCAAGTTCATCTTATTCTCTTCATAGAAAACGTCTTTGAGGCAGACGAATTCCGATTTGGTCTTCTTATGTCAATGTATGGAATCGGAGCAGTTATCATTGCTCCATGGCTGGCCGCATTTGGCTCACGGGTAAAGCGATCCCGTCTTCTTGTTGGTTCACTCCTGGGGTACGGGTGTGGTGAAATACTATTAGCTGCAACCTCATTCTATTGGGTCGGGATTGCTGGAATTTTCATAGTCGGCTGCGCACATCTTGTTATGGCTACGACCACTAATACCACACTTCAATTGCGGGTCCCCGAACCTGTTCGTGGCCGGGTCATGGCAATGTACTTGATGGTCTTTACTATTGGAGCACCTCTAGGTTCTATTATCCAAGGCCCCCTCGCTGATAGGTTTGGGCCTCAGGCCGTTGTGCTCGTTATGGGTTTCGGTTTTTTGATTGCAGCATTCATCCTGAAAGCATCTGGAAGATCCGAGACGTACAATTTCATGGGCTAATCGTTATCCGATAAGTTTTTGCTTCTTGTTTCTATGAGGCCTGGGCTCAAGTCAGCCAAACTCCTTGCCCCGAGTAAAGCCATTGTTTGATGCATCCCTTGTTTGAGGAAATCCAGAACCCAATCAATGCCTTCCTCTCCTGCAGTACCTAGTCCGTAAAGAAATGGGCGACCAATCATGCATGCATCAGCTCCCATAGCTATTGCTTTAACAATGTCGCTTCCCCTCCTAATACCTCCGTCACAATAAATCTCGAGATCATCGCCGACAACATCACTTACCGGTTTAACTAAGTTAATTGGGCTTGGTGCATCATCTAATTGTCTACCACCATGGTTTGATAATGCTATGGCATCTACACTGTGCTGTGCAGACAACTTGGCATCATCCACAGTTTGTATACCTTTAAGAACAATCTTTTGATCCCATTGCTCCCTGAACCACTCAATGTCACGCCAGGATAAAGATTGGTCAAACTGAGCATTTACATGGTTAGCCAAGGAAATTGCTGAACTACCATCGTCTGTTGACTTCCCAACAACATTTGCAAATCGTATTGGTTCATTTTTGACGAAGTTCCAAGTCCAACCAGGATTCCTGATTCCATCAATGATTGTGCTGAGGCCTAATTGTGGCGGAAGCGTGAAACCCCGTCTCACATCTCGCTCTCTTCGGCCGAGAACTGCTGTGTCAACAGTTATCACGATGGTTTCAAAATTTGCATCCTTTGCTCTCCCTAATAGATCTCTCAGTAGTCCTTTGTCTTTCCATACGTATACTTGAAACCAGTTTCTAGGAGCAAAGTCTCTCGCTGTGTCTTCCGGGAGCGTTGTATCCTCTATTTCTTCAATTGACCTCGTAGCCATTGTCGATAAACAAAATGGTATTTCTGCTCTAGCAGCGGATCTACTCACCGCAAGTTCCCCTTCAGGATGGGCAATACGCGTAAAGCCTGTGGGTGAACAAATTAAAGGTATAGGCGCTCTTGTCCCCAGTATGTCAACCGAACTATCAATATTTGACACATCACGCAATACTCTGGGCTTAAAACCATAATCTGAAAAAGCTGAGACATTCCTTCGCAATGTGCGCTCATCTTCTGCAGCTCCATCTATGTAATCAAAGACACCGCCTGGCAATCGTTTTTTTGCCATTATTCTGAGGTCCCCTATATTTGCCGCTTTACTTAGCCGACGTTTTGCAGGGCTGATTTCAAATCTTTTGAAACGCAGAACGTCTTTCAATGAGCTGAACATGAATGAACCTTACCGTTTAGTTCAAGGAATTCGTTCATTCGCTAGGGGGAAGAATTTCCAGATCGCCTTGATACCGTTAAGATGAAGTACATAAAGGGAGTTAGCATGCCACAGAATATAGGAAATTTTCTTACGAACAGAGCACGAAGAGACAGCGGGTTGGAAGCCATCTATGAACCAGCTAGTGAGTTGCGCTTGTCGTACCGTGAACTCAACGAACGATCAAATCAAGTTGCTCACGCTCTCACCAATTCAGGAATGACTCACGGAGACCGCGTCGGTCTTCTTTTAATGAATGGGAAAGAGTTCATTGAGTCTTTCTTTGCGGTAGCGAAAATCGGCGGCGTTAACGTTCCTTTGAACTGGCGACTTGTTGCGGACGAGCTTGAATTCATTCTTCATGACGCAGGAGTTACTGTTCTTCTTTTCAGCGAAGAATTCTCAGAGGTCGTTACTGAACTCCGTAGCCGTGGTGACAAGACAGATATTTCAACGTTTATACAAGTTGGTGGAGAAACAATTGAGGGAGCTGTTGGTTACAGCGAATGGATGTCATCTTCAAGCATGGAAGAGCCTGAGGTATCAGGCGGCGATGATGACCTTGTGTTCATTATGTATACATCAGGGACAACCGGCTTACCTAAAGGCGTAATGCATAGTCACAACACAGTATTGTGGGCGAACATTACGAATGCGACAACTGCAGATATGCAGCATTTTGACAGATTCTTGAATGCTCTTCCTTTGTTTCATGTTGGTGCGCTAACACCAGTCATTACGTCAGTATTCGTTGGTGGTTCGATAACCCTAATGAAAGCATTCGACCCTACCGCATCCTGGGACTTGATTCGTGATGAAAAGATTAATACGACACTGATGGTTCCCGTTATGTTGCAGTTCATGTTACTTACACATGATGCTGAAAATCATGACCACTCGACACTACGCAACGTAATTAGCGGCGCTGCACCTGTTCCTGTGTCCTTAATTGAAACATATACGAATATGGGAATAGAGATCCATCAGGTCTATGGCTTGACTGAAACTTGTGGGCCCGCATGCATTATCTCTTCAGAAGATGCTGTTACTAGAGCAGGATCAACTGGAAAAGCCTTCACCTTTACTGAAGTCCGTGTCGTTGATGAAACCGGTAATGAATGTAGCCCAGGTGAAGCTGGGGAAGTTGAAGTGAAGGGCCCCCATATTATGGTTGGATATTGGAATAGGCCTGAAGCGAATGAAGAAGCACTGGTTAATGGATGGCTTAAGACTGGAGATGTCGCGACGATGGATGAGGATGGTTTTGTCACAATCGTTGATCGTGTGAAAGATATGTTGATCTCTGGCGGAGAGAACGTTTACCCAGCTGAAATAGAGAATGTGTTATTAGCGCATGAAAAGATCAATGATGCTGGAGTAATTGGAATCCCATCACAAAAATGGGGTGAATCTCCTTTGGCAGTGATCGTTCGTTCTGATGATTCACTGACGGCAGATGATGTGATTAATCATTGTGAAGGAAAGCTAGCGCCGTTCAAGACGGTAAAGGCTGTTGAATTCATTGATGTAATTCCTCGAAATGCTAGTGGAAAAATCCTAAAGCGAGAACTTCGAGAGCTATACAGCTACGACGCTACTGAGTAATTTACATATTGAGTAGGTCTTCAGCTTTTTGAATGAAGCGCGGTAAACCATCAGCAATAGTTGCCATGCGTTCGTCCGTGCTGTCGCCAACTTTCCACCGGTAATGAAGTTGCTGGAGAACGGTTGCTGTTTTCCATTGTGCAAAGGCCTCGTACCAATGAATATTTGCTAAGTCTAGTGAAGATTTTTCTGCATAATATTCTGTCATTTGTGCCCTGCTTGGCAGGCCCATTTGATTAAGTCCCGCATGGCCGCCTCGAACCACATCAGGGTCATCGTCGGGGTCAGGCCAATAATTCAGTAGCGTTCCGAAGTCAACAAGGGGGTCCCCCAGTGTTGTCATATCCCAGTCAAATATTGCGTAAACATCATCTGGGTTATCTGCTTCGAACATGCAATTATCAAGTTTGAGGTCGTTATGAACGAACGCTACTCGTTGAGGCTCTGGTAAGTCAGCTAGTAAGGCGCTGTATACGTCATTCATTCCGTGTTGGTGCTGTTCAGCAGAAACTAGATCCCATCTTTTTTTCCATCCTTCAACTTGCCGCAGAACAAAACCATCCGGCTTGCCTAAAGTTTCCAACTTGATATCAGCTGGGCTTAACGCATGAAATTCGGCAATCGCTGAGGATAGTGCACGACCAATTCGATTTCCTAAACGGTCATGGTGCCTCATTGAATGGGGAATGATTCCACGTATTACTTCACCGACGCGGCGTTCCATAACAAACATTGCGGCGCCTGCAACGGTCTCGTCATCACAAAATAGATATGCGCGAGGCGCCTTTGGGAAGATCTTCCAAAGTTTTGATAGAACCTTATATTCTCTCGTCATATCGTGAGCTCCAGGGGCTAAATCCCCAAATGGAGGTCGCCTCAAAACAAGTTCAGTTTCCCCAAATGAAATTAGGTATGTTAGGTTTGCTGCCCCATTGGGGAATTGGCGGATATCAAATTTTCCAGTGGTATCTATCTCTTGTGGAAGTGAATCCCGCAAAAATGATTCAACAGTTTGCCAATCTAAATCTTCGCCAGCTCGCACAAGTGCTGTCTCGGGTTGGGGCTCATCGTTAAATGGATCTACATCTTCATGTTTCCACACAGATTGATCGTAGATGGTGACAACGGTTTTTGCGAACTATCGTAGAGGCTACGAAAGAGAGAGTTTGATGGAGAAGCCTGAATCACGAATGCGACAAGTTACATTAGGGGACCTAAAGTTTGATAATCCATTCACAACTGAGTTAAGTGGTGATCAGGACCTTTCTAATACTCGTCGTCAGGTTCATGACGCTTACTATTCAAGAGTCTTTCCTACTCCGACGGCTGCTCCGAAAACCCTTGTTGTGTCCGAGGAAGTCCGTTTACTACTCGGCATATCAAGCGGCCTTGCAGACTCTGACGAATTTGCTGAAGTCTTTTCTGGAAATGCAGTTACCGCGGATATGGATCCGCACGCGATGTGCTACGGGGGACATCAATTTGGGAATTGGGCTGGGCAATTAGGTGATGGACGAGCAATCAATTTGGGTGAGCTTCAAGGAATAGATTCGAAAAATTATATGTTGCAATTAAAAGGCGCCGGTCCAACACCATATTCGCGAAGTGGTGATGGAAGAGCTGTTCTTAGATCCTCCATCAGAGAGTATTTATGCAGTGAGGCTATGCATTATCTCCACGTGCCTACTACGCGTGCGCTTAGCCTTTGTAATACTGGAGATAACGTCGTCCGGGACATGTTTTACGATGGAAATCTAGCTGAAGAAATCGGTGCAGTTGTGTGTCGTGTCGCTGAATCATTTATTCGATTTGGAAGCTTTGAAATTTTTTCTGCTCGGGAAAATATTGATGGATTAAAAGCGTTGCTTGACTTCACAATCAAACATCATTTTCCTGAAATCAGTGATACTTCACCTGAGAAATATGTCGATTTTTACCGAGAAGTCATTTCCTCTACAGCTTTATTAATGGCGCACTGGCAGCGTGTTGGTTTCGTGCATGGGGTGATGAATACCGACAACATGTCAATACATGGACTGACTATTGACTATGGACCGTATGGATGGGTAGATGATTTTGACCCGGATTGGACCCCAAACACTACTGACCGACACCAACGTCGATACCGATTTCGTAATCAACCCGCTGTGGGGCATTGGAATTTAGCTCAGTTAGCTAATGCGATTTATCCGGTAGTGGGTAGTGTTGAGCCGTTACAAGAAGCTTTAGATGAGTATGAGGAAATATTTTCACGAAGTTGGTCTGAGATGATAGCTGCCAAGTTGGGATTGGTTGAATATAGTTCAAGCTCATCGCAACGAGTGATTACAGATTTATTTTCTATTCTCGAAACAGGGGAAATAGACATGACTATTTTTTTCCGTTCTTTATCTTCTATAACGGTGGGTTCTGACATCAGTATTGATGAAATATCCGCTCTTCTTAAGAGTTCCTACTATGAGCCTGTATCTAAGTCCGAATCACATTGGGAGACTCTTCGGGACTGGATAGAGAATTATCGTGATGTTCTCCGGGGCCAAGAAATTCCTGATGATCGACGAAAAGCGCAAATGGATCAGGTCAATCCAAAGTATGTTCTGAGAAATTATTTAGCTCAGCTAGCAATAGATTCTGCGGAACAAGGTGACCTAAGTATGCTCTATGATCTTCAGACGATGCTCAAGACCCCTTATGATGACCAGCCCCAATTTGATAAATGGGCTGTGAAGCGTCCTGACTGGGCAAAGGATCGCGCTGGGTGTTCCATGCTTAGCTGCAGTAGCTGATTATAGTCAGCTAGGTTTTGGTTCTTTGGGAAGGCCGAGTATTCGCTCGCCAATAATATTCTTTTGTATTTGTGACGTCCCTCCCGCTATCTTCGCTCCCGGTGCCGAAAGCAAGCTGTCTGAACCAGCCCCAGATAATAACGCTTCAGTTTCGGCAATATTTGCTCGTAAGTTAGCGATATCAAACATTAATTCTGTGATCCCTAATTTATTCAAAGAAGAGGAAACCGATGCTGCTGGCCCTTGACGTTGGCCTAAGTAATGATAGCTTTTCCCTTTTATGAGCAACTGCACGAGCTGTTGCCGTTTGTCATGCGATAGCTCTTTATTCGCTAGAGATTGAAGGCTATCTAGTCTTCGCTGCATTGTTATTGCTCCTGCCCCTATTGAGCCTCTTTCCTTTGTCAAGATATCCATACCTACATGCCATCCTCCATTTAACGGACCTAGGAGTGCAGTTTGGGGAAGTGAAACATCGGTGAAGAATACTTCATCAAATTCTTCTTCACCTGTCATTTGGCGCAAGGGGCGTGTTTCTATACCATCGCTATGCATATCAATTAGAAAGAAACTGATACCGCGATGCTTTGGAAGGTTTGGGTCTGTGCGGGCCATAAGTATTCCCCAGTTGCTATATCGACCTCCACTGCACCAGACCTTTTGCCCATTCACTATCCATCCATCTCCATCTGATTCGGCGGTGGTGCGAAGTGACCCTAAATCGGACCCGGATTCAGGTTCTGAAAAGAGCTGACACCAGAGTTGTGTCGCATCAATAATTGATTTTAGATGTAGGTTTTTCTGGTGATCTGTCCCAAAAATTTGTACACCTTGTCCTGCGAGAACAACCCCAACCATGTTTACATATGGTGGAACATCAGCTCGTGCGCATTCTTCAAGCCAAATAGATTGGTGCTCTGGTGTAAGCCCTAATCCACCGTGTTTTTTTGGCCAGTGAATTCCTGCCCACCCTTCATGAAATAATCTCTTCTGCCAATCAACACCTACTTTTTCTAGATTTGGTGGCAGGATTGCTCCGTAATTTGGGGGTGCAATTTCGAGGTTCCTTTGTATCCAGTCTCTAGCTTTGTGTTTAAATTCAATCAATGAGATCATGATGTGACGTTAGTTGAAAGTTGCGTGGAAAAGTAACTCAGCGGAAATTCTTCTATTGTTACATGAGGGTAAAGGAGCGTAAATGGAGATTGTTGCTGGGATCAATCCTCGAATGCAGTTACGTGATGTTAGAGACTATGCTCGTCGGGTCGAGTCTTTGGGTTTTGATACTTTACATATTCCTGAAATGGTTCATGACCCATTTGTTATGTCTTCTCTTGCTTTAGAAGCAACGTCTTCGCTACATGTGCGTACAGGAGTTGCTCTAGCTTTTGTTAGAAGCCCCATGCTTTCAGCTCTTTCTGCTTGGGACCTTGCACGGTTATCTGAGGGGCGCTTTGATTTGGGTTTAGGTACTCAGGTCCGAAAAAATATTGAGGAACGATATGGAATGCCTTTTGATAATCCTGTGAATAGGTTGAGTGAATATATTGGCGTTGTTAAGGCATGTTTTAATTCTTTCGGGCAGAGGGAGTGTATTCCCTTTCACGGTGAGTTCTATAATTTGTCTCGTTTACAGGATGAATTTATTCCTGAGTCTTTAGGTGGCGTTCGCGTTCCTGAGATTTGGTTGGGAGCGGTGGGCCCGAGGTTGAGTAAATTGGCTGCTGAACAGTGTGATGGTTTAATTACACATCCAACTAATTCGCATTCTTTGCATCTGAGAGAAAATATTATTCCTTTGATTGATTCCACTTTAGGAGTGAATCTGAAGAGAATCTTTCCGGTGATCGCTGCTCCGTTGACGGTGGTAACAGATGCTGCTGAGGAGCGTGAAAGGCTTATTGATGAGAAGAAAAGAATGCTTGCTTTCTTATATTCAACTCCTGCTTATGCGCCGACTCTTGACCTTTTGGGCTTTAGGGATTTGGGTGTGGATCTGCGAAAACGGTTTTCGGCTGGTGAAGGCAAGGATAGCTACCGGTTGATTCCTGGTGAGTTATTCCATCAAGTTGTTATTGCTTGCTCATTTGATGGTTTGGCGGATGAGGTGCATGAACGCTTCGGTGGCCTCGTTAGCGGGGTTACTTTGCGTCCTCCTGTTGATACGAAATGTGATGACGCATTTAGGTTGGCTATTGAGGCGCTGAAGGGAAAGTAGCTATTCCCATTCGCTGTTAGGAAATAATTTCCTTTAGCTTTTCGACTATTTTCATTTGTTCTTCAGGTGGTCCGATCGGTCCGATATTTAGGTAGGTCACGCCTGCTTCGGCGAATTGGGCTATTTTTTCTTTGATGTAGCCTTCCGGGCCGACGAGATTCATGCCTTCAAGGAGTTCAAGTGGAACTGCTGCTTCAGCTTCCTTCTTCTTTCCTGATAGGTAGAGATCTTGAATTTGAAGAGCCTCTTGTTCAAAACCGTACCGTTGGACTAAAGAATTGTAGAAGTTTTTTCCTCGCGCTCCCATGCCTCCGACATAAAGAGCAGTATTTGGTCGCCCGAAATCAAGGTACTGTTTAACATCATCACCGATCGCTACCATTCCTCCGGCAACAATATCGAGTGGAGGAAGATCACTACTTCGTTTACTAAGCCCTATTGTCAAAGCATCACCAAATGCGAGGTCCGCTTTGTCAGGCATGAAGAGTGTGGGAAGCCATCCTTCAGCAAGTTCAGCTGTGAGCTCGACATTTTTGGGACCTAGTGAGGCTATGTGTATAGGAATGTTTGGGCGCAGCGGGTGGGTGATAATTTTTAGAGGTTTACCCAATCCAGTTCCTTGGTCTTCCGGAAGAGGAAGCGTGTAGTACTTTCCGTCGTGTGTTAGCTTTTCCTCCCGCTTCCATACCTTTCTACATATCTCGATTGCCTCTCTGGTATGGCCCAGCGGGGCCTTATATGGGATTCCGTGAAAGCCTTCTATGACCTGTGGGCCTGACGCCCCAAGGCCCAGAACAAATCGACCATTTGATATTTCATCCATGCCTACAGCGGTCATTGCTAATAGCGTTGGTGTCCTACTATATATTGGAAGAATTCCTGACCCTATTTGCACAGTGTCTGTTTTCGCCGCTAGGTATCCCATAGCTGAAACCGCATCGGCCGCATACGCTTCGGGTACATAGATTAAGTCAAGTCCTGCTTTCTCGAGTTGGACTACTCGGTCAACTGCCTCCGAGAACCTATTTGAGTATGGAAGCAACATTGCTAATTTCATGTTTTCTCCTATAGTTGATGAATTCTTTCTTCTACGTTCCTGACCAGTTAGGTGATCGCTTTTCAGCAAAAGATGCTGGACCTTCCTTTGCATCGTTTGAAGTGAAGACCTTCACCATGTGGGGTTTTTGAAGTTCCCAGAATTCCTCTTCTGTTATCCCTTGTTGTGCTTGTATTAACGCTTTTGAAGCTGCAACGGCCAGTGGCGCATTTTCCGCTATCTGCTCAGCTAGCTCTAGAGCAGCATCAATGGTTCCTCCATTATCTGTGACTCGTGAAACTAACCCATAGGTTTTCGCTTCATCAGATGTTATGGGTTGACCAGTTAACGCCATCTCCATAGCTACCGAGTACGGCAACCTTCGAGGTAGTCGAAGCAAAGCTCCTCCCGCTGCGAATAAACCGACTTTGACCTCTCTGATTCCTATTTTTGCATCCTTAGCTGCAACTAGTAGATCGCAAGTTAGTGCAACTTCAAGGCCACCTGCTAAAGCAAATCCTTCAATTGCGGCAATCAGTGGTTTCTTTGACCCTGTTTCAAGAAATTGATCAAATCCTTTTGGCGGTCCTCCTGCTGCGAAAGCTTTAAGGTCCATTCCTGAGCAGAACCCTCTCCCGTTTCCGGTCAATACGCCTGCAGTTAGTCCATCATTTGAATCAAGTTCCTCAATTGCTGCAAGGAGGCCTTGAGCAAGATCCGTGTTGATCGCATTCATGGCTTCAGGGCGGTTAAGTGTAATTAAGAGAACTCTGCCCCTCGTTTCTGTGAGTACTGCGCTATTTTCTGTCATTCTTACTCCTTATTTTGGTGGAAGACGAACGCCGCCATCTACTCTGATTGTTTCACCATTCATGTAATCATTTGTTATGCATTCAGTGACCATTGATGCGAGTTCGCTGGCGTACCCGAGTCTCTTGGGGAAAAGAACGCTTTGCCCGAGATGTGCTTTAAATTGGTCTGAAGCTTCTCCCTCTCCGTAGATTGGTGTATCGATCAGTCCGGGGGCAATTGTATTTACCCTGATCCCCAGTGGTACCAGGTCGCGTGCTATCGGAAGCGTCATTCCTACAACGCCTCCTTTGGAAGCTGAATAGGCATTTTGACCTGTTTGTCCATCAAACGCTGCAACTGATGCCATGTTTACTATGGCTCCTCGCTGACCGTCACTATCAAGTGGATCTGTTTTAGCCATGGCGGATGCTCCAAGCCGGATGCAGTTGAACGTACCTATAAGATTTACGCGAATTACGAACTCAAATTGTGCTAAGGGCATAGGATCGCCATTGCGGTCTACTGTCCGAGAAGCGCTTCCAATTCCAGCACCGTTCACGAGTGCCCGCAAAGGCCCCATTTCCATAGCAGCATCCACAGCAGCTTGAACTTGTTCCTCGTCAGCTACATCGGCTTTTACATACAATCCGCCTAGCTCTTTAGCGACTGCTTCTCCTTTTTCATCCTGCAAATCAACGATGACGCATCGTGCCCCGAGACTAGCTAGATTTCTTGCACTTGCTTCTCCGATTCCTGATGCTCCTCCGGTAATGACAGCTGACGCACCTGTTAAATCCATATTTTTACTCTCCTTTTTTATTAACTTTCGAATGATCTTTTCTTACCTCATTAAGATTAGTTCTTAACCTTTGCAGAACATCTACAAGTTGAAATCGCTCTTCCCTGCTAACCCCTTCTCGAAATAAATCTCTTAATTCGGAATCTCTTTGCTCAAGCTGAACAGCTAACTCCTTACCCTTATCGGTTAATCCAACAAGCAAAACACGTTTGTCTTTAGGGTTCTCTTGTCTTTGAACTAATCCCCTCTTATCTAAACTATCAATGAGCGTCCCAGCGGATGCACGCCCCATCCCAAGGCATTTCCCTACGGTAGTTTGAGATAAGTGTCCATGTTCATTTAACAGCGCCATCAATGCCGCTCCAGAAAGATTTAAGTCGAAATCAAGGAATACCTCATCGAAAGTTCGTCGAATATCTCGCGCAACCAACATAATTGACCACTCGACACGGCTCCATGGCGGTGAAATAAGTTCTTTGGGGGTTTCTGGCATAGTTCTTACAAACGCTTAATAAGCGTTCCTGTTCCTAACCCTCCACCACAACACATCGTAACAATTGCGTGCTCTTTATCTGACCGGTGGAGTTCATGAACAGCTTTGGTTAGAAGTATTGCCCCTGTTCCTCCTAAGGGATGACCGATAGCGATTGCTCCACCGTTCGGATTCACTGTTGCCATATCTGGGTTAAGTTCTTTCTCCCATGCAAGTACAACGGAAGCGAATGCTTCATTTATTTCTACAACATCTATGTCACTCATTTGGAGGCCATTATCTGCAAGCAACTTTTGCGTTGCATAGATGGGTCCCGTGAGCATGAGGACAGGGTCTGAGCCTACGAGGCATGAATCAACAATCGTAGCCATAGGTTTAACTCCTAGCTCGTCAGCTTTTTCCCTGGTCATGAGGAGAACAGCGCCTGCTCCATCTGAGATTTGAGAGGAAGTTCCAGCTGTATGCACTCCATCTGGCATGTTCGTTCGAAGACCTGCTAATGCTTCAAGACTTGTCTCTCTGAGCCCTTCATCACGCGAAATGGTGCGAGTTGTTTCACTAGGTTCTCCATCTTCACCAATATCAGGTGCGTTAATTGAAAGGATTTGGGAACCGAATCGGTCTTCCTCCCAGGCCTGTATTGCTCTATCTTGTGAGAGTTTTCCAAACTCATCTAAAGATTCGCGGCTGATATCCCATTGCTTCGCAATTCGCTCAGCGCCTTCGAATTGTGATGTCAATTCATACTTTTCCCAATACCCCCGATTGACAGGCTTACCGACTCCAGAGGAAATGGTTGCCCCCATCGGAACACCACTCATTAATTCCACTCCACATCCAACTGCTACGTCAACGACTCCCCCAGCTACAAGAGCGTAGGCAAGGTTTGTTGCTTGTTGTGATGAACCGCATTGTGCATCAACTGTTGTTGCAGCAACTTCAAGGGGTAGCCCTGAAGTAAGCCATGCATTTCGGGTTACATTCATAGTTTGCATTCCAACCTGACCAACACACCCTCCAACAACTTGACCAACTTCGGATGGATTAACTCCGCTCCTTGAGAACAATTCTGACTGAACTGCACCTAATAGGTCAATGGAATGCATAGTGGATAATCCACCATTTCTTTTCCCAAGAGGGGTCCTGACGGCTTCAACAATTACTACTTCTCGCATATTGGTTCCTTGCTATGAATGTTGACACACCATTTGGCGTGGTATGGCGTTTCACGACCATAATATATATGTAGCATGCTAATGATGATTAAGGACTTTCGCCAAATGCGAGCCTTAAACGGAGATAGGAGAAAATCTTGTCAATAAGTGATCAAGAACTTGAAGAACGAGCGGAAGCATTAATTGAAGAGGTTGACCCTCACGCTGTGGACCAATTTACTTTCCGTGGCGCCCAATTCGATGCTGGATTAGCTTTTGTCCATTTCCCCCAAGGGAAAGGCGGACTTGGCTTAAGTAGAGGAAAACAGGCCATTGTTGACGAAGTTCTTCGTGAAGCCAAGATCCCTTACCATGACCTTCTCGTTAACCCTATAGGGATTGGAATGGGAGCGCCTGTGGTTCTAAACCATGGAACCGAGGAAATGCACCAAAAACACCTGAAAAAGATCTTTACCGGAGAGGATATCTGGTGTCAGCTTTTCTCTGAGCCTACCCACGGTTCAGATGTTGCAGGTATACCAAGTAAAGCTATTCGTGATGGAGATGAGTGGATAGTTAATGGTCAGAAAGTTTGGACAACGCTCGCTCATCACTCTAATTTTGGAATGCTTCTAACTCGGACAAACCCAGATGCTCCGAAACATAAAGGACTATCGTATTTCATCCTTGATATGCACGCCCCAGGTGTTGAGGTTCGGCCTCTATATCAAATAACAGGAGAAGCGGAATTCAATGAAGTCTTCTTAACTGACGTTCGTATTGCCGATGATCAGAGACTAGGAGATGAGGGAGATGGGTGGCGTGTGGCTATCACTACCTTGATGAATGAAAGAGTTGCCTTAGGTGGTGGAAGTGGAGGCAAAGGCGGAGGCCCGATCCGAAGTCTTATGAATCTATGGAGTACGAAAAAAGATGACCTCAGTGACATTGAAAGACGTGTTCTTCGTGATCGAGTAGCGGATCTATGGGGTAGAGCAGAAATTCTGAGATTAACTAATCAAAGGGCTAAAGCCATGGCAAAAAGCGGTGACGCTGGGCCAGGCGGTTCAATTGGCAAGCTGTTTAGCGCAGAACTAAATCAAAAGATCTTTGAACTCTGTATTGAGCTTGAGGGAGCAGACGGAATGTTACATGCCAATGGGTACCCAATGGTTCGAAGCGAAGAAGCCCACAATTCGGGATCTATCAGTGGCCAATTCTTACGCTCACGGGCTAACACCATTGAGGGTGGAACGAGCGAAATTATGCGTAATATACTCGGCGAAAGAGTACTTGGGCTTCCTGGAGACGTTCGCGTAGATAAAGATGTTGCGTGGAGTGATATTCCTAGATAGTTCACACTTCCAAAATAGTAATTACCCCAGTATCCCCATTGACCTCTATACGGGCGCCATTTGGAATTCGTCTAGTGGCGTCTGTAGCTGAAACGACACACGGGATTCCTAGTTCTCTGCTAACTATTATTGCATGGGAGAGTGGTGCTCCCACATCTACAACAACTGCTGCTGCCGGCACGAACAGAGGTGTCCATGATGGATCAGTTAGCGGTGCCACGAGAATATCTCCTGGCTGAAGCGATGTTGGGTCATTACTGTCAAGGATGACTCGAGCAGTTCCCTCAGCTAAACCTGTACACCCTGGCATTCCTTGAAGCATTTCATCTTTGACTAGTACATCTTCTGAAACTGCGTCGCGTCTTCGCCATGTCTCGGGATGATCAGCTTGACCATCAAATAAGAACTGGGCTTCACGTTCAAGTAGTTTGTAGTACTCTTCGCGCCTTGATCGAATCGTTTCCAACATGGAAGTGGGTTCCTTAAATAGTCTTCCGTATTCATCATCGGTTACGAAGCCAAAGTCTTCTATTTCATCAAATCCGTTTTCTTCTACTATTCGTCCGCCAATCGCCCGCATAATCATTCGCATTTCATGAATAAGTCGAATATTGTTTGTTTTTGTTCGTTCTCGCGCTGGCAACCATGCAGCAGATGCAGCAATTCCGACTGCGAGTTCTCCGTGCACTGCTGGGTCAGACTCTACCATTGAGAGAAGCTCTGTAGCTGCTTGTTGACGTTGCGAGGCACGCTCGGAATTTTGAGTCTTCGGAGCGAATTCGTCTCCAGCTAAACGCATTCTGTCTATCGCATTGAGCGCTAATTCAGGTTTTGTTTCCCACGAGGGCGAACGCGTTTCCCATTCATTTGGTCCTCGCGATCCGTATTCATATACGAAATGTTCAAACGCATTTAAGAATTCGTCAGCTTCAGCTTCATCGCTTCGTGCTAGCCGGTCCATTAAGCCTTCGATACCTTTGTCAAACTCGGTCGTCAATTGATCATTACTGCGCACCATTCGGCCCATATCCCACATTGCATGTGATGGTTCAGCTGAATCGACTTCTCCAAAGCCTGCAATAATTGGCAGGAGCAGGTCGGGACGGCCCACCGCGTTTGCAACACCTGAAATAATTCCGACTGGCACTGTGGCCATATAGGTTGTGAAAATATGTTGGCTAAAGTATTTTCGATGAAGTTTCAATAGGTCACAGTATTGGTCAAATAATTCCTCGTTTGCGTATTCTGAGAAATCAGGTCGATCGTCACGCAGCTTTTTCGTAGCGATTCTGCTCTCAGTTAGTTCTTCGAGATCTTGCAATTTTGTGTGGCTGAGGGCCCATTGGAAGGTTGCAGCTATTTTCTGAGTCTTTTCTATATCTTCATCGCCAGAGCGTTGCTTATATGGGGGTACCCCAGGCATAGCGCCAAAGAATTGTTCATCCATATCTTCCCAAGTCAGTCCCGGTGCTCGAACACCGAATAAACGGATTAGCGATGCGTTAAGGTAGCAATACCCACCAACCACTCCAAGTTGGGCGAACGTATCCTGCGGAAACTCTTCATGTGTGAATGCTCCCATTCGCTCCCAGGCATCTCTCCAACCAAGCTCAGCTTGGTATAGGCCAGTACTGCTCGTTAATGGTGTTACGGGGTCGGGGAATACTTCTCCGACATTTGCTCGCGTATACAACGTGTATTGTTCCGAAAGATCAGAATCTGTTACATAGTATCGTTCAGTCATTTCTACCTCGCTTTGTTCAAACCATACGAGAGTTTCAGTAACTGCAAAAGTTAGCTTTTATATTTGTATCAAGGCTCTTGTCTCTTGTATCGCAATGCCGTGGTCATGAACGTCGATTGCATACATACCTGCATCTCGAGCTCCTTGTGCCATAGCCGGAAAATCATCAAGAAAAATAGCTTCCTGAGGTTCAACATCTAGTTTATGAAGAGCGATGTTAAAGATTTCTGAGTTCGGTTTCCTACAACCAACCTCTGACGAAAAGATTGTTGCGTCAAAGAGATCTCGAGCGGGAATTACCTTGTCCCAAGCAGGTTGCCATTCTTTAATGTTATTTGAGATCAACCCTGTCTTAAAACCAGCCTTTTGTATTTCGGCAACGAAGTCATGCATTTCCGGTTTTGGCCGAAGACTATCTCCAAAGAATTTCTTTGAGTCTGGGTGCAAAATCGACCAAGCTTCCTTCTCTACCTCACCGAGAGAGGAGAGAAAGAAATCCAGAGTTATTTCACCACGTTCTAACTTATGCCCAGCAACATCAGAGTCTCCCTCGCCCATGAATACTGGGATTAAAGCTTCAGCTAATTGGTCAAGGTCTCCTTCAATTTCGGCTGCTGCTTCAAGGAGAATTGCTCCTAGTCCCTCTGTTAAGACTCCGGCCACGTCAAAGATCACTGCTTTAAACACATTTGGAGCGTACTTTATTATTCCGGTATTAGAAACATTTAGGAAGCGCAGATCCTTTCAGGCCTTTAACCATTCCATGAAGTAAAATTTTGATTAACGAGCCGTGACTTTCTTTCTTGTCCGTCATTGTATGGATTAAATCATTTCGGGTAGATTGAAAGTATGTCATACGAGGAAGATCTCAGCGATAAAGTCCAGTTTGAGATTATTGACCAAGTTGCGTGGATCACGATCAATAACCCGGATAAGGGAAACGCTGTGTCTCCAGGTATGCGTGACAGGATGACAGGGCTATTTGAATCATTAAATGGTCAGTTTGATGCTCGTGCTGTAGTTCTGACTGCTACCGGCCAAAAGCTTTTCTGTCCGGGTGCTGATATCTCTGTAGGGAGAGAGTACGCTCAACGCCCAGATGATGCCCCTGCGTTGGCAGTTGGTGAGCCTAGGCGAATGATGTTGCGTGGGCAGCATCCTCTGATGTCATCGATTCTTGATTGCGAATTGCCTGTGATCGCTGCCGTTAATGGTACTGCAGCAGGAATGGGTGTGCACTTGGCATTGATGTGTGACCTAGTACTAATGGCGGATCATGCAAAATTTATTGAGGTTTTTGCACGAAGAGGCTTGGTTCCTGATGCGATGGGAACGTGGATACTCCCAAGACTTATTGGCCCTATGAAGACAAAGGAACTGATGTTCTTTGCTGACGACATCCCTGCAGATTATGCCCTTGAATTGGGGTTATGTAACAAGGTAGTTTCTGGTGAAGAATTGATTTCCTCTGCGATGGAGTGGGCGGTCCGTCTGGCCACTGGTCCTACGAAGGCACATATGTTTACGAAGTGGTTAGTTAATAGATCCTTGGATGTTGATCGTCGCACAATTACTGAAGAAGAGAGTTGGGCGGTTGAACTCAATAATGGGACACTGGATGCACAAGAAGGTGTGAATAGTTTCCGAGAGCGTAGAGATCCTAACTGGCGGGGCTTCTGATCAGATTTCTGTCTGATTCCGAGGGTCTTCTTTGTTGCTGGCTGCTTCTGGTGAACGTGCCCACATAATTGAACTATCGAACGACAGTTTGTAGTCTGGTGTAAATTCTATGACGACTCGTTCGGGAGAGTCGAGAAAATTCTGAAAAACTTGAGCGGCTTCAGGCTCAGGTCTGAGATGGCGAGCGAATTCTGGGTAGAACCAATCTTTCACATCTCTACCGGTATGTATAACGCATTCTCCTTTGTAAGTAACTGTTTTCCCTGTGCCCAGCACTGTGCCAGTGCTGTTTACACATACCGAAGCTCGCGGAAAGCGACGTAGAGCAGGTACTCGGGCTCTTCGTTCTGCGCAGGTGAGCCATAATTTTCCGTCTTTGGGAAGGAATGACATGATCACTCCGAATGCTTCCCCTTTTTTATTCGTCCACATGAACGTGCATTCGCGCTGTGTTTGAAGAAGTTCTGCCTCATTATCTTCATCTAATCCGCACTGAGTGAGATCTTCATAGCTGTCTGGTTGTTCTGCCATTTTTCCTTCTTTCAAGCGCCGTTAGACACTTGTATGTGATTAAGAATTTCTGTCGTGATGTCACACCATAGTATTTCTGGTATCTCATGTCCCATTTCATCAAATATTACTAACCGCGAATCTTTAATCGCAGCTGCGGTCGCCTTACCTCCATCTATCTGTACGAGGGTATCTTTTGCTCCATGAATGACTAGGGTCGGAATGTCTATTGAGTTCAGATCTTCTGTGCGGTCAGGTCCAGTAATCATGGCTGCGAGTTGAAAAACCGTGACTAAAGGGTTCCAATTCCTTTTGTAATTTGCTGCGGCGAGTTTTTTATGAGCTTCTTCGTCAAATAATGGACCAGCAAATAGCCGATAGTTATGTAATGAACATTCGACAGCTTCTTCTTTAGTCTCTATGCCTGCTGGTGATTTCAAATTAGTTCCTACTTCAGGTGTTGATATTCCTACTCCAGGAGCTCCAGTTGTTGACATGATAGAGGTCATTGACGCTACTCGTTTAGGGTTTGTGATAGCCATGGTTTGGGCGATGTAGCCTCCCATGGAGACTCCTACAACATGCGCTGAGGATACTCCGACGGCATCAAGGACAACGAAAGCGTCCTCTGCCATATCGTTTAGAGTGTAAGGAACTTGAGGTGGAGTTTGACCTGCCATAACTGCTGAGATGATTGCTTCAAGATCGGGAGGTGCTCCTGGTGTTTTTGACGTCAGACCAACATCACGGTTATCAAACCTGATCACATGGTAACCAGCATCAACAAGAAGTTGGCAGAAACCATCCCTGAAGGATGTCATGGGTTCGGTGTATCCCATGATAAGTAGGATTGATGGATCCTCTTTAGAGCCCTTCGTGTCATAATGAATCGTTGTTGTTCCATTTAATGCCTCGGGCATTCTTAGCTCCTTTACAATTTAGGCGAACACATACTTCCTCTTCCTTTGTGAGGATCGTTACTCAAGACCATATTCGGATTCGGTCATTTCTGCCATTAACTCAATCGTTGTTGTATCAGTTGTTCGTATCATGAGTCCTGTTGCTCCGTTGGGAACGAGTGAACTGAACCGTTCTCGGATTCTTTGGCTAGGGCCTATTAAGCCACTTTGGTCAATATATTCATCGGGTACAGCTTGTACTGCTCCTTCCTTGTCTCCGCTTAGCCAACAGTCCTGAATCTTTTGTGCCGCTTCTGGAAATCCTCTTCTGGCCATTGAATCTCGATGGTAATTATTCTTTTCGCTTCCCATCCCACCTACATACATAGCAGTTTGGGGTTTTCGTCGATCTATTGCCCCTTTGATATCGTCTGTTATTTCAACACTAAGATTCGTAAACAGTTGGAAATTTTCTCTAGGCACAGCAGTTTCTTGTCGTTTTTTAAAACCGCTTTCTAGGTTTGCTCCATGAATTTTCCAGCCTTCAAGTCCGTACCCCATTGGGAGCCACCCGTCAGCTACTTCTGCGGCTAATGCTGTGTTAAGTGGAGCGCCGGAAGCGATCCAAATTTGTATATTCCCAACAGGATGGATGATGGATTTGAGAGCTTTCCCCTCATGTATAGACCCATCACCGTTGAAAGGAAGACTTAGTTGTTTCCCTGCGTGTGTGACAGGTTCGTCACGAGCAAAAATCTTTCTCATAATTGAAACATAATCACGTAACCAGTGATGCGGACTTCCCCAGGGTTGCCCGTACCAGCCTTCCACAATTTGAGGACCCGAAACTCCTAAGCCGATAATCGTTCTGTTACCTCCAGCCAGTGCGTCAATTGTCATAGCTGACATAGCTGTTGAGGCAGGTGTTCTTGCTGCAACCTGTACGACTGCGGTTCCCAACTTTATTCTTGTTGTCTTCCCAGCAAGGTATGCAAGGGTCGTTAAAGCATCTGAGCCATAAGCCTCGGCTGTCCACACTGAGTGGTACCCAGAATGTTCTGCGGTTTCGATTGCATCCATTGGAATATCCAAAGTTGCTTTGTTATAGACCTCTAACCCTAGAGCGAGTTTCATATTCCCCCTTTATTGGAGAATAGTCCATCATTATGCAGATGGGCCTAGTAGCACTCCAGTGAGCATATCGGCGAGTGTTTCCACATATTCCACATGAGAATTTGGGAGTTTGCGACCATCAGAAACGAGTTGGGCGCGACTAGCTGTCATTGCGGTCATGAGCATGATCATGCCAATAACTCGTTGGCTGTCTGATTCTTTTTGAAGTAATCCCAAAATGTATCGGAGGTGTTCGTGAACGTTGTCATCTTCAAATGAAGAGATGAATTCCCAGTCAGTCATCCAGCCTCGTAACTGATCTACGATGCGCAAGTAATCACATCCACTTTCAGTATGGAGGCAGCTAGCGTATACCTCAACAAGCAATTGGACGAGTTCACGGGTTGTTGGTTTATCACCAAGGTGTTCTAGTAACTCTGCTCGGATTGTGTCCAGTTCCTTTCCCCTACGAGTCAGTAACGTGACAATAAGTTGATTACGTGTTCCGAAGTGATAGTTCAGAGCTGATTCATTCTTCTGCCCAGCAGCCTCAGTGATTTGGCGATTTGTTACAGCGAAGATTCCATCTTCAGCGAACATCTTCTCGGCGTGGTTCAGTAACCGTGCTTTGGTATCTGAACTGTTACGGGGCATCCTAATTTTTTATGCGCTTAGCGGAAGGATGGCCGAATCTGGGATGACAGTAACTTCGTGAACTTCAGGGGGTAGTTCGTTATTGAATGCTTGGAATTTAGGCTCAGCTGTTTCTCTCATTCGTGTTGTTGAATGGACCGGGTCTTTATCAAACTCTGGAATGACTTGGTCGCCGAAAATTTCAAGCATTTCTTTGATCTCTTCATGTTGCATGCCTTCAATTGGAAGTCCGAAGACGACTTGGTCGCATCCTACGCTTTGGTACGCTTCGAGTTGTTCACTGACTTCTTCTGGGTTGCCGCAGAGCATGTATCCTGCTTCGATGATTTGGTCTAACATTTCGTCAGTCCATTCGATGAGTGTGCTTGCGGGTGCGTGAGGCCACGTAAGTCCGTCTGGTGATTTTGGCATGGTGTCGTGGTATAAGTTCACCATTGTCACGAGGTAACCTCGTCCTCTAGCTTTTGCGATCTCGCGGGCTCGTTCCCTGTCCTCTAAGCAAATTACCCCGTTGGTCATCATCACATTGTTGTTTTGGAACTGTCCGATGATTTCTGTGGGCGAATCTGCGGCTTCTTTGTATGCTTCGAGACGGCCTTTGAGGTTGTGGATTGGTTCGAAGTTGAATGCTATGGCGCCTATGCCAAGTGATCCTGCTTTGGCAAAAGTTTCAGGATTACCACAAGCTACCCAGATAGGTGGATGTCCTTTTCCATAGGGTTTTGGAAGGATATTGTGTGGGTTAGGGACTGACCAGCCGTTTCCTTCAAATGAGTAATCTTTTTGTTCCCACATTCTTGGGATTTCTCGAATGACCTCATCCCACATCGCTTTCGTTTGAGAGGGTTGCGTTCCACTGAAGGTCATAAGTTCGTGACTTCCGGCGCCGCGACCGGTGCCGAATTCAAATCTGTTGTTGGTTACGTGGTCTAGCATTGCTGCTCGTTCTGCGATACGAACAGGGTGTTCTTTCGTTACCGGGAGGCTGGTAATGGCTGAACCAATGTGAATGCGTTCTGTTTGCGCAGCGACCCATCCCATGAGCGGAGCTGGAGCTGACATATGACTGTATTCGACAAGACCGTGATGTTCGCCGTACCACATGTATTTCCAGTTGTTTTGATCTGCAATCACTGCATATTCTGATTCTCTCATGAGCTCGGTGTGCTCAGATTCTGTATCGTGTGCAGCTGGTCCTGGTATGTATCCGTTGCTGAAAATTCCGAATTCCATTGTTCCTCCGTTTTAAGCCTCTCATGTATTAATGTATGCCATTAATCTATTTGTGTCAATCAGAAATACAAAAATAGGTTTCAAATGGATAACAACGAGAAAATAGTGAAAACTTAAGAGACATCAAAGGAGAATCGATGAAAATAGGCGTTGTATACCCTCAGACCGAATTACAAGGTGACCCGATTGCTGTAAAAGAGATCGGATTAGCCACTGAAGATTTGGGCTATGACCATCTGCTAGCTTATGACCACGTTGTTGGTGCTATTCACGCTGATAGACAACCTGAATTATGGGGTCCCTACACGAACGAGGACACCTTTCATTGCCCCTTTACAATGTTTAGCTACCTTGCAGGAATTACTGAGAAAATTGAACTGGTTACTGGTGTAATTATCTTGCCGCAGAGACAAACTGCGTTAGTTGCAAAGCAAACAACGGATGTTGATCTGCTTTCAGGTGAACGTTTACGGCTTGGAGTTGGTACTGGTTGGAATTATGTTGAGTATGAAGCACTTGGTCAGGAATTCTCGGATCGGGGACCACGCTTAAGCGAGCAAATTGGGCTCCTGAGGAAATATTGGTCCGAAGACCTTTTTAGTTTTGAAGGCGAATATGACCGTATTGATAGGGGGAATATCAATATTCGTCCTAACCGACAAATTCCTATCTGGCTCGGTGGGTTCTCAGAAATAGCGTTTAAGCGTGCTGGGGAATTAGGTGATGGATTTATTTACGCCGGTGATCACGACCATTGTTTAGAAGGTAAGAGTCGGACAGAGCACCATTTGCGTGAATTCGGACGCAGTGAAGCAGAATTCGGTCATGAATTGATTGCCTTGCGAGATAAGACACCCCAAGCCACTGCAGAGACAATAAAGAAATGGGGTGACTCAGGAGGAACACATGCTTCGATCGTGACAATGAACTGTGGCTTGAGCGGCCTACAAGAGCATCTGGATTTTATTAAAGAAGCTAGAGACCTCATTGATTAGTTAACAGCTACTTATTTATAAATGGTGATTGAAAATTTGAACTACTTCAGAGAGGTATTCGGTTGCGGCTTCAAGGCCATCAGGAACAGGTAAATAGGCTCTAAAGTCGGTTATTCCTGCCGCAACAAGTTCAGGTACGTTTCGCATCGTCATCTCGAGGTCAATGCCGTCTTCATTCCGAATGATTGGTAATGTTCCAATTATTTTTATTCCATCGGGGTCTCTACCGTAATCTGAAATAGCAACTCGCATTTTTTGAGTGCCTGATTTGATGTCATTTGCGTCCGGGCCCCAAGGAATCCAACCAGACCCGAAAGTCGCCAAACGTTTCATTGATAATTTGTTAACTGTTCCACTCACCCATATGGGCACACCCCCTTTTTGGATTGGTTTTGGCATCGAGTGGATATCGGAGAATTGGAGTTCGTTCGTGTTGTATTGGGCAGACGTTTGGGTCCAAAGTGTTTGACATACTTCTAATGTGTGGTCAAGCAGGCGTCCTCGATTGGCGAAATCTAATCCACATGCGTCATATTCCTCCTTTTGCCACCCGACGCCCACGCCGAGGTCAACCCTCCCGTTGGAAAGCACGTCAAGGGTTGTTAAAGATTTCGCAAGCACAGTTGGCCTTCGTAGAGCAGCGAGAAGGATGTTAGTGCCAAGTCGGATATTTTTAGTAGCTCCTGCGACCACTGATAGGAATGTTAAAGGTTCAAGCCAGTGACCATCAGGACCTGTAGGTTGTTTACCTCCGGAAACTCCGCCAATGCTTGGGTCAGCATATGCGTCAAGGAATGTACCAAAAGCGACATGGTCGGAAACAACTACTTTCCCTATCCCAGCTCGGTCAGCTGCGATCGCCAAATCTATGACGGGTTGCCATGACGTAGGTTGATCTTGGGAGAATGTTCGAAGTTGGAGGGAAAGGTACGGTTCTTGGATCATTGCAGCCTATTTTCGATGAGTGCTAGCGGGTTATATTTATCTATAAGCTACACGATTCCGTGATTCGGTCATAGCTGGCATTTACTACCGCCCATTATGCGACTACAAATAGAATCGTGCGGATAATTTACATTGATATTGATACACTTCGTGCTGATCATCTCGGGTGTGGCGGGTATCACCGAAACACGTCACCAAATATTGATGAATTAGCAGGTGAGGGTATCCATTTCAGTAACGTTTATGCATCCGACGTCCCATGCCTCCCGAGCAGAACAGCGTTAATTACTGGAATGTTCGGTATCCGTAATGGTGTCATAAATCATGGCGGGAGAGCAGCAGACCTTCAAGCCGAGGGAAAGGACCGAGGGTTTTTCGGAAGGTTTAATATGCGGTCGTGGGCTTCTGTTTTCTACCTTGCCGGTTGGCATACAGCTTCAATATCGTCATTTCCTTTTCGGCATGGTGCATCATGGTGGAATAACGGATTCATGGAATCAATGAATCTGATGCGAGGATTCGGAGGAGAGCGTGCAGATGAGGTTATTCCGGGCGCTTTAGATTGGTTAGATAGACGTGGAAAAGCAGATGACTGGTTTTTGCATGTCCACCTTTGGGACCCCCATACCCCGTACCGAACACCTGCAGATTATGGGAATCCCTTTGAAGATGAGTCTATTCCTGAATGGCACACAGAAGATATTCGCCTAGCGAATTGGGGTTTATCAGGACCGCATTCCGCTCAAGAACCATGGGGTTTCCGGCCAGATGAATGGGGGGAACCACCTCCGCGTCAACCGTGGAATGCGTCTTCGATGGATGCAGTAAAACAAATCTTCGACGGTTATGACGTCGGCATTCGTTATGCAGATGACGCTGTCGGCGTGTTAATGAACAAGCTTTCAGATCTAGGAGTTTTGGAAGATACTGCTGTATTGATTAGTTCCGACCATGGTGAAGCTTTTGGAGAGCTTGGTGTGTACGCCGATCATCAGGCAGCTGATGAAGTGACATGTCATATTCCTTCGATTTTGAAATGGCCCGGTTTGGAAGCTCAAGTTTATGATGGTCTTCAATATCATCTTGATGTCGCAGCTACGGTTGTTGAACTCGCAGATTTACGGATTCCTAGTCACTGGGATGGAAAATCACTTGCGCAACATTTGCGGCAAGGGACTAGTGAGGGCCGTGAATTTCTTGTTCTGTCTCAAGGGGCATGGTCGTGTCAACGGTCAGTTCGCTGGGATGATTATCTGTATATACGAACCTGGCATGATGGTTTCCACGGGCATTGGAAAGAAGAAATGCTTTTTGATATCGCAAATGACCCTCATGAAAAAGATGACCTCTTCTCGTCAGATATCTCACTTGTTGCCCATGGGAGGTCAACCCTTTCAGATTGGACTGCGTCACAGTTGAAAAATGGGTACAGCTCAATTGACCCTATGGAAATCGTGCTTGAGGAAGGCGGACCATTCCATACAAGGGGTCACCTGCCTGAATACATTAAGCGGCTCCGAAGTACTGGAAGATCTCATTGGGCTGATGTGCTTGAACGTAGGCACCCTACTGAACTATAAGCAATCGCGTTGAATTATTTTAGAGATTCATTGTTCTTTGCTTAGGAGTTGCAAACCCGTCGATTCTGCTTGATGCGATTTCTAAGCCTCGCATAAGCATATTTCGTGCCTGAGAGGGGTCGATAACGTCATCGATGCTAAGAGAGGATGCGGACCTGTACCCTGAGCTAAGTTCAGCTTCTCGCAATGCATCTCTTGTTTTCTGATCAGCTCCGGTTGCGTCATCTGCTCCTTTAGCAGGCATCGCGCCAAAACTTACACCGGGGAAAGCAAGATTCAGAGTCTGCCCATCAAAGGGGTTCATTCCCATGGCTGTGCTTCCAAAGCCGTAAGCTTTTCGCAAGGTAAGTTGAATTTTGGGAACCGTTGCATGGTGCTGGGCGAGAAACATTCTTCCTGCGTGCCTGAGAATGCCAGCTTTTTCAGATGATGACCCTGCAAGCACGCCTGGGTTATCCGTGAGAAAAATTAATGGGAGGTGAAATGAGTCAGCGACTTGAATGAATTGCGTTGCCTTGTCTGCGGCTTCAACAGTGATAGACCCTGCCATATGCTGGGGCTGATTGGCAACAATAGCTACTGGCCTCCCCCCTAATCGAGCTAAGCAAGTTATAAGAGATTGCCCAAACATTGACTGAATATTAAATACGCTGTCGATATCAGTGACCGCTTTGATGACGTCGTTCATGTCATATGATTGACGAGGGTTTTCGGGAATAATATCAAGAAGTTCTTCCACGCTTCTCTCCTCTTCTGAACCGGCGAGCCGTTCTGGTGTTTGCCATGCAGAGGATGGGAGGTATGAGAGCCATGTTCGTATCTGTTCAAGGGCGCCTTCATCATTGTCAGCTAGATTATGGATTACTCCACTCTGTAAGGCAACGCCGGGTCCTCCGAGGTCTTCTTTTGTTATCTCTTCCCCTAAGGATGCTTTGACAAGTGGCGGACCAGCGGTGAAAATTGATGCCCCTTTCGTCATAACAGTAAAGTCGGCGAGTGGTGCGCTTAGGGCTCCGTGCCCTGCCGAAGGCCCAAAGACAGCTGTTGCAAGTGGTATAGATCCAGATGCGTCTGCTTGGGCTTGAAGATCACCGGGTGTCCTATAGGAAGGAGGGTCATCGGGAAGAGGCGGTCGATGGCCGGCTCCTTCCAAAAACATGATAAGTGGAATACGTTCTTGTAATGCCAATTCAGCTATTCGGTAACGTTTGGCAGATTCTGCTTTTCCTATCGATCCTCCTTTGACTGTGAAATCTTCACAGCCTATTGCGACAGGGCGGCCATCAAGGATGCCGATTCCTGCTACGAATGCGTCGACTTCATTACCGGCTAGCTGTCCAACTTCGGTGAATGATCCTTCCTTAAGGAATGCTTGAATGCGCTGTCGTGCATCCATTTTTCCTGATGCATGATGCTTGGCAAGCTTGTTAGTTCCACCCATTATTTGTGCATCTGATTTGCGTTTTTTCAGGTTCGTAATTTTTTCTCTCCATTTGCTTATTTCAGCCATGGAGTCATTCGCCCTTGAGTTTGTATTTGACAGGAAGTGTTTTAAGGCCGACAACGAAATTTGATGAGATAAAGGTGCGTTCGCCATTTGGTTCCATCCAGTCAATGCGACGCACCATTTCTTCAGTTAGTGCTTTCATACTAGCTTTCGCTAGATGCGCTCCGAGGCAGTAGTGCTCCGCCCAACCGAATCCAAGGTGTCTGTTGGGGCTTCGACCGATATCAAATGTGAATGGGTCTTCAAACACATCTTCGTCTCTGTTAGCTGAACAGTAGAATAATGCGAGTTCTTCTCCTGCTTTTATTTGCTGCCCGCGTAGTTCATAGTCTTGCATAGCTTGTCGTTTCATATAATTCACTGGGGTTGTCCACCGGACGATTTCATCAACGGCTGCTTTGGAAAGGCTGGGGTCATGCCGTAAGCGTTCGAATTGGTCAGGGTGGTCAAGGAACGCTGATATTGCTCCGGATAGAGCATTACGTGTTGTGTCATGGCCAGCAGTGAAAACAATGAGGTAGTACCCCAGTGTCTCTAATTGCCCGAGGGGGCAGCCTTCAGAAAGTTCAGCATTCGCGAGCATGGTTGCAAGATCATCGCGTGGGCAGGCACGTCTATCTTTGATGATTTCATCAAAAAGCATGTAAAACTCCATGCCGAGTTCTTTTCGTGCAGCTTCTCGGTCTTCGCCTTCTCGGCGCATATCGAGGTCTTCACTAGCGAATAGTTCCTGAGTTATAACGAGTAGGCGTTCTTCTTGTTCTTTATCGATTCCTAGGATGGTTGCTAGTACGCGAAGCGGGTGTTTTTGAGCGATAGCTTCAATGAAATCCACTTCTCCTTCATTTGGTAGGTCATCAAATATTGCTGCTGCGCTGCTTTTCACAATTTCGTCAAGGTTCGTTACTCCCCTCGGGGTGAAATATCCACTTGCTACTTTGCGGTACGAGCGATGCTCTGGTGGATCCATAGTAATGATAGTTTTCATTTGTGCTAATGGGCTTCCCGAACCACCTTCAAGGAAAGATTGGATTTGTGCTTCGTTGAAAACAATAATTCCGCCTGCCTCGCTAGAGAAGATGTCGGGCTGGCTTGAAACTTCCATGATGTCCTCATGTTTTGTGATAGCCCAGAAGGGAGTGTGACCACGTTGCGCGTACCAGTGGACGGGGGACTCTTTCCTTAGATGCGTCCATAAATCATGTGGGACACCATTATGTCCGTATGCGGATGCGTTGATGAGGTCAGTGATTGTTGCTTCCATGCGTAATAACTTATCTCGTTTATGCCGTCACGTCTTCTTTGTGGTACGAAGACATCATGGATAGTAGTCAGTTATTACTCACGAAAAGGGTTGCCGTGGTCACAGGTGCAGCTAGAGGAATAGGGAAAGCAACTGCTTTAGCGTTCGCTGACCTTGGTGCGAATGTTGCTGTATGTGACCTTTTAGAAGACGGGCTTAACGAAACGGTGAACGCGATACAAGACAGAGGCACTAATGCCTACGGTGAAGTTCTTGATGTGCGAGATGGAGAAGCCGTTAACGCTTTCTTCGCTGCGATTAGTGAGAATTTGGGATCAGTAGATGTGCTTGTCAATAATGTTGGTGGAGGATTTTGGGCTCCATTTGATCAGGTGTCAGCGAAGGGTGAGTCTGTTCTGATTCGCGAGAACTTCGGTTCGGTAACTAACTGCGTTCGGGCGTCCCTCCCGGTGATCAACGATGGAGCATCAATTATCAACGTCACATCTGTTGAGGCATATCATGCAGCTCCTGGGTTCGCTGTGTACGCTGCGATGAAAGCAGCCGTTCAACAATTCACTCAATCACTGGCAGTTGAGTTAGGTTCGAGAGGTATTCGCGTTAATTGTGTTGCTCCTGACATGATTCCCACTCCTGGTGATGCAGAATTAGCTGAGGATTCAGCAGCGTTGATTGAAGGCTTGCAACCAACTCCGCTTGGCCGCAAAGGAACTGCTGAAGAGTGCGCTGCCGTTATCTGCTTTCTAGCCTCGGACATGTCGAGTTTCGTAACGGGTTCTTCCATTCCTGTTGATGGCGGTACTGTCGCTGCAGGTTCATGGAAGGTTCGTGATGATGGCTCGTGGGGAATGTAGATAAACCGCTGTTACGGGTGTTGATAGTTTTCTTCTCCGGTGAGTTCCCATTTAACGACTGCGTGGTGATTGGTTGCTGATCTAGCAACGACAAGATCGTAAAATCCTGGTTCCACATACCATCCGGGCTGAGTTCTACGAGATCCTACCTCTCTGGGTACTGGTGAATTTGCGTCAAGTGTGCTGAAGAACTGGTCACCGGGGTCAAAATATGCAAATGACCTGAAATTCAGCGTTATGGTCGCTGTTTTCGTTTCTCCAGGTTCCAGTGCGAGTTTTGCGTATCCTTTGAGTTCGATGGGTGGTCTATGGAGCGTTGATGTTGGTGGCGCTATGTAGAGCTGAACTACTTCGGTGCCTGGCCTGTCGCTGGTATTGGTCACATCGATCTCTACGGCTATGTTTGATGATAGATCTGTTGTTTCAGACCCATTTACTCTCGGTGTTCCCCATTCAAATGTTGCGTAGGATAGGCCGTGTCCGAAAGGTATAGCGGGCTCAAGATAGCGTGCACTGAACCACCGATAACCAATGTAGAGTCCCTCTCCGTATCGCACGACACTGTTCTCTCCTGGATAGTTGAGGTAGGCGGGGCTATGTTCATACCGTGCAGGGACTGTTGTGGGCATGCGACCTGAAGGGTCCGTATCACCTAGTAGGACGTCTACGAGTGCTTCTCCGAGTTCTTGACCAGCAAATCCGATATTGAGTACGGCGTTCGGGGTATCAATCCATGTCATGTCATGTGGTCCCCCCGTGTTCACGACAACAACGGTTTTTGAGTTAGTGGCGCTGATTCGCTCAATGAGTTCTACTTGATCGCCGGGAAGGAAAAATGAATCGCGGTCTCGGCCTTCTGTTTCCCAGTCATCATTTGTTCCAACTATCACAACGGCAGCATCCGATTCTGCCGCCAAATCTTCAGCTTCTTGGAGTAGATCTCTTTCCATGATTGGCTTGAGCCCGATTCTGCAGCCGAGCATAAGAATTGCGCCTTCACTGGAAAATTCAATTTCGATAGGCACCTCACTGCCGGCATTAAGGTTAATCTCGGCTGTGATTTCAGCAGATCCCATTCCAAAAAAATCATCGCCTTTGCCGAAGTCGCCTTCTGTTGCATCAATGATGAGCTCATTGTTAATCCGTATTCGTGTTTTCCCACTTTGTACGAGACATAGTTCATGCTTTCCAGTTACTTCGGCTGTGATCGTAGCTTTTCCTGAGAAGGAATATGTGTGAGGGTCGACTCCTTTTGTGGGCGATCCGAAGAATTTGAAGTCGGCCCGAGAATAGGTTTTATGAGCCGCGACGTCTCCACCAATATTGTGAGCGTTGAAGAAATCCACTTCAATAGGGCTGGACAAGGTCGGGATTTCGATGGGGGGCGTTGTGCGGTCAATGTCGCAACCCTGTGCATAGGTTATCTCTAGATTGGTTCGGTCTGTTAAAGCACTGAGGGGGCTCACATTTCTGTAGGGTCTTACACCGGCAGATCCTCCACCCATAATTTTCGCTGATCTGGCGTTTGGTCCTATAACGGCCAGCGTTTCAAGCATGTCTGGGTTGAGAGGCAATACACCGTCGTTTTTGATGAGGACTGTTCCTTCAGTTGCAGCGCGACGGATTAGGTTTCGATGCTCTGGGCTATCAATTTGGTTTTCTTCTCCTCCGCCGACTCCATTGAATGCGTTGGTGCGTTGCATCAGTCGCAGCATATCTTTCACGATTTCGTCAAGATCTGATTCGGTGCATTCATCATTTTCTATTGCCTCGATAATGCGCTCCGGTCCGTACCACTGCCCTTTCCCAGGCATTTCGAGACTCAATCCTGCTTTAATTGATGGGCCTGTTGAACGGGCTGCGAACCAGTCGGAGACAACGAAACCATCGAATCCCCACTGTTCTCTCAGTACGGTTTTTAAGAGCCATTCATGTTCTGATGCGAACGTTCCATTGATTCGGTTGTAGGAACTCATTATCCCCCATGCATTCCCGTCCTTTACTGCGTGTTCAAATGGCAGAAGGTATACCTCACGCAATGTTCGTTCATCGACTTGGCTATCGATTGAATTTCGTTCGAACTCTGAGTCATTAGCGACGAAATGTTTTGCAGTTACAGCAACATGCTGTGATTGCACTCCGTTAATGTAGGCTGCTGCGAGGGTTCCGGTGAGGTACGGGTCTTCGGAGTAGCATTCAAAGTTTCGTCCGCCTAATGGGTTGCGGTGAAGGTTTATTGTTGGGGCAAGAAGCACATGAGCGCCTTTGGCGATGCTTTCTTCAGCCAGAAGAACCCCTAATTCTTTCATGAGGGTTGGGTTCCATGTTGACCCGAGGACGGAGCCTGCCGGAATGCACGCTGTTGGTGTTCCGGTTCCCATCAGACCAGCGCCTCGAGCACCATTGGGTCCATCGGTTACTGTGAGTGCTGGGATTTCTGCGTCACCGATTATTCTCGTTGTCCACATACCATGACCGGTTACGACATTCGCCTTGTCAGTAAGGGATAGTTCAGAGAGAATATTGCTGATTTGTTGTTCGTCCACTGTCAACGGAAGTCCCCTTCTCTTTTAGTCAGCAAATCGCAGTGTTGCGGTTCCTTTAACGTGGGACCCTAACTTGTTATCACCGTTAAAGCTGATAGTGATTGATCCGTCCTCATTGAGAGTTTGAACGTTACCTGACATTGTCATCGTGTCATAGGGATAGTTCGGTGCCCCTAACTGTATTTTCAGGTCTTCGAAAATAACATTGTTTCCAGCCCAGTCACCTAGCCATCGTGCGGTTATTCCGGCAGTACTGAGAATATTCATGAAAATGTCTTTTGACCCCTTTTGGTGGGCGGCGTCACGGTCATGATGTACGTCTTGAAAATCTCTGGTCGCTAACGCCGTTGAAATAATCAATCTGGGTGTCAGCGACACTGGACAAAGGGGAAGTTCATCGCCTTCAGACACTTCGCTGGGTTCTCTTGCGTCCTGAGTTCGCGCTGGTTGCGCAGGTTGGAATTGATGAAGAACGATGCCATCATCTGAGTTCGTATCGGGGAAACAAACTTCAACTGGCATTCCTATCTCTATTTGCTCTGGTTTTACGTTCACGATATTGGTGATGATACGCACTCCCTCCTCAAGCTCAACCAGTCCAACAATAAGGGGGTAATCAAATGATGGGACCTGAGGATAGTGGACAACGGTATGGCTATAGAGAGTTCCTCTTCCCGAAGAAACGACCCAGTCATAATCCATACCATGTGTATTTGGATTAGCATTTGCAGGCGGAAACATCAGCGTTCCATCATCAGTGAAGCGTTGAATTCGTAACTCATGGTTTTTGAGACCTTCCCAAAACCATTCTTGGTCTTGATTCCATTGTGGCCTCGGGCGGGTAGGGCGCTCCGGTGCAGATAGATAGTCGTTGGGATCAAGCCCTGCTGCTTCGAGAGCTTCTGCTTTAGGGTCTGGTTTTTTGCTGACCCGTCCGGTACCTGGACGGAATTTAAGGATTCTGAAGAACATTGACCCAACAGGTTCATCATTCTCATCAACATATTCTGTTTCAGTGGTAACAAAATGCCCGATGCCGAGTCCGGTCGCTTTTTCCTCCGAAACATCTACGAGCTTTGTTCGGCCACTGATAACATCACCCAGTTTAAGGTATCTATGGAACACATATTCCACGTTTGTTGCAACCACGCTAACGAAGCCTGCTTGATCCAACATTGCGTATGTAGTCGAACTGGGGTCATTTGACCGCTGGGGTTGCTGACCCATGATAAGGCCAGGCATAGACCAGACTTGCAACATTGCGGGAGGGGCCACAATGTTCCCGTGTGGCCCTTCCTCAGCGAGTTCAGGGTCAAGATAGAGAGGGTTTGATTCTGAAACAGCATCGCACCAGTTCCTGATTGTTGATTGGTTAACTGCATCTCTGGCCGAGATTGTGTTTCCAGTGTTGCCTACCTGGGAACGCAACTCAGCTAGAAACGATTCCTTTTCTGCTTCGTTAGTCATATTTTTCCCCTTCGGTATTGCTACAGCATATTCTGAGCATGAAGGTGCCACCAAACAGGT
>DDNP01000015.1:6330-6764 GCA_002341185.1 Candidatus Neomicrothrix sp. UBA2517 | reverse complement strand
CAATTGAAAAATAGAGTCGCTGTGATAACCGGAGCTGGTGAAGGAATCGGAAGAGGTATCGCTAGCGCTTTTATAAAAGAAGGCGCAAAAGTCGTTATTGCAGAAATAAATACGGACCTAGGAAACGCAGCTGTTGCAGAACTCGGAGACAACGCAATTTTTGTTGAAACAGATGTCTGTAAAAAAGAAGAAAATGAGCGCATGGTTGAGGCAGCTGTTGAGCAATGGGGGTCCCTTGATATTTTGGTGAACAATGCGTGGGGTGGCGGTGTTATTTCAAGAGTGGAGTCAAAGTCACCAGAGTTGATGGAGCATGGTTTAAATGTTGGCTTTCTTGGTCCGCTATGGGCAATGGTCGCAGCCCATCAGGTTATGAAAGAAAAGTCGTATGGGAGAATCGTGAACTTGTGTTCGTTGAACGGCGTGAATGCTCA
>DDNP01000015.1:0-5943 GCA_002341185.1 Candidatus Neomicrothrix sp. UBA2517 | reverse complement strand
AGCTAGGGAATGGGCTCCCCTTGGAATTACTGCAAATATTATTTGCCCAGCAGCGAAATCAGCATCTTTTTTTCGAGTTATGAGTCAGTTCCCTGAACTTATCGCTGCAGCAGATGAAGCGAACCCGATGGGTCGCATGGGTGATTGTGAAGATGATATTGGCCCAGTTGCTGTATTCCTAGCTAGTGAAGGTTCTAGTTATGTGACTGGTAACACGATCTTTGCTGATGGCGGATCGCATATAAATGGTTCGTCGTGGGCTCCCGATTTGGGGGAATAAGGACTAGTCAAAAGCTTTTTTTATAGCCTTGAATGGGTCTTTTCGCGCTTCCTTCACTGACTCCTGATAGGCGGCCAAGGCTTGGAGTTCTTGTGCTGCTCGTATCGCTGTTCTACCTCCTAGAACTTCAAATGATCGATGTACTGATCTTTTGTTGACCTGTTGCAGGTCCGATGGCACTTTCGCAATTGTTTCCGCCATGGCCAGAACTTCTTGATCTAATAAATGTGCCGGGTATGCACGGTTCGCGAACCCGACTTGTACGGCTTCTTCAGCCGAGTATGTGTTTCCGGTCAACATCATTTCCATTGATGCACGCAACCCCAGAATGGGGGTGTGGAACTGCCAGTCCGGTGTACTCATCACGCGAACAACTGGGTACCCGATTGTGGCATCATCTGCCATGTATACAAGATCGCACGCTGAAGCCAATTCTGTTCCTCCAGCCATTGCATAACCATGTATCTGCGCAATAACAGGTTTAGCGAGATCCCAAATACTGAACCAACTATCGGTTGCTTGTCGGGTCCATTGCCCATCTCCTGGCGCACTGTAGATTGGAGAATCTTCCATTAAACCTCCACTCGTTAGGTCATATCCAGAGGAGAAGCATTGGCCAGCTCCCCGAATGATAGTGACTCGTACGTCATCATCACGATCATGGTTCTGAAGCGCATTAAGTATTTCTGCTCGCATAGGGGTGCTGATAGCATTTCTTTTTTCTGGGTGGTTAAGCACTATTCGCTTCACCCCGTCAGATGGAGCTTCTATGAGAATGTGTTCATATCCTTCCATAACTTATTTCCTTTCTAAGGGGCCTTGCCACCTGGGTGTGGGGTTCTTCCATCAAGATCCATAACTATTAGATTCTCTTTATCAATGACGTCAAGACTTACTTCATTTCGCCCTGTATGTTCTGGTTTACAGTGTGCAAGGAAAAGGATAGATTCAACCATTGCTTCCATTGATTCAATTTGAGAAGAGGTAAGCGTGTCTCCAACAACTGCGTCGGCTCCTTCAGAAAGTACTGCAGCTCTAGGTTCAACCGTATTTACACGAATATTTTTATCAGCTAGTTCGGATGCCAATCCCGTGGTTATCCGGTCAAGCATAGCTTTAGTTGCACCATAGAATCCATATACGCCTTTGACACCCCCTAAATCGTATGGAGGTCCGTTGGGGTGGCGTTTTGATCCGCTGGAAAGATTAATGATCCAGCCTTCTTTAGCTTCAAGCATAGATGGGAGGCTCTGCTGAATTAGATCTAAGGGTGCTTGCACATTTATTTCGATCATTATTCGACGATGTTTTAGAGAATATTGGTCCAACGGTTTATAGATAGCTGCTACAGCATTATTAATGAGGATGTTCACTGTTCCAAATTCTTCAAGTGCGGCAGGGATAATGCGGAGGCGGGACTGTTCATCAGCTAAATCAGCTTGAACAATTTTTACTTTAGCCCCTAAGTTATTGCAGGCTTCGGCTGTGTCATTAAGTGACCCTGTAAGCGTTGAGTGCTGATCCACGGTGCGTGCAGTGAGAACAAGGTTTGCGCCTTCGGCAGCAAACCTTCGGGCTGTTGCCGCTCCTATTCCGCGACTTGCTCCGGTTATGACAGCTGTTTTCCCTTGCAGAACACGTTCCACGTTTTTTTGCTCCTTAATAATTGTTTAGATCGTTTACTATCTTTTCGCAAAATAGTTTTATCTGTGACAAAGTAACGGAAGAGATTGTGGGAACGGAGATAGCGATGAGTGAGCATTTAACACAACCCGGTGAAACTGGTGGATGGCCAAAATTGAAAGTGTCGTACCGAACTGATGCGGAGAAGATAGCAGCATTGTTACCTCCGGGACTTAAACCAAGTGGCGACCCTATTGTGCATATCAACGTGTATTGTGTCCCTATTTTAGGTGAACCAGAATTTGGTGTGAGCACAAAAATCGGAGCGAGCTTTGAGGGTGTCGATGGCTTATTTTGTGTTGGGATGGGGATAGATCAAGAAGCAGCTATTTTCATTAGTCAAGAGTTAAATGGTCAACCCAAATTTCCTTGTACTATTTCGTTCTATAGAATCGGGGAATATGTGGAAGCTGTTTGTGAGCATCAGGGTTACACATTCATGGAATTCCGCGGTAATTCAAACGGCAGCATAAGTCCTAATGGTGGTGAAGTTGAAGAAAATGAGTGGTGGATTAAATCCTCACGGCAAATAGGTGGAGCTGAAGGGCAATACGATTTCCCACCGCATGTTGTTCGCGTGCATAGCGTAAGTGAACCTGTTGAAATTGAAGACCTCAACGGTGAGCTTGTTCTTCGTGATAGTCCTTGGGATCCTTACACTGAGTTACTCCCGATGAGGGAGCAGGTTTCGGCGCAACTTGTGCGTTCTGCTCATAAAAGCCGGGAGATCACTAATGCAGGGGCGCTTGATCCTGATGCATTTTGGCCCTTTGCAGACACGATCGGTGGTTCACGATGGCCAGGTGAACGAGGAGGGCCGAGGAACTGGCGACCGTAAAGTAATTTATTCTGGCCATCCTGGTAATAAATTCCGCCTTTTGGTTTCTCTTTGAGCGTTGACAATTGTGCCACCGTATTCATTTGGTGCTGACGGTTCTTCTACAAGCCATGCCACAGCTGCGCCGATTGCTTCGGGTGGCGCACTGGGGAAAGCTGTGTATTCTTTCTCTTTTCGTTTTGCCTTTTGGCGTTCTGTGATGACATGCCCTGGGTCAATATTGTAGGTAATGATTCCGTCGTCGCCGTGTTCAATCATAAGTAGTGGTGCGAGTCGTTCAAAAGCTGCTTTGGTCATTGCATATCCAACACCCCAACCACCTGCCCCTATTTTCCCTGGAGGATTTTTGAATGCTGTTGCTGAAATCATGTTTACAACTGTTGCTCCTCCTTGCTTGATAAAGCGGGGTAATAAATGCTGAATTAATGCTAATTGGGCAAATAAGTTCCCTTCAAATAATTGTTTGACGTGTTCATCATCAAGTTGCTCAATAGTCAGCATTGCGCCTGGTCCTTGATAGATAGCGTTATTTAGAAGCACATCTATTCGGCCAAAATGCTCATACGCAATATCAGCAGCTTGAAGAACCGATGCCCTATCCATCAGATCCATCTCGATTGCTATACCTTGCTGCCCCATTTCGACAATCTGATCAACTGTTGTATCGAGTCCTCCAGGGACGGGAGTGACTCCATCATCTAGTCGTGCACTTCCATCAACCAAGGTACGTGCTGAAACAGCAACGTCATAACCTGCTTTAGCAAGAGATACAGCACAGGCTCTACCGATTCCTCTGCTCGCTCCAGTAACAAATGCTATTTTTCTGTCGCTCATCTTTTCTCCTTCATAGAAAAATTCTAGGGTTAGTTATATAACTTGTATATTTACAAAGAGATAAAGCTTTTGTTATAGGAGCACATGATGACAATATCGTTAGATTCAGATCTATTTCTCCCAGATCCGGAACCCACAGACGTTCGTTACACCGTCATATCCGTAGATGACCATGTCGTTGAACCTCCTCATCTGTTTCAAGAATATATGCAACCTAATCTCCGGAATTTTGGCCCCCAACTGATTGAGACAGAGAATGGACATCAGGTATGGGAATTCGAAGGCGCAACGTACAGTCAGGTGGGAATGAACGCTGTCGCAGGACGAAAACCTGAAACGGTTAGTTTAGAACCTTTTAGGTTTGATCAGATGCGACCAGGTTGTTATGACATTGATGCTCGTATTAAAGATATGGATTTGGGTGGGATTTGGGCAATGCTTAATTTCCCATCACAAATAACTGGGTTCTGCGGAACTGTTTTCGCTAAAGCTTCAAACCGTGAAGTTGGTATTGATGCTGTTCGCGCGTGGAATGATTGGCTCTTTACCGAATGGTATTCCAAATACCCGGAACGAGTCATTCCGGGCGGAATTACATACTTAGGGGATAGCGCTGAAGCAGTTCGCGAGATTCGAAGAAACGCCGAACGTGGGTTTGTTTCCGTTACTCTTCCGGAAATGCCTCACAATGTTGGATTCCCGAACCTGTGGGAAAGGGACTTCTGGGATCCAATCATGCAGGCCTGTGAAGAAACAGAAACGGTTATTTCTCTTCATGTTGGAAGTTCTGGGATGACTCCTTTTGCTCCTGGAGCGCCTGCTTTACAAATTGGGGCAACCTTATTTGGTCAGTTATCACTAGGAGCCTGCGCCCATTGGTTATGGAGCGAGTACCCTGTTCGTTTTCCAAATTTAAAAATTGCTATGTCTGAAGGCGGCATTGGTTGGGTCGCTATGTTGATTGACCGTTTAGATAATATTATTGATCGATCTGGATATGGATTGGGTTGGGATGAACGCCCAGCCGATGTTTTACGTCGAAACTTTTGGTTCTGTACATTAGATGACCCGTCAACAATAGATACTCGTGACGTAATTGGAGTGGAAAATATTTGTGTTGAAACTGACTATCCACACGGCGATGGGACATGGCCACATACGCAAAAAGTGATTCATGACGTGTGGGGGCATATTCCAGCAGACGAGTTACGGATGATGTGTTCTGAAAACGCTGCAAAACTTTATCGTCACCCTCTTCCCGATGTCGTATTTCCCCTCGGATAATTTCAGGAGGCACCAGTGACATCACAAAATGTTGACAATGTCCCCGTGATAGAAGATTGGTCTAATTTATTGGGTGGCAAAATTGCAGTAGTTACTGGCGGAGCTGATGGAATCGGGAAAGGGATTAGTTCACTGTTTGCTGCTCATGGAGCAATCGTAGAAATAGTGGACCATGATGATTCATTGTTAAATGAAACCGTTGAGGGTATACGTGCCCTTGGTGGTCACGCACATGGGCACATTGCTGACGTCACAGACGAAAAGCATGTTGAAGAGTTTCGACAATCAGTTATTGAGCGACATGGCTCTATTGATGTTTTGGTAAACAATGTTGGGGACTATCGTCCACTTGTTAGATTTCTTGATTCGTCTCCAGAATCTTGGAAAAAGATGTACGACATTAATCTTCATCATGTTTTTCTTGTAACTCACGCGTTCCTCCAACCCATGATTGACTCAGGAGGTGGATCGATAATCAATGTGCATTCTGTTGAAGGGATGAGAGCCTACCCAGGTGATCCCGTGTATGGAGCTATGAAAGCTGCTGTTAACCATTTTTCTACGTGCCTCGCCGCTAGTTATGGGAGGAATGGAATCAGAGTCAACGGTATGGGTGTTGATATTACTCAAACAAAACAGGTTGATTATATTTCTGGTTACGAAGATGTTGAAAACTTATGGGAATCGTGGGCTCCCGTCGGCAGGTTAGGTTGGCCTGAAGATCAAGCACGCGTAGCTTTATTTTTAGCAAGTGACTTCTCATCTTTTGTAACAGGTCACAATATTCCAGTAGATGGCGGTACGCACGCTGGAGGGGGGTGGTTTTTCTCACCAGAAGCAAAGCGTTTTGTGAACCGCCCAAAGAAACTTTAATTATGAGGTTGATGCAACTGACCCACCATCGATCTTCAAGACAGCTCCTGTTGTAAAGGAACTCGCCTCGCTTGCGAAATATAATGCTGCTCCAACTATCTCTTCCGGTTCTCCTCCCCTTCCCAAAGGCAGTTTTTTTAATGATTCAAGA
>DDNP01000012.1:666-5999 GCA_002341185.1 Candidatus Neomicrothrix sp. UBA2517 | reverse complement strand
GTTCCAATATTCCTTACGTTGAAGGGTTTTGACATGCGCCCGCATGGATTTGACATGATCAGATAAAAGTTTTTGTTGTTCTTCAATAGATTCTGATGCAATCATCTTTTCATATGCCTCTGCGAATTCGGGTGCTTTAGCATCGACAGCAAGGGATCCCTGGTTTGGCAGGTTTATTACTACATCTGGGCGAAGAACTCTACCTTCTACCTCACCAGTTGTTTGTTCAGTGAAATCAGAATACGGAAGCATTCCAGCTGTTTCAATAATGTTCCTTAAGGAATTTTCTCCCCATTTCCCTCGTGAAACTGGAGAGTGCATTGCTTGGACCATCTTGTTTGCTGCAGTATTCATTCCCATCATTTCTTCAGTTAACCTCGAAACTTTTCCTTGATGAGTGTCATAAGAAGTCGTTAATTTCTCAACTCGGTCATCAAGAGCTTTCAAAATAGTTTCAGCCGGGGTAAGGAGGCTTTTGGTCTTTTCTTCCAGTGTTGCAGCTTGTGCTGTGAAGAACTTTTCGGTGCCGTCAGACGTTACCTGCATTGCTGATTGCGTAGCCTGCGTTACTTCATCTCGTATGACTGATTTCAAAACGAGTAATTCAGCTTCATTCAAACCTGAAGAACTAGGTTGGCTACTTTCAGTCTTTGATTTATTTAAAATTAATACTAAACCACCGACTGCGAGCCCTATAAGAAGACCAATAATTATTCCCATAATTACATTGTGTCACCTGTGTAGGACAAAATGAAATTTATGAGGTCCCATACCGGGCGAGAGCGTGTCGTTTCTTGACTCTATGAATATTTGGGGCAGTTATCTGTTGGCAAAGGATCTGGAGCTGGAGAAATCTCATCTTCAAAAGATGAAGAAACTACTTCCTCGAAAGTCGTTCCTACCAAATGCAGGGCCGTAGGTACATATGCCCATACAAAATCGCCAGGCTCACCTATTCGATAATCCTCATGATAAACCAGAAGCGATTTATCATCATCGGTAACGCAGTCAATGTAAAAGGTCTCTCCCGAGACAGTATTTCCACGAAGGAAAGCATAAGGAGCAGCTTCTGCATCCTTAACTACTTGAAGTTCACAGGAGTCGAAGACATACACGTAATGTTCTTTTGCGCCGCCGGCAGGCCCTGTCAGTGGATTAACCTTGACCCATAATTCGCTGTTGCCATCTTCATTGACGTCCGTGCCAAATTCAGCTGTTACTGCAACTTCAGAAGCGCTATAGGGCTCCCATTCCCCGAATTCTTTCCAGATTGAGGAACTACTATAACTGGTTTCTGCAATCACGTATTTACGATCACTTATTGTTACGATTTTTGCTTCGTCGCTGGATCCGTCACCATCTAGGTCAACTTCAATGCTGCTAGTTTCAGATTCGATTTCTCCGACTTCTTCAGTGATGTCAGCTTGGGCAGCGCATGGAACATCAGGGACCCCGCTTATAGGAAGATTCAAATTCTCCAATGCTGCAATATGTGACGTTCGCGTTCCATTTCCGTACCATCCATCAGCTTCAATGCCGAGAAGTTCTTGTAACTTAATGGTGTTATCACTCTGGACTAGCCACTGGTACTCGGCAGTAAGTATCGCTTGAGTCTCTGCTTCGCTTACCTCGGGCGCATCCTCTATATTTTCTTCGGTTGTATCTAGTTCTTCAGTTTCGGTCTCAGTCACCTCAGTCTCAATGGGGATTTCAAGTACTCCAATTTGATCTTGAAGCCTTGTTATTAGATCTTGAGCTTGCTCTAGTTGCGATTGAGTTTCTGAAAGTTGGGCTCGTAGATTGGTTTCAATATCAGAATTTGAACTCCCACCGCACGCTGACGAAATTGGGATAATAGCCACGACGGCCATACATAACGTGATTGATTGGAATCGGGATTTCATGGTCACCTCTTATGTTACATATTACTACTTGCTGGGGATAGGTAGTTGTCAGAGATAAGTTGAAATTGATCTATAGATTGAACGCTCTTTTAAAAGATGCCATCCATTCTTGCTGGTCATCTACCAGAGACCCGAGTTGGGCCCATTCTTGATCTGAAATTGAGCCATCTTGTCGGGCATTGATCATTGACTCAGCTCCCCAAGCAACGGGCCACCGCATCTGTTGGCTAGTTGATTCAATGCAATCAAGAATCGTTTTAGACACTTCCTCGGGCCGAACGTTAGCTTCAATACCTTCCATATACATATCTAGCATCCGTGCGTAGGTACTTTCGTAGTCAGGGTTTTCGGGGACAGTATTATTTTTCCCAAGGATTGCAGTCCTGGTAACTCCAGGTTCAATCAATGAGACTCTAATTCCAAATGGAGACAAATCGTGTGCGAGATTTTCGCTTAGGCCTTCAAGCGCCCATTTAGAAGCAGAGTAGATAGGTTGAGCTGGCAAGCCTACTCGGCCAGCTATTGAAGAAATTTGGACTATATGACCAGATTTTTGCTCACGCATGGTTGGCAGAACTGCTTGAATACATCGAATTGCGCCCCAAAAGTTTGTCTCAAAGACGGCTTTGTCTGACTCGATATCAATATCCTCAATTACTGCGTTTGCGCCAACACCAGCATTGTTAATAAGAATATCAATTGTGTCAGTCTGGCTCAGGATTTCGTTAATTCCCTGATTTACGGAATTAGTGTCTGAGACATCCAGCTCAATCTCATGCATGCGGAGATTCATATCCTGTGCAATTTCTCTCAGTTTTGTGCCTCTATCTAAGAAACGCATGGTGGCGAATACTTCGTACCCTGATTTGGCGAGAATGATTGCCGTTGAGCGTCCAATCCCAGAATTAGCACCGGTAACGATGCATGTCTTGCCCACGGTTAGGTTCGGTCTCTAAGGAATCGGCGAAGTATTTTCCCACTTGCAGATTTTGGGATCTCATCAATGAATTCAACCATTTGTATTTGCTTATATGTCGCTACTTTAGCTGCAACAAATTCTTGGATCTCTGGTCCTGTAACTTCCATTTCAGGTTTAAGCGTCACGAAAGCCTTAGGGAGTTCTCCGGCCTCATCATCGGGAATTCCGATAACGGCCACGTCTGCGACAGCGGGATGGGAGATAATAAGTGCCTCTAATTCTGCAGGCGGAACCTGAAACCCCTTGTACTTAATAAGTTCTTTCACTCGATCAACAATATAGATATGTTCAAATTCGTCTATAACTGCAACATCGCCAGTGTGAAGCCACCCGTCGCGATCGATAGTCTCTTCAGTCGCCTCAGGGTTGTTTAAATAACCTGCCATCACCATTGGCCCTCTTACCCAAAGCTCTCCCTCCTCATCAAAACCTTTGTCTTCTCCTGTTTCAGGATCAACAATTCGACACTCTGAGTTGGGTACGGTAACTCCAACTGAACCGGGTCGGTACTGTCCCGGTGGAGTCATGTGAGATACCGGACTTAATTCGGTCATCCCATAACCTTGAATGACATCACATTTAATACGAGTTGCTGCTTCTTCAGATAATTCTGCTCCGAGAGGCGCAGCCCCTGACATGACCATTTCAAGAGATGACAGATCATAGTTATCAATAATGGGTTGTTTAGCAAGAGCTAAAATCATTGGCGGAACAGCAAAAAAATGGGTGATTTTATGCTCCTGAATCAATTCAAGTGCTTGGACGAGATCAAACCGAGGCATTGAAATTACAGTGCATCCATTGGCCAATAGACCGTTCATCAGAACCTGCATTCCATAAATATGGAAGAAAGGGAGAACAGCTAACCCTGATGAATCTTGATCATAAGGAATTGCAGATTCGCATTGGCATAGATTAGCGACAAGATTCCTATGGGTAAGCATTACCCCTTTTGGCAGACCTGTGGTCCCTGACGAGTAAGGGAGAACAACATGGTGGTTCTCAAGATCAACATCAACTTGATCAATAGGTTCTGCTTGAATAACTTCCGAGAACGAGGTGGCATTTTCGTGTTCACCTATGACGATGATTTCTTGCACGTCTGTTCCCTCAATTGCTTCAAGGGCTATCGGCATTGCTGCCTCAATCGTGACGAGAACCGTAGCCGACGCATCAATTAATTGAAATCGGATTTCTTCCGCTCCATAAGTTGGATTTACTGTAGTGACAGTTCCACCGGCAACACCGCACCCATGGAACACCACTGCATATTCTGGAATATTTGGTGCTACCAATGCCAGCGTTGACCCAACTCCAAAACCACGGTTGGAAAGCCCACCGGCGAACCGGCGAATTTGATCTTTCAACTGTGCAAAAGTGATTACCCTTCCGGCTCCGCCATCAATGAAAGCCGGTTTGTCAGGTAAGTCATCAGCTTTCCTAAGCACATAATCTGTTATGGAAACATCTGCAATTTCTATATCGGGTAATGGGCTTTTATAGATTATCGTCACTGCAATTCCTCACTGATCTTATGAGTAGCTTCGCTTAAACCGAGCATCAATGCAAACCTCACAATATATGAGATCGGAAAAGTTCATCGTTGTTCACAATATTTCCTAAGGGGATTATTCGGGTTAAAGTAAGAGTGGTAGTTAAGTAAATGGAGGAAATGTGGCGAAATTTGAAGGCAAAGTTGCGCTTGTGACCGGAGCTGCGTCTGGTGTTGGGAGGGCAACAGCGCGTCAAATGGTTGCCGAAGGGGCAGACGTATATGGAATAGATATTAATGGCGAAGGGCTAGATAAGGTTGCGCAGGAACTTGGCCAAGCTTTTAAGGCTGCAGTCTGCGATATTAGTGACCGAGAGTCAGCACAAGCAGCTGTTTCTGAATGTGTTGATATATTCGGAAAATTAGATATTGTCGCAAATGTTGCAGGTGTTGTTCGCTCTCACCATGCGACTGATGTTGACGAAGCAACTTGGCGGCTCATTATGGGAGTTAATTTAGATGGAATGTTTTGGATCACGCAGGCGGCTATTCCTCATCTCCTAGAAACAAGTGGAAATATTGTGAACGTCGCATCGAATGCTGGTTTCATGGGTCAGGCGTACACTGTGCCTTACTGTGCGGCGAAGGGTGCTGTCATTAACATGACGCGAGCGCTTGCAATGGAATATATCAAGACTGATTTACGAGTGAACGCTATTGCTCCAGGTGGAATGAAGACAGGGATGACAGAGAATTACCATGTTCCTGAAGGAATAGATTATTCTTTAATGCAGCCATATACCGGGTTTCGTGGAATGGCAGAACCAGAAACTGCTGCAAATGCTATTTGTTGGATGGCTTCTGATGAGGCATCTCGTTGCACCGGTTCAATTCTCTCTGTTGACGGAGGACTCACGGCGGCTTAAATAGTATTGGTTAGAGCAAAAGGATAAGATCA
>DDNP01000012.1:0-284 GCA_002341185.1 Candidatus Neomicrothrix sp. UBA2517 | reverse complement strand
GAAGTAAGTAATGACGGACAAAATGTTATTGTCACCGGCGATGCTTCTTCGGGAGTCTTTACTTTTGGTGGGCAGTGGATTTCAGGAGATCTAAAAGCGGCGGACGCTCATCTATGTGGATGGCTAGGAAGCGAACGAGGCGAAAATCGATTTAGAGACACAGATAACAGAACAAGGAAAATATTATGACACTTGCAGAGTCGCAATCAAAAGATCTGACCTATCAACAGTTACTTGATCTTGATACGCATGAGGTAAATCCGATGCTTAGGCTTACAAGCGAT
>DDNP01000031.1 GCA_002341185.1 Candidatus Neomicrothrix sp. UBA2517 | reverse complement strand
AGGCAACTGTTATGACCACGTCTGAGGTTGGTTGAGCGTCCAAAACCACGGTAAAGAGGTCCGTGGACCCTCCTTCGGTCACACTGGACGACCCATCAGTCTGGGTAACGGTAAATCCGGCCGTATCATCATCAGCAGTTGAAACTGAAACTGTCTGATCGGCGAGACTATCGAAACTATCGTTTGAGCTTTCATCAACGACTGCCATGGTGACAGTAGTTGTTTGTGAACCGTCAATTAAGGAATCATCGACACCGGTGACCGTTACTGTCTGAGAACTATCCCAATTTCCGGATGTGAATGTCAAGGTTGCGGGTGAGACAGTTACTTCACCGGTGTCTAAGGAGGTGACTGAAATAACGACATCGGAAATAGGTTGCGCATCAAGAACGACAGTAAAGTCGTCTGTTGTGGTACCGTCTTCGGCTACCGTAGTTGTTCCGCCTGACTCGATAACTGTAAATCCAGCCACGTCACTATCAGTTGTTGTTACAGATACTGTCTGGTCTGCTATACCGTCAAAATCGTCGTCAGAGCTTCCATCGTCTACAGAAAGAGTGACTGTGGATGTTTGGGATCCGTCAACCAGGTCATCATTAGCCCCTGTGAGAGTCACCGTTTGCGCAATGCTCCAATTAGCTGCAGTAAAGGTGAGAGGAGTTGTTGAGGAGATAGTTACCTCCCCGGTATCTGAGGAAGTGACTGAAATAACAACGTCAGATGCAGGTTCAGCATTTAGGACTACAGAAATATTATCCGTAGTTCCTGTTTCATCTACTTCTGTACCACCGAGAGTCTCAGTAATGGTAAACCCTGCCGCGTCATCATCAGTTGTAGTTACAGACAAAGTTTGATCTGCTACAGAGTCGTATGCATTATCAGATATCTCATCAACGACAGAAATCGTTATAGTCGACGTTTGAGATCCATCAATGAGGTCATCGTCGCTTCCTGTGACTGTCACTGTTTGGGCTGTATCCCAGTTGCTGTTGGTAAAGGTTACGGTGGTCGGCGAAATTGACGTTTCGTCAGAGCTTCCGTCAGAGATTGAAAAGGTAACATCAGAGGCTGGCTGGACATCCAGCACAATAGTGAAAATATCACTTGTACCTGATTCATCTACAGACGTTGAGCCTGAAGTTTCGGCAATTGTGAAGCCTTCGCCTTCAGCGAAAACCGCTTTTTGGGTGAAAAGTACTGGAATTACAGCAAAAATTCCGAAAGCAATTACTTTTTTCCATAAGTTTGGACGTCGAGAATTAACATCTCTAAAATGAGCTACCTGCGATTTGCGCAACTGTTTTGTTTTAGAATTTGTTAGCTTCATTCAGTCCAGTCATCCTTGCAAGGAAATGAATTGAATAACGTAACAATTAAAATTGACTTTTTGATGGAAAAAAACTACAACAACAAAAATCACTTCGAGATTTTACAAAGAATAAGAAGTTGGCTATTAAGACAGCGAAAATGGTTAAAAGAAATACGGCTTGTATGAAATAGGGGGAATCAATGTTCTGTCTTTATAACAAACTGTCTTATTTGTATGCTGCGGGTCGAGAATAGTTGCAGTTTAGAGACTAAAATCGCTTTTTCGAATTCAAAAGCTGCTTGGTTGTCATTTTCAGATATTTAAGATCCTTGCGAATTTGTGAATTTAATTGAATATCAACACAATTAAAATAATAAATAGCTATAATCGCTCTATGGATGAATTAGACCAAGAAATCCTCATGCAGTTAAAAGAAGATTCTCGCCGCACTGTCACCGAAATATCAAAGGCAATCGGTAGAAGCCATTCAGCTACTCGCGTGAGAGTGAATAATCTGATAGAGTCAGGCATTATTAGCCGCTTCACAATTGAGTTAGCGAATTACAGAGACGAGTTACTTCCCAAAGGCTATGTAGATGTCGTCCTCCCGAACGGATCAAAGGCTGAACGGATCGCAACCGCATTAGAAGACATAGATGATGTATGTGATATTGCCCTCGTAACAGGTAAGTTCACATGTCAAATCCTGATCCAGTGCGAGGCAACAGCGAAAATGAGGGAGCTCGCTGATGTTATTCAAGAACGTCTTGGGTCATCTGAAAGTAGGGTTAGGATCATCACCGGATCCATCCCAGGATATCCAAGATCAAACAATCCTATTTATCTTTCGCACTTTACTAAAGATACACAATCGGACACAACTGAGCTAGAACATGAGACTAGCGAGGAGAAAACTTTTGCTGAAGAACCTTCAAAATCCTCAACGAACTCAGAGACGAGCGATCAGGATATCACTGAAGTTGTTTCGGTTACCGATGCGGGAGGCGCTTTAGCAGAAAACAGCGAAAATGATGAAGAGAGTGATGACGACGTCGTTTGGAGTTTCTCTTCTCCTGAAGAACGAGTTGTGAAAGAAGTACGTCCTGTAATCGGTGCAACTAACTAGTAGCTTCAGAGATTCTAGTTAGTCGAGACTCTATGCCGGCTTTAGTAAATAACTTCTGGGCAGCCTCATTAGCTTGCCCAAGAATGTCCAATTCATTCAATCCCAGCAGTGTCGAGTCTTTAATCAACAGTTGACCGTCGACAATTACATGCCGTACTTGGGATGGCGATGCACAATAGACCAATGAACTCGCAATGCTGTGAACTGGCGCTGTGAAAACGGTTTCAAGGTCAACAACGACTAAATCAGCCTTATAACCCGATGAGATTTGCCCGATTTGCTTTTCTTTCCCTAGCGCTCGCGCTCCTCCACGGCACGCCATCGTTAACGCATCCTCAGGTTGAAGAGCAGTCGGGTTCAGATTGTGGACCTTTTGTAACAAGATTGTTGCTTTAAGCGCTTCAAACATGTCTTGACGGTTATTGCTTCCTGGCCCGTCGCTTGCAAGAGCAACTGGAATTTTCATATCAATCATGTCCAGAATTCTCGGAACTCCGGAGGCTAGATACATATTACTTACGGGGCAGTGAACTACTATTGACCCGCTTTCAGCAATAAGGTCTAGCTCATTATCATCTAACCAAACACTGTGGGCCAGTTGAGTACCTGGACCCAATGCCCCCAATTGCGACAGCCATTCAACATGACGTAACCCCCGCTCATCAATGCTCATTTCAACCTCGGTATGAGTTTCAGCACAATGTATGTGAGTTCCAGCTCCCCACGAACGTGACTCACTTATCGTTTGCGACATAGCTTCATCGCTACACCCCCATGGGATTAAAGGTGCGAGCTCTATCGTGATACGATCAGCATTGTTGCCCTGCCATTTATTGCGAACTGTTCGTGTTCTTTCAATTACCTGCTCGTGAGTTTCAGTTAATAAGGGCTCGTAATTTCGATCTGCCCAGCCGCGTGCAAGAAGAAAACGCACTCCAATCTCATCAGCAGCTTCACAGATTGCGTCGTCAATACTCTCATCGATATGAATATATTGATGGTCAATGACAGATGTGGCACCTGTTCGTAAATTCTCAATTAGTCCAACCATCGCTGCCAGCTTCGCAGTCTGTGCGTCTAAGTGCACAGCACCTGGCCAAATACAATGTTCGAGCCAATCTAAAAGTGATTTATCGTCACCCAGTCCCCGAAAGAAAGTTTGGAACAAATGAGTATGGGCGTTAACCATGCCAGGCATTGTTACAGTTCCCGACCCATCAATAACAGTTTCAGCAACATCACGAACACCCACTGGAGGGGTCCCTGAACCGACTTCCTTGATTACATCTCCAATGACAGCCACCCAACCAGGATCCAAGACTGTAAATTCATCGTCGAGAAGAAGAACAGCGGTTTTCTCAATCAGAATATCAACACCTAATAAACTGCTCGAAGACATATTACCTTCCGACTTCCCAATCCGAAAATGAATCAATAACCGGTTCAATATCATCCATGATCGGGTACAGAATAGGGCAAGTAACTCCTGCTTCTATGAATTCGGAAACCTTATCCCTACACTCGCTTGAAGTCCCGACAGCCATCAATTTCCTAACTAGATCATCAGGGATTAAGTGTGCAGCTCTCTTATAATCCTCCTCTGTCGCTGGCCAACCGACTATTTCTTTGACTTTCTCTACAAGACCAGGATCAGCTCCTGAGGCTTTCATTATGTGGGGCTCTGTACCGAGATAATAGGCAACAAGTGACTTCCCCATCATGATCGCAGCTTCGGGGTCATCATCTGATAAAGAACAAGCCAGCAATTCAGGCCTGTCTATTCCAGAGATCTCTCTACCACTTCTCTGTGCACCAATCTCAACTTGGGATACTGCATCCTTTATATACTCAGTTGACACAACATAGTTGAGCACTGGCCCATCACAAATTTCGCCACTTAATTGCAGCATCTTAGGGCCCGTTGCTCCGATGTATATCGGTATATTTCTTGGTTCAGTGGATCCGTATGCAACGTCTAATTTAACATTGTCTAATTTAACGAATTCCCCCTCATAGTTTGTCTCTTCCATAGAGAACAATGCCCGAATAGCCTCAATATTTTCGCGCATTGCTTTCAAAGGAGATCTACGGTCTGCTCCAACTCTGGAAGCTATGGGTTCCCACCACGCCCCAAGACCTAACATGACTCTGCTCTCTCCATCGGGCGTCAAACCTGCTAGTTCCCACATAGTGCTCCAAGAAGCAGCAATAACCGCTGGATTACGAGTGTAAATTGGCAACACACCACTACCAATCTTTATTCGGGATGTATGCGTCAACAATGCGCTCATCATAACGATGCAATCACGCGCCAGTCTGGTGTCCGCCTGCCAGATCTCTGAAAAACCTTTTTCTTCTGCATATTGCGCTATCTGGAGTTCATATTTTATATCATGCTTGTCTTGGAGATAAAGTCCCATTCTTTGTGCCATGGACTGACATTACATGCAAGATCATTTGATTCAAGTTATAGACAATTTTTCTAGACTTCTTGAAAGTATGAAATAGTTAGTAGATGAGACTTTTAATAGTAAATGCCTTTGAAGATTCAGATGTTCCAATACTGGGTATTTCTGAGTCCTTAGCTCAGTTACCAGTTAAAATTTCAAATCTGAATTTAGCGAAAGAAGGTTTCGGAGACTTCATGTCGGAGCGCGAGCGAGAGGCGTACCATCTTGATAATAATTTAGTGTCACCTTCTCAGAAGACGTCTGCTGAGTTAGTAAAAGCTACCGATGGTTTAATACTGTGCTATCCACTTATCAATGATCTTTTCCCTGCAATCGTAAAAAGCTGGTTCGAACGCATATTTATTCCTGGGGTTTCGTTCACCTTTACTGAAAGCGGGCGAGTACAAGGCGCTTTAAAAAATTTACGACATATCCATTTCCTTGCACTTACCCAGCCAAACATGAAGAGAATGACCAGATCGGACCCTAGTAAGTCTTTATTAAGAGCTATTCGAATGAACGCCGGATTAAGGTGCAGGTCTTCGCTTTCGCTCCTCCACGATCTGGATTCATTTGGAATAGTGGCAAGGGATAATTTAATGAAAGGTAGACGCTTTAGCCAGCGATAAATTCCGTCACATCGCTTTTAACTTTGGCGAGATAGTTCTCTAGTTCATTGTGAGTGCACCTATCAATTTTGTAAAGAGAGATCCATTCCAACTTCACGCTGTTATTGCAAATCTTAGCTAATCTATTTTCTGTATACGACCTTCCCCACTCCCCCTGCAATAGATTAATGAATTTACTTGAGCCATGCGTTGTGATGGATACGATTGTCCTGACATCTTTAAATAAGTGTGTGTTTTTAAAAAATACTTCCTGTATCCAATTGGTTAGAGAAGCAGGATACCCTCCCCACCATGTTGGGTATATGAATATCACAATGGCCGGCTTTCGCTCAACTGTCCCTTCATCTATATTTTTTTTGCCGAGACGTATAAGCGTTGTCTTAATATTACTCAGACACTCAAGAGATGAAAGCACTGTTTCGAGAATAGCTTCGTTATAACTAGTTCTGCTTGGGTGAGATTGCACGACTAATACATCCATGAGGCAAATTCCTTCTTCGCTACAACTTATATTTGGATCACTACAATTGTGGCATGACTTCTTCGGCTAACCGATGTAGTTGTTCCTCTACTTTGGAATATCGGTCTCCTGGCATAGCAGGGAATAGAACAAGATCTTCAACCCCTCCTAGATAATCGCAGTACCACTGAATTTGTTCTGCTACGTCATCTGGGCTACCTACGATCCAGACCTTATTATCAATAGATTCTTCAAGAGTAGGAATTAGCCCTGATTGTGCTGGTCCTCCATCAGGTCCCATGTAACCCTTACTCCAGCCATAAGGGCCTAAAAATTTCCACATCTCATCGTGACCATTACGAACCGATTCAACAGCCAATTCCTTCGTATCTTCAACACATGTACAAAGGACCAGCTTCCTTTTCTCTCCAGGGGCCAACGCAACACCGTGCGACTCTTCATAAATCATGGCGTACTTCTCCCAAAATTGTTTCATGAAATCATAATGTTTTAGCCACATGACTCCACCCCATCCATTTCTCGGAACAGTTTCAAGTGTGGGCGGAGAGGTTATTGCTTGCCATATCTCATAGGGGTATAAAGGACGTGGCACTAAAGTTAGATCTTCAACAAACCCTCCTCTATCAGGTATACCCGGGACCGGGAAGGTGTAAATATCTCCTTTGTAGCTAAATGTTTCATTGTCCAGTGCTAGCCGGATTACTTCAACAGCCTCTTCAAATTGTTTTCTATTAAATTCATCAGCTTCGATGCTATCCGGATTGTCATATGAGCCTATTTTTGAACCAAGATTCTCTGCTTCACGCGGCACAGTACCGCGTGCAATTCCGAGCGCTCCTCGGCCACCTGATATGTTGTGCATAGTTGCAAAGTCTTCTGCGAGTTTCAAAGGATGCCATTGTCCAACAACATTGAACATCATACCTATTTGGATATTTTTAGTCCGTTCTGCGAGTATTCCACCAAGCATCATTCCGTTAGGAACTACTTCATATCCCTCGTACTGAAAATGATGCTCAGTTAGCCAGTAGGAATCAAAACCTAATTGATCTGATAGAACACCCATGTCAAGAATTCGTTCGGTAGCGTACCAAATCTCCTTTGGGCCATACCTTCTATCTGTAGGAGCTGGTAGCCCTGCCCCTGCATCATCCATCTCAACTCCACCGAATAAAAATATACCAGTCTTCATATGAACCTCTGGAAAATACTAGCTCATAGGTTACGCATATGCCCTATTGGGAGTCAGCGATTACAACAAATTCATGTAGTTCTGGTTCGATGAGGCAATCTCCCATCTGCTTATCTACTGTCATTATCTGTTCTTCAGTTATTGCCTTCCAGGACTCTTTATCTTTCCACCAAATAACGGCATGAAACTTTTCTGAATCGCTATGGGATAACCAAAGTTCTTTTTTTACAAATCCGTCTTGGTTGGATAGAAAATTCGTCCACACAGTTTCGTCAAGCGCCTTCCACTCATCCTGTTTTGAAAGCGGAACATTGAATGTCAAAAATTCAATTATCATAACAGGAGAGTACACGATTCTTCAATGACCGAAGAATCAGGTTTATAAATACATGCGATCTATCGGGTTTAAGTTCGCTAAACAACAAAACACGATGTAATCTTTCGTAAGTTACGCATTAAAAAAGGAACTATAATGGCCGACAAAGAAAGCCCTGCTCTAGAGTTCGATGATATAGGGATGATATTCCCAGATGGAACAGAGACACTGCAGAATATTTCATTTTCAGTAGACAAGGGTGAATTCACTACTGTTGTCGGGCCATCTGGTTGTGGAAAGTCCACACTATTGAAAATTGCATCAGGGCTTCTGGAACCGACGGCTGGCAGCGTTGTTGTTGATAGGGATAGGCTGGGTTACGTATTTCAAGACGCAACCTTATTACCTTGGCGAACAGTGCTTGAGAATGTCGAACTTCTATGTGAACTTCACGGGATGGGAAAATCGGAACGGCGAGAACTCGCTAAAGCATCAATTGATCTTGTGGGTTTAGAGGGCTTCCAAAATCACTACCCTAAATCCTTGTCTGGAGGTATGAAAATGCGAGCATCGTTAGCGAGAACCCTAACACTCAAGCCTCCAGTTTTTTTGTTCGATGAACCTTTTGGAGCTGTCGACGAAATAACACGGGAACATCTTAATGAAGAAACTCAACAGCTTTTTCTTCAAGAAGGTTTCGCTGGCTTGTTCATTACGCACTCAATTACCGAGGCAGTATTTATGTCCACTAAGGTATTAGTAATGTCAGCAAGGCCAGGAAATATCGTTGCCTCATTTGATATTCCTTTTGATTATCCAAGAAAACCAGATTTACGATTTGATGCAGAATTCGCAAGAATTTCAGGTGAAGTATCTAAGGAGCTTCGAGGAGGGCACTCATGACCGATACGACTACAGAATCTGCTCCACCTAAAGCAGTGGGGGCAAGTAAACCCAAAGGAATAGCACTTAATCTTTTCCCCCCGATACTTTTCGGGTCTTTGGTAATCGGAGCATGGTATTTCATTTCATACATCATGCTCGCTGAAAACCGTCGATTCCTTCTCAGACCTCCCGATAAAGTATTGACAGAAGGATTTCTTGATTGGGGAGGAACAGGCGGAATGTCTGAGATGCTCCAATCATTATGGTCTTCAACAAAAGTTGCAGGAATAGGTTTATTCTTCGCGATTCTAATTGGCCTCTTCTTAGCAGTTTTGATGAGCCAAGCAGTGTCAGTAGAGAAAGCCCTTTTCCCATTTCTTGTAACCCTCCAAGCAGTCCCGATCCTGGCTGTCGTGCCACTGATATCATTTTGGTGGGGAACTGGGCAAACTTCAAGAGTCGTCGTCTGCATAATAATTGCGTTGTTCCCTATTATTGTAAACACCTTGTTTGGGCTTCAGTCTGCTGAAAAAGGGATGCATGACCTATTCACACTTCACCATGTGAATCGAATAACAAGACTAAAAAAGCTTATGTTCCCTGCTGCTTTACCAGCTTTGTTTGCTGGGCTAAGGATCTCAGCTGGACTCTCAGTTGTTGGTGCAATCGTAGGAGATTTTTTCTTTGGGCGAGGCGAGGTGGGCTTAGGTCAGTTGATCAGAAGATTTTCTAGTCGTCTGGAAGGAGAAGAGTTACTTACTTCTGTTATCCTTTCAGCCGGACTTGGTGTGGCTGTATTTCTTCTCTTTACATGGCTTCAAAATAAAATCATTGGGAAATGGTCAGACAGAGCAGGGTTAGTTTAACAACATCACACTTACTCATTACTTCAGTCAGATACTCCGTGGAGGCGCTCTCCTATCTCGGCAATTCTAAGAAGATCAAAAGGGGCATTAACCATGCATGCCCTTCTACTTACGCCCAGCTGCATCCATTTCTCAAATTCACCACCGTACGGATGGTTATAATCAAAATCTTCATGAACGCTTATCTCGAATTCTGCATTGGAAGCTAAGCTCACAGCTAAATCAATTAAATTCTCGATTGATGGACCTACGCGAATATTAACTCCATCAGCATATTCTGCAGCGAACTCAATCATTGCCTTTCCGTTTGCTCCAACTATTATCTGTAAATCCGTGTCAGGTTGTACAACACTTTCTAATTCGTTGAATGCAAAATATTCCCCTTGAAATACTGAATCCCCATTCCAGATTGAACGCAAAGAAGTTATCGTTTCAGCTAAACGCTTTAACCGTTTACTTCCTTCGTGTTCTAATTCTCGTCCGATCATTTCTTGTTCAAGAGCAAATTTCGTACCAGGGGGAGCACCAGTGCCTAGTCCCAGAACGGCTCTTCCGTTAGCAAGTGATTGCAGTGAAGAAAATGATGATGCAAGTAAGACTGGATTACGGTTGACCATATTTGCCACCAAGGGACCAACGTTCACTCTACTAGTGACCGCTGCGATAGCTCCTAAAATTGTAAAGGGCTCATGAGACCAACTTCGATTGACAACTTTTCCACTGAAATGGTCTAAAACCCAAACACCGTTAAACCCGCTTTCATCAGCGCATTTAGCAACCTCAATGATTTCATTTGCACTTGCACCAAAGGGACTTATTACTAAATCAGTTAATAATAATGGAGCATTTTTCATAGACTTTTGTGCAAGGTGGAGTGCTGATCAGAGGAAGCAACAAGTTTGCCTGCTTTGAAAACTCGACGACTCATTGGTGCATCCGCCATCGCTGCCCCAAGTGATGGCGCATTTATAGCTACCATGTCAGCTAAATCTCCCTGTCTTAGAGAAGCGGGTGACAGTCCCATTGCTTCTCGGGCATTTGTGCTTACCATCTCAAACGCATCTTCAATGCTTTGGTGGCCGGCCATCACCATTAACGCTGCTGTCTCCAGCGGGTCGCTTCGCCCCATAAGATTAAAAGGGTCTCGGACATTATCTGCCCCTGCAGCGACTAATACTCTATTGTCGATGAGGGCTTTAATTGCTGTAAGTCCTCTGGGCATAGCTTCCTGGTGTTCACGACCTTGAAGATAAAGATTCGTCTGCGGTAACGTGAATACGCTGATACCAGCGTCACTAACTAATCTTGAGATCAATGCTTGTGTTTCTTCAGACTGCATTCCAAGCGAGACACAATGACTTGCAGAGACTGGATATGGAAAGCCAGTATCAATCACTTGAAGAGCTAACTCTCTGAGAGTTAACATCTCGGAATTAAGAGTTTCATCTACGTGAAAATCAATTCCTAATCCAGCTTCTTCTGCAACCCCCAACATAAAAGAAATCATCTTTTTAGGATCTGGTTCAAGATGGGGACATCCCCCCACGAGGTCAATGCCGTATTCGATTGCTGAGTTTAAAGCGCTAGTATTTCCTTGACTGTCAGAACCAGTCATGGGCGAGTTCATGAGTGCTACGACCTGAACGTCTAAGACATCAACAAATTTTTCTTTAGCCTTCGATAGCGCTTCTAGAGATGAGATGCCGATCTCAGCCGTAACGTTGACATGGGTACGTACTGCTGTCACACCTCGTGTCACAAGCAACTCCATTGCCTGAGTGGCTCGTTCAACAGTATTCTCAAATGTAAATGTTCCTTTCTCTGCTGCGGCAATCCAAGCGTTAATTGCTCCCATCAACTCTCCAGATGGATTAGGAACAATATCTGCTGTTAATGCCTTATCTAGATGGGCGTGTGGTTCAGCCATCGCTGGGAGAAGTAACCAACCATTAACGTCATATTCCTTTTCGAATGGGGGCTTGAGCCCTGCTTCTGAGAATTCGGTGATTTTCCCATCTTCAATGGACAGGTCAACAATTCCTTTATTGATCACATGTGCATTTCGTATAGAAACCTTGGAGGATTCAGAGACGGCCATCTGCCTATTTTATGGTACAAAATGCGTAATCCCTATCTAGGGTTGTATTCTAAGGCATGACCAGAATTAAAGATTTGCGCTCATTCATTGACGTACTTGAAGAAAATGCTCAACTCGCTACAATTTCATCCGAAGTTTCGATAGATCATCAGATTGCCGATATTACAGCTTCTCTTGCAAGAACAGATGGAGGTGCTGCCTTTTTTACTAACCTACAAGAAACTGATATGCCTATTTTCGCAGGCGGAGTATCTTCTCATAAACGGACAGCTTTAGCTTTAGAATGCGAACCAAAATCAATCATTGACGTGATGGGGCAAGCTCTTGAAGATACCAATGGAATTCCAACGAGAGTTATTGACGAAGCAGACTGGCATGATAACTGTTTGACTGGCGATGAGATCGACTTAGGGGTTCTGCCGATTCCTAAACACAGTAGAGGTGACGGTGGATCATTCATCACAGGTGCTGTGACTGTCACTAAAGATCCAATATCTGGAAGAGGGAATCTCTCTTATAATCGAATGCTGGTCCTTGAGAAGAACCTCCTCGGGTTTAACGTCAACGAATGGCGAGATGTCGGAACTTTTATGAAATCTCGACCTGACCCAGATGCGCCTTTCCCAGTTGCTTTAGCTATTGGCCTTGACCCAGCAATAATGATTGCGGCAGGAGTAAGGACTTCAGTTGATGAGCTATTAATTGCGGGAGCTATTCGCGGGGAAGGTATTGAGGTCTGTAAAGGGAAAACAGTTGATATCGATATACCAGCCCGTTCAGAAATTGTTATTGAAGGCCATATACGACCAGCACAGAGAGCTCCTGAGGGACCACTGGCTGAGTTCCATGGGTATCACGGCGAGATGTGGGACTCTCCAACATTAGAAGTAACTGCTATTTCTTTCAGAGATAAACCGATCTACCAAACCATAATTCCAGGTTGGTATGAACATATTTATATAGGAAATATCCTTCCTAGAGAACCACTGCTTCGAAAACATATTCGCCATATTGACCCAAATGCAGATGTAATTATTCCCCCCTACGGGAATGGGTTTATGGCCGTTATCCAAATTGATCGCGACAATCCTGGCACTCCGAAAAATTTAGCACTGGCAGCAATGTCAGCTCATATTAATATTCGTAACGTGGTTGTCGTCGACCGTGATGTCAACATGCACGAGTCCTCTGAAGTGCTTTGGGCAATAACAAACCGCGTGCATTGGGAACGTGATGTTTTCGAGATCAGTGAAGCACAGGGCCACGAGATGGACCCTACGGCTGATAAGCGCGGAATCAGTACAAAAGTTGGAATTGATGCAACGTATAAGAGGGAACGGCGAGAATACGGAGAACGCGTGGCATACCCTTCAATTGACCTATCAAATTTTCTAAAAAGCTAATAACATGAGCCTAAATCACGTGGTGATAGCGATCTCTGGAGCTAGCGGATCAATCTATGGAATTCGGGCTTTACAGTTACTCAAAGAGATGAAGGACGTGAGAACACACCTCACGGTAACCCCATCAGCAAAGAGCACAATCGGGGTTGAAACAAATTTTAGTATTTCAGAAATTGAAGAATTAGCTGATGAGGTCCACAGTTCACGCGACATTGGGGCCTCTATCGCCAGCGGGTCTTTCAAGACCTCCGGCATGATTGTCGCTCCATGCTCAATAAAGTCACTTTCTGCGATAGCTAATTCGTTTGGCGCCGACCTTGTCTCCCGAGCAGCAGATGTAACTCTTAAGGAGCGACGTCCCTTAATCTTAATGGTTCGTGAGACCCCATTTCATTTAGGACATTTAAGACTCATGACAAAAGCGACAGAAATGGGAGCAGTAATTTACCCGCCTATCCCTGCTTTCTACAACAATCCCGAAAGCTTAGAAGATGTGATTGATCATTCTGTTGGAAGAGCTTTAGAGCACTTAGGATTTGAGGTTTCTGACTTAAAGCGATGGGAAGGTCGCTAACACTTAAAAAATTCTCCCTCGAAAAGACCAGCAACTTGTTCAATCTCATTTGTTGCGGATTTTGGTTCATAAACCGGGAGCTGGTATTCATCAACACCTTGTTTGAAGATCTGAAGCAATTCCGCTTTACATGATTTCAAATCTCCGACTAGCGCAAATTCTTCTACCCATTCATCTTTAACGAATGCTCCAGCTAACTTGGGTCCGCCTCTTTTAAGCGCTTCTTTGATTCGTGATTCGTCCTCTCCAGTCATACTGATCTCCTCCTTTATTTCAGGAGGGGAATCTACAAGCCTAAAAGAGAGTTGACATTTAGCATCTTCTAAATCTTGTTCCTGAGTTACAAGCATTGTTGAATAAACGATATTCAATCTTTCACCATCAGGTCGTTCTTTTGAACGCAGCTTAGAAATAACACTGGGAAGATGCTTTTTATAGATATAACTTAAATAAAATCCATCAGCCTTTTGAGCACCTAATTCAAGAATTTTTGGTCCACGGCCAGCTAAGAAAATATCAATTTCTCTATTTCCATAAGATAGCTTTGTGGGGCCAAGTGAAAGTTTTTCGCCGGAATACGTCACTGTCTCGCCACTAAATAATAACCGAAGGACCTCAACCATTTCCCGCACCAAAGTCAACGGTTTATGACGTGTAATTTTCATAGGGTCTAAAGTTAACCCACCACCTGAGCCTAAACCTATGAAAGCACGACCATTGCTGAATTCATCTAGTGTTGCTATGGCGGCAGCTGTAACGCCAGGGTGGCGAACATATGCGTTGGTAATTCCAGGTCCAATCAATATATTCTGCGTCTTAGCTGCGATAGCTGCCAAGACTACATACACATCGCGAGTAACTAACCCTTCGTCATAGACCCAGCATCGGCTGAAACCCTTATCTTCAGCATACGCTGCCAGTTCTGCGATCTCGTTGGCAGAGGTGGTAGGCATGATGTTGAGGCTAAGTTGTGGCATCGCTAGTTCTATTGAGTGATTTAAGTACTGTTTTTGCTGTGTTCGTTCCAGGCGCACCGAACACTCCAGCGCCTGGGAATGTACCTGCGCCTGTTAAAAACAAGCCATTTATAGGTGTCTTATATCTACTTATCTCCGGACTCTTACCAATAAGTGTCGATAATGGAGAAGCTGCGTATCCAGGGCTGTGACCTTTTGGCATATAAAAATCTCTCTCGTATACATCTGGAGTCATTGAACGCCATTTGGTAATTTCAGAGCGAATATCTCCTTCCATAAGTTCACCCCAGATCTTTAGCCAGGTTTCTGGCTGCTTTGATTGGGTCCAACCACCTCTGATTGAATATGGAGTGAATAAGACCTCTAGCCCAAAAGTATGAAAACCGTTATCTGCCCTCATTTCCGGATCTAAAGCTGAGGGGAAGCTAGCTAACATAGTTGGCTGATCTGATATATCTCCTTGGTTTTTGAGCACGTGCGCCTCTTTGAGCTTCTCAGGTGATGGAGAAACAATCACTGTTGACTGTGATAAATCTGTATGGTCAAAACTCCCTGAGAACTCAGACATGAATTTATAGGTTGGTAAATCTTTGATTATCCCATCAAGTTTTGACTCATACCCTTCAGGGGCAGGTTCTTTTCGCCAGCGTGATATTAGTGCTTTGGCTTTTATGGGCGCTTCATCAATCCAATTGACGAGAACGTTATGGGGGTCGCAAGCAGCAATGATAGTTGGAGCCTCCAAAATACTTCCGTCTTGGAGTTGAACCGCCTGAACTTGGCTTTGTTGGATAATAAGTTTTTCAACAACACTGTTAAGGCGGACTTTTCCCCCAGACTTAAGATAGCTATTAAGTATCGCATCAGGCAGTGAGCCACTTCCTCTTCTGGGTCTTCCGCTTGCTATGAGATGCCGGGTTGCATAGACAGTCGCAGCCAGACCAGTTCCTGGAGCTTCAGCAGGGGCACCCCAAACAGTTGGGCCAGTGCTAATTCCAGGCATGTAGAGCCTCCAGTCATCAAAGTAATTCCCAAAGACATCCATAGCGCTTGCTTTACTCCAACGTAGTAACTTTGTTACGCCTTCCATTCTCTGCCTTCTCGCAACTTGCACGAAATCGAGCACTGAGGCACCACTCTGAGCTATTTCAATAGCTAGCTTTGCTACTGGCATGGCATCTTCTAAATAGCGTTTATAGTTTTTGACCTCAGTTGGGTGTGTGATTGCGAGGCCCTCGAGTGTTTGGTCAGGGTTATTATAAAATACCCAAGAGCCAAGATTATCGTGAAAAGTATTCACATACGTAGCTTCAGGCTCTAAGTACTCTAACCCGTGAGAGCTTAGATCTAATTCGTTGATTAATGGCATAGCCCTAATCAAACTATGGTCGCAGGCACAAATATTAAATCTTGCGCCTAAGTCGGACACTGTAGAAGCACACCCGCCAACTGAATCTCGTGCTTCAATCAGTACTGTACTTACGCCAGCCTGGGCTAAGTATGCTGCGCAGATAAGTCCGTTATGGCCCCCTCCAACAACAATCGCATCTGCATCATACATTTATAAAAAACACCTTAAACCAGTACCTATTGACATCCTACACTTCATATCAGTTCAGGTTTAAGTGAATCTTTGAATTTTGACCTGTAGTTTCTTCTTATTTGATGTACGTTCATTTCATGCCCAGTTTCAATGATCCAATGCTTACTGAATCTGCTGAGGAGACATGCCTGAGGTTTGGAATTTCTCCCCCGAAGACAGAACCACTGCCAACCCTGATAGAGCCCTCTACCCTTCCCGATGCTCCTGCTACTTCAGGAAGATTAGTTACGGTAGATCATCCCAGAATTAAAACTATCGCCAGCTACCTGGATGCAGGTTGGAGTAATGCTCAAGAAGGGGCTTGGCTTCGTCCAGAAACAAACGAGCGCTTATACAAAGTAGCTGATTCGTTACCGGAACCCTGGGGTTTATGCGTGTTTGATGCCTGGAGACCACTAGGTCTTCAAGCAGAACTATTCGATGCTGCTTACCAAGACCCGATTTTGCCGGAAGGTTTCGTATCACCCGCTAACAAAGAAGCAAAATTCTGCCCTCCCCATTTAACAGGTGGAACAGTTGATTGTAGTTTCACTCTGCACGGCATACCACTTGGGCTGGGGACGGGATTTGATGATTTCACTGATCTAGCAGCAGCGGATGCGTTGGAGGCAGACGCTAGTATTGGCCGAGATTTGCGTAGATGGCTTTATTGGTCAATGACCGAAGTTGGATTTGTGGTTTTAAATTGCGAATGGTGGCACTTTGAGTACGGTACCCGCCGATGGGGGGCGCTACTTGGTAAGGACCCAATCTTTGGTCCAGCTTCCATCAGCGATAGTTAATCACGTTAATGCCATCCAAAACAAGCTTTTCTCCTCTACTATCCATCTGTGCACAACAACCTATTTAAGAATAGAAAATCGCCCCTACTTAAAAACGCCCTAGCCGTATTGGTCTTTGCTTTGTTTATGATAGTCACGGCATGCGGTGGTTCTAGCCAACCAAGACTCGTTTCAGATGAAGCTATTCCAGAGACAACTGAGAAACCAGATGTGTCCCCGACTGTGATTACCCCGGCACCCATTCCAACGCCATCGCCGACACCTATTCCAACACCAACGCCTATTCCAACACCAACACCAACAATTTTCGAGCAAGGGGAACTAGATGGTATTACCCGTTCTCCTTTTAATGGCACGGCCGTTAGTGATGAGAGCCTGTCAAGACGAATCTTGGTAGTTAAAATTGACAATCACGAGGAAGCTCGTCCTCAATCTGGAATTGAATTAGCAGATATGATGATTGAAGTCTGGGTTGAGGGAATAACCAGATATTTGGCCGTTTTTCAAGCTTCTGACACTAACTTTGTTGGACCGATCCGCTCTATGAGGCCAACCGACTTTGCGCTTCAAAATTCATGGGCTTCAACATTTGTTAATTCGGGTGGGCAAGATTGGATTCAAGCTATCGGGAATGCTTCAACTGCACGGTGGTTTATTGAGCCCCCTGGTTCATTTCGGATAGCAGCTAGGTTAAGACCTTGGAATCTCTATGGTGATACGAATAGTTTACGTGATCTTGATAATCGCGGTGATTACACATCTCCGATTGACTCACTTTGGGAATTTGGTGATATGCCCGAAAATGCTGACTCTGCTGAAGAAATACTTTTGAAATATTGGTTTGATTACACAACTTCTTGGTACTGGAATCCTGAAGAATTACAATATGAGAAGAGCACTATCGGTCAACCTCACTACTATTTAGATCCTGATAATTATGCGCACAGGATTTCAGCGGAAACTCTCGTGATGCTCGAAACTTTATATTTTCTAACGTGCTATGGCTGCGAATATGGTTCAAATGTTCCCGTCGCAGAGACCGTTGGCTCAGGAACTGCATGGGTTTTCCATGGTGGGAAAATGCAGAAGGGCAATTGGTCAAGGTCCAGCGAACGTGAATGGTTTACGTTGACGCTTGATGATGGGTCTCCAATGCTTGTGCCGCCTGGTCAAACTTGGATGACGCTAGCGCGAAGAGATAACGTTCTAGTTGATCAAAACATCAATTAGCATTACGATTTTTCCCGGTTAAGAGAACCGCTGTTTTATTTTCTCTAGTTAGTTGACCTGCTTCAAATGCTGATAATACTCCCGCAACAGAAGCTGCCCCAGTGGGTTCAGTTTCAATTCCTAAGCTCGGAACCATTTCACTAGCTTGTTTTATTTGATCTTCAGTCGCAACAACACTGCTACCACTACTAGTTAGCAGTGACTGGACAACGCCGATCCAATCGTAAGTTATATCATCTAAAATTCCTGTAGCTAAACCTCTTGGTTCATCCCATGGTTTCATCAAATGCGATTTATGCTCATGACAGTAATCTAGTATTTCTTTGATGGGCTTTGTTTTGGGTATTTCCTGCCAAGCTTTATCAAAAGGAGCACAACCTTCACCTTGGACAGCCCAGATTTTTGGCACTTTTGAAAGCCTCTTAAATTTTGCAGCCTCAAATAACCCTATTGCGCAACTCGTCAGCAAGGCGCCCCCTCCTACTTGGATGAATAGATCTTCGACCTGGCATTCTTCGAGTGCCTCTGCCAATTCCCAACCTATTGTTCGTCCACCATCTAATGTCATTGAGTTCTCTGTTGCTTGAACACCAAAGGGTAAAGCCCCTTTTCTGACAGCTTCGTGAAATGCAACCATACACGGATCACCAAGCTGACCTTTACTTCTCTCACATACATGGATATGCGCTCCGAGCTGCTCTAGTTCTTTAACGATTAATGAGTTTGCCCATGTGGGAATGAAAACATCAATAGGTCTTCGAACAGCTCTTGCTACGGTTGCTGCTCCTATTGCCGCATTGCCACATGATGATATCGCAAGTCGGGTATCGTCTGATATCGCATCAATGGCAAGATGTAGTAATAAACCCATCAGATGGCGAGCTTTATGTGATCCTCCTACGTTCTGCGTTTCGTCTTTCCAAAGCATAAAATTAGGAAGTGAATCAGAGGCATTTTCCCAGATTCCGCTTGGAGTTACCCTGAAGCCGTGGCCGATGGTATTTTGAATAGCTTTATCTATTTCCTCAACCAGAGATATAAATTCTTCATCATCCCAACCTTGTTCAATAGCCTTATGCCATGACCACAACATTTTCCGCCACCTAATGTAAGGGTTTGGCTCTTGATCACTTTTCTGTGGCCATTCTGCCTTATCTGGAGTTGTTATCCAAGAAGTAGTTCCTTTAGGATCTGCATCCACGTCAGACCGTCACGCCTGTCTCAGCGTTGAACGCGTTAATCATTTCGTCCCATTTGGGTGACAGTTTATGCAATTCATTCCAGAATTCTTGCGAGCGTCGAGCATCAAAATCCTCAACACTGATACCTTGCTGTTCGACCCATGTGTAGTAGCCAAGATTAAAGATTCTGTTTCGCCCTACTTCGTTGAGTATTTCTAGATGCTCAGAATCAGCGTTTTTGAGATGGGTTTCAAAAATTTCATGTGCATGTTTAGAAGTGAATCCATCCGGATACGTTTCATTTAATAGATGATGTTTTTCGCTTTCATAAAGTTCTGATCCATCAGTTGCAACGGTCATGATGACATCGTTAGGACCTAGATTTAATTCCTTAGCAGCTTTGATAGAAGCCAACATATTGCAAATAGATGAGAAACCAAAGTGTCGGAGATTCTCCACGATTTCGTCTGGAAGTTGATATTCACTTTTGAGGTAATCTTTTCCACTATCAGTTGTAAATACAAGGTTTAATCCGTCTGTAGCTGCATCCGATATTCCAGCGACGATATCTGTGTTCATAACATTATGGATTAAGGGGATGTGCTTATCGCCTATCCCTTGTATATTGTGCTCTCCGTACCCGTTGTAGAGCATAGTTGGACACTCAAGTGCCTCAACTGCGATAATTTTCGAGCCGTAATCATCTTTGAGTCGATCGCCAGCAGCAAGAGTTCCAGCAGATCCAGACGCAGATGTGAAAGCTGCAAGACGAAGTTCTGGTTCATTTGACTTAAGAGTTTCAAATATATGACCCAATGCCTTACCTGTCACAGCATAATGACCAATATGGTTTGCATACTCAGAGAATTGATTGAAGATAAAGTTCGTATTATCTTTTTCAAGCTCGTTACAGGCATCGTAGATTTCTTTGACATTGCTTTCCGATCCAGGTGTTCGAATGATATCGCTCGGATCAAGTACCCATTGGTCTAACCAGTCAAATCGTTCTTGACTCATGTTCTCTGGAAGGACTGCCACTCCTCGACTGCGCATGAGAGTTGAGATCGCTATCCCTCCCCGTGCGTAGTTACCTGTAGATGGCCAGATGGCTCGATGCTTAGTTGGATCAAATTGACCACTTATTACACGTGGAACAAAGCACGAGTAAGCCGCCAGCACTTTATGAGCTGTAATCATTGGGAAACGGTTGCCAAACGCTAAGACAATTTTTGCCTCAACTCCAGTTAACTCAGATGGAAGAACTATATGTTGAGGAACAGCAACATTTTTGCCCGTTCCATATTCGTTGTACCAGTGGACCCTAAATAGGTTTAGCGGATGCGCCTCATTTGGGTCTATCTCTCTAAGAGCTTCATGGACGTAAGAAGGGATTTGGGTAGGGTCAGCTAATTCCGCAAAGGTCGGGAGCAGAATATTTTCTTCTTGGAATCGATTTATTGACCTTTTATAATTCTCATCATCTACGACAGCTTGAAGTAAGCCGAAACGTTCTAGATCCATATCAGTATCCATAATATAACGCTACCGCCTCTAACCATAATTGGCAGTTTCATATGTGAGTTTTCGATACTAATAAGGCGCTCAATATAGATACGCGATACTGTATTTTTGTGGCTAACAGATCGATTGATCTTCTAGATGGTGATTTCTATACCAATAACCCTTATGCAACTTATCAATGGATGAGGGAAGAAGACCCAATCTATTGGGATGCCATTAATGAGATATGGGGTATTTCTCGGTATGACGACATTGTTGAAATTGAAAAAAACAAAACAGTTTTCATAAATTCAGATAAACAAAAAGGAGGGTACCGCCCCAACCTTCCGGCTGATTCGTCAATTATAGGGCTAGATGATCCCCAACATAATGTCCGTAGACTATTGGTCTCTAGAAGGTTCACTCCCCGTTCAGTGAATTCTTGGACTCCGCATATTACCGGTGCTGTTCAACGTCTTCTCGACTCTGCACTATCCAATCAAAAGCCAACAGACATTGTAGGAGATCTTGCTGCTCCACTACCGGCTATGATGATCGGACATTTGCTAGGTTTCCCTGAAGAACTATGGCCCTCGCTCCATCGATGGTCAGAAGAAACAATTGCTTTGGGAGGCGGACCTCGGTATCAAAATGAAGAAGGCACAACAGCAGTTTTCGAATTCGTAGAAGCATGTATGAAGCTTTATTCTGAGAAAAGATTGAATCCCTCTGATGACATAATGTCCGCATGGATTGAGGCTGAATCACATGGGTTAAAGGATGGTTCGGATTTTGGCCTGGACCAGATAATAAGTGATTGCCTTCTATTACTTGATGGCGGTGCTGAAACTACTCGAACGGTAATTGCACGATCCATGCTTTACCTATCCCAGTCACCCGACCAATGGGAACTTCTCAAGAACGGTGCTGATATTGAGATTGCGATTGAGGAATTTATTCGATACGTAACACCTATCCATAATATGTGTCGTGTCGCTACGGAGGACTATTCAATAAATGGCAAAATAATTCGAAAAGGGCAACAGGTTGTTCTTATGTATTCATCAGCTAATAGAGATTTGGAAAAGTTTGCGAAACCCGAAGAGCTTGATGTTACAAGGCAACCTAATCACCATATTGCATTTGGGTTCGGCACTCACTTTTGTTTAGGGGCATCCCTAGCCAGACTTGAAATTAAGCTCTTCTATGAGCAACTAATTGATCGAGTGGAAAGCTTCTACCTTGCTGGCGAACCAGTAGAAATGCCCAATGCATTTGTCTATGGGTTAGCGTCTTGCCCCATGCATTTAATTCCCGAAACTAACCGACCCTGAGACCCGACTTCACCGATGGTACAAGACTATCTTCATGAGCTTTTATTTGTTCACTGATTTCCCCTGGATCTAGCCCAGCTACATGCACTCGAATATTAATTGTATCACATCCGGAGTCATCTAATATTTTGAGTAATTGCTCAGCCGCTTCCTCTCCATTGTTTGCCACTACAGTTCCATCACCCTGTGTCCAGTTCCCTTTGGCACGATCGCTAGCATAGCTATGATAGTGCTCCATCTGAGCATGAATTTTTGCTATTGGTGGGCTGCCAATCCAAACGCGACGAATAAGAATAACTGGCCCTTCGCCTCCTGCTTCACGATAAGCAGAAGCTAGCTTCATGGATACCTCCGGTGATTGCAGAGAATCAAAAAGTATTCCCAAGTTCAGCTTCGCTGCCCTCTTACAAGCTTCTTTGCTTTGCGCTGCGACTACCATTGGAATTGGCTGATGCTTGCATTGCCTTATGGCCAAATCATTACCAATGGGGCCCTCCGTCACCCCTCTTAAGGCATCTACAATCCAGGGAAGGTTGCTCTTGAACCGCTGATTCTTTTCGTCAAAGGGGATTTCAGCAAGTTCGAAGTCGACTGGAAGTGCACCGGCAGCGAACCCCACACCTACACGATTTGGATAGGCGCTTGATAACCAAGCTATCTCTTCTGCCACCATAGCTTTTGGCTTTGTCGGAAGTAAGAGCGGGCAAGGTGAAACCCATAGATTTGACGTAGCTGGGAGAAGAAATGAACTTAGTTGAAGTGGATTCGGTAAATAACCAGAGAAACCCGCATGGTGTTCGCTTACCATAACTCCGTCATAGCCTACGCCCTCAGCAAGTCTGGCTTCTGACCTCATTTGATTTACTTGCTCAATAGATATTCCCTCAGAAGCGTATAGGCGAAGTGACACAGACCCTTTCTCCAGCGGAGTATTCCCCACGTTATGGAAGCTTTCCGCGAAGCTGTTCATCAGAAAATCCACCAAGAAATTGTGTGAATTGAGGACCCCTTCTGAGCGAATGGCCCCCATCAACGTTGATACACTGCCCAGTTATCCATCTTGATTCAGAGGTCAATAGAAATCGCACAAGAGAGGCCACATCTTGGGGACTCCCGACATCTCCGAGTGGTGTATTATCGATATAACTTTTATAGATATCGCTGTCTCGTGGAATGCCTTCCATAATTTCAGTCTCGATGAAGCCAGGACGTACTGCATTAAATCGAATATTTGCTGGGCCATATTCGTCAGCAGCGTTACGGATAATTGCTTCGATACCAGCCTTCGCTGCAGGATATGCTCCAAACCATAGGTGGGTTATATGACTTGCGATTGATGACATACCTACGAAGGAAGCTCTAGTAGATTCTCTGAGTAATGGAACAGAATGTTTTATGCAGAGCATTGTGCCAAGAATGTTCAAGTTTAGAACTCGGGAGAACTCTTCAGCGGTCTGCATATGATACGGAACTATCGCTCCCCCTCCTCCAGCATTAGCAACAACTCCGTCTAATCCTTTTCCAAATTCATTAGCATTATGGATTGTTTCGTAGACTTGATCTTCATCAGTTACATCACAAATAACATACTGAATATCGCCTTCGCTCTGATGACTACTGGCTATTTCCTCAGCCGATTGTTTCAATTTCTCCTCAGTTCGTCCACAAATTGTTACTCGAGCTCCTCGAGAGAACATTTCAGTTGCGCAGGCTTTGCCGATCCCAGTCCCCCCTCCGGTGACTAGAACCCCTAAATTCTCTAACTCACTTCTCATATCAACTCCAACTTCTTTAGATCCTTTGCTCTATTCATCCTTCAGGAGACTAGCAATCCCAGGAAAGCCATTTATTTTTCCCCATTGTCGCTCTAGATAAAAGGCAACTATTAAGATCACAGCTGTTGTGTAGACCCAGTTAACGAAAAATCTAATTACTAGATAGCCATCTACGGATGCATTATTAAATAGCCAAATATCAAACCCCGAACTTATTAGTAAAGCTAATCCCAACATACTAGCAACGCGATTGATACCAGTTTGAAAAGCGGGATGGCTGGTATCAAATTTACTTGAGTAGATAAATTTCTTTATTTTTATGCTCAGATACGAGCGCCAAAGAGTTGCAGTAATGATTAACCCCAACCCCACGGTCGCTTTAGTACCAATACCTATACCAAAATAAACAGCTTCGCTGTCAGTAATTATTCCTATGACCCCTCTTATCACTATCCCTGCTGTGACGATAGGGATAAATTTCCCTATGGGATGACCATTTCGAAATCGTCTGATAGAAATTACGACTGACCAAACTGTTGTAGCGATGATTGCCTGAGCTAAACCCATAATCCTGTTAAAGACAATGAACAAAACAATGGGCATGACTGATTCCCAGGGGTTTTGCTTTACGTGAGGATTTCTAGATAAATCACCTTTATTTGAATCTTCTTTAGCCACAGATACATTTTGCTACTTTAAAGTAAGAAATACACAAAATGCATTGAATTTTAGTTAAGTCTAAGATTAACGAGAGCGAGAGGGGGATCGATGACTACTATAGCGATAACTGGATCTGGGTCAGGCATAGGTGCTGCAACCCGAGAATTAATGGAATCTCAATCAGTGAATGTTATTGGCATTGACATCCGTAATGCAGAGATTCAATCTGATTTGGGAACACGAGAGGGAAGGCAGGAAGCAATTTCTTCAACGCTTGATATAGCAGGTGGTAAACTTGACGGGCTAGTAACATGTGCCGGGGTTTCAGTTCCCTTCGATCCGAAACTGATGCTTTCAATTAACTGGTTTGGAACAATGGAGCTTTTAGAAGGATTTAAAAGTGCTTTAGCAAAAGGTGATGGAAACTCATATGTTGTGGCTGTATCTTCGAATTCTACAACGATTACCCCAAATATTCCTGATGAGCTCGTTAGTTGCTGTTTAGATCGTGATGAGCCAAAAGCCTACGCACTACTTGATGAGATTGATAGCCCCGAAGATATGGCGATCTCCTATGCAGCGTCTAAATTAGCGGTTGCGAGGTACGTTCGGCTGAATGCGCCTTCAGAGGATTGGGCAGGGAATGGAATCCGTTTAAACGCTATTTGTCCTGGAGCGATTATGACTCCGTTGCTCGAAAGTAGTATCAATGACCCTGTATTTGGGTCAGCTATTAAGCACTTACCGATTCCTGTCGGAGATTTTGGTTCTCCTACTCTTATCGCTAAATGGATAGCGATGATGCTTTCCTCGGCAGCAGATTTCATGTGCGGATCGCTGGTTTTTGTTGATGGCGGGTCAGATGCTCTAATTCGGCCAATTGATTGGCCACAATCTTTTACTATTTGACAGACCATTCTTTCCTTCTCTAGATGTTGAAAAAATATTTATGGTCATTTAGCATCACTCAAAGGATCAAGGAGGAAGAATGTACCCTGGTGAAATAGCGAAATCAACCCCCGATAAACCTGCAATCATTATGTCGGACACAGGTGAATCGATGTCATTCCTAGAACTTCATGAGTATGCAGAAAGAGTGGCTAACTTATTTCATGCAGCTGGGTTGAAACCCGGTGACCATGTGGCTTTATGCCTTGAAAACCGTATGGAATTTTTGCCCATCTGTTGGGGCGCCCACTATGCAGGTTTGTACTACACAGCGATAAGTTCTCGGCTGACGGCACCTGAGATAGCTTACATTATTAATGATTGTGGTGCTGGCGCTTTTATTACCTCTGCTTACAAAGCGCAAGAGGCAATTGAGCTGGACGATGATATTGAAAATGTTTTTTTGCGACTAAGCGTGGGTGGTAATATTGATGGTTACGATCCACTTGAAAATCTTCTAGCTGAACAATCGGTTACCCCTACTGGTCCTAGGATTGAGGGAGCTGACATGCTCTATTCATCAGGTACTACTGGTCGCCCAAAGGGCGTTAAAGTTCCCTTGCCCGGCACTGCTTTGGGAGACACGGATGGAGTCACAGCCCTACTAGGTCTTCTGTTTGGAGCAAATCAAGACACGGTATATCTATCTCCAGCTCCCCTGTATCACGCTGCACCACTTAGATTCTGCCGCGGAATACATAAGATTGGGGGAACAGTAATTGTGATGCCACGGTTCAGCCCGCTAGAGCTACTGGAGAGTATCCAACGATATCAAGCCACATTTATGCAAGTAGTTCCAACTATGTTCGTCAGAATATTAAAACTGGATAAAATGGAACGCGAATCTTTTGATGTTTCCTCACTTGAGTCTGTGGTCCATGCTGCTGCACCATGCCCAATACCAGTGAAGAAGCAGATGATAGATTGGTGGGGAAAAATTATCCATGAATACTATGCCGGTACTGAGGGTAATGGATTTTGCTATTGCAACAGTGACGATTGGTTAAGCCACGAAGGAACGGTAGGAAAAGCGATATTGGGAACATTACATATTGTTGATGATGATGGAGCTGAACTTCCCATCGGGGAAATAGGTGGCGTCTACTTTGAAAGTGACGGTAATTTCGAATACCACAATGACCGTGAGAAGACTGAAAGTGCGAAGCTAAATAATGGTTGGTCAACGCTAGGTGATATTGGGAAAATTGATGAGGATGGCTTCTTATATCTAACAGACCGGAAAGCTTTTATGATTATTTCGGGTGGAGTTAATATTTACCCGCAAGAAGCCGAAAATGTTTTGACAATGCATGAGAAAGTGCTCGATGTTGCCGTTTTTGGAGTTCCTAATGATGATTTAGGAGAAGAGGTCAAAGCGGTCGTTCAACTTCTCGACCCCAATCAAGCATCACCTGAAGTTGAAAGAGAACTTCTTTCTTACTGCCAGGAGCAACTCGCAAAAGTGAAGTGCCCAAGAAGTATTGATTTTCGCGATGAACTTCCCAGACACCCAACTGGAAAACTTTATAAGCGATTACTTCGAGATGAATATTGGGGAGATAGTGAAAGCCGGATTGTATAGGTATTTATGGATATTGATGAGATAACTGATCGCTTTGAACTGGAACAGCTAATGACTAAATATGTTGAAGCTATCGACTCCAAGGACTGGGATATGCTTGACGAGGTTTTTACTGAGGATGCTATCCTTGACTATGAAAGTTCAGGAGGACCCGATGGGAAAGGCGACTACCCCACTATCAAAAGTTGGCTTCAAAAGAATTTAGCTATGTTCCCGATGACGCAACATATGATAGGCAAAACCTTTATTGAATACTATGGGGATTCTGCAAAATGCAGAACTATCTTTCACAATCCGGTCGGGGTTGCCGTGAATGATGATGGAATTTACGACCCAAAGGGAGATAAGCTTCACATCTTCATCGTTGGTGGGTGGTATAACGATGATTGCATCAAAACTGAAGAGGGTTGGCGTATCAAGAGAAAAATTGAGGAACAGGCATACATGCAAGGGGCATTCCCGCCGTTACATTAAGCTCAGTTCGCTGAATGTTGCCTCAGCCATTCATACATTGCGATACCACTTGCTACTCCCGCATTAATTGACCGAGTAGATCCATATTGTGTGATAGCGAGTATCTTCTTTGATGCCTTAATCATCTCTTCGCTGAGTCCAGGGCCTTCTTGCCCAAATACGAGAACACACTTTTCAGGCATTTCAGCTGTTTCGATCTGCTCAGAACCTGGGACATTATCTATTCCAATTACGGTAATAGCTTCGCTACCTGCCCAGCTTATGAAATCCTGGACAGTTGGATGATGATGAATGTGCTGGTATCGATCAGTAACCATTGCTCCTCTTCGGTTCCATTTTCGCTTACCTACGATGTGAACACCTTTAGCTAAAAATGCATTCGCATTACGAACAACTGTTCCTATGTTGAAATCATGTTCCCAATTTTCTATTGCGACATGGTATGGATGACGATATTGATCTAGATCAGAGATAATGGCTTCACGGGACCAATAACGATATTTATCAACAACGTTCCTTGTATCTCCGTCTTGAAGCAGCGATGAATCGTACTGCGGACCACTTGGCCACGGCTTAGGGTATGGTCCTACTGTCATTTATTCGCAATCCTTTGTTCTTTAGACACTCTACTGTTTTCCTTTATCGAAGCTACTCAGTAGCTAGGCTTGTGGAATGATAGCGAAAGCCATCACACAGTAGTGCAGTGTCGCAGCGGCTACAACCATCGCATGCCAGATTTCATGATACCCAAAAGTATCTGGCCAAGGATCTGGTCGTCTTAATCCAACGACGAATGCGCCGACTGTATAGAACAAGCCTCCAATTGCAAGAAGCAAGAGCCATTTGAAGTCAAGAAAGTCAATGAGTTGCGGTATAGCTAGCACAGCAACCCATCCCATCGATAAGAACAAGCTATTCATAAGTCCATATGGGGGATCAAATGGGAGGAACCTAATAGTGATTCCAACAGCGACGCTAACCCATGCTGTGATTAATATGGTATTTTGAACCCACCCGTCTACCGCTATCATTCCAATCGGCGTGTAACCGCCTGCAATGCAAAGATAGATTCCGACATGATCTAAGCGTCGAAACCTCATCCACTTAATATCAGTGAAGTCGGTTCGATGAAATAATGCACTGATACCAAGCATTGCTGAATTGCCAAAGGCAAATATGAATGAAGCGAATTTCGCTGCAGAAGTTGGAGCGGTAGCGATAAGAACTATTCCAGCAGGAATTGAAATAAAGAAGCAGTAACTATGAAGAACTCCTCTGAATTCCGGACGATTAATGGCTCGATTTCTTATCGGTTCAAGGGATTCTGGTATGTTCATTTCCATTAAATTCTTAATGCTAGCTGGTCTATCAATATACTTATTTCCGTTGCGCATGAATCGAAGACGTCCTGGTCGCCTCCAGCAGGGTCAGTAATTTCTTCCCATGGCTCGAATTTCTCTCTATCCAAGTTCAACTCCTTAAGACGAAGGGCAAGATTTTGATAATTGTCGCCTAAATCTCTAATTAATCTAGGAAGAGATGAAACTATTGATAAGAACTTAGTGTGATTTCTTGCGATATATTCATGATGTTCTTTCTCAAAAATCATAATGAGATCAGCCCATTCGCAATCCCGTTCCTCAAGCTGGTGACTTCTATGGTTTGGATTAGAGAGATTAAATTTAGACAGTGCTGTTCGAGTTCTTTGGCTCATTGGCAACCCTGAAATCGAGAATGTTCCTGCTCCTTGAGTTTCGTGATGAGGGCATCTGGATCGCATCATGACTGTTGCCATTACCGAGCGGGCTGCGTTACCTGTACATAGAAATAACAGGTTAGCCATTAGATATTTGCCTTTCGCTTGGTCTCAGAAAAAGTGCTTTAGCCTCTGAACAGATTTGCTCTCCATGTGCACATTGCCCTCTTACTGTTATACGCCTCCCAGATGATTCCATTAACCACCCGCTAAAGATTAATTCTTCATTTATTGGTGTAAATGCTCTATATTTGATTTCAAGTTTTGCTGTATACCCAGTTCCGCCTTGGCTCAGTGACTGAACTGCCCCTAATAGCTCATCAAATAATCCCGCAATGTATCCTCCATGTACTGCCAACGGAGGACCTTCGTATAGATCAGAAAGGGTTACATGAAATTTGAATCCACCTTCGCCATTAGGTCCTAAATATTTATCCCAATTTAATTCAGGTGAAAACATGTGAAAGGGCCCTTGATAAAGTGATCTATTCCTGTATGCGTTTGACCGCATTTCTCCAAATGTCACATCTGATTGCCACCACTTGGAGACTTCATTAGCAGTTATTTCATTTTGGAAATTGTTAATACCTTGACTTAACTCATCTAATTCTGAAACTGAGATATTCCGGTTGAGGACCTTTCTTGCTAATGCCTGGAATGACCTTCGTAAATCTTTTGCTGAGTGTAACGATTCTGAGTCCATTATTTTTCCAATCTACTCCCAAAAGCACCAAGCAGTTCAATGGGGAATTGTTCATTACTGTCTGCATTATATGGAAGCAAAATTATTTGATCAGCCCCAGAATCTATGTATTCTTTCATTCTTCTAGCAATACTAGTTTCATCCCCCCAAGCAACGAGTGAATCAATTAATCGATCTGATCCCCCATTTCGCATATCGTTTCTGAAACCCCATTTTATCCAGGCTTTTCTATAGGCTTCCAGAGGGAAATATATTGATAGTGATCGTCGAGCCGTAGAACGGGCTTGATCTGAATTGCTACAAAGGCAACATGGCAAAACAACAGTTAATGTTTTTGACTCACCTATCATTTCTCTTGCATAAGATGTATGTTCCGTTGGCATCAGATACGTATTAATTCCATCGGCTAATTTCCCTGACATTTTGATCATTTCCTCACCATGCGCCGCAACATAAACTGGTGATTTATCCTTGGGATTAGGAAGATTATCTCGTGCTAAAAAGAGGTCTAATAGATATTGCTTCATCTTTCGTATGGGATTTTCCCACTCATGCCCGCGCATCTTTGCTCCTATTGAGTGAGAAACACCCAAACCGAGATTAAACCTTGAAGGAAATATTTCATTTAAAGTATGCGAGGCTTGAGCCATTGCCATCGCATCTTTTGTGTAGATATTTGAAATGCCGGTAGCTACTTTTATTTTTGATGTTTCACCAAGCAGAAGAGCACTTAGTGCTACTTGATCTCGACCAAAAAATTCTGGTATCCACAGAGACTGATAATCCATTTCCTCAATTTGCTTTGCAAAGGAAACGACTTGTTGCAAACTTAGATTATCCGTGGGAAACAAAACACCAGCAATATTATTACTCAATAGAATACTTTCTTCGCCACTTAATTCCGAACTTGTTTACTCTATTCAACTTCATCGGCAAGAATGCTTTTTCCGATAATCGTACTATGGGCGCCTGTATCTCCGCGTGTTGCTGCAAGAGCCCATCCCCGTTTCAACCAAATTTGAAGGTCATATTCCATGGTGTAGCCAATTGCTCCGTGGCATTGTAACGCCGTTCTGCAGGCATGATTCACAGCTTTAGAGCTAAGGTATTTGGCCATAGAAACTGCAACTTGTTCACTTGGGTCTGAAACCGAAAGCGCCCATGCTGCTCTATGTACCATGGGACGTGCAAACTCGATAGCTTTACCAGTGTCAGCTAAATGGTGTTTGATTGCTTGATTAGTTCCCACAGGTTTCCCAAACTGTTCTCGCTCTTTCACATAGTCAACAGTTGTCTTTAGGAGATGCATTGCCGTTCCTACACACTGTGCAGCTGTAGCAGTTGTAGCACTCATGAGAGCTCTCTTCACTTCTGTGTCTTCAGTATTAATTCGTGTTTTTTCTGTTGGGTCCCACTCAACGGAAAATAGTCTACGTGTCTCATCGACCGAATCCTGTAAGTTGATTTCTACTTCTGCAGCACAGACAAGATGAATTTCTTTATTCCTTTCAAGCAGTAAGTAATCAACTGAGTCGGCAGCTAGCGCATAGGTAGTCCCTAGTGTGGTTGATACCCTCTTTTCGCCGGTAATTAAACTCTTTATAAGTTCCTCGTCAACTTTATTGCCGGTTGCGTTACTGAGGAGAGGTACAGCTATACAGGTTTGATCGATAACTGTTTCGGGGCAGGCAACTTTTCCCATTTCCTCCATTAGCAGGACTAGATCTAAATCAGTCATTCCGAGACCACCCATGCTCTCGGGTCCTGTCATTCCTATAACTCCCATATTTGAGAGGCTTCCCCACAAGCTTTTAATTGAGCTTTCCTGGGCTGTCATCATTCTTCGTAAGCTTGAAGGTGTGCATTCCTTCTCCAAAAGTTCAAAGACAGCACCTGCGAAAAGCTGTTGCGTTTCGGTAAATCTAAAGTCCATTGAGTGCCAATTCCATTAGTAATAATTTCCACGGAAAGTCATACCGGTTTTTAAGTTCTGTTCTCATTTCCGTGGCAGTCCTAGAACTCTTTCAGCAACAATATTTCTTTGTATCTCATTTGTTCCTGCATATATAGGTCCTGATAACGAAAACAAGTAGCCACTCATCCAATTGTGTTCTTCGGTAGCATCTCGAGCTGAGAACAGCAATTCCCCTCTTTCGCCAAGCAGCTCTAATGCTGTCGTATGCAGATCAACATCTAACTCTGACCAAAATATTTTCATGTAGCTAGCTTCAGCGCCCATAGTTCCTCCATGCATGAGAGATGAGGCTTTAGAGAAAACTTGCCACCTGTATGCTTGTGCTGCAGTGTAACCATCAACAACTTTATTAAATAATGTTGGTGATATTGACTGTTTATTTTGGATCAGGCTTTTGTATAGTTTCACAAGTTGGTTAGCAGCCGCCAAAAACCTACCAGGCGCTCGTAGATTTAGGCCCCTCTCGCTACTTGCAGTTGCCATAGCTACTTTCCACCCTTCTCCTTCACCTCCAAGGAGATTATCAGTAGCCACCTCGCAATCCTCGAAAAAAATTTCAGCAAATGCGGGTTCACCATCTAGTCGGGAAACCGGTCTTCTTGTTATCCCTGGTGCATCTCCTGGAACTAGTAGATAACTTAGGCCACTGTGTCGCTGACTTTCTGGATCAGTTCTAACAATGCAGAAAATCCAGTCAGCCCATGCTCCTCTTGAACACCAGGTCTTCTGACCGTTTAGCAGATACTTTTCCCCGTCTTTAACCGCTGTAGTAGATAGACTTGCAAGGTCGCTACCAGTATTGGGCTCTGACCACCCTTGAGCCCATATTTCTTTGCCTTGAGCCATTGGCAACAAAAACCTATCTTTCTGTTTCTCTGTCCCCCATTCAAAAAGAGTGGGGCCGAGCAATGTTATGCCATTCGTGTTAACTCGCCCTGGTGCTCCTGATAAATAGTATTCTTCTTCAAAAATAAGCCACTCTATAAGAGAGCAGTCACGTCCTCCATACCTCTCAGGCCAACTAGGGACAGACCAATGAGCATCGAAAAGTTGCTGTTCCCAAATTCTGTGTTGTTCAAAACCAACCTCGGTATCCATTGGAAGCCATTGGTCAACAGGCTTGTGCTCATTGAGCCATGTTCGGATTTCATCGCGGAATGCAATTTCCGAAGTTGAAAAGGTGAGATCCATATTTCCTTTATAAGGCTTTGTTATCCGTAAGAGCGTTAAGGCATTCAGATGCCTCCGCCATAATGCCATGTATGATATCAAGCACTGAAGGAGCTGAAGCAATAACCCCGAGACCGATCCCAGTTGGCATAATCCCAATTTCAGTATTTCCATCAACCATTGTTGCTTTCGTTAGCATTGGCGCATTGGCTGCAAGAGATACTTGCGCCCAGGTCATATCTTGGTTTTTTTTCATCGAAAGCGCTTCTGTCAAAAGGTCAGATACTGATGCCTCTGTTGCATGTCTAAATTTAAGTGCATTTTTTAATGCAGTTGGGAATTTTATAATTCGATTGCGTTCAAGAGATTTAACCATCTGAGAATTGATGACGCGTTGAGGGACCCCATCTACGGATCTCGTTCTTACCGTATCTGTAACATCGGCATTGAAATATGCCTGCTTAACAGCTTGTGGGACTTCACTTTCTTGGGACAATAAAAATCGTGTGCCCATTGCGATACCTTGAGCCCCCCACGCTAAAGAAGCTACGAGACCTCTGCCATCAGTGATACCTCCCGCTGCAAAAACAGGTATGTCAATCGCTTTTGTAACTTGAGGTACCAGTACCGCTGTAGGTACTTCACCTGTATGGCCTCCACCTTCTTGGCCTTGAGCGATCACGGCATCTACTCCCCATTCAGCAACTTTTTCGGCATGACGACGGGCTGCGATAGTAGGAATTGTAATGACACCGCTATCCGATAGTTTTTTAACCATGTCCGGATTTGGTGCTTGAGCGAAAGAGACAACTTTCACTCCTTCTTGAATCGCCCAGCTAAGTCGATCATCTATATCTGGGGAGTCAGTCCTTACGTTTATCCCAAACGGTTTATCGGTATTTTCTTTGATTTCCCAAACAGCTTTCTTCATCTCTTCAAATGTTTGCGTAGCTGTAGCTAAAAATCCGATTGCTCCAGCAGAACTTGTAGCTGCAGTCAATTTAGCTGTTGAAACCCAGCCCATGCCGGTCTGAATAATAGGATAATCAATCCCTAATTTTTTGCAGAAAGGCGTCTTTAGTTTTCGGTGATATTCACTCATCGTCTACCTCAGAGTATCTCAGTCCATCGGGATCTATTGACTTTATTAAGTCAATTTCAATCTCTGTAGGAAATCTACTTTCTTCTAATATTTCGGGGATTTCTATTTCAAATTCTGTGTGCTCTCGAATTTCCTCAACTGACACCCCAGGGTGCACTGAAACTATTCTCATCCGGTTATCAGGGGTTAAAAAGTCAAATACGCCAAGATTAGAGACAACTCGATGAACATCATGATATTTATTACTTGGGGCTCCCAAGCTACGCATTTTGTCATACCCGGGGCCTGAGACAACATCCACACCTTTGACAAAACTACGGGTTGAATGTTTGGGAATCCAATAGCTTGTTCGGTGGTTTATGAGGTTCCCTGGTGCGCCTCGTAAACCTAAAAGCTGAGCTTTAGGTTGCTCATATCCCCCAATTGCAGCAATGTTCTGATTACCAAATTGATCTATTTGTGTAGCACCCATCATTACATGTCGGCGACCTGACCAGACGATATCGAATATTGTTCTGTAAGGAACATATGATTCAACAACACGTTCTGCTGTCTCATCTCCTAAAGGGATAATATTGGCAGCTAAAACTGAAACAGCATCAGTCATGACGACTTCATTTGCGAATGTGGCTTTTGCTAGTCGACCTCCAATAATAGGAGATATACCGATTGGATTACAAAGAATGTCTGCATCGTCACGGAAACATTCAGCAATCTGGACAACACATACATCGGCTCGTCTCATTGACTCTCCTTAAATGAATCTAAAGATTTCAAATACTCAGAATGACTCCCAAGGTCTAAAAATTGAGATTTAAACTTATTCCACAACTCAGTATCTTTTGCTGTTGAAGCATAGAGCTTTTGGAATTCCTCATCACGTCCATAGTCTGGCGGACATTCAGTAAAATGTGCGCCAAGCGGTGCCTCAATGACACCATCAATAAATATTCTAGGAATTTTTAGAGTATGAACGCTCCCATAGGTAGGGAAATTTTCGGTTTCAACAATTGACTCGCAACTCATAAATGTCTTCTTTGCAGCCATTGCAAATAAATCATCGAAAAAGAGGTCTGGGCCCAAAAACTGTCCGTTTCCTGCTTTATCTGCCCTATTCATATGAATTAAAGAGACATCAATCTCAAACGCTGGGATGGCGACTAGTTTTTCGTATTCCCCGCTTTCATCAGCGTATGGTGATGTAACTAGTTCCAGGTCAGGATTCATATTTAACATGTCGGACCCCAACCCAGCGCGTGTTGGGTAGAAGGGAACTCTATGCGCTGCGGCAAGTAAACCTAGATAGAAAGCTCCCTCATCAAATTCTGAAGCAATAATTGATTTAGTTTGTCTTGCGATACGGAAATGCGGCTCTAACGGTATTGAGTCCAACGATACGAAACCATACACAGCTCTACGTAGCTGACCGGTGGCAGATAATAAACCAATTTCAGGACCACCATAACTGACGATAGTCAGATCTTTTATCCCAGCTCTGATGATTGCACGAACAAGGGACATAGGTTTCCTTCGTGAACCCCAACCACCTACGCCAATGGTCATTCCGTCTTTTATCTCCGATATTATCTCTTCTTCGGTTAAGATTTTATTAGGCACGTTAACTCACATTTCTTTCTCTATAAGGCTAGATAAAATCTTCGGGTAACTCAATTGCTACTAACATCTGGCACAATAAGTAAAGTACTTATTTTATAGCTCGAGGGCGAATCGTGAAAAGTATAGAAAATAGCTTAGATGGTAAAGTAGCTATCGTAACTGGAGGATCAAGAGGAATAGGGCGGGCAATTACTGATATTTTTCTTCATGCTGGAGCAGATGTAATTGTTTGTGCACGAACTTTTCCTGAAAATGAGATTAGCGTTTCGGATAGAAAAGCGAACTTCATAAATTGTGACGTCCGCAAATCAGACGAGATAAAAAAAGTTATTGAATACTGCAAAACCCAATACGGCAGACTAGACATCCTTGTAAATAACGCAGGTGGAGCTCCACCTGCTGATTCATCTTCTGCGAGCGAAAAATTTACAAGAAGTATTATTGATTTAAATTTAATAGCCCCTATCATTTTCTCGCAGACTGCAGGAGAATTAATGAAAGCTTCCTCAGGAACAGGAGTTATCATTAATATTTCTAGCGTGAGCGGTATGAGACCGAACCCGTTTGGGGTAGCTTACGGGGCGGCTAAAGCAGGAATAATTAACGTTACACAAACCCTTGCTCTCGAATGGGGGCCGGAAATTCGTGTCGTTTCAATAAGCGCTGGCTTGATCTTAACTGATGAGAGCAGAATTTTCTATGGGGACGATAACACAGTTGAAAAGATTGCCTCTGCAATACCATCAGGACGTATGGGAACGCCGCAAGATATCGCTAATACGTGCTTATTTGTGGCTTCAGATTCAGCCGAATGGATGTCTGGTTCCAACATAGTTCTCGATGGTGGCGGTGAACGACCAACTTATCTCGATGCAGTTGATCCTTTGGGGAGGCTTGAACCTTGAGCATTCCCTACGTTACAGATATTGATCCGAAATATGGAGAGGTCGTGCAAGTTACTTCAGGTATTAGAAGAGTAGTTGCGAACAACCCTGGGAGATTCACTTTCACTGGAACAGGAACCTACATAGTCGGACATGGGCAGGTTGCTGTTATCGACCCTGGCCCTGAAAATGAAGAGCACGTTGCGGCGATTCTTTCAGCCGTTTCAGGGGAGGAGATTACTCATATCATTGCAACGCATACCCATAGAGATCATTCACCCGCTAGCAGGGCCCTCCAAACCTCAACGGGAGCTCCTATCCTGGGTTTCAGTAGCCACCCAACGGTTTCAGAAGAGTCTGCTCTTCTTGCTAAACCGACTACTTGGGATACGTTGTACCCAACTGAGGAGGAAATAGAGGAGTTACGCAAAAGTATGCCTGATTCCTCAAATGATAATGAAGATCATGAACAAGATGAACCGGGCGATATGGCTTTTAGCCCCGACATAGAAATCGGACATGGAGATGTAATAACTGGAGGCACTTGGACCTTAGAGGTTTTACATACACCCGGCCATATTTCTAATCATCTTTGCTTTGGATACAAAGAAGAGCAATCCCTTTTTTCGGGAGATCATGTTATGGGGTGGAGCACTTCAGTGATTCCTGAACCTGAAGGGTCTATGAATGATTATATGCAGAGCTTGGCTATGCTTCTTGATAGGAAAGATAGATTTTTCTATCCAACTCATGGGCCTCGAATTCCTGACCCGATTAAATTCACATCCGCTTTAATTGATCATAGAATAAATCGCGAAAACCAGATATTTGATTCTCTAACGCTTGGGAGCAAGACAATCCCAGAACTGGTAACAGAAATGTATGTTGAGACTCCCCATATCCTTCATATGGCTGCGGGACAGTCCGTCTTCAGCCACCTTATCCATATGGTAGAAAAAAATATAGTTAAAACAGATGGAACCCCGTCTGCAGATGGAATTTTCGAACTGGTGAGATGAATGAAGCTTGGGGCTCAATACGGGTATTGGACAGGAGAACCGAGACTAGACATTGTCTCAGTTGCAATTGAGGCAGAGAGTCTTGGGTACGACTCGCTTTGGACAGGCGAGAGTTATAGTAGCGATGCATTCACTCCCTTAAGTTGGGTTGGAGCGCATACAAGCAGAATCAAATTAGCTACAGGAATCGCTCAATTAGGAGCAAGAACGCCAGCAATGCTCGCAATGCAAGCCATGACACTTGATGGACTATCACAAGGAAGATTCTGTTTAGGGTTAGGTGTGTCCGGCCCTCAAGTTATTGAAGGGTGGCATGGACAACCATTTGGGAAACCAATAGCTAGAACAAAAGAAACTATTAAGATAATTAGGAGGATCCTTCGAAGGGAAGAACCCGTTACTGCTTCTGGCCCAAACCTACCGTTGCCTTATCCCAAAGAAGCTCCCAACTCCTGGGGTTTAGGCAAACCTCTAAAACTTATAAACAAACCATTGAGAGCCGATATACCAATTTTTCTAGGTGCTGAAGGCCCAAAGAATATCGAGTTAGCTTTTGATGAATGCGATGGCTGGCTTCCTCTGTATTATTCCCCTAGCAGACCGGAGATATACGAAACACCTGACTTGAAAGAACAAAAATCTTTTGAAATAGCAGTGAACGTAAATGTTAAAATCTGCAATAACATATCCGAAGGTCTTTTAATGCAGAAGGCAATATTAGCCTTCTACATAGGAGGGATGGGGGCACAGAATCGCAACTTCCATACCGATTTAATGGCTCGAATGGGGTATGAGGAAGATGCAAATAAGATCCAGACTTTATTCCTTTCTGGGAAACGAAATGAAGCTATTCAGGCGGTTCCAGACGATTTCGCAGATGAAATTTCACTGGTCGGACCTCTTGGAAGAATTAAAGAGCGATTGGAGTTATGGAAAAAATCTCCAGTTACCACACTAATTATCGGGGCTAATGATTTATCCACGATGCGTACTATGGCAGAGTTGGTTCTGTGAGGGGTATCTAACTTACAATTCCTCTTGCAAAGTAATCCTGTACTTGATCGTGCTTGAATCCAATTGATTTGAGAATCTTGGCCGTACTCCCACCCGGACTCTCCGAGGTTGGTGAAGGGGTTGTCGCTGTAAGGGAGAACCTTGGTGCGGGTTTCGGTTGCATGACACCACAGGTTTCAAAAAATGCTTCACGTGCTTTAGCGTGTTCATGTAGTTGACTTTCACCCATGTTTAGAACTGGAGTCACACACGCATCCGTACCTTTAAAAACCTCAAGCCAATTTGTTCTCTCATGCAATAAGAACTGAGTTGCAAACTTTTGCTTAGTTTCTTTCCAATACTCTTTGTCATTCTGAGCAGGCATCTCTTCTGAATCAAACCCAAGACCGTCCAGAAGTTCTTGGTAGAATTGAGGCTCTATGGCTCCAACCGCTAAGTAATTTCCGCATTTACATTCATATACATCATAAAAGGGAGCTCCAGAATCAAGCAGATTTGTTCCACGATCGTTGCTCCAAAATCCTGACTGATGCGCCGAGAATAAAGGAGAAGCTAGGTAAGCGGCCCCGTCTATCATCGCTGCATCCACTACCTGCCCATCTTTCCCATTAGAAACGGCAAATAACGCTGAAAGGATACCTGAAACAAGGAATAGTGAACCACCACCAAAATCACCAACCAAGTTGAGCGGAACTGAGGGAGGCTGATTATTTCTACCGATATGGGCGAGAGGACCTGCCAAGCCTATGTAATTTATGTCATGACCAGCAGCTTGAGATAGGGGACCCTCTTGTCCCCAACCGGTCATTCTTCCATATACGAGCTTTGTGTTTCTCGGAAAACAGTCTTCAGGACCTAAACCTAATTTCTCAGCAACCCCTGGTCTAAAACCTTCTAGAAAAACGTCTGAGCGTTCAGTAAGCTTTAAGGCAATTTCAATACCTTCTTCTGTTTTGAGATCGACATTAATTGATACCTTCCCCCGTTCTAATGGACCTGATTGAGATGCTAATGGATTACTATTTTTTGTTGCTCGCCCTATACGTATAACTTCAGCACCCAAATCGGATAGGTACATACCTGCGAACGGGGCAGGTCCAATGCCAGAGATTTCTAAAACGCGTAATCCTTCTAAGGGTCCTGGCACTTTAATGCCCTCTTTCTTTATGGGTGCTGGGAACTAGCACTAACGCATTCCCCAGTCATATATCCACTTAAGTCGCTCGCCAGAAAAATTATGATGTTAGCTATCTCCCAGGGTTGGGCACCACGCCCAAAGGGTTCTTTTGCTTCTAGTTCTTCTAAGAGAACCGGATCACTTACTTTCTCCAAGAATGGGTGAGAAGCAAAGCTTGGTGCGACTGCATTAACTCTTACCCCGGCATCAGCTGCCTCCATAGCTGCACACCTTGTTAACGCCATAACACCTGCCTTTGCGGCAGCATAGTGACATTGGCCTTTCTGGGCTCGCCATCCGACTACACTGGCGTTGTTAACTACTGCACCTTTTCTAATTGGGATCATGTGCCGAAGTGCCGCCCGGGTGCACCTCATTGTTCCATTTAGCGTGACGTCCAATACTTTTTCCCATTCTTCATCTGTCATGTTGATGAGATCTGATTGCCCCCCAAGCCCCGCATTATTTATCATCACGTCCACAGTGCCGAATTCTTGCACAGCATAATTAAGAAGGTCTTGAACTTCATTCTCCTTTGTAACGTCACATGTCATGCCAGAAACGTCAAAATTTTTCCTTTGAAGCGAAGCTACAGAATCGCTTAATCGGTTCTCATGCGTATCCGATAAAAGAACCTTGGCTCCTTCCTCGGCACATCTCTTAGCAGTGGCAAAGCCGATTCCTGACCCTGCTGCTGCTGTGATAACGATCGCCTTACCCTTTAACAGCTCACGGCTTTCAGGGTAAATCGGCTTTTTATTAGTCTCCACTCTTAGTTCCTTCTGCCATTTCTTTCATTCGTCGCTCCAAGTCATCAATGAAAGGGTTTGGCTCTTGTTTAATAGTATTAGGTAGCATCTCTGCAATCTCCTCAGCAGTCCATGCATCGCCGGATGAATACATTGTTCTGATTTCTCTTGGCTGATTCCAAACCGAGATTCTTCTTCCTACAACACTGTAAATTTGAGCATTAATATCTCTTCCTTGTTCAGATAAAAGATAAATAGCCATAGGGGCTATATCTTCCGGAGCTCCTGTCTCGATTTCAAATGGCACATTTTCGCTCATTCTCGTTCTGGCCACAGGAGCTAGACAGTTAGCATTTATGACTGGGCCACCTCGTAAACTTATACTTGCTGCCGTCATGGCTGCTGACCTTGTTAAACTCACAATCCCCCCTTTCGCAGAGGAATAATTCGGCTGAGCTGTTGAAGCAGTGAAAGCACCAGAGGTAATCCCCAAGATGCTTCCACCTGTTTCTTGTTTCCTCATGATTGCCATTGCATGCCTATAGACGGTGAAATGGCCTTTAAGATGTACAGAAATTACCGCATCCCAATCATCTTCACTCATGTTGAAAAGCATTCTTTCTCTGAGAATGCCTGCAACACAAACTACACCATCTACTGATCCCCAGTTTTCAACTGCGGCGGAGACTATTTGTGCTCCTGTTTCCATTTCGGAGACATCACCAGCTATCGGTATAGCTTCAACTCCTAGAGACCTAATTTCTTCAGCAGTTGATTCAGCAATTTCACTTGTGGGTTCTGAGCCATCAAGAGTGACCCCATAATCAGCAACAACTATATTAGCTCCCTCTCCTGCAGCAGAAAGAGCGATGGCTTTACCTATCCCTGACCCAGCACCTGTGATTACTATATTTTTTCCTTCTAAAAAACCTTGCATTGTCTCTCCTTGTATCGTTTATATTCTCTGCAAAACAATTGCTATACCCAATGAACCGCCTTGGCACATAGTCACAAAACCCAACTCTTTATCTTGACGCTCAAGTTCATGGAGCAAGGTCGTAATCAGGCGAGATCCAGTACATCCGACTGGGTGACCTAAAGCTATTGCTCCGCCATTGACGTTTACCTTATCCATCGGAACATCATGTACTTGCGCCCATGACAACATCACAGATGCAAAAGCTTCGTTACATTCAAATAAGTCAAAATCTGAGATGGAATAATTTGTTTGATCCAACATTTTTTGAGTCGCATCAACGGGACCATCAAGTAAGTAATAGGGGTTCGAACCGACCATTGTGTGATATGAAATCTTCGCTCTCGGCTTGATACCCCGGTTCTCAGCCGCGCTTTTATCCATCCATAATACTGCAGAGGCACCATCAGAAATTTGGGAAGATGTCCCTGCTGTGTGCATGTCGCCGGCAATAACTGGGGCTAGTTTGGAGAGACTCTCCAAAGAGGTCTCACGTAACCCCTGGTCCTTATCCACATCATGGAATTCTCCAGTTTGATTTCCATCTTTACCAACAATAGGGGCTGAAACGACTGTAATAGTTTCTTCATCAAATCGTCCTTCATTCCAAGCTCTAGCTGCCTTCTCTTGGGATGCAACTCCGGCTTCGTCAAGTTGTTGTCTAGTTATTCCACGCAGTTCTGCTATCCGTTGGGCTGCTCCAAACTGTCCGTTGGGGGGATCATCCCATGGCCATGTTTCGGAATCTTTGTAATACCCGCCTCCTCCTCTCGCTGCGGTACCTAAAGGAACTTGCGACATTTGCTCTACGCCGCAACCTATAGCAATTTGCGCTCCGCCTGTAGCTATTAGCCCCTGAACGAAAGTATTGGCTTGTGCTCCCGATCCGCATTGGCAATCAATAGTGGTAGCTGCCGGAGAATAGTCTTCGCCTGTTGATAACCATGCATTTCGAGTTACGTTAGATGCTTGCTGACCTGCTTGGGTAACACATCCTCCCACAATTTGGTCAACCTCTGCAGGATCAATACCAACCCTATTTAGAACTTCTTGTTGAACAGTCGCTAACAGTTTAGGCGCTATCACACCTGAGAGGTGTCCGCCACGCTTACCTATCGGCGTTCTTACTGCTTCTACAATCACTGGCTCACCCACGATGACTCCTTAGGTCTATATTCATTTGCCCTAACTCTATGGAAAATCTGGGAAAAGTGGAAATCAGCCATAGAGTCATGTTTTGCATTCTATGACCTCTCGCCCTATCGTACATCTTTGATATGTTGTTGTTAACTATTATTTCTTGCCTTGTTACACTTTGTTACTCATATTTTCTCCTAAAGAAAAATGAGTTGCTTTATGATCTTCTGCGTAGTGAAGATAATTCGACTTTAGAAAACGCTTCTAGATTTTCAGGGCAAGAATACCCTCTGAACCCGTATCAGAATTCTGTGGAATACAAAGTTGCAAGTCTCGATGATGCTAGATCAAAAAAGTTAAATCAAGCTTGAGAAGAGGTTGCCATCAGATCTTACGAATGATGTGCGATAATTAGCTATACGCCTATTTGAGGTGACCATGTCATCACCTGAAACATTTCTTGCTTTCGCTGCAATTATGATGATTATTGCTTTGATTGGAGTAGCCATTGATTGGTTTGGGAAACCGCTACGTCATAGAAAGTTCATACCAAAAGCATACAAATTTCCTGATGAACGCTTATTCCGCAGTGATGTTTTCAATACGAAATCACCAATCCCAGAAAATCCGCCAAGAAATAAGAAAGACACAGGAAAAAATTCAACGATACAAGTTGGTGATCTTATAGTTAAGACAGATCCTTCAAGACTTGAAGCCAAAATTTCTGAAACATCAGAGGTTGCTATAGAGGAAGAAGAGATTGCGATTGTCTCCACTACTGCGAAAATTCATGACAACTCAACTACGCAAAGAAAGTTTGCTACTGAAACTAAATCGTTGGGTGAGGATGGAGATGAAAAATTACAGTCTTCCAGTATTGGGATACGGTTAATAGGTTGGTCACCGGGGGATGATATATACAACCTCACACAAAATGGTTCAGAACCTTCACCTGCAACAGTTCGGTCAAGATTTTGGAAGAATGTTGGAGTTTCAGCCGGAGCTTCAATATTCGGTGTAAAAAATGTCGAGAGACTTCGCGAAGGAAAACCTCCACAAAGAAGAAACCCACGAACTTCTAAATACGAGACTATGAAAGTCCATCTTCTCAGTTATGAAGATGGGGAGGGACGTACTCCGATCCCGAATTGGCCGAATAGCTCTGTAGACCCATACGGAGACAGAAATTGACACCCTTTACCCTGAGTGAACTTTTTGAAAATTCAAGCAGTGACACTATCACTCACCGAGGAAAAATCGTGCGAGCTGTTGTAAGGATTCCAGTCACTGACAATGCTTTAGTGATCGTAGACCGTTTGGGTGTTGCATCTCCTCGACCACAGGCTGTCAAACTTGCTGTTAGTAGCGGTGTTATGGATGTGAACGGTTATCGAGGGCCTGAGATTGCATTATGGAGCCATAATAGCCCTGAGAGATCTGAAATTAGGATTCGTGGTGTAAGGGCGTCTCTTCTTGAAGTTTGGAATGCTTGGTCTATTGGAGGAGTAGACACCTCTTGGGTAGGAAATGCTGGAATTGTCACAAAATCAATACCTGAAGGCGAAATTCTTCAATGTAGCGATGGTTTCGATATCCCATCCTTCTCTGATCTCGTAATACAAATTTCTATTGCTAGCGATCCAGATCGGGATAAACCAGACTAAATGAACCATCTGTTTCGAATGGGCAAACAACGGGGATGACCGAAATTGCAAACAAGATAACTTCATCTGGGCTGTAGAGCTCCGGGAGCTGAAATACAATGCCCCTTTTAGGGTGATCCTGTAGCAGTTGCCATTGCTTAGGAATAGCAATCTTGAAATCTATGATTCTGTCTAGTACCGAAACCCCTGTGGGGTGGGTAAGCCCAACCTCAGAAGGTTGATACACCCCTTTCCTATCGGTGGCAGCTGTCCACGTGAATTGGGGAATCACCGGGCCACGACTTGAAAATGCTTTCCAAAGTATACTGCCGGTATGTATCCTTTCTTTATCCACATCGGGTTCGATATTTAGCCAATATATAAAGTCGGGTTCATACTTATGTGTTTCTATAAGGTTTACCGCTGGGGTAATCAACGCTGAAGAAAATTTAAGAGTTTGAAACCTTGTTCTCATTATCTACTATCTTAATTCAGCAAAATGCTACCTTGCGCCACTGACTCTAAGGACAGTTAAAATTAACTACCGGGCGAAAGACTCCACCCCTTACCTGAAGTAGCGCCGCTCCTCCTGAAGAATTTTGATGCGAAAGAGCTGTTTGAAGTGGGCAAGGCCCTCCAGAAAATTCAGGGTCATAAAGGTATCCCTCAACATTAGCCTTTTCAAAGAAACTACTGACGCTTAATTCGCTCTCTATAGAGTCAAGAATTGCTATTAGTAAATCAGTACTCCAATACCCTATTGATATAGCCTGACTGTATATTTGCGGACCGCCTATTTGCGAAAGTCCGGTCATTATCTGTGTTGCCGCTCCCCGATATTCCTCCTGCGGGGGAACCTGCGAGAGCACATATCCACCCTCTAGTTCTTCAGACATCTCAAAGTTCTGCAGTATTCCGGGAAGATAAGTTACATCGTCTAGAACCATTCCAGAGAAATTTGAAATTAGTTCTTTTTTGATTTCAACTGTCTTGTCCAGTCCGACGGAGAGGAGAAGGACATCTGCTTTAATTGAACTAATTTCTTGAAGGATGGCACTAGCTGATATTTCACTACGGTCAAGCTTTATAGCCTTTACTAGGTTCTCTCCCCAAAGAGTCTCATTATGAGTGGTTACCGATATTCCAGCGGGATCGTTTGTAGTAACAGATATGACTTGAGGAATACGCCCGTAAAAGATTGAAAGTAATCGCATTACGCTGGTATCAAGGTTTTGATCACTGAACGTACTTGTTGACAGGTTCATACAACCGTTAAAACCAAAACCCCACTTATTCGGTTCGCAGAAACCCTCGGAAAATCCCCATCCAAAAAATGGTACGTTATTCTCAGCTAAGACATCCGTTGTTTCCGGACTGACTGCGGTGGATAATAAAATGATGCCAAAAATATCCTGCTCTACGACTTCTTTGACAATAGTTTCCAAATTTTCCTCATCGCCAAAATCATCAAAGACTTGAACGATCTCTACCTTTCTTGAATTTATTCCACCATTCTCGTTTAACCTAAATACTCTCGCTTCGACTCCGATCTCCACATCCTGAAAAACATCGCCGCTTTTGACGATTGCAATTGCAATCGTTTCATCGCTAATCCCTCTACTATTTTCAGAGATCGTATCTATATCCAAAACACGGTTTGGCAGAATTTCTGGATTTATTGGATCAGATTGATTGACAGGTGCTTCTAATAAAGTTTCAACTGTTAGTGCTGACTGGCTAGCTGGAGGTGCATCAACGAGATTAGGGAGCTCAGCACCCCCGCATCCGACTAGAAGAATGAGAGCAAGTATTAAGGTTGCTGTTGTACGAAACTTCTGAGCATAAGTTAAATTCCTCATATAACTATTACGATAGAGCTTGAGGATAGCAACGAGTTATAGGCAAGAAAAGATATTGTTGGAGGGGCCAATTGAATTTAGAGAGCTGGCTAATTGAAAACACAACAGCAGATAAGCCACTAATCCCTGCCTCCACAGTTATTCCGATTCGAGATTCGGCAAATGGATTGGAAGTTCTGATGATTAAAAGAAATACTAAGCTCTCATTTGCAGAAGGAATGTGGGTATTTCCTGGTGGGAAAGTCGAAGAAGGAGATTGGATTGGGGCCGATAACGATGAGCACGTTGCCAAGAAAACTGCTTGTAGAGAGTGCTACGAAGAATCAGGACTCAATATTGATCAAACTGATCTGGTTTATTACAGTCACTGGCTTCCTCCAATTGAAGCCCCTAAACGATTTTCAACATGGTTCTTTATTGTTAGAGCACCAGAAACAACCGTAAAAATAGATGACGGTGAAATAACGGATTATGCATGGTGTCGCGCTGATGAGGCCTTAGAACGAAGCCATTCAAACCTGATTGAAATTCTTCCTCCAACATGGATTACCTTATTTGATCTAACACAATTCTCCTCGGTTAACGAAGCTATTGACTCTGTCTCGTCAAGAGGGCCTAGAGCCTACGCAACAAAGATGACAAAAACTAGTGACGGACTTGCCGCAGTTTGGCAAGGTGATTGTGACTATGACCCAGACACAATTGAAAGTTCTAGTTATCATCGACTCGTGATGACCGATTCAGTTTGGAAGTTTCAACTGGGCTCTAATGTTAACTAATAAAAGATGCCAGATTTAATTTACTCACATATTGTTACATTTAGAGGGTAAACAAATTTGCAGAAAGGGGTTCCGGTGCAGGGATTAACTCTTCAAGAGGTGGTTGATCGAACAAATGATGGACGAATTAATACAGATCCTGAGACAGCATCACGTTCTACATGGCAAATTGTTTACGCTAACGTTTTCAATCCGGTGAACGCAATAATGTTAGCTCTCTTTGCCTTGATTCTCGTTGCCGGATTCCCCGCTGATGGCCTTTTCGTAGGTGTGGTAATTAGCAATAGCGTTATTGGCGTATCGCAAGAGATCTACGCAAGAAGAGAATTAGAGAAGCTTCAATTACTGAACTCCCCAAGCGTCCGAGTAATCCGAGACGGGGTGGAGGGAGAAGTTACTGCCGTTGAAGTTGTTCAAGATGATTTGGTCATTACTGGCGCCGGAGACCAGATAGTGGTTGATGGAGATGTTCTAGAAACGAAAGGTCTTGAGATAGACGAATCGCTTCTCACAGGTGAATCAGACCCAATTGCTAAGAAAGTCGGGGATGAAGTTCTCTCAGGAAGTTTCGTAAACGCTGGGACTGGGATTTTTAAAGTTACTCGAGTTGGGGCTGATTCTTATGCGAACGCTCTTGCTTTGGAGGCAAAACAATTCTCACTAGTCGATAGCGAATTGAGAAGAGGGATTAATTCCATTCTTCGTGTTCTGATGTTCCTGATACCTCCAGCTGGAACTTTATTACTCTTTTCTCTTCTCGATGTTGAAGACAAGTGGCAAAATGCTCTGCAAGGGTCAGTTGCAGCTGCGGTGGCTATGGTGCCAGATGGCTTAGTGCTTCTAACTAGCCTTTCTTTTGTTGCTGGCGTTGTTGCGATCGCCAGAAAGAAGGCTTTAGCTAAGGAACTTGCAACAGTTGAACTTCTCGCACGAGTTGACACTCTTTGCCTTGACAAAACTGGAACAATAACTACTGGGGAAATCAGCTTCGGAGAAATCATTCCATTAGATGACTACAACCACGATTTGGCACTTGCGATTCTTGGATCCGTTGCTCACAGCGACCCTGATCCGAATCCGACGATGTCGGCTGTTGCAAATGCTACAGAAAATTCACTGGAGTGGGAAGTAGCAACAATTGAGCCATTTAATTCTGCTCGGAAATGGTCTGGAGTGGAATTTGTAGAGCAAGGTACATTTTTCTTTGGTGCTCCAGATATTCTGCTGGATGGTGCTGATAACACCGCCTTGGAAAAGGCCCAAACCGAAGCTGAAATGGGAAGAAGAGTCTTGGCTTTGTGCAAAAGCGATAGATCTTTAAGCCAAAAGATAGAAGGCAATGTTTATCCAGTATGCCTGATACTCCTTGATGACACTGTCCGAGAAGATGCACCAGAAATCCTTAAATTTTTCGCTGACCAAGGTGTTGAACTTAAAGTTATCTCGGGAGATAACACAGCGACGGTAGCGACAGTTGCCTCAAAGGCAGGAATCCTAAACACTTCCAATAGCGTAGACGCTAGAACACTTGATGATGATAAGAAACTTTCTAATGCGATAAGAGAGTCGACAGTATTCGGGAGGGTTACCCCTCACCAAAAGCGCTCTATGGTTGCTTCTCTTCAGCAGGATGGGCACGTTGTCGCTATGACAGGGGACGGCGTAAATGATGTACTTGCATTAAAGGATGCCGATATGGGAATTGCTATGGGAAGTGGAAGTTCTGCTTCTCGGGGAGTTGCCCAACTTGTCTTGCTAGATAATAGTTTCTCTACGTTGCCAGAAGTCCTTGCACAAGGGAGAAAGGTTATTAATAATATTGAACGTGTCGCAAACCTCTTCGTGACAAAAGCCGCTTATGCATTGTTACTAACTGCCATTATCGGAATTCAAGGAATTGAATTCCCCTTTCTCCCTAGACAACTAACTTTAATTGGCACATTTAGTATTGGTTTACCTGGCCTTATCTTGGCGTTAGCGCCAAATACTGATTTAGTGCGTTCGGGTTTTCTCAAAAGAGTTTTACGGTTTTCTGTTCCTGCCGGAGCGGTCGCAGCTATATCGACATGGATTGTTTACTTGCAGTCCCGAGACTGGGCTGGGCCAGAGCTAGATAGTACTGAGTTAGCTGAGGCAAGATCTGTTGCAACGATTACGCTGTTGCTCATCGGCTTGGTTGTGCTCGTTGTTGTGTCACGGCCACTTAAACTTTGGAAAGTTAGTCTTGCTGTCGCAATGGCAGGTCTTCATGCTTGCATAATTGCTATTCCATTTACGCGTGACTATTTCGAGTTGGAATGGCTTGATGGTAAATCATGGTTGATGGTTTTCGTAGCAACGTTCATAGCTTCAATTATCATAATCCTAATCCAGAGATTAATTCCTGGAATCCTTCCTGATCAACAAAGAGCGTCTTCAACTTTAAAGGATGATTAATGACACATGCAGACTTAGATATGAAACGTCTTGGTGAGTTTGGCGAAAAGATAGGTGGAATACTAAATGGAGCAGCAGCAGCTCTAATGATTAGTGTCGGACACAAGGTCGCTTTATTCGATACGATGTCTGATGCTGGACCAGCATCAGTTGAGAAGATATCGGACTTATCTGGACTTAATAAAAGATATGTTCAAGAGTGGCTTTCAGCTATGACAACTGCGCAGATAGTTGAATATGACGCCAACCGAGATCTCTACGCATTACCCAAAGAGCATGCTGCAATGCTTACTCGAGCAGCTGGGCCCAGGAACCAATCCCTTTATATGCAATACATTCCCCTGCTTGCCAAGGTAGAAGATCAGATTGTTTATCATTTCAAGCATGGAGGAGGCGTTCCATATTCTGAGTACACGACTTTCCATGCCATAATGGCCGAAGCCAGTGCTGCACGATTTGATTCATTACTAGTAAGCACGGTGCTTCCGATCGTTCCAGGGTTAACAGACCAACTTTTGAACGGGATTAAAGTTGCTGATGTTGGGTGTGGGTCAGGCCATGCAATAAACGTAATGGGCGCTGCATTCCCAAATAGTAAATTTACTGGAATTGACTTTTCTGAAGAGGCGATCAATGTCGCTCGTGAAGAGTCGCAAAGAATGGGACTTAAAAATGTATCCTTCCTCGTTCAAGATGCTGCGCAATTAGACATAGACGAAGAATTTGATTTCATTACTACATTCGATGCCGTTCATGATCAGGCTAAACCTAGAGATATGGTCGCTGGAATTTTTAAAAGCTTAAGACCAAATGGATATTGGTTATGTGCCGATTTATGTGCATCCAGTCATTTGGGGGAAAACTTAGATCATCCGATCGGAACTTTCGGTTACACAGTTTCTTGCATGCATTGCATGTCTGTATCTTTGGCCTACGAGGGTGAAGGATTAGGTGCGATGTGGGGTGCTCAAAAAGCACGCGACATCTTTCAGGGTGCGGGATTCACTGTGGATGAAGTCGCACGAGTTGATGGAGATGCCGGAAATAATTATTATGTTTGCCGAAAGCCCGTTACTGCATAATTGCCCCTAAATTAGCTAGGCCAATTAATAGCCTGCACTTCGCTGTAAGCTTCTAATCCCCAACGGCCACGGTCTCTTCCAACACCAGACATTTTGAACCCACCAAAAGGTGCGTACATGTGGGGCGCAATGCTATTTAAAGCTACATTTCCGCTTTCAAGCTTTTTGCCTATGTCATAGGCGCGAGTTGTATTCCCTGCGTAAACATAGCTAAACAGCCCGTAGTCACTGTTATTGGCAAGTTCAACCGCGTGCTCGTCCCCATCATGGGACATGACGACTACGACTGGTCCGAATGCTTCTTCTTTTACAACATGCATGTCTGGATTGCATCCCGCTAAGAGCGTGGGGGCTACGAAATAGCCCTCCAGCCCAGGGCGTTCTCCGCCGACGATTACTTCTGCCCCGTCATCAATTCCTGACTGTATGAACGCTTCAACACGATCACGGTGTGTTTCCGTTATAACAGGCCCCACTAACGTACCTTCCTCTCGGGCATCACCTACAGTCATGAACTCTGAGGTTACCTTAAGGGTGTTGACTGTTTCTTCATAAATATTTTTATGACAAATCACTCGTGTTGGAGCTGTACAGATTTGTCCACTATGAAATCCCCAAACGCTAGCAATTCCTCCAACAGCTGCTTGGATATCACAATCTTCAGTCATAATTAGCGCGCCTTTACCACCTAGTTCCATTAGGAGCCTTTTCATAGTTTTCCCGCCGCTTTCCATAATTTTTGCGCCCACCATTGAACTTCCTGTAAATGAGATCATGTTCACATCAGCGCTATCTACAAGAGCTGCGCCAATTTCTGGTGAGGAACCTACAACCACATTTACTACTCCGGGAGGGAAGATTGAGTTCAGAACTTCACCTAGCTTTATGACTGCCAAAGGGTCTTGCGGAGCGGGTTTGATAATAACCGTATTACCCATTGCTAAAGCAGGTGCTATCTTCCCTGCCACATTTACCAGAGGGAAATTGTATGGTGTTATGCATGCGACAACTCCAGCAGGTTGCCTAATGACATTCCCTGTAATTAATGATTCAGGAGCCAGAGCACTTGCTGCAGAATACAATGGTGGCAGTGGTTCGTTCATTTCAAAAGATTTTGAATAATACCGAAACCTATCTATAAACGCGCCAGCGACTTGCATTGTTCTCGCTATTCGCATCGTTGCCCCTGTCTCTGCTTGAACTAGATTGACCCATTCAGTGCTGGCGAGTTCAAGTGCATCAGCGGCCCTTCCGATAAACGCGCATCGCTCTTCCATCGAGAGCGCTTTCCATTTCGGTAGAGCATCTCTCGCTGCAGCAGCGGCCTGAAGTGTTTGCTCTACCGTAGCTTCAGGGGCTCTACCAACTATTTCTGTTGTATTGGGATCAATAATGTCATAGTGGTCAGAAGTCGAAACTTTCTCACCATCAATAAGTATTTCCCATTTATGATCTTTATCTATTGCGGCCATATCTTCTCCTCACTATTGTCCTGTTTCATAATATGTTCATTGTTAAATAAGAGCTATATCCACTAACGTATCTCTGTGAAGGGAAGGTAGCAATGTTTGACGTAGTGCTTAAAGGTGGAGAGGTCATTGATGGAACTGGTAAGACAAGATTCAAAAGTGATATTGGTGTTTCGCAGGACCGGATTACCGCAATAGGAAACCTTGAATCATCTGACTCAGGAACTGTTATTGATGCATCAGGCAAGCTTGTTTGCCCAGGGTTTGTAGACGTTCATACACACCTTGATGCGCAAGTTTTTTGGGATGGGACACTTTCTCCTTCTCCCCTTCATGGAGTAACTACCGTTATTGGCGGAAATTGCGGATTTACTATTGCGCCTCTCAGTGATGACCCTGCAGTTGGCGATTATCTCATGAGGATGCTTTCTCGTGTAGAAGGAATTCCTTTGGAATGCCTTCAGGAAGGTGTTCCTTGGAATTGGAAAAGCACAGCCGAATATTTTGATTCAATGGAAGGGAGATTATCAATTAATGCAGGTTTCAAAGTTGGCCATAGCGCTCTGCGTAGGGTTGTGATGGGGACTGCTGCCACAGAGCGGGAAGCTACTGATGAAGAGTTAAAAGCAATGCAAGAACTGCTTCGCTTAGGCTTAGAGTCCGGAGGAATAGGGTTCTCATCATCTTGGTCCAGAACTCACAATGATCCATTTGGGAATATGGTCCCTAGCCGGTATGCAAGCCGTGGTGAACTCATTGCATTATGTGAGGTATTAGCTGATTTTGAGGGTACGTCAATAGAATTCATTCCCGCGTTGGGACCCTTTGAGCAATGGGCTATGGATTTGATGGCCGACATGTCAGTTGCTGCAAACAGTCCACTGAATTGGAATGTTCTAAACATTAACGCTCGAACTCTTGAAGAAGGAAAGAAAAAATTAGAAGCAGGCGACGTAGCCACATCTAAAGGGGGAAAAGTTATCGCTCTTACCGTTCCAATGACACTGGGTTTGCACCTAAATTTCTTAGGCGGTTTTGTTCTAGATGCTCTTCCTGAGTGGGAGAATTTTATTCTGAAAAGCCGGCATGAGAAGATGGAGATTCTCAGCGACCCGGTAGCGAGAAAAGAACTTGACGATTTTGCTCAACAAGATAGCCCCCTACGTAATGTGGCACACTGGGGCGCGAAAACTATCTTTCATACCAAAGCACCAGAGAATAAACAGTACGTCGGTAAAACAATTTATGAAATTGCTGATGAAGTTGGCAAAAGCCCTTGGGATACTCTTGTTGACATAGCTTTAGCTGATGAGCTAGAGACGTCGTTTGGGAATCCGGTAGACGATGAACCAGATACCGATTGGGAAGCCCGAGTTGAAGTCTGGCGAGACTCGAGAGCAATAATAGGAGCGTCAGATGCCGGTGCTCATCTAGATTTATTTATTTCATCAAATTACGCAACATACATGCTTGGAGAAGCTGTCCGGAAGAGAAACCTATTGGATATGGAAGAAGCCGTCCACATGCTTACTAAAGTTCCTGCTGAGCTATATGGTCTTGTAGACAGGGGTGTGATTAAAGAGGGTAATTATGCTGATCTAGTTGTTTTTGACGAAAATACCATCGGCTCTGAACCCACATCTATTGTTAATGATCTTCCTTTGGAGACCCCAAGATTATTTGCAGGAGCTTATGGCGTTGAACATGTGTTGTGCAACGGTGAAGAAATTGTTCGGTCCGGTGAATTTACCAGTAACCAACCTGGAACTGTTCTACGCTCTGGAACTCATACTAAGAACCCTTCTATGGTTTGATTTCTTTATTATTACTTTCACATTTCGTCGGAAGTCCGAGTAGCCTCTGACTAATACACATGAGGAGTTAACATGGCTGAACCAGTTATCGTAGCAACGTCACGCACACCTATAGGTAGAGCATCTAAGGGAAGTCTAGTGGATGCCCGTCCAGATGATATGTCTGCATTCATTGTCAAAGATGTTCTCAGTAAAGTTGAGGGACTTGATCCATCTGAAGTTGAAGACATCATTTGGGGAATCGGTCAACCTGGTGGAGAAGGTGGATTCAATATCGGTCGCATAATAGCGGTAATGAACGAGATGGAAGTTCCAGGAGTAACAGTGAATCGGTATTGTTCATCATCATTACAAACAATACGAATGGCTGCTCATGCAATTAAAGCAGGAGAAGGAGATTGTTTCGTAGCTGGTGGTGTGGAGACTGTAAGCCGGTATATGAACGGTGCAGCTGATACTGGACCACATAACGAATTGTTTTCTAATGCCGAGCAAAGAAGTGCTGACAGGACCTCTGGAGAAGGTGGAAATTGGGCCGCTATGGATGGGATACCTGACGTATATATAGCTATGGGGCAAACAGCCGAGAACGTCGCAGAACATCTTGGCATATCAAGGGAACGACAAGACGAATTTGCCGTTCGCTCACAAAATCTTGCTGAAGCAGCCATGAAACGCGGCTTTTTCGAACAAGAAATAACTGCATATACTCTGCCAGACGGATCTGTTGTATCAAAAGATGATGGAATTAGAGAAGGGACGACTATTGACGGCATTTCTCAACTTAACCCTGTATTTCGCCCAGGGGGTACAATAACCGCAGGTAACGCTTGTCCGCTTAATGACGGTGCAGCAGCAGTCGTGGTTATGAGTGACACCCGGGCTAAGGAACTCGGACTGCAGCCTATCGCAAGAATAGTTGCTAGCGGAGTTTCTGCTTTGAACCCTGAGATAATGGGCCTGGGCCCAATCGATGCCTGTAGACAAGTATTGGACCGAGCAGGAATGGAAATGAGCGACATCGACTTGGTTGAGATAAACGAGGCATTTGCTGTCCAAGTACTTGGGTCAGCTGATGCTTTGGGAATTGATATTGAAAACCAATTGAATATAAATGGTGGTGCTATTGCCCTCGGACATCCATTCGGGATGACTGGCTCACGCATCATGACTACTTTGATAAATGGTTTGCAAGATTCTGACAAACAATTCGGTTTAGAAACTATGTGCGTTGGTGGCGGTCAAGGTATGGCAATGCTTATTGAAAGGCTTTAGCAACCTAATATTTCGCCACAACGCTATATATTGCACAAGGAGAAAAAGTGGGAAGACTAGATAACAAAGTAGCTGTTGTAACTGGGGCCGGTAGTGGGGTAGGCAAAGAGCATGCGTTACTTCTCGCTTCCGAGGGAGCTAAGGTCGTTGTTAACGACATTGGAGATGCTGCTAACCAAACAGCTGCCGCTATCAATGAAAATGGTGGAGAGTCAATCTCACATATCGGAAGCGTTGCAGATTGGAGCACAGGAAACGAACTCGTCAAAGCAGCACTTGAGTCTTATGGTGATTTCCATATTTTGATCAATAATGCAGGAATTCTTAGAGATGCTATGAGCTTCTCAATGAACGAACAGGAATTTGATGAAGTAATAGCCGTTCATTTGAAAGGGCACTTTGCCTGTGCCCGGGCTGCTGCCGTTTATTGGAGAGACCAATCGAAAAAAGGTAATCATTCTTCGCGAAGAATGATTCATACAACAAGTGAGTCTGGGTTATTTGGTGGGCCGGCTCAATCAAATTATGCATCTGCTAAAGGTGGAATTTTGACGCTCTCACTTACTCTCGGAAGGGAATTATCGAAATATGGAGTTACTACAAATGTTGTAGCCCCTCGGGCAAGAACAGGACTCACAGATTATATTCAGTCAATGGCTGCGCCAACCAGTGAAGGCGATTTTGATGTTTATGACCCTGCGAATGTTTCCCCCTTTGTTGTATGGCTATGCACAGATGAAGCTCAAGATATCAATGGGCAGGCATTTATCGTTGGCGGTAGTGGAGTTTGGTGGATGCGAAGCTGGTCTCACATAAACCACATCAAGCTAGACTCGAAACGACTTTCCATTAGCCAAATAAACGAACTTAAAGATGAACTTTTTGAAGGGGAAGATACTGGAATTCCACCGTTTTCGGCTCCAAAATTCGCTTGAATGAAGCGCCTGCGTCACTCAGGACTTTTGAGTTCATCCTCGACCTGTTCAAGATTAGTAGTTGCTTTTAACTCAACAAGATTGTTCTCTTCACAACTCAATTCTCCTGGCCTTCTCGGAAATTCTCTTTCCCATAAACCATCATCTAACGTCATGATTACGAAGCATGATGATGGTATCGCATCAGCTGGGTTAGAGATTCCATGAAGGCCGCGCGCATCCCAAAACGTGATACTTTCAGCCGCAACGATAACGCTTTCTTGACTTAGGTTATCTGGCTTGTACGATGCGGAGTTTGCCCCTACAGAGCGTGACACTGCTTCTTCAAATAATAGAGCTGCGCTCCAGGCAGCTATCCCAGCAGCTGTTGGTTTAGAATCGGACCCATGTGCCACATTCATAAAAAATAAATATCTTAAAAGTTCATCGTTCAGTTCTGCTTCTTCTATTGGTAAGTGCGGTAACCAAACTGAGACCCCTTGACCTCGCAAGCCTGCGGACAGCACCCAATCAGGGTTGTAACATCTTTGTCCGCAACTAATGAAATCAAAGGTTTTATCTGGATTGATTCTCTGAAGCGTCTCCAAAAATCGTAGAAGCTCTCCCCCGCTCGTTGCCCAAATAAGTGATTCACTCGATGATCGAAGTAGCGCTTCGGCTTCGCTCTCAAAATCGCTTTCAATTTCATAAATAGGGCTATATGAGAATTCTAATCCTTGAGCAGTTGCTGATTCTAGCAATCTCTCACCAGCTAAAACTATTGACGGAAGTTCTGGAAGAAGGATTGAAGCATTTTGGCTCGCAGACGGACTATCCTGGGCAAAATAGGATGCCCACCCGGCATTACTAGTAACGCCTGCAACGGGGTTGGACTGAAAAGTTTGTCCGGAATAAAGCCTTCTCAACGAGAAAGTAGAGGCTGGAAAATCGGGCAATAAACAATCGGGTGACTGTAATAGATCCAAGCCGTCCGAATCGTTAACTGCGAATGAACCTACAATCGCAAAGTAGTTTCCTTGGCATGCAGTATCAATCGCTTCAACGTGTCGAAAAGTTGCGGCATCTATCCGGTCGACAATTACTTCCCTGCCTGCTAGTTTCGTTGATCGATTGACTGATTCAGCCCAAGCTTCAACAGACTGCCAAACACTTAAACCCTCTGAGTCGTTGAGATATTCATTAGGTCCATCGGCGATGACTGCTATGCGAATAGATTCATCAGTTAAGCCAGATTCTATTTCTTGAACTAGGCCGTCAACATCATCGTTTGCAATTGATGATGGTTGAGGCTCTAAGAACGCCGTTTCAGGTGGTGATTCCACTAGAGGTATAACTGGGTCAGAACACGAACTTAATAGTAGAAATGACAAAGCTAATGATAACAGTCGGATTATTGTTCGTTGTGAGTACACACTCCAAGACTAATGCCCTAACCGATGATATCGATGTCGCTTATTAATCTGATTCAAATAATTGATTCCTATTTCTGTTATTTGATGCACCAATGATCGATTGCTTAACTAGTGTTGGAGAGTGCCTGGCTTCAAAACCAACGAAAAAATGACAGCATTTCGTGCTTTCTCTCACAAAGAATTTCGCCGTTTCTATATTGGCTCAATAGCTGCGCAAATGGGTTTTTGGTTTTCTCATATTTCTTATCAAGCTTTAATGGCTGACTTAACTAATGATGAGCTATGGGTATCTCTTCTCTTTGTCGTTACTTTTATTCCAGTATTAGTGCTAGGCCCTCTGGGTGGCTTACTCGCTGATCGCCTAGATAGAAAGAAGCTTTTACTCTCAACATATGCTTCACTAATTGTTATTTCTTGCATACAAGTCATACTTGT
>DDNP01000004.1 GCA_002341185.1 Candidatus Neomicrothrix sp. UBA2517 | reverse complement strand
CCTTTCATTCTTTCCATCTCTTGACAATAGCGTCAATACGCTAGAGATCCCATTTCTTGGATTTCTCGTTATGTGTTAGTGCTAGTAATCTTCACTAAGACAAAACTTTTTAGAGAGGGCATGTCATGAGCGTTTTAGATGACTTCAAATTAAATGGAAAGGTAGCGATTGTAACTGGATCAGGTCAAGGTATTGGTAGAGGAATTGCCTGGGGTTTGGCTGAAGCAGGATGCAATGTTGTCGTTAATGCCCGAAGGAGAGAGGATCTTGAGATCACGGCTGCAGGAATTGAAGAAAGAGGGAGCAAGGCCTTGATTTACGACGCTGATATACGTGATAATTCTGAAACTTTAGGGGACCTTGCTATCGACTCTTTTGGTTCTCTTGATATTTGGGTTAATAATGTAGGTGGGTCTGATGAAAAGATGACGAGGACTTTAATTGATACTCCAGACGAGACCTTTAGAAACCAATTAGAGCTAAATTTAACGACAGCATTTCAGGGTGCTAAAGCTGCAGCGAAAAGAATGAACAGCGGGGGAGCAATCATAAATATCGCATCTGGGGCAGGCATGCGAGGGTCTCCCTTTACCGGTCCATATGCAGCTGCGAAAGCGGGAATGCTAAATATGACCGAGACTTTAGCGATTGAGTTGGCACCTAAAATTCGCGTCAATGCTGTTTCGCCAGGACCGGTAGTGACAGAAGCTTTTGCGGAAGTATTGGGTGCAGATGGCGCTGAAGAAGAGATAGCTGCAACGATTCCACTGGGGTTTCTTGGAACTCCAGATGATATTGCGGCTGCTGTTGTGTTTTTGTCGAGCTCTGCGTCAAGATGGATAACTGGTAGAAATTTACTAGTAGCCGGTGGAAGAACACACAGAGCGTATCAATATCAGGCAAGACTAGAGAACGATCAAGATCAATAATATTTAAGGAGAAATTATGAAACTCAATCTATCAGTGGATGAAGTCCTTGCTACGACTAGAGCTGTTCGTAAGCGTCTGGACTTTGATAAGCCTGTAGAACCAGAAATCATAAAGGAGTGTTTGGAAGCTGCTATTCAATCGCCTACAGGGTCTAATTCACAGAGTTGGCAATGGCTTGTGGTCACCGACCCAGACCAAAGAGCGGCGTTAGCGGCATTGTATAAACAAGGTTGGGAGCTCTACACCCAAATGGAAGGGAACGTAGAGACAGCTTACAAAGGCGTTGACGAAGACCGGGTATCCCAGCAGAGTCGAGTGTTGAATTCCGCAACGTACCTTGCTGAAAATTTTGAGAAAGTTCCTGTGATGATGATACCGATTCTTCCCGGCCGCTTTGAAGGGCTTCCATCAATGGCTTCGGCAGCGATGCTAGGGTCGATACTTCCCGGAGCATGGAGCTTTATGCTCGCAGCTCGAGAAAGAGGATTAGGCACAGCCTGGACAACTATACATTTGATGTTTGAAGAGCAAGCAGCAGAAGTCCTTGGCATTGATTATCAAAGCTATACCCAATGTGCCCTAATCACCTGCGGATATTCTAAAGGCACAGACTTTAAGCCCGCGAAGAGGCCACCCCTAGAGACAGTTCTTCATTGGGACCGATGGGACGGTGAGGCACCATGAGTGAAAAAACACCTGAGCAGATAGTCACGGGATTTATTGATCTGATTAATAAGAAAGACCTAGCAGGGGCAACTTCGTTACTTTCGGAAAATTGCGAATATGACAATGTCCCAATGGGGAAAGTATTCGGACGTGAAGCAATCTATGCCCAACTTGAGCCAATGATGGAGAGATGCGCAGAAATAGATTGGATTACAATCCGTCAGACAGCTTCGGATTTCATCGTTATGAACGAACGGCTAGATAAGTTCTTATGGCCTCATGGATGGGTTGAAATGCCTTGTGCTGGCATATTTGAAATTAAAGACGAAGAAATTGTCTTGTGGCGGGATTACTTCGATCTTCCTACTTATACGAATCAACTTCCAAAGTAGTCTGACGAAAGCTGATAGGTGTCCTCTAACCTACAATCTCCTCTACAGGGAACAGTTTTAATTGTTGATGTTGAAGTTGGTGACGAAATAGCTGAAGGTCAAAGAGTAGCGTTGTTAGAGTCCATGAAAATGGAACATGAAGTTCTAGCTACAATGGGCGGAGAAGTAACTCGAGTTTTTATAGAGATAGGCCAAACGGTAGAACAGTCAGAGGTTCTGCTCTCCTATATAGAAAAAGAAGTTGAGTCCGGCAAAGAAAAGGGCGTTCAAGATATCGATCTGAATTATATACGCCCAGACCTTGAGGAGGTTTTTGAGCGACATGAGATCGGGCAAGACCATGCCCGAGAACATGCCGTTAGGAAACGTCACGATAAAGGGCAACGAACTGCTCGAGAGAATATTAGCGACCTCACTGATAACAGTGATTTGCTGGAGTATGGACCGCTAGTTATCGCTCCTCAGCGAAAACGTCGATCAGTCGAAGACCTGATTCTAAATACCCCAGCTGATGGAATGGTGGGTGGACTAAGCGAAGTGAATTCAGAACTATTTCATGAAAGCAAAACACAATGTGTGGTTATTTCGTATGACTATACGGTTCTAGCGGGAACACAGGGAGGGCAGAACCATAGAAAAAAAGACCGACTATTTGAAATTGCTAAAAAATGGAAATTACCTGTTATTTTCTTCACCGAAGGCGGAGGTGGAAGGCCTGGCGATACAGACGGTGTTCAAGTCGCTGGTCTAGACTGCTTGGCTTTTGGCTTGTGGGCTGAACTATCAGCAGAAGTTCCACTGATAGGTATCGCTTCAGGGTATTGCTTTGCTGGAAACGCTGCGATTCTTGGTTGTTGCGATGTAATAATAGCGACAGAGAATGCAAATATTGGAATGGGTGGGCCAGCGATGATAGAAGGCGGCGGATTGGGAACTTATGATCCATCAGAAATTGGACCGTCAGATATCCAGAAAACAAATGGGGTAGTAGATATTTGTGTGCAAGATGAGCTAGAAGCAGTGCAGGTAGCTAAGAAATATTTATCATATTTCCAGGGCGAAATCAGTGATTGGGATGCTCAAGATCAGCGGATCCTTAGACACTTAGTGCCTGAGAATAGGCTACGTTCCTATGACATTCGTAAAGTCATAGAAGTACTTTTTGATACAGACTCTGTTCTTGAGCTGAGGGAACATTTTGGTACAGGTATTATTACATCCTTAGCTCGTGTAGAAGGAAAGCCAGTTGGTGTGATAGCTAATAACCCAAGTCATCTTGGTGGAGCAATAGATGCGGATGCCGCAGATAAAGCAGCTCGGTTTATGCAAGTATGCGACGCGTATGATTTACCAATAATTAGCTTATGCGATACACCTGGTTTCATGGTTGGTCCAGAAGCTGAGAAGACAGCTCTAGTCAGGCATGTTAGTAGGATGTTTGTGAATGCTAGGTCAGTCTCAGTTCCTACCGGAACAATCGTGTTACGGAAAGCATATGGGCTTGGTGCTCAAGCTATGGCTTCAGGAGGATTCAAATTCCCTATGTTTACTATCTCATGGCCTACAGGAGAATTCGGAGGAATGGGATTAGAGGGAGCAGTCAAATTAGGTTACAAAAAAGATCTTGAAGCCATAGATAACCCTGAAGAACGTGAAGAAAAGTATCAGAAATTAGTTGCACGAATGTATGACGCCGGAAGAGGTTTGAGCATGGCAGACCACTTCGAGATAGACGATGTGATCGACCCTCAGAACTCTCGGCAATGGATCACAACTGCCTTACGTGCTGCAGGCCAAGCAACGAAACGTACTGGTAAGAAACGACCAATGATTGACACCTGGTAAACGTATAGAGCTAAACTCCGACTGCGTTCCTTGAGCGATTCTCCATAATCGGTAGGCTAATTAAGACTAAGCAAGTAGCAAGGGTCAACCAAGTTCCAATTCCTATATCAAGCCCACTTCTTTGCAGACAAGAAATAACAATTCCTAATGGCATGGTTAAAGCCAAAACCGCAGCTCCAAGGAGACAGTGGGACAGTAAAAGATTTGGTCCAGGTTCAGCCAACCCTTTTGGTCGCAGTCGCATGAGTCCTGCAATCACTAGGGTTACCCCAATTGCGAATAGTAAGTAGCCAAATCGAGGTCCGGAAGTAGGATTCCCATTTCTGCCGTCAAAGGCTGATAATTCTATTGACCCACTCGTTACCCAGGCGAGGTAGGGGAATATCATTAAGCCCGCACCGCAAATCACTGTAGATAGTGAAAAGAGTTGACGTTTACTATCATCAAGTGGCTTTATACCTTTACTTGGACTTGGTATCCCTAATGTGAGAGGGGAGAGGAGTAAAGGAATCTGTGAAACGGTGAAATAAGCACCTACAACACCCCAACCGGTTCCGGGAACACCTCTCCGGCGTCCTTCTCCATACTCAAAGATAGGTAGCCATCCAACTATGAAACAGATGAGATTCAACCATGCTGCAACCCCGACGACCAATGTCAATTGTTCAACGCCAAGTCCTCGGACCACCTCAGACCTGCCGATTATTCTAAAGATAGCTAGGATGACGAGAATTACAGCAAGAATAAATCCTACGACCCCAAATCCCGTTCCTCCGTCGCTACTAAAGACACCGTAGCCTTCGCCTCGCTTAGCCCATGGGCCCACCAAAGTGAAGATGAGGTAGCCGCTTGCCAATAGCAAGTGAGCGTAGGCAAGTAAACGGTTATGGTTCATGATGTCTCCTCGTCGATTTCTCCACCAAGGTAACTTGCTTCTAAGAGGTCTTGTCTTTCAATGAGTTCCTCGGCCGAACCTTCCAATACAATCTCTCCATGGCTCATAACATAAGCTCGGTCAGCTACTTCGAGTGCCAGGTGAACGTGCTGTTCAACAATTAGGACTCCTGCACCTGTTTCATTTGCGATGTCTCTAACGATTGGTAGGAGTCTTTCAACGATAATTGGAGCTAATCCCAAACTCATTTCATCGACTAGAAGAACTTTTGGATTAGATACTAAAGCTCTTGCCATAGCAAGCATTTGTTGTTCTCCGCCTGATAAGAGTCCAGCTCTTCTATTCATCAAGGGCCTTAAAGCAGGTAATAAGTCTAAAGCAGCTTCGTAGCCTGCGTTTTGCTCACTTCGTTTTCCTCGTAAACCTAGTCTTAAGTTTTCTTGAACGGTTAGCCCGAAAAATAGGGATCGGTCTTCAGGAACATGGGCTAAACCAAGTCTTGCTGTCTTGTGAGGGGCGCTGAAATTTGATGGCTCGCCGAGAACAGTAACAGATCCCTCGAGTGCCTTTAGAAGTCCTGAGGTAGTTAAAAGTGTTGTTGTTTTCCCAGCCCCGTTTGGTCCGAGCAAAGCAACGACTTCCCCTTTTGCGACGTGAAGGTTCACGTCGCGAATAACGGCAACACCCGCGTAGCCAGCAGAAAGGTTCTCTATTTCTACGAGGTGGTTATTATCAGACATAGTTTCTGATGATGATTCTGTGGTTAAATTAGTCACTATCTTCACCTGTTTCTTGTTGTTGGCCTCTCATTCGTTCGCCTTCTTGAGCTTGAATTTCTCCAGCTTGTTCGCCCAAGTAAGCTGCTTTAACTGCTGGACTTTCTCGGATCTCTGCGGGAGTACCAGAAGCAATTATTTTCCCAAAGTCAAGAACATAGATATAGTCGCAAACGCTGAGAACGAGCCCCATATCGTGGTCAATCAGGAAGACAGACATATCATGATTGAGGAACTCTCGGAGGTGACCACCGAGAATTTGGCTCTCAGCAGTATCCAACCCAGCAGCAGGCTCATCTAAAAGAATGAGTTTAGGTCTAGCTGCTAAAGCTCTAGCGACACCAACCAATTTTCTCCTGCCATGAGGTAAATCTGTTGGCATTGATTCAGCGACATCATTTAAACCCATAATATCTAGTGCCCAGTCGACTCGAGATTCAATATCCTCATCTCGTTTGGTGAGATGAAACATGTCTGAGATGAACGTGTACCAGCGAGTGGGGTATGCCGCTACGAGAAGGTTGTCTCTTACAGATAAATCTTCAAATAGTTCTAATGATTGGAATGTCCTGACCAAGCCGTTCTGCGCTCTTTCATGTGGTTTCATTTCTCCTATATCAGCACCATCAAAAACTGCCTTGCCTGCTGAAGTAGGGACGTACCCTGTTATTGCATCGATAAATGTTGTCTTTCCAGCACCATTGGGTCCTATCAAGCCTACAAATTTCCCTGTTGGTACCGCAAGATCTACATGGTCACAGGCATTTAGACCTCCAAAGGTAACTGTTAAGTCTTTAGTTTCCAAAATGTTTGTCATACCTTCGCCTCTTCATCGTTAAGATTTTCGCTACTTTCATCGTCAGGGGGTCTTCGTAACATCGCTAATGTATTCTTACCTAAGTCAGTTTGAAGGAGTGCTACACCCTCTCCGTTAGTGACTTTGGCGTTTACAACTAGTCCAATTGCTCCAACGGCGTTTATTAGTCCAGTATCAATGGATTCAAAGTGAACACCGAGGAACTCTGGAAGTAATCCGCCAGCTATTAGGCAGCCACCAACTATTGCACCCCACACAGTTGTTATCCCACCGAGGTAAGCAAAAGCTAGCAATGCGAGACCACCAAATATTTCAAATTGATCTGTTTGTAACCCTGGGAGTTTATAGGCAATCATGCAACCTGCTATCGCAGCAATTGCAGATGATATTCCGAATCCTAGAAGTTTCATTCTTGCTACATTTATACCGGCAGCTGCGGCTGCACGTTCATTTGCTCGAATCGCTAGGAAGCGTCTGCCTATTTGGCCTCGGCGTAAGTTAGCAACACCTACTCCAACTAGTCCTGCAATGATTATTAGAAAGAGACTAAATTTCCAGTAATCAGTTCTGGCAGTATTCGGATTAAATCCTCCAACATACTGACCAAACCAGTTTGGCGATGGTGTTGGGTTAACAGAAACTGAACCGTCACCCATAAGTGGAGGGTTTCTTAAAAGAAGATTCTCAACCGCAATCACTGCGGCAATGGTTACCACGGCAAGCTGCACTCCTCTAATCCTCAAAGCGGGAAGCCCAACCAGAAGTCCGAAAATTATCGCTACGACTATGGCAGCTACGAAAGCTAAAACTGTTGGCCAACCCCAACCTGAGTTCGTAACAAAATCTGTTTCTCTAATCTTTTCGCCGTCAGCCATCAATCGGATCATCACATAAGCGGCCAAACCTGAAATACTCCATTGAACCAGAGATATCTGACCCAGGAAACCTATCAATACTGTCAAGCTGTACATGAATATGATTGCAATAAGCGTAGTCGTGAGGACAGCTTCCCATTTAGATACGAAAATGTTTGAAAGCAAAAGAGCGATACCTAATGCGGCAATAACACCTATCGAGACGTTGTTAGTTTTGGGCGCTCTTGGTTGCCTACCGATGCTAATAGAACCTCTGATTGGGAGTTTGTCTCCTCGAAGATATAGAACAAGAATGATCGCAAGAAGCGGTACGAAGTTTCTCACTCCGCTGGGTGGAAGTATTTCTGGCCACCAATCGTAATTTGTTATTTCAACGCCACCGCTAGCCACCATCCCGATTATTAGCCCGCCAGCTGTTGCACCTGGTATGGAGGTGAGGTTGCCAAATAAAGCTGCTCCCAATCCACCAACAACGAATAAAGCGATTTGTGCTGGCTGTGTTTTATGAAGAAAAAGAATCCCAGCGGCACCGGCTGTAATTGAGGCTAGAACCCAGTTCGCTCCTGCCAGAAATTGGGGTGAATAACCAAGTAGAGCTGCGCCTTTCTCGTTTTCGTCAGCAGCCCTAGTCGAAATCCCGAATCTACTGAAGCGATATAGGGCCCAAACAATCACGCACATCACTATTGCTGCGCCAAACAGATAAAAGTTTGATCTTGGGATTGTTCTACCTAAGCCTAAGAAATTCTCTACTGCGCCAGCTGTGCTATTGAAGCCAGAAAAACCTGCGTCGTAACGATTTTGTCCGCCAAAGTGAACAGCCATCATTGAACTCAGATAAAGGAAAACACCGATTGATCCGATTACCTTTCCAAGAGTAGGAGAATTCCGTAGAGGCCTGAATACCAAGAAATGCATCAGTAGGCCTAAGAAAGCTGACATCAGAAGGCAAACCAGTACTGTCAGGGCGAGATTGGGTTTTCCAGATATGGGGTCAGTAACGTCGAAAATATCAATTCGTACAGGAAGGTTATTAATTTTAAGTGTCTTCAGAAAACCAAACTCTGGAATAGGGTCAAACCACGGAAGGTAAAGGCTCCCTGTCACTCTCAATTCGTGAAAAGAGTAGGCCGTGTATCCGGCTACTGCTCCATGACCAAAGTTGATAACCCCAGACCCTCTGAATGCAACAACGATTCCTGTGCCCAACATGGCATATAGAGCGCCTGCTCCGATGCCAGCGATTAACGCCACAAGTAGTGCCGACATAGATTCCCCCGATTCTAATTTACCTTTTGCTACACAGACATAACTTGTGAAGTTAACTGCCCGTTTTAAATTTATAGCCTTAATGAAGTAGCGGCGCAACTCTTGAGTTGCGCCGCTACCTACTTTTTAGCTTTTAGCTTTTAGCTAAATAATCTTTTCGGTCCCTATTGTCGAGGGTTACCTTCTGCAGCTCTTAGGATAAGCTCTGCAGCGTCTAGGTTGTTAGGTCCTAGAGGGCCGTATTCAAACTGTCCTCCTGGTCCATCCCAGATGTAGTAATTCATGTCCTTTGCGCAAACTGAGACGAATTCGTCAGAGTTGTTTGTGCAGTTCAAGGAAGTTTCAAGTCCAGCTCTGTGCAGATTACTTTGAGCTGCCATGAAATCAATGAAACCTTCTGGGTCATTGTCAATGTCTCCACCCATACCGGTAAACATGATCATTTGTAGTAGACCAGTTATAACAACATCATGAGCTGTTTCAAGGAATGCAGAGTCAGGTACGCTTGGGCCGTAGCGGTCAAAGCTTGCGTCTCTCCAGTCGGTGTACTTGATCTTGTAGTCTGACCAAAGGTCTGGTCTATCGGTGATTCCGAAATTGCTTCCGAAGTGAACGCCTGCGGATGCAGGGTTTGAAAGAACTGAATCATCACGGCATGAACCTGATGCAACAATTCCACCTGGATAGCCATTGGCTTGAAGGGCAGAAAGTATTTCGTTACAGTCTGAAGCTTGGATTCCGAAGTAAACCCATGGGTTAGATGAGCCTTCAATGAAGTCGAGGACTTGTTGAACGACAGCATCATTGTCTGTTGGGTCTCCAGAGGCATCTGAAATACCGACCCAGTCATCTTGTCCGATCTTTCCTTCATCGGTGAGCTGCTGAATCATTCTTCTTTCAGTGTCGTCATAGCAGACTAGTCCTGGAGCTGTATCAGAGTAAATGATTACGTACTTGTCAGCTTCAAGAACTTCAACGCCGTATTCCATGGCTGTTGGGAATGAAGAAACACATCCACCTTCAGTCGAGAGAATACCTTCAGTATCAAAATCTTCAATGAAGATTGGCACTGTTTGTAGAACTGGAAGTCCAGCACCTACAATTGTTGGCCATAGCAGTGGGTTGAAGAAGTCAATACCTTGGATATGCAAGTTTGGTTGCGCATCGGCAATTTCGTTTGCACATGCGGTTGCTTCGTTTGGATCTAGTCCATGTACGCATGAATCAAGTTCGAATGGACGTCCGTCAAGGCCACCCATTGTTTCATTGATTGTTTTGACGGCTGCTTCAGCACCCTCACGGATTTCTGGGAAGGATCCTACTGGAGTACCTTCAATGTTTACCAGTGTGATAAGGATTGGCTCAAGGCTTTCGTCAGCTGCTACTTCGCCAGCATCAACGATTGATTCCCAAAGTTCAGCACCATCACCCATAGTTGAGTCATCAGCTGTTCCAGCTGCTTCCTCTTCGGCTGCTTCCTCTTCAGCTTCTTCTTCCTCAGCTTCTTCTTCAGCTGGTTCTGAAGCTGAGGCAGATGCCTCTTCTTCTGAGCTATCTTCACCTAAGACGCTGCTATCACTGCTGCTCCCACTATCGTCGTCATCTCCACCGCAGGCTCCTGCGATTAAGGCAAATGCGAAGATAATTGAGAGAAGCTTTAATAATTTGCTTTTTCTCAAGGGTCCTCCCCCTCTATTCCAAAGTCCAACATTTGTTGAACTGCTAATTTTATTGATTATCGTGTGACAATCGTCACTAATCAATAAGTGGTCATAAAACTATCCGATTAGAAGCCAAATAGGAAATTTCTTAAGAAATGTAATGAATTCGTAAACTTTTTGTTGAGTTAATTTTCTTCTCTGTAATCGCCGAATTTTTTATCTCTTTCGCTAAGACTCTCTTTAAGGTCCCTTTGTCCTAGGCTGCCCATATATTCCTTGGAAGAGTTTTGGTGAAATCCGAGAGCTTGTATGTCCGCAGTTGCTCTAATTCCGTTTCGTATTCCTGCCGCTTCCATGGCTCGATGCGCAGCTCTTTTATTGAGTGCGAGAAGGTCATTTGGTATTTTTGCAATTCGTTCAGCAATTTTGAGAACACCATTGTCAAGGTCGCTTTCAGGGAATGATCTATTCGCCATACCAGAAGACACTGCTTCGAGACCAGTCATGTGGTCGCCAGTTAACAGTGCTTCCATTCCTCTTCTCATACCCATCATCCAAGTTTGCCATTGCATGTCGGGCGGTGACATCAATCTAACTGGTGGGTACCCTATCTTTGCATCGTCGGCTACGTATATGAGGTCACATGCATTTGCCAGTTCGGTCCCGCCTGCTAGACACCATCCATGTACTTGAGCTATTACGGGTGTTGACATATCCCAAATTTCGAACCAGTTATTGACAACGTGTCGTGACCACCAACCATCAGTTTTTGCAATTGAACGTTCCACTGCATTATTGGGTTGAGACAGGTCGTAACCAGCAGAGAATGCCTCACCAGATCCACGGATGATCATGACTGATATATCTTTTTTTCTATCCCCCTTTCGGAGCTCCTGAAATAGTTCGTTCCGGATTTCGTCGTTAAGTGCGTTTCTCTTTTCTGGTCTATTAAGTGTAAATCTAAGAATTCTTTCTGAAGGTTGGTCTACAAGTACATTTAATTTAGTCATCGCTACCTATCTTGTTTTTGTTTCGAAAATTAAGCCAACTCACCATTGAGGTAAGCATCTCGAAGCTTTCGTTTGTTGATTTTTCCCATGGTATTGCGAAGTAGCGTTGGAACTGTGTTGTATGACCGTGGGCACTTATAGTGGCTTAATCTCTCTCGAAGCCACTTCGTTATCTCCTCCATGTTTAATTGGGAAGTTGGGTCCGTGGGCACAATTAGGGCGATTAGTTCTTCGCCTAAGTCTTTGTGAGGAATGCCGATGCAAGCTACATCTGCTATCTCCTGGTGATCAATTAGTACTTGTTCTGCTTCAGCAGGGTAGAGATTGACACCCCCTGAGACGACCATATCGCTGAAACGGTCAGTTATAAATACGTACCCGTTTTCATTCATGTACCCGATTTCTCCTAATGTGAACAAGCCTGGTTCAGGGTTTGCTTGGGCAGTCTTTTCAGAGTCGTTGGGGTAGATTATTCCTCGACCAGTTGAATCACGGAAAAATAGTCTTCCTTCTGTTCCGACTGGTAAATCATTGAGGTCCTCGTCTAACACATAGGCTGTGAAAGGCGGAATTGCTTTTCCTACGGACCCTGGGTTCTCCAGCCATTCTTCACTTGTGATTGCACAAACTGTTCCAACTTCGCTTGCTCCGTAAGCGTCTCTGAAGATTGGACCCCACCAATCAATCATTTCACGCATGACATCAACGGGACATTTTGCTCCAGTGTGAGCCGCAAATTTCATTGAGGAAACGTCGTACTTCTCTTTCACTTCTTCTGGTAGGCCTAGCATTCTTACGAAATGTGTTGGAACCATTAGAGCAGACTCTGTTTTGTATTTATCAATAGCAGCGAGAGTCGTTTCAGCATCAAATCTCCCTAATATGACAGATGGAATTCCTAATGTTAGGAGTCGCATCCCTGACAATGGTCCTGTGTGATACATCGGACCTACTACGAGATGTGTTCCGAATTCGGCGAAGCCACTTTGGCTAAGTCCTTTAATGTGTTCAGTCATTGTTGATCCACCAGCAAACATTGTCGGCGGTAGTTCCGTACCTTTAGGGAGACCTGTAGTGCCAGATGTATAAAGTAAATTAGGAAGTGGGGTCACTGCGTCGGGAGATGGGTCGGCTGATCCGGTTAACAGCCATTCTTCCCAGTTAATGACGTCTTTGTGTTCTTGACAATTCCATCCAACAACTTGTGTAATTCCTGCTTCTTTAGCTGCTGCTATTCCTCTATCAGCTGTTTTGTTATCTATAAATAAGATTTGGCTTTCGGAATCTTTGAGAATATAGCTTGCTTCTTCTGAAGTTAAGTGAAAGTTGACTGGGACTGAAGATGCTCCACCGAATAGACCACCAAGATGAGCTAAAGCCGTTTCAGATGCATTTTCTGCAAAAACTGCAACTCTTCGCTTGACACCTAAATCGCTGCCGAGAATTATATTAGCTGCCCTATTTATTATTTCGTCAACTTCTTCCCACGTAAGCGATTTGTAAGGATCAATCATCGCTACTGAGTTAGGTGTCTTTTCTGCTTGTTGTTGTGCAAATTTTGGCATTTATCTCCCTAACATTCTCGAATGGTTAGTCACTTTGATGTTCTGTCTAATAACGAGGATTTTAATTGTATTGTTTTTTTCTTTATCGGGTCTGCTAATGAGATTAGACCATCAGATCTAAAAATTGCTATTGCTATCATAAGAGCACCTGATGCTGTGACACGAAGTATTTGTCCTTCGCTGGATGTCGTTGACAGTAACCCTGCGGGGGTTAATGCTGCTCCAATCATTGCGCCACCTATATGCCCAACACCTCCAAGAAACAGAAGTGAGACATTTCCAATTCCTGATAACGCATCCCAAGTCGAGATTTGAAGAACTGTTTGTTGGTATGCGGTAAGAACACCAGCTATTCCAGCAAGTGCAGAACCTATGCCAAAACCTAAGAGTTTTGTATTAGCTACGTTTACTCCAACAGAACTTGCCGCTCTTTCGTTAGAACGTACTGCTAAAAATTTTCGACCTGTAACTCCTTTACGGATTCCAACAACAGCAAATATGCAAATAAGTAACCAAATGCAGCAAAAGATAATTAGAGCTGGTCGGTCTCTACTGACTGAAGGGTCAACAGTAATATCTATTCCGAACCACTGTGGGGGTGGGACTGAAAGGTTAGATTGGGCCCCTTTGCCTATCAGTGATTCGTTTCCCATGACAATCTCTGTAATGGCTACAGCTCCTGCAAGTGTGACAACTGCAAGTTGCAATCCCCTGATTCTTACTGCAGGGATTGCTATCAAAATACCTACTGCTACGGCAATACAAACTCCCAAGACCATTGCGAATGGTGAAGGAAGACCTGGTCCTTCTAGAGCGAATGCGCTAAATCCATACGTAGATCCGTCCGCTGCTAATCTGCATGAAAGGTAAGCTGCAACACCGGCAAAGGTTAGATTAGCGAGTGAAAGTTGCCCTAAATAGCCAATTATGATTACCGATGAAAGCATCAAAATCGCAGCAATAGTGCTTGTAATTAAACGTCCTTGGGTGACAGATGAACCAGTGAATAGTATCCATGCGCTGATACAGACAATTGATACGCAAAGCGTTCTCGGTCGAACTGGTGTGGGTGCTCGCGGTTGTCTCTCGGCGAATCGTGTTCCTCTAATAGGTAATCTGTATCCTTTTGTGAATTGAATCACAATGATTACCAGTAGTGGGATAGCTTGACGTAACCCCTCGCTTGGGATCCATTCAGGCCACCATTCTTTAAGAGTAAATCCTGCTGCACCAGATTGGAATACGCCTATGAATATTCCTCCGATTGTTGCAAGCCCAGTAGCTGTTAAATTTCCAAATAGTGCGGCACCGAGAGCAGGCACCACAAAAAGTGTGTATCGAGTGGGGGTAAGTGTTACAAAGTCGAGTGCCAATATTCCTGCAACTCCTGTAATCGTTGTTGAGATTAGCCAGTTTACAGTTGCAATTCGGTTCGCTGAAAAGCCAAGAAGGGTGCCACCTATCTCTGAATCCTCAATGGCACGTGTGCTTAGCCCCATTTTGCTTCGTTTATAGTAAATAGCTAATCCGCCACCAATAACGATTGCGATTAGTGCAAGTAGAAGTCTGCTGTATTCGATACCACCATCAAGGCCTAAGGGGTTTCGCCAAACACCCTCAGGAAGTATTCCATCAACCAGTCTTGATTTAGAACCAAATTGATAGCTTGCCAGAGAAGTCAAATAAACTAAGGCTCCTAAAGATCCAATAATTTTTGATATTGGAGGTTTATTCCTGAGTGGGCCAAATATTAAAGTCTGGACGATAATACCTAAGAGAATTGACATAAAAACAGCTGCCAAGAAAGAAGGAAGTGGCCCAACTCCTGTTGAGGCAAGACTTAACTTGTACGGAATATCTATTGGTCCTGGAAAGAAATCAAACCAAGGGAAGTACATATCGCCTGTCTCGCGCATGGTGATGAATGTGTATGCCGGGTACATTGCCAAAGCACCTTGGTCTAGATTTATGAGTCCGGACCCTTTATGACCGACCACAATGCCGGTAGCAAGAATGGCGTAGAAACCACCAATTCCAATACCGAGTATGCATAACATCAGGATTTCGCTCACGTATAGACGTTATTGCTTAAAGAAAAGAAATCGCTATTTTTATGAGGAAAAGAAAATCATACCCCCATCCCAAGATATGTGAATCCAATCTTTTCCATTTCGTTCTTATCATATAGATTTCGCGTATCAATGAGGTTTGCAGATCGCATTGATTGCGCAACAACTTCCATATCTAATTGTTTGAACTCATCCCATTCTGTCAAGATCACTAGAGCGTCAGCATCGTTAATGCATTCATAGGGGCTATCGGTGACCTCTATTAGTGGCAGTTGCATTAAGGTGTCTTTCACAGTTGGGTCATAAGCAGATATTTCATATTCTTGTGCTTCTAATCTTTTGAGTACTTCAATAGATGGGGAATAACGAAGATCATCAGTTCCGGCTTTGAAAGTGAGTCCCCATGCTGCAACTCTTTTATCTTTTGAGTTATTTGGAACAAGTTGTTTAATTTTGTCAGCCGTTCGGTCTAAATGCTTCTGATTCAAATCAATGGTGTGTTCAAGCAGAGTGAAATCAAAACCAAATGAACGCGCAACTTGAGCAAGTGAGGCACTGTCTTTCGGAAAGCATGAGCCACCCCAGCCAGGGCCAGCTTTCATATAGTCAGATCCTATCCTGGGGTCATGACCAATACCGGCTGTGACATCCTCAATATTTGCTCCAGTTATCTCACACAGGGTCGCTATTTCGTTTACGAAAGTTAGTTTCATTGCTAAGTATGCATTTGCAGTGTGCTTAATTAGTTCAGCCGACTCCCAACTGCTCATTAGTACAGGGGCATCAATATTTGAATAAAGGCCTGCCACTCTTTCAGAGTATTCTGTCGAACAAGACCCAATTACTATTCTACTTGGCTCTAGAAAATCCTTTATTGCATTTCCTTCAGATAGAAACTCGGGATTTGAAACAACAAATATGCCATCGGTTCCAAGAGCCTCCTGGACTTTCTTTGCTGTACCTAACGGAACGGTGGATTTGTTAATAACGATGGAGTTTGGCTGTAGTACCGAAGCGATTTCGCTGATGCCTGCTTCAAAGAAAGATAGATCAGTACTGCCATCATTATTTGCCGGAGTAGGTAAGCATAGAAAATGAAACTCGGCATCTTTTGATGCATTCGTAGCTCCCAAAACGAATCTTAGCCTGTTTGTTTTGGTGACATTGCTTACTAATTCGTCAAGACCAGGTTCGTAGAAAGGAACTCTACCAGCCTGAAGATCATCAATTCGGTTCTTATCATTATCTGCAACAGTTACATGATGCCCAAGGTGAGCTAGGCAAGCACCAGTTGTTAACCCAACATAACCCGCTCCGATTACAGCTATTTTTGCCATTGTTCCTTCTAGAACTTCCCCGCTCAAATTGTATCTACGTAAAATCGTAAACTGTCTTCAAATTCTTGATAATGCTTAAGGGTTTTGGACTGATTTAAAGTAGCTAGGGTTTGCAACCTCCAACTTCATTGCGACAATGGACAATAGTTTTTCTTGAAGCATTTCAAACCTGTCGTCATAGTCGCCTTCTTTGATTTTTCTAGATAAATCAGGTTCATCAATTACTTCTAGGTCATTGAAGATTGTTTCAAGAGCATCTCTGTGAGAATTTCCTCTTTCAATTTCTCTAACAGCAATCTTTAATGCGTTAGCAGCGATTCGCAACTTCCATTTTGTGGCTCCGGCTGAGCCAGGCAAGACCTCTTCTGTGATGCATTCTTCAACTGCTTGAATAAGTTCTATCGCTGATGGGGCATCATATGGGTAATTCGTTCGGGAAGGCAGACCCCAGTCTGACATGTCTACATTGTTCATTTAATTACCTCCCTAATTGCCTGCAAAAGATCGTATTCGTTTTCTGCTACGCGTCTTCCTATGGCTGCTATTTCCAGAGAATTAGTTCGCCCTTTTCGAAAGTCCCCTCCCATTTGCAAGCATATAATTCCCCAACGTAAAGTCCCGAATATTTCCCACCATAGAAGTGTCGTCGTTGAAACGTTGCGCCCGCTTTCTTGACCGTAGCTATCAATCAATTCGTGATATGAACCTATTCCAGCAACTCGTTGATCATTCCCAAATCTCCATGCTCTTACACACATCCAACCAAGATCTTGAATTGGATCACCGAACTGGGCTATCTCCCAATCTAGAACAGCGTTAAGTCCAGAACTATCTATAAGAAGGTTGCCTAACCTAAAGTCACCATGAACAAAGGTGGATTCCGATATTTCAGGCTGATTCGCTCGCAGCCATCTAAAAGCAAAGTCAAAAGTTGGGTGTGGGTCGTTCAATGCCTCGTAGATGGATGTAAGTGATAATAAGGGATCTCGGATGTCACTAAGTTCTATTCCTACAAATCGACGTTTGTCTATCTTGTGGATCGCTGCTAGTGCTTTCGCCATATCGTGAATGAGACCCTCTCTTGCCTTTTGCCATTGTGTATCGCGAAGAATTTTTCTTGCTATCGTTTCTCCTTGCATCTTCTCGGTAATGCTGAAACTTCTACTACCTGGAGCTCCAGAAAAACCCGAAGTAACCACTGTCGGGACAGGGACGCCATTTAGTTTCGCTATTTGAAGAATACGGGATTCTCGTTCACAAGTGCCATTAAGCCGATCCATCCCGTCACGGTCTATTTGCATGATCAATGATTGACATTTTTCTTTTGTACTAGCCTCAAAACTCCACGTTTCCCGATTTGCTCCTCCAGATAATCTAATCAATTTGGAGACTTCTGTTATTCCGAGAATTTCCTCTAACCGTAATTCAAGCCAGTCGGCTCCGAAAACAGTGTCATTGCTCATTGGTAGGAACTCCGCTTGGTTTTCCATGAATTATTTGATCAAGGTATTCGCTCATTCCCATGCCTATTTGCCCATTGCATGTATACCTAGTCATGGCCTCAGTAATTCGTGTTTGGAGTTCAGTACCATCGGGAGATTTTCGACGATTTCGAAGTGGAATAAGTGAAATAACCTCACCGGAAATGTTGTACTCTGTACCTTCGGTTGTCACAGCCCAACACTCCATTCCAGTTTGGTACCCATGCTCGTCCCATTGGGACTCAACAGTGCAGTCAGTAATAAGCTTGTACTCATTTCCTTCCAAAACCATTCCCGAAGCTTTGACGTTATTATCTTGTTCATCTCTTGAAATAAGCGACAACATCATTGCGAAATCTTCCGAAAAAATCATCGGTAACCACCTGTACCAATTGATTGACTGCCAATACCTGGCACCCCAAGATTTGTCTCGCAGACCAAGTCCATTTACTGAATATGTTTCTGAACCCACTGACAATGTTCCTGACATCTTTCCATGTTGTTCGTAGTGCGCCTTAGCGAAACTTTTAGTACTGTCTTGGGTTAATTCCGTTCCATCTTCATAAGTGGGTTTGCCGCCAAACATCGGCGAAACACCAGTCCATGAAAGGTCAACTGCGCATTCAATGATTGGGTTGTTTTTGAAAGCATTCTTTGGGTCTGCCATTTGTTCTGGCTGATCAAGTAAACAAACTTTGCCGCTATATGAAACATTTAAGGATTTAAAGGGCTCGAGGACATTTATTTGGAGTCCACCAGCGTTCATTTCCGCATTTGTTGTAATTTCCGGTCGGCCATACATGAAGCCAACTTGCCCGTTAGGAAGGTATAAACAGACAGTCATTTCTGCATAGCCTTCATTGACCCTATTCCCAAGTCGAAACCAACCACCAATCTCTTGGTCAAGGTCAAACGTGTTTAAATACATAGATTCGTTGTAGTTTGTAACGTCATCTGGCTCGTGCGGGAATTCGTCTTCTTCTTCCAAGACTGTAATGATTTTCTTTCCCGCCATGGCTAAAACCTAGCCTGAAATTCTAGTTCTCAAAATTTTCCTATGTTAATTAGTGCCGGATCACCATAATTTGTGGTTTTAGTTTTTGTACTTTTGTCTAAAGTAACCTTGTTTGATGTAATAGGTTTTAATAAAGGGGGAATATGGCAGGTCGTTTACATAACAAAGTGACCGTTGTGACTGGAGCTGGAAACGGTATTGGTCGGGCAACAGCGTTACGGTTCGCAGAAGAAGGTTCGTCAGTGGTAGTGGCTGACGTCCAGATTGATAAAGCTGATGAGACAGTGCAGATGATCGAGGATAGTGGAGGGAACGCAGATTCAATTTCGGTGGATGTAACCAGTGGTGCTGACAATGATGCTATGGCTGAACTCGCAGTTTCAAAATTTGGTGGCTTGGATTGTTTGGTAACTGCTGCTGGAATCAGTCATGCCAATTATGTCTCAGGAGATATTGAGCCCGATATTAAAAATATTGTTGAAAACAGAGCCTCTTACCTCGAAAGGCCAGGTTGGGAATTTGTGGAGGCAGATCCTGATTCGTTTGACAAAGTCCTGAATGTTAATTTGAAGGGGACCTTATTGGGAATGCAATCATGCGTAGCGCAAATGCTTGAGGCAGGTACGAAGGGATCAATAGTCACTATTTCTAGTATTGCAGCTAAACACCCTGATGCTGGCCCCTTGGCATATACAGTTTCCAAAGCAGGTGTCTGGATGCTAACAAAAAAAGTAGCTCGAATGCTCGGGCCTGTCGGCATACGAGTTAATAGCATAGGTCCTGGTTTTGTTAAGACCCATATGACAGCTGTCATTGACTTGATGGATGAGACCGAGACAGTTGCATTCAACGATATGATTCCTTTGGGTAGGCGAGGAGAACCTGTTGATATAGCAAATGCCGCCCTTTTCCTATGTAGCGATGAAGCTAGCTATTTCACAGGTGAGATACTTCATCCGGATGGTGGGTTTTTTACCGAATAGTCATAATCCGAGATTACGACCAATTATTTCTTTCATTATTTCAGTTGTCCCTCCGTATATGCTCTGAACTCTACCATCTCTCCAAAGGCGCGATATCGGGTATTCGTCCATATATCCATAGCCCCCATGAAGTTGAAGACACTCGTCAATTGCTCGTTTCTGGAGTTCGGTCGTCCACCACTTTGCCATGGATGCTTCTTCCGCAGTTAGCTCCCCTCGTGTAAGTGCAAGAGAGCACTTATCAATAAAGGCCCAAGCAAACTCTAGTTCAGTTGCAATTTCTGCCATTTTGAAACGTGAATTCTGGAAAGAACCTACTGGTTGCCCAAAAGCATGTCTTTCTTTTACATAATCAAGAGTCATGTTGAATGCGTATTGTGTCCCCGCTACTGCTGATACTGCGATATTGAGCCGTTCTTGAGGCAAGTTGAACATCATGTAATAAAAGCCTTGGTTCTCTTCTCCTAATAAATTCTCCGACGGTACGCGAACATCTGTAAAGAAAAGCTCTGCCGTATCTTGACTATGTCGGCCCACTTTTTCAAGATTTCTTCCGCGTTCAAAGCCTTCCATACCTCTTTCGACAATTAGTAGAGAAATGCCTCTATGACGTAAATCTGATTGAGTTTTAGCTGCAACAATCACTAAGTCGCTATTGATTCCATTTGAAATGAAGGTCTTTGCCCCGTTTAAAACATATGATTCACCGTCTTTAACTGCAGTAGTAGAGATAGAGGCTAGGTCTGACCCAGTACCTGGTTCGCTCATAGCTATTGCTGTGATGAGGGATCCGCTAGTTATGCCCGGCATCCATCGTCCTCTTTGTTCTTCGTTGCAATACTCTTTAAAGTAGGGAGCACATATGTCATTGTGAAGTCCTATACCCGAACCAGCTGTTGCCACTCCTGCAAGGTCAAATTCTTCTCCCATGATCTGATTGAATCTGTAATCGCTGATTCCCCCTCCTCCGAATTTCTCAGGAAGGTCAATACCAAGAAAACCGCTTCTACCTGCTTTTTCGAATAATTCTCGGTCAACGATGCCATTCTTCTCCCATGTTTCGTTGTACGGAACCATCTCTTTTTCAACAAATTGTTTAAACGTATCTCTAAATAGGTCATGCTCTTCGTTAAAGATCGTTCTATCCATTATGTCTCCTTAGGTCAAAAGGTTTTCGAAACCTTCAATGTGCTCTGCGGCCTCCTTATGTAGTCTGTCTGTAGAGCGATATCCGGTTAATCCAGTAACCGTTATATACCCTTCATCTACTAAAGCAGTGTCGGTATCTGGGCTTAGTTCTACATCTCTGGGGGAAACCGTAATGCGTAAATTTCCTGGAACGGTTCCGACTAAGGAGGTCCGAGTAGTTCCAAAGGCAGCAATTCGAGCTTCGCGAACTCCTTTTATCTCCTTTATATTTTGGTTAGGGATATTTATGTTCAGAACTGTTTTTCTCGGAGCACCTAATACCCAATTCGTTGCCGCTACTGCTACTTCACCGCTTGTTTCCCATATCATCTCATTTCGGGTTCGTTTCTGGCTAAGAGCAATCCCTGATATACCAAAATTCTGAGCGATCATCGCTCCTCCGACTGTACCAGAGTGCAAAATGCCTCTGCCGCAATTAGCCCCATCGTTACTTCCAGAAATTACGAG
>DDNP01000014.1:10989-47833 GCA_002341185.1 Candidatus Neomicrothrix sp. UBA2517 | reverse complement strand
CCGATGCTTAGGCTTACAAGCGATGTTGACTTCGGCACAATGAACATCCCTGTAGAACGGTATCTTTCGCAAGATTTTTTTGACTTGGAAGTTGAAAAGATATGGAAGAAAGCATGGCAAATGGCATGCCGAGAAGAACATATTCCTAACGTTGGCGATACGTATGTTTATGACATTGTAGGAACATCAATTCTTGTCGTAAGGTCTGCCCCGGATGAAATAAAAGCTTTCTACAATGCATGCCTTCATCGAGGTCGCCAACTCCGAGAATGTAGTGGTCATGCAGGTGACGTGATTCGATGCCCATTCCATGCCCTTGCATGGCACTTAGATGGCACACTTGAGAATTTAACAACAGCCTGGGATTTTCCTCAAGTAGAACCTGAGAGTTTCTCACTTCCTGAGGTAAAAGTAGCAACGTGGGAAGGATGGGTCTTCATCAACATGAACCCTGACTGCCAAGATTTCAATGAATATATTGGTGATCTGCCAATGCATTTTGAGAAGTGGGCACCCCATAAGAAATTCATTTCAGCTCATGTTGCAAAACGATATCCTGTCAATTGGAAAGTAGCCCAAGAAGCATTTATGGAAGCCTTCCACGTGATAGCAACACATCCGCAAATACTCACAGGAACAGGTGACTGCAATAGCCAGTACGATGTCTTTGGAAACTTTTCACGAGCCATCACCCCGAATGGTACTCCAAGTCCTCATCTTCAATGGGAGCCAACAGAACAAGAAATTTTTGATGCGATCACTGATAAGAGGTTGGATGAAGAATCAATGGCTGTAATTCCTGAAGGCATGACAGCAAGAGCTTTTGCAGCTCAAGTAGCTCGTGAAAGACTCCGCTCAGCCGTCTCCGATGTCGATAGTTACTGTGACGCAGAAATCAATGACAGTATGTATTTCACGCTCTTCCCCAATTTCCACCCGTGGGGTGCCTTTAACAGGATCAACTATCGATTCCGACCGGTAGGTACGAAAGTAGATGAATGTTTAATGGAATGTATCTATACCGAAGACTTTGAAGGGGATGAGAGGCCCGCTCCTGCTGAATATATTGAGCTTGGAATAGAGGACGAGTGGACCGAACTGATACCAGTTATTGGGAATCTTGCAAGAGTGTTTCACCAGGACAGCTTCAACCTTCCCAAAGTGCAGAAAGGTTTAGAGACTTTTCGAGCTGATGGTCTGACACTAACTAAGTATCAGGAAGTTAAAATACGTCACTGGCATGCAATGGCAGAGCGCTTTATCGCAAATTAAGTTGTTTATCTGTCGCTAATCCATGTCCCATGAAAGCCTGTTGGCACCCTTTGGGGTATGTGGATCTCTGCTATCGGTTCTGCTGCGACATTGCTTGCATCAAGGATGACAAGGTATGAAGTATCGGTATCACCTGCATACACATAGGTCATAAGGTACCCATCGTCTTCATTGGTAGCCCCTTGTGCAGGGACGAATGAAGGCTCGCCGGGGAAATGCCCGGCTGGGAAACTATGTATTTGAGAAGTCCCACCGTTAGACAGATCATATTTTATTGTTGCACCGCCTTCGTCTACGCCAGTGATACCGCCATCTCCCATAGATAAGCAGTATCCGTAGCGATTCTTGAGTCCGACGAGACTGTCAGGAATTTGTGGGAATTCACTTCCCTTATCGTCTATTTGACGTTCTGAGACTACGCCCGTTTTCATATTCATGCGCCATTCCCACATCATCGGAGCATCTTCAGGTTTAGGATCATCTGGTACAGCTATGTCAGATGAATTTCTCCATATTTCACGTAGCCTGCAGCCGTTTACAATGATTTCATCTCCGTCTTCATATGAGTTGAGCGTGTGGAAGACGTAACATGGATCGACATCAAACCATTTCACGTCAGAGTCTTTGCCAGTTCGTGGCATAACTCCAAACCTTGATGGGTAGTCATCACTCCACTTGATTGGCATACCGCCTTTCATTGCCTCTTCCATATCAAATACTGCAGGTAGGTCAAGAAAGATTGAATGATTTCGGGTGACCGTAAAGTCGTGCATCATTGTTGGTCCACCAACCGTGATCTCTTCGCTTTGAAGTAGCTCACCGTCAGGGCTTATGCGATGGTACATAAGATACGGCGGGAGAGAGCTGTAGCCGAACATAAGTAGTTCACCGGTTTCACCGCATACTTTGGGGTGAGCAGTCATCGCTGTTGTGAGTCTGCCATCGTAGTCGTGGTACCCGAGTGTTTCTAGATCTTTGCTTAATTCATAAGGAAATGAACCTTCTTCAAGTGCATAAATTTTTCCGCCATGCCCTAGGACGCTCGTATTCGCCACGCTCACTTCGTAATTGAACGCTCCCTTCTCCATGTCCAAGTACAATTCCATGCGATCTTTATCAGGGTTATCGAACATTGGGGTACGGACATATCTATTTCGGTACCAGTTTGCTTTTCCATCAGAGAGTTCAACGCCATGGATCATTCCATCTCCAACGAACCAGTGTTCAGACATACCCGTTTGAGGGTTTGCGCCGTTGCGGAAATAACGACCTTGCAACTCGCTAGGTATTGATCCTTTGACTTCAAGATCGGTGAATGTCATTTCATCAAATACTGGAGCGTTATTCCCCGACAGATGCCAGGGTTTGTCTTCAGCTATGCCTGAATCAGGTATTTCCGTTGTTGCCATGTTTTCCCCCTGTGCACCGTTTAGGTAATAATTGGCGCTAAGTGATACTGTGGCACAAATCTAACCGCATTGCCACTTACGTGTTAATGCAGTCGTATCACTTCGGGGGGAAATTTTCGTGGAGCTTTATCTACAGAATTTATTAACAGGACTGGGTGATGGTGCTGTTATTGCTGGGGTGGCTCTGGGTTTGGTCCTTGCATATCAGGGTTCAGGAGTATTGAATTTCGCCCATGGCGCAATGATGATGTACTCCACGTACATCTATGATGAGTTACGTGATACTGGGGATTTTGTTTTCCCAATCTCTTTTTTGGGTACAGATCGGGTAAACATTCTCGGCACACCCGAGAAGGGCGAATTAGCATCATTTTGGCCTGCGTTTCTTATTGCACTTCTCATGGCGGCAGTGCTTGGGTTACTGATACATTTACTCGTCTTTCGGCCGCTTCGCGGAGCGCCTTTATTAGCGAAGGTCGTTGCTACTGTTGGTGTGTTTATTCTGCTTCAATCTCTTGTGTTGCTTAGATTTGGCACGTCAAATGAGACAGTAAGGGCAATTCTTCCCACAGATACGGTGACGGTATTGGGGACACGGATTCCACAGGACAGATTTTGGCTTGCGGGGATCGTCATTCTCACAGCTTTGATTTTGACGATTCTTTATAAAGCTACGACTTTTGGTTTAGCGACGAGGGCATCTGCTGAAGAAGAGAAAGGAGCGACGTTACTGGGATTTTCTCCAAATGTTCTTGCCGCAGGTAACTGGATGCTCGCTTCAGTAGTAGCTGCGGTCTTCGGAATTTTAGCTGCATCATTATCAAATGGTGTGAACACGGTGAACTACACCCTTTTGGTTGTTCCTGCGTTGGCAGGGGCATTGGTTGGGGCATTGCGATCTTTTTGGGTAACGGCGGCGGCATGCCTTGCACTAGGGATGGTTAGGTCCGAATTGTCATTGCTTCAGATTAAGTCTTGGTGGCCAGATTTTGCTCGAACAGGAATGCGTGACGTCCTTCCATTTATAGTAATTGTAGGAATCTTGTTTCTTCGGGGAAGAAGCCTGCCTACGCGTGCGAGTTTGGTTGATGCGAAATTAGCGTTTGCTCCCAAACCTCGGAACGTGTTGAATGCAACTTTAACCTTATCGGGCGTTGCTCTTCTTGGGATTTTCTTTTTTGATAGGGCACTTCGTTTGAGTCTCTATGAGTCTCTCACATCAACAATTATTGTGCTGTCAATCGTTGTTCTGACAGGTTTTGTCGGACAAGTTTCCTTGGCGCAGGCTGTCTTTGCAGGAATAGCTGGTTTCATACTAGGGAAAATAGCATTAGAAACTGGAATACCTTTCCCTCTATCACCAATCATGGGAGCGATTGGAGCAACAATACTTGGATTGATCGTCGGAATCCCTGCATTACGTATACGCGGTATTCAACTAGCGGTTGTGACAATGGCTCTTGGTGTTGCTTTAGGTACGATACTATTCACAAATAGGTGGTTCATCGGGAATACAGGAGCATTACCGATTGAGGCACCAGATTTATTTGGAATTAACCTCGCCGCAAATGTAGGGACAGATTTCAATCGTTGGGAATATGGCGTCATGCTCCTTATCGTGACGATCTTGTGTGCCTTATTCGTTGTTAACATTCGGCGTTCAGGTACTGGACTCCGCTTTCTCGCAATTCGTGCCAATGAAAGAGCTGCTGCAGCTTGTGGAGTCAACGGCGCAGCAGTCAAGCTACAAGCATTCGCATTCTCTTCTTTTCTTGCGGGACTTGGAGGAGCAATGATGGCTTACTTGCGTGGGCAGATTAGCGGTGAGTCATTCAGCGTCTTTGCCAGTTTAGCGTTACTAGCATTCGCCTACCTAGGTGGCATCGGTTCAGTGAGCGGTGCTTTGGTCGCAGGAGTGATAGCACCCGGAGGTTTAGCTGTTGCATTAATTGCGAAAGGCTTTTCTGGCGACAGCATAGGAACTTACGCTAACTTAGTCGGAGGGGTTGGTTTGATACTGACTGCAATTCTAAATACAGACGGAATAGCTGGAAAGATCGCACGAGATAACCAAGCGAGACGGAAGGCTAGATCTAAACTAATAGAAGAAAAGGTTTTGCCATAGGCAAACTAGGGGGAAAAATGAAAAAAGTACTAATAGCGATTATGGCTACTTTTGTGTTGGTTGCAGCTGCTTGTGGAGGAAGTTCTGACAGCGGCAGTCAAAGTTCTGAAAGCGGACAAGAGCAGTCATCGAGTGCGTCAACTTCGGGCGAAAGTTCGAGTACTGAAGAGAGCTCCGCTTCAGATAATGAAGTTTCCGAGAGTGGAAATGCGCGTGAGACTTTACTTGCTTTTATTGGATCTGCTTTCCCCGTGGATAATGATGACTTCTTTGAATGCCTAGTAGATGGCGTGGCCGACGCACTAGGGGTCACTTATGAGGAACTGCTTTCTTCAATACTAGAAGATGATGGATCAACAGATGACGCAGCTGAAGTTGCCAGTTTGGCATGTATCGGGAACCTGTCTCCGGAAGAACTTCTTCAACTCTCTGGACTAGAAGAGTCAGATGAACCTGTTGCAGCGGATGATTCGCTACCGGCTGTTCGAATAGGTTTGATGAACCAAGAGAACGACCCTATAGGTTCGTTTCCCGAAATAAGGCTCGGTATAGAGGGAGCAGTTGATTACATAAATTCAGAACTTGGCGGGATTGGAGGACACCCAGTTGAGCTCGTTGTATGTCTTCAAAACAGTGTGCCTGCAGCACAAGAGTGTGCGCAGGACTTAGCAACAAGGGATCTGACCTCAGTTATCAATGGTGTAAATATATGGACAGTAGCATTTGACTTCTATGGGACGATGGGCGACACACCTATTATCGGTGGCTTACCTCTGTTCGCTGCCGATTATAATCAGCCGAACGCTCGTTACTTCAATGGAGGAAGCGTACAGGTATATTCTGCAGCCGCTCGATTTGTCGCAGAAGATCTTGGAGCAGGAAAGGTTGCCGTTCTAGTGAACCAAAATCCTGCTGCGACTGCTGCACTTGATTCGGGCCTAGCTCCAATTTTTGATGACTATGGTATCGAATATGAAGCCATTGACGTCCCTATTCCGTTAACAGATGCGATCCCACCTGTAAGCCAGGCAAACGCAGCTGACGCAGACATAGTTATGCTTCTCGCAGCAGGAAACGAATGCGTTCCTGTTATAAGGGCTGCGAGCCAATTGGGTATACCCGCTGAGAATATGTTCCTCAGCTCAACATGTGACACGGAAGATATTTACGCTGAAGTGGGCGAATTAATGGTAGGTAGCTACATCCATAAAGGAGGATATACGATACGTGAAGTATGGGCACCTGAAGAAGTTCTTAATGAATTCGATTCACGAGACGGCTTGCTAGAAACTTATGCTCCTGAAGCCCCTGAAGCGTCCTTTACGGGTCTTGGCTGGGCAACCATGCTAGACATACATGATCTATATGAAGAGATTGGATACGAGAACCTAGACGATCCCAATAATATTATTTCCACAATGGATGACGGAAGCACTAGAGGAAGTATTGGCTCATTTGGGTGGTCATGTGTCTACCAGGATGTGGGGCTTCAATCTCTTTGCCAAGGATCTGCATTATTCGTAGAAATAGGAGACTTGGACGGAACTTCGTTACCACCAGACATTATCGGCCCTGAAGGGTACGTAAACGGACTTGATCTGCTTCAATAACTTTTTACAATATTGAAACGCCAGCGCAAGCCTCAACAGGGTAAATCCTTGTTGAGGTGACAGCTGGTTGACTTTCCGGACACACAAAATTCTGTTCAACAAATGCGCAGAAATCCCGAACGATATCTCTCGATACTAGGGCCACAGCAGACCCTGCAAACCCGCCACCAGTCATGCGGGCTCCAAAGCAACCTGGCGCATCAACAGCAATTTCAACAATTCTGTCGAGAGCTGGACCAGTTACTTCGTAATCCTCTTTAAGGCTCAAGTGACTTTGATTAAAAATACTCCCTGCGGTCACGCAGTCGTTTTCGCCGAAAGATTCAACGACATTTAACACACGCGCGTTTTCGCTAACAACATGATGTGCTCTTCGTTTCGCTAATGGATCTCTCAGAATATCAAGATCAGAGATTGATACTTCTCGAAGAGAAGATACGCCGAGAGACGCTACTGCCTGCTCACAATTCCTTGCTCTCTCGTTATACGAAGATGATTTCAGTTCCCGACGAGTACCGGTATCCATAATCACTGTGACGGCGTTGCTGGGGATGACAACTGCTGAAGTCTCAAGCGATAAGCAGTCAAGAAATAAAGCGCTTCCATCTTGAGAGAGAGCACAGGCCATCTGATCCATAATCCCTGAACTGACACCAATCAGTTCATTCTCAACACGTTTCCCTATCAACGCAAGTTCTTGTAAAGAAGTCTCTTGAGCACCAACTAATTTGAAAACAAATCCAGACGCCACCTCAAGAGCAGCAGAAGATGACAAATTAGCACCAGATGGAATATTTGAACAAATGTATCCGTTCCAACCCATATGCACAGATTCAGGATTGAACATAAATGAACCCACTCCATGAATAAACTTTCCCCAATCGGGAGTTGTCATCGGGTCATTATCCAAAGAAAAAGTCGTTGACCCAAAACTCTCAGAAACAATACTCATCTCATTAGTTAACGATGGCGAAGCTGCAATTACCGTTTCAAATGGCAAGCCGATCGGTAACACAAATCCGTTATTGTAATCAGTATGTTCACCTATGAGGTTCACTCTCCCAGGGCAACGAACAACTAACTCAGGGGACTGGCCGAATACGGTATTGAAACCGGCGGTAGCTTTATTCGCCAAGTATGGATCAAAACTGCTCATATTCCTATTGTTCAACATCCAAGGTAGAAATAAAATCAGGAATCAAGGAATTCTTCTTTGAAACGTATCTGGTCTACATTGAATTGACCCCTCAAGGACTCAGACGAAAGGTAAATTAGCGTAATGATTTCGAAAGATTCACTTCTCGCATTTGATGTTGATGGAACACTGCTTAATAACAGTGGGGAATTATCACAGCGAACAGTTACCGCCATTGCTTCAGCATCAGATCAAGGAGCAACAATCACCTTAGCGACGGGAAGAAGTTGGAGTGAGCTCATACATATTATTGAAGCGATTCCTCAAATAGAATACGCAATCTGCACAAATGGATTAGAAGCATATGATCGAACCGGTCAGTCACTATACACAGAGCAAATCCCAACTGATCTTGCAGTGAACTTAGTAAAAACGGCTCGAGCGTCAGTTCCAGGAATTTCAATGGGAGCAGGAGTAGGCAGTGAATTATATGCAGAATCAAAGATCCTCGATGGCTTAGTTCCCGGAGTAGAAATAGCATCTGAGCGGGTGGTCCATGACATTACGGAAGCTCTAACCGCAGAGGTTCGTGATCTCCTAATTTATCACCCTGACTATGTCGATAGGTTAGAGGAACTATTTATAATTATCAGAAACATCATTGACGATCAAAGGGTGGATGTTGCTTACTCTGGATTACCTATGATTGAAATTATTCCTGCAGGCAGTGGAAAAGGGACATGTCTCGCCTGGCTATCAGAATGCCTCAAAATAAATAAAGAAAATGTTGTCGCATTTGGCGACGGCATGAATGATCTCTCAATGCTGAGTTGGGCTGGGACAGGCCTAGCTATGGGGCAAGCTTCCCAGATCGTAAAAGCAGCAGCGAATTTAGTCATAGGCTCAGCTGACCACGAGGGAGTAGCAGAATGGATCGAAACTATGTTGCAGAAGTAGTCTAAAACTTCGAACAAAATCTATGTAAACCTTCAATGCCCGTCATATCCTCATATAAGAAATCTAGGATTCAATAATGTCAACAAATACCTCACTGCATCACAGATATAAGGCCATCATGGCTCCTTACCTGAACCCTTTGTACACATCTCCCATATCAATTGATAGAGGCGAAGGTAGCTTCGTCTGGGATGTAGAAGGCAATCAGTACCTTGATTTTTTTGGCGGTGTCCTTACTACGATGATTGGCCATAATAACCCGGCTGTAACGGAAGCAATTCAATCGCAAGCTTCGAAAGTTCTGCACACTAGTACCCTTTATTTAAGCGAACCCATGATTGAATTGGCAGAAGAAATAGGTGCAGCGTCGGGAATTCCTGATGCACGTGTCTTTTTCACGACGTCGGGAAGCGAAGCAAATGACACAGCCCTTATGCTCGCAACAAGTTACCGAAATTCAAATGAAATCTTAGCTATGCGACACAGCTATCATGGCCGGACTTTTGCAACCCAAGCGATAACAAGCCAGTCGACATGGTTATCTTCTCGAATATCTGGACTTTCCGTCAATTATGTGCAGGGACCATATCGTTTGCGTAGCCCCTTTCAGAATATGCAAGATGAGGAATTTACTAATGCTTGCGTTACGGACCTTCAACAAATCTTGGATACCGCAACTACAGGGAACGTTGCATGCTTGATCTTCGAACCAATTCAGGGAGTTGGCGGGTTTGCAATTCCACCAGACGGATTTTACGGAGAGATGAGTAAAGTATTATCAAACTATGGGGCCCTATTAATAAGCGATGAAGTACAAACCGGCTGGGGAAGAACAGGTGACCACTTCTGGGGATATCAAGCACATGGAATCATTCCCGACATGCTTACCTTTGCTAAAGGAGTCGGGAACGGGATCACGCTTGCTGGCGTTGTAGCACGAGCTGAAATTATGGAAAACGTCACCGCATTAAATTTCAGCACTTTCGGCGGGAACCCTCTCTCAGCCGCTGCAGGTCTAGCAACTTTCAGAGAAGTGAAAGACCAAAATATGCAACGTAACGCTTCGGAGATGGGAAAGCGCCTCAAAGACGGTCTTCACGCGATAGTAAACGACACCTCATGGATCGGTGACCTCCGAGGAAGAGGTTTAATGGTAGCTCTGGAAATTGTTGGAACAGAACCCGGCGAAGAGATTGCAGAGCCATTCCCAGAACGTGCTGCTGAATTTCTTGAAGCCTGCAAAGATCAAGGACTTCTCTTAGGGAAAGGCGGTGCATATGGAAATGTCATCCGCATCACTCCCATGTTGAACGCAACTGCAAGTGAAATCGACCAAGGCATAGAAGCAATATCTGCTGCGATCAAATCAATAGATCAATAGCTAAAAACCTTAATCCCCACGAAGAAAATGCGCAGCCTTCATAGCTAATCGTGCTGTCTTTTGGGTTTTCGTTTCAGATACATCAGCAGCGCCCATAAAGCGCCTACTTGCCCGAACACCGAGCCACCTTAAAGGTTCAGGCTCCCATTTCCTTGACCGTACTCCAACCCAAGGGAGCGAAACAAGATCAGTTTGTCTTTCTAATATCAAGTCTGCCATTGTCCTACCCGCTAGGTTCGCTGCTGCAACGCCTTCTCCCACATATCCGCCCAGAAAACCAACACCGGATAATTTGTCGAAGCGAACACTAGGAAGCCAATTTCGTGGAATTGCTAACGTTCCTCCCCATCGATGGGTGATGGCAACTTCTCTCAATTGGGGGAGTAGCCGTACGAGATTTTCCCATACAACCTGATGTGATTGAAAATTACTTTCAATGCTGGAATCAATCTTTGATCCAAATAGATAAGGTGGTTTACCCTGACCTCCAAAAGCGATTCGGTTATCTGAAGTGCGTTGACCATAGATAACGATGTAGCGACCATCATTGAACGTTGGTCGATCCTCAAGACCAATGTTACTCATTTGCGAATCATCAAGGGGTTCGGTTGCGATCATTTGCGAATAGACAGGAAGTAGATCAAGTTTTTTTCCTCGGATATCTCTCGTATATGCTTCAGTTGCCTGCACTATTACATTGGCTGATACCTCACCATGTGAACACACAACTTTCCCTGGAGAGATAGAAAGAGCAGTCGTCCCTTCAACGATAGTTCCCCCTTTCGCTTCAACAGCTGAAGCAAGACCTCGAACCATTTTCCCAGGATCAACTACAGCAGAAGGAGCAAAAAAAATACCTGACTGTAAATCAGTAGCATTGACATGCGCACGGGCTTCGTCAGCTTCAAGAAGTCGTATGATTTCTTCACCCATTCCTCGTTTCCGAGCAAGTTCCACTGAAGCTCGTTGCCTCTTTGCTTGAGGAAGGTTTCTTGCCAAGCTTATGAAGCCGCCTTTATGAAAGCCACAATCAATGCTTTCAGATGCGAGAACGTCTTGTATCTCATCAACTGTTGTGAACATTGTTCGCTCAAGCCGAAGAGCGTCATCCAACGTTGACCGTTTAGCGTATTTTTCGGTGCCCCCTGCTAAGGCACCCTCACACCACCCACCATTACGTCCAGAAGCCCCATACCCGCAGTACTCCTTTTCAATAACAATCACACGAAGTGATGGATCATTCTTAAGTAAGTAATACGCAGTCCATAGGCCACTATATCCACCTCCAATAATCGCAACATCAACAGATACCGGACCTTCAATTGGTTTCCGTTTAGGAGATTCGCAGTCAAAAGAATCCATCCAGAGAGGAGCTTCGCGTGCATTTTGTAAAGAAGACATAAATTTACGTAACCTTATCATCATGACATACGAAACTTATAGCCCTGTATCAACTAGCGTGTGGGTTTGCTTATGAGTAATCTTGTGAAATCGCTCGTTAAGGAGGTTTAAATGACATCAGCCCTTTTACACCCATTTTCAAAACCATCCTCCAATAACTTCCGTACTCTTGTGAGATCAGAAGGCGTGCGTGTGTGGGATAACGAGGGTAATGAATATATAGACGGGCTCGGAAGCCTCTGGTATTGCCAAGTTGGGCATAACAGAACGGAATTAATCCAGGCAATCACTAGCCAACTTGAAACACTAAGTTCTTATCACACCTTTGCCCCCATGGGGAGCCAAATATCTGATCAAGCAGCGGAACGGATACGCTCGGTTTCACCTTTTCCTGATGGTCGAGTGTTTCTATGTAGCTCCGGTTCAGAGTCCGTAGACTCAGCAATAAAAATTATGCGTAAAGTAGCAATTCTTCGAGATGAGCCTGAACGTCAAATTATTTTACGGCGGGCTCGCGGTTACCACGGTGTAAATATTGGCGGAACGACTCTTCAAGGTATCCCAGCGAATAGAGAAGGGTGGGGAGATTTACTCCCACGCGTTTTAGAAATAGACCCAACAAATATTGAATCGGCAGCATCAATCTTCAAGGAACACGGGAATAACATAGCGGGAGTTATCACCGAAGCCGTGCAAGGAGCCGGTGGAGTTTTTCCCCCTCCCGAAGGATTCCTAGAAGGCCTCCGCCGTCTATGCGATGACAACGGATCCTTGCTCGTTTTTGACGAAGTCATTACCGGATTTGGAAGAACCGGGAATTGGTTTGCCTCCGATACTTATAATGTGAAACCAGACCTGATCACATTCGCAAAAGGCGTAACCAGCGGTTATCAACCAATGGGCGGTGTGCTCGTCAATAGAACAATATGTGATTTATTCGAGCAAGATCCAGATTTTGTTTTCATGCATGGTTACACATACAGCGGTCACCCAGCTGCTTGCGCCGCAGCAATCGCAAACATAGACCTCATAGAAAAGGAAGGCCTCGTTGAAAGAGCAAAACACATAGGGGGCAGAATCTCGCAGGGTCTTGAGGCACTCAAAAGTGATGGACTCCTCTCCGAGGTCCGTGGAGTTGGGGCCATCTGGGCGGGGCAAATAGCAGGAGCCACAACCGAACAAGGAATAGCAGTAAGAGACAAGATGACAGAAAAGGGAGTAATCTGCAGAGCTATAAATGGGGCATTAGCCTTCTGCCCACCGCTGATAATTGAAGATACAGATATTGACCAAATGATTGATACAGCTGAAGAAGCAATCAACGAAATTATGAGCCCATGAAAAAACCACAGATACGAATCTTGGATGCAAAGGGTTCTTTCGAATCAATAGGGTTTTTGCATGGAAAGAAGTTTGCCGAAGAGATTCAACACTACGTACAAGAAAGAGTGGCACTCGTAGCTTCAGGAACCTGGTCTGGAAAGCAGATGAATGAATCAGATATCATTGATCTCGCTGCATCGATGATCCCCGAACATCAAAATTTTGACTCTCAGTTATTTGCTGAAATGAATGCACTAGCAGAAGGAGCAAATATTTCAACAGCCGAAGCAATAATTGTCGGAGGTTTCACTGACTTCGTAGATACGGTTAGGACCGCTACAGGTGGAGAAACACCTCCAGAGTTGCACGAAGATGACTGCACAGCAGTTTTAGTACCAAACACCAGATCCAATGGGAAAGGGTTTCTCGCCCAGACTTGGGACATGCATGATACAGCAACAGATCATGTGCTCTTACTGAGGATAGAACCTGACGACTGCCCTCCTGCACTTATTTTCACAACAACAGGATGTTTAGGGCAAATAGGAATGAATAGTCGGGGAGTTGCCGTCGGAATTAATAATCTCACCAGCAACACCGGAAAAGTCGGTGTAGTTTGGCCCACTGTTGTCCGTTCAATGCTACGGCAGGAATCAGCGACTAATGCTTTACATGTTTTAAGCGAAGCCAAACTTGCTGGCGCTCACAATTACCTCGTGCTTGATAGCAAAGGGATTGGATTTAATGTCGAGGCCATGCCTAATACTCAAATAGTTACGGAATTAGGGTTGGCCCCAATCGTTCATACAAATCACGCAGTCTCCCCACAAGCTCAAGAAGAAGAAGCTGACCGACCACCAGATCTGTTAGCAAATTCGACTCTAAGACTCGCAAGGGGAAATGAACTCTTGGAAGAAGGTGTAATTGACTTTGAACGATTAGTTAAATTAACTGCAGATGATGAAGCAATTTGTAGAAAGCCTGAACCACCACACAGGATAGAATCCAGTGGTGCAGCTATTATGCGACCAGAAACTGGAGATTTCTGGGCATGTTGGGGCCAACCATCTCATAATGACTACGAACTGGTTAGCTGGCAGCATGATTGACGGACCGATTGTGCATGTAGGCGAAAAATCGGGATTGGAGTATAGACACCCCAGGCCGGAGTGGTCAGTGGAGATGGAAGGAATCGAGCTTTCATCATTTCCTACTTCTGACCCAGATGATTTATATAACAAAGAAGAGTTAGAGGTCCTCTCACGTGACTTTGCTCAAGGTGGTTTTGTCGGATTTGACGGGCAATCAGCTGTTGCTATGGGCTTAGGTGTTCAGGTTCACTTTGATGAGAAAAACCCTGTCCATACAGTCCACGACATCATGCCCGGAAATGGAAACTCAGGACACGTGCCAAGCGGAGAATGGTATTACGGTACGTCCATAGCTGTGAATCCAAACTACCGGCGCAAAGGGATAGGAAGCGAACTATATCTCTTGCGTAAACAGGTATGTGTCTCACATAACCTTAAAGGAATCATTGCTGGAGGAGTAATGCCTGGCTTTGTAAATTATAAAGAAGAAATGACTGCAGACGAATATATAACTGCCGTTAGAGAAAAAGTTATTTACGATTCAACTCTCTCATTTCAAGCAAACAATGGCTTTGAATTGGTATGTGCTTTGCCAAATTATATTGCGAACCCAGAGATTGGTAATTATGCAGCTTTAATCATCTGGAGAAACCAGAAATACAAGGAGGTCTAAACGTGGGCAAAGGAATTGAAGGGGATCAAGCCTTCCGTCGTGAAGACCTGCTGGGACGGAATTCTGAAATGACGTTCGGTGGGGCGCTTTCATTTCTAAGGAGAAATTATACGCGTGACCTAGCCGATGTTGATATTGCAGTAACTGGAATTCCTTTTGATATGGCAACTTCAAATCGACCTGGAACACGTTTAGGGCCTAGGGCCATTCGGGCTGCCTCAGTTGGCTTAGCAGAACTTGAAGCATACCCTTTTGGGTTTGATCCATTCGCATATCTAAAGGTTGCTGACTACGGAGATTGTTTTCTTGATTATGGGTACCCACAAAGATGCGTTGAACTTATCGAGTCTCATGCAGACGAGATCATCAAAACTAAAACCATGATGCTAAGTATGGGAGGTGACCATTTCGTAACATATCCTCTCCTGAAAGCACATGCGAAGAAATATGGCCCTTTGTCACTCATACATTTTGATGCTCATTGTGACACTTGGGAAGATGATGGCAGCAGGCTTGATCATGGATCGATGTTCCTCAGAGCCATTCGCGAGGAAATAATAGATCCCAAAACATCAGTGCAAATAGGAATCAGAACTCATAATACCGATACGTATGGGTTTACAGTGCTTGGGGCCCCTTGGGTGCACAGGGAAGGAATCCCCGCAGTCATAGACATAATTCGTGAAATAGTGGGGAAAAGAAAAGCATATTTAACATTTGACATTGATTGTTTAGATCCAGCTTTTGCACCAGGTACTGGAACCCCCGTTTCTGGAGGTCTAAGCACCGCACAAGCTCTCGAGGCAATTCGATCTTTAGGAGAATTCGAGATAGTTGGAATGGATGTAGTCGAAGTTGCGCCACAATATGACGTCAGTGAAATAACCGCAATTGCCGCAGCGACACTGCTGCACGACTTCATTTGCCTTCAAGCGGTAAAAGCAGGAGCGGTTCTACAACCATTTGGTTACATCTAGTAGAAGGTATTATTAAGAAGGGGGCTTGATGGTAGCTGCGGTTCAATTAAAAGCAATATCAAAGAAATTTGGAGATGTTGTCGCCGTTGACAATGTTGACTTGATTATTGAGGATGGTGAATTTTTCTCCATGCTTGGCCCTAGCGGTTGTGGGAAAACTACCACGTTGAGAATGATTGCGGGCCTTGAATTTCCTACTGAGGGTAGCCTTTCAATTTTCGGAGAAGAGGTTGGAACTCTTGCGCCCAATAAAAGATCAGTCAACACTGTATTTCAAAATTATGCACTTTTCCCTCATTTAAGTGTTCTCGATAATGTTGGTTTCGGTCTAAAAATGAAAGGCGTTGATAAGAAGGAAATAAAAGTGCGCTCTATGGAAATGATCGAACTTGTACAATTAAATGGTTATGAAAATCGAAAACCTTCACAAATGTCAGGTGGGCAACAACAACGGGTTGCTCTCGCAAGAGCTTTAGTAAATCAGCCTAAAGTCCTGCTACTAGACGAACCTCTAGGAGCTCTGGATCTTAAACTTCGACAAGAAATGCAGGTGGAATTAAAGAAACTTCAACGAGATGTTGGAATCAGTTTTGTATTTGTAACGCATGATCAGGAAGAAGCTCTTACGATGTCAGACCGTATTGCTGTAATGCATGAAGGCAATCTTTTGCAAGTAGCAAGTCCAGAAGAGATTTACGAGACACCCGCAAATAAATTTGTGGCTGATTTTATTGGAAGAACAAACCTTCTTGAAGGAACAGTCTCTGATAATCAAACAGTTATTCTGTCCAACGGAACACCAATTAGAGCGAGCAGTAACTTTTCACCAGGAACAAAAATTTCAGTTAGCATCCGTCCGGAGAGAGCTACTATCACGCAGCAAACTGAAAACGGGGACTCCCTTTCAAGCATCAATGGAACAGTTGAAACCGTTACATATCTAGGGAATGCCCGTGTTTATAATGTTCAATTTGCATGGATGTCGCTTGAGGTTCGTGAGGAAAACAGAACTGGTGTTGAACTATACGAACCTGGCACTCCAATCACTGTTAGCTGGGAACATGATGCCGTCTCAGTCGTAGCTGACTAATGGCTATTGCATCTGACCAGTCTTCAGAAGAGGACAGAATGACTCCACAGTTCGAAAAGGTCGCTGAAAAGAAAGAATCTAGAAGAGGTTTCTTGCTGGCTCTTCCGTCTTACGTCTATCTAATTATCTTTTTTGTTATTCCTCTAATTATCGTTCTTGTTTACAGTTTCGCAACTCGTAATCGTTTCGGAGGAACTGATTTATCAGGTTGGAACCTTGAAAGTTATGAGAGAATAGCTGAACCCATCGTTCGAACTATATTGTTTCGCTCGCTTTGGCTCGCATTCCTAACCACAGTTATCTGTCTCCTCATTGCTTACCCGTTTGCTTACTTCTTGGCGACGAGGCGACCGGCAATACGAAATGTCATGTTAGTTTTTGTCATGATTCCCTTTTGGACCAATTTCTTAGTACGGAATTTCGCATGGAGGGTGATCCTTGGAAATGATGGGCCGTTGACAAAAACAACAGAATTTCTTGGCCTTGGAACTCAAGAACTTCTCTTTAGTCAAAAAGCAGTAGTTTTGGGCCTTGTGTATGGTTATCTACCTTTTATGATTCTTCCTTTGTATGCAGCAATTGAACGCATTGATGGTCAACTTATTGAAGCGAGTAGGGACTTATACGGCTCAGCGTGGCAATCATTTCGGAACGTTCTTCTCCCACTCTCAATGCCAGGAGTAATAGCAGGATCAATTTTGGTGTTTATTCCAAGCATGGGTGCTTACGTCACGCCAGAAATACTTGGGGGAGCCAAAACAACGTTATTGGGAAGCTATATCGTCACCCAGTTCCTAACAGCTCGAAATTGGCCATTCGGAGCAGCACTTTCGTTTGTTCTGATGGCAATCATGCTTGTAGGCACAGTCATATATTTTCGTAAAGGTGGAAGGACACTATGAGCACCGCAGTTGAGCCGCGTGGTTGGGCTAAGTTAGCGCTGCATATAAATGGATGGTTCGTTTACTTCTTCTTTTATGCGCCCATTGCGCTGTTAGTCCTGTTCTCTTTCAGCAATAACCGAAATGTAGGCATATGGGGAGGTTTTACTCTCGATTGGTATCAGGAGTTTTTCAATAGTTCAAACGCGCAAGGAGCACTCTCTAATTCAGTCAAAATAGCTGTAGTTGTTACGTTTGTTTCAGTCATTTTGGGGACAATGTCTGCTTTGGCACTTGAAAGATTTACTTTTCGAGGAAAAAAAGTATTTGATGCCTTACTTTACTTGCCCATAATTATTCCCGACGTCACCATGGCCGTTATGTTGCTACTGTTCTTCGGAGAGTTCTTTGAATTGCTAGACATGGCCTTTGGCTTTCAACTACGTAAAGGGTTTTGGTCAATAGTTATTAGTCATATCGCCTTTAACATAAGTTTCGTCTCAGTTGTCGTTCGAGCTCGATTAACAGGAATGGATACGGATTTAGAAGAAGCAGCTGTGGATTTGTACGCATCGCGTTGGAAAGCATTCAGATATGTGACATTTCCTCAAATCCTTCCCGGTATTGCTGGAGGTGCATTACTGGCAATGACACTTTCACTTGATGATGTAGTTATTACACAGTTCGTGACAGGCCCCGGATGGACAACACTTCCGGTTTATGTTTTTGGGCTTATCCGAAAAGGAGTCACGCCAGCCATTAATTCAATTTCGGTGATTATGTTACTAGCATCTATGATTCTTGTTGTCCTATCGTTATTTGCTGAGCGTGCAAGACACAGCGTATGAGATTAAGATCTCAGAAGATGGCCTTAAGGCCGAAAGGGGTATTTATGAGAAAAGATACAAAGCTCCGCTTTGTTGCGGCTGTTGCAGCGTTTGCGCTGTTAGCCATACCAGCATGTGGCGGAAGTGATGATGAAGAAAAAGCATCATGCGAATTAAATGAGGTAGATGGAGATCTAGCTCTATATAACTGGGCAGAATACATAGATGAAGAGCAACTTGCTGAATTTGCAGAAGAATATGGAATCAATGCAACTATGGACGTCTATGACTCCAACGAAGCAATGCAGCCAATCATTTCTGCAGGAAACTCAGGGTATGACGTCATAGTTCCTTCAGATTACATGGTTTCCATTCTTATTGAAGCTAAAAAAATACAACCATTGAATTTTGATGTTATTCCAAACGCTTCCAATATTTCTGATGACTTTAGTGGTCTTTATTATGACCCAGACGGATCGCACTCCGTGCCTTACCAGTGGGGTACTACAGGCATTGCTGTTAATACTGCCGAAGTCGGCACAGATTTTCCTCGATCTTGGGGTTTAATCTTTGACCCTGCTATCTCAGGTGACTTTGATGGGCAGATCCAACTCCTTAATGACCCACGCGAAACAATGGGTGCAGCACTCAAATATCTTGGGTACTCACTTAATTCCACAAGTGAAGATGAACTTAACGAAGCTAAGGAATTATTAAAGAGCACTGCAAGTCGCCTAGCAGCATTTAATACAGACTCAGCTGATGAATTTATTACGCAAGGTGAAACAGTAATTGGCCATGGCTACTCAGGTGATATGTTCGTTCAATTCCTTGAGCAAGACAATTATGAAGATTATCTTTACTTTGTTCCCGAAGAAGGCGGAACTCGTTGGATAGATAATATGGCCGTCGTGTTTGATGCCCCGCATCCATGTACTGCTCACACCTTTATCAATTGGTTACTAAGCGCAGAGCAAGGAGCGGCATTATCTGATTGGAACTATTACGATACGCCTAACCAAGCGGCCCTTGACTTAATGGCTGAAGATCCTGACGGATACTATGACGACCTTCTCGATTTCGTTAGAGATCCAGCCCGTTATGCAGGCGGTATTGAATCTCTTGAATCAATTGAAGATACTGGAGAGTTTGAAATTAACTTTGCAGATGCCTTTGTCGAGGCTAAAGGTTAAAAGCTCAAAATTTGGGGGCAAGGTGTGAGCCTTGCCCCCAACTATTCTTAGAGTCGCGAAGGTGTGACTAATTAGATAACGCTTCTTGTCTTTGGGTTACCAAACATCGCTTTGCCCTTTAGCATGAAAGCACAATAAGAAAGAACGAGAGGAACTAATGCGTTCCATACAACACCGCATAGACGGTCAAAGTGTTGATTCCAGTGACCTCAATACACAGGACGTTTTGAACCCAGCCACAGGTGAGAAAGCTGCAGAAATCCAAATTGCTTCTCCTGCGGAGATAGATCGTGCAGTGCAAGCAGCAAAATCAGCGTTTGAAGAATGGAGCGACACATCGATTGCTACAAGAACAAAGCTTTTATACAAATTTAGAAATCTCGTAGTAGAGAATGAACAAAAGATCGCTGAACTTATTACAGAAGAACATGGAAAAGTGCTGACTGATGCCCGAGGCGAAGTAGCACGTGGGATTGAGAATATTGAATATGCATGCGGATTTGCTGAGACCCTAAAGGGTTCATATAGCGAGCAAGCTTCATCCGGAGTTGACGTATACACGATTCGGCAGCCAGTTGGTGTCTGTGTAGGAATAACACCCTTTAACTTTCCTATTATGGTTCCTTTGTGGATGTTCCCGAACGCCGTAGCCTGTGGCAATACTTTTGTGCTTAAACCATCAGATCGGAACCCATCTGCACCGGACTTCATAGTTGAGCTAATAGGTGAAGCCGGGTTCCCAAATGGTGTAGTTAATTTGGTCAATGGTGGACCCGAAACAGTTAATCAACTACTAACTCATGAAGACGTAGACGCTATAAGTTTCGTGGGTTCAACACCTGTTGCGAAACACATCTATAAGTCAGGAACAGCTAATGGTAAAAGAGTCCAAGCATTAGGAGGTGCAAAAAACCACATGGTTGTGCTCCCTGATGCTGACATTGATCTTGCGGCCGATGCGGCCGTATCGGCAGCGTATGGTTCTGCTGGAGAGCGTTGTATGGCTATTTCAGTTGTCGTTGCTGTTGGGGATATAGGAGACAGTTTAGTCAACGCCATTTCACAAAGAATTGATAAATTAAAGATCGGCTCAGGAATGAATCCTGATTCAGAAATGGGCCCGCTCATAAGTCAAGAACATAAGAACCGAGTTATTGATTACGTAAGGTCTGCAAAAGCAGAAGGCGCAACAGTCGTTTCAGATGGGAGCAGTTACTCCACTAGTGAGAAGGGGTTCTTTGTTGGAGTAACGCTTTTGGATAATGTTACAACTGGCATGGAAGTATACCGTGATGAAATCTTTGGCCCAGTTCTATCTGTTGTAAGAGTGCAGACATTTGATGAGGCATTGAAGATGATTAAAATGAACCAATATGGCAATGGAGCTGCGATATTTACTCGTGATGGAGGAGCTGCAAGGCAATTTCAGAAGAACGTTCAGGCTGGAATGGTGGGGATTAATGTTCCGATACCTGTCCCAGTTGGATACCACTCATTTGGTGGTTGGGATGAATCTCTCTTTGGGGACACAGCTATGTATGGCCCAGAAGGAATGCACTTCTTTACAAAACAAAAAGTTATAACAAGTCGCTGGCCTGACCCCACAACTAGTCAAGTGGATTTAGGATTCCCCCAAAATACTTAGAGATTCTCTGAAGAATGTTCGATTAGCCATCTGAAGAGAGGGTCACTATCTCTGGTAATTAACATTTCAGGATGCCACTGAACAGCGAGAATGGGAAGTTCGCAATGCTCTATGGCTTCGATCCCCTGATCATCTGCGATTCCTGCCGCTATAAACCCATCGCCGAGTTTAGCGATGCTTTGATGATGTAGAGAATTTACTTCCATCGAACGGCCATACAACTCTGCGAGAATCGAACCATCATCAAAAGTTACTTTGTGCACGCAACTTAAAGGAGGTTGATCACGAACTGAGTGTGTCGGAATATCTTGAAATAGTGTCCCACCGGCGTAAACGTTAAGAATTTGCAGACCACGGCAAATTCCAGCAATTGGTAGCTCACTCTCGTAGGCTTCTTTTAACAATTTCAATTCAAATTCATCACGAATAGGTTCAATTGACTCTAATTCAGGTGCAGGTTCAGCCCCATACTGCCGTGGATCTATATCGGCACCTCCACTCATGAGTATCCCGTCAAGACGTGGAATAAACTCCTCAGGGTCAAGACTTAACGGAAGAAATACTGGGATTCCGCCCGCAGCGATTATGCATTCGGCATCGTCAACCCAGTACGCCTCGAAGGATAGGTCGTTCATGACTTCCAGACCGTCACGCAAGTTCTCTCCTTTGCGTCGACTTCCCGTAATCCCTATAAGTGGCTTTTTCTTAATCATGAATCAATATCAGTATTCAAATCTAATGCTTTGAATGTAACGGTATCGTAAATGCAGATGACTAGGTTACTTCTCAGCCTTAGTCTCAATAAGGGCAAGGATACTATTTTCATGCAATCTACTGTTGACGCAAATCTTGAAGCAAAATCAATCAGGTCAATAGTTGCTGCACCTGATTTCCAATCAGGCCTTAATTTTTTTGTGAATACCCTCGAGTTTAGAATAGCCATGATTTCTCCTGCAGATGACCCTGATTATGCTGTCCTCACACGAGAACAATTCACTATCGCACTTGATAAGAAAGCAGAGAGCCCGCCACTTCTCATTGAAATTCCAGTTGAAGATCAGTCACTAGTAGGAACAAATTTAGTAGGTCCAAATGGCACCAGAGTGAATTATGTTTTGGCAAATAGAAATTACAAGCAAAGAGAGAATCGTGAGCCAATCATTAACCTGTCTCTCTCGGAAAATGCTGACTGGGTGCATGGCCGTGCAGGGATGTCTTACCGGTCATTAATTGGGGCACATAATGAAATGCTTATAGCCTCACAGATTAGGATAGAGGGAAGCGGAAAAGTCAAAGACTGGGTGCATTATCACGACGTCTCCTTTCAAACTCTTATTTGCATCAACGGGGCTGCGAAATTAGTCTACGAAGATCAAGGCGAACCATTTCTGTTCGAGAAAGGGGATTACATCCTTCAACCACCAGGAATTCGGCATCAAGTCTTGGAATCATTCAATGACCTTGAAGTGGTAGAGTTTACTTCTCCCTCAGACCATGCAACATTTTCCGATTTTGGCATGAAGCTGCCAAACAGTGTTGAAAAGGAACAGCGTTATTTCCTTGGCCAACATTTCTCGCACAGCAGCTCTGAATCATGCGAGGAAATGGTATATCAAAAATCCGATTCTTTGAATGTATACATGACACCAATAGCAGCCGCATCAGGAAACATAGGGTGGGTGAATAAAATTTGTGGACATAAAGGTAGTGAAAAGAAGCTAACTCCGTCTTTCGAGATATCCGAAAATAAGCTTTCCTTCATTATGTGGTTCGTAACAGATGGTTCTGCAGAAATAGAAGTTGGAGGTCGTAAGGAAACTTTTAAAACTGGTGATGCAATAAGTTATCCGTACGGCTTTCACCCCTCACTTCAATTCTCGATAGCGAAGCATGATTCTCAATTTCAAGTACTTGAAATAGGGTTTTTGGGTTAACGCCTCTACCGAGCGCTTGAACTGATCTCTTTAGGAAATGTGAATGAGATCATCCAATTTGCAACTAAAAAACCGCAACATGTGAACAATGCTGCAGTTAAGCCACCCCAAAGGTACGTTAATCCAGATAACAAAGTCCCAAATAACCTACCAATAGCGTTGGCAGAATAGTACAGACCCACGTTAATAGCTATGTCATTGTCATCTTCGGTAAAAGCAAGGATCAGGTACGAATGAAGAGAGGAGTTAAGCGCAAAGAGAACACCAAAAAATAATAAGCCTATGATCACAGTAATGTTTCTCCCAATATCACTTGCAACCAACACAGCTAATAAACCAGTAAAGATCAATAATACGAAGGACCAAAGCCGTGCTGAAGTTTGAATCTCGCCGGCTGAACTCCGAATTCTTATAATGGAAGGGGCACTCGTTTGAACAATGCCGTAACCTATAACCCAGGCTGCAAGGAAAGCTCCAATTCCCTCAAATGACCAGCCTAAACTTTCATCAAGAAAAATAGGTAACGCTACAACGAACCAAATATCTCTTGAACCAAAAAGAAAAAATCTAGCAATGGACAGTCGATTAACCGCAGGGTAACTTGATGCCCAAATTCGTTCAGGAAGAGGTTTGTTAGACTTCCCAATATTTTCTTGGAGTTGCGTTAAAACAGCAATCAATGCGGCCGCAACAAGGGCAGCTAATAGAAGAAGAGAAGGCCTGTATCCCAAAGATGATAGCAGAGCGCTACCGACGAAAAATCCAACCCCTTTTAAAGCATTCTTGGATCCTGTAAGAACCGCAACCCAACGGAAAAGTCGAGATTGCCCCTTTCCAGTGTCATCCTCTGGCACTATAAACTTAATCGCGCTCTTAGAGCTCATTTTAGTGAGGTCTTTGGCAACACCTGAGAAGGCTTGGCAGGTCATGACGAAAATTACTGAAAAGATTTTTCCCCAGCTTGGATCAACAAAGGAAATCGCAACGAGAGCGAATATTTGAATGCAAAGTCCAGCTTTTAAAGTTTGCTCTAAACCAGACTTTGATCCAACTATTCCTCCAAATAAGTTCGTTAGTACCCCCATAAACTCATATGATAAAAAGAGGAAGCTAAGCTCAACTGGCCCAAAGCCAAGTTCATGAAAATGAAGAAGCACGACCATTCGTAGGGCGCCATCTGTCAAAGTCAAGCTCCAGTAAGCACCAGTTACGAGACCGTAAGTCTTAGTTCTCATTCTTTTCTGATCATAGGTCGCTTGAAATTTTCGCTGTTAATTCTGCCATTCGGTGGACATAGCCGTATTCGTTATCGTACCAAATTAGGATTTTGGTAAGTCCGTTTGGAAGGGTCATTGTCGATAGTCCATCAACAATTCCAGACCGCTTATCATTAACAAAATCTGCTGAAACAAGAGGTCTATCTTCAAAGCCAAGAATTCCCTGTAATTCCTTTGATGAGGCGTGTTTGAATAAGTGGTTTATCTCTTGAACGCTGACTTTCGATTGTAAAGAGAAAACACAATCTGTCAGAGAAGCGTTAAGAACAGGCACTCTGACTGCAAGCCCATCAAGTTTCCCTTGAAGTTCTGGAAAAATACGAGTAATGGCGGATGCGGAACCGGTGGAAGTTGGGATCAGGGAATTTAATGCTGAGCGGGCCCGCCTTGGGTCCTCAAGTGGCTTATCGACTATTACCTGAGTGTTTGTAGGTGCATGGATAGTCGTTATTAGTCCGCTCTCAATGCCGATATTATCCTGTAGAACCTTAACAACCGGAGCGACACAATTCGTTGTACATGAAGCTGCAGTCACAATATCAAATTGCGTATGGTCATAAAGGTGTTCGTTGCAGCCCATCACGATGTTCAATACGGAATCATCATGAACCGGAGCAGCTACAACAATTTTTTTAACTCCTCGGCCGAAATAGTTAGATAAAGTTTCAACTGTTCTAAATGCCCCAGTGCACTCGATGATGATCGATACGTCAGTTTCTTCCCATGCGACATCTCCTGGATTGGCGATTTGTGTGTACCTCACCGCAGACTCATTCAAAATAAGATTTCCCTCTGATTCATGGGCTTCGCGTTTCCATGTTCCATGGACAGTATCAAATTGCATCAGATGCGCTGCAGTCCTTGCATCGCAGTTAATTTCATTTACGTGAGTTATTTGAACTTCTTTATGATGTGAAAGAGCTCGAACGACTAGCCTTCCCATTCGACCAAAGCCGTTGATACCAACTTTCACGGTCATAAAATTCTCGTCTACGAGTTAGTTCTGATGAATACTGGCGACAGGTCATTTGATCTTTCTGAACAAAATTTATACCCGTTCTCAGCGAATGCTTGAAGCTGTTTGGATTCCAAAATCCTGTTTCGGATAATCCAAGAAGCCATTGAACCCCTAGCTCTTTTTGCATAGAAACTCACGGTTTTGTAGTCCCCGTCGTCTTTTCTATCGAGGAATGTGGGTGTCACCACAGAACAGGGTAGTTCATTAACATGTACTGATTTAAAATATTCAGTTGAGGCAAGGTTAACAAGAACTTCTTCTCCAGGACTGGCATTGAGGGCTTTGGCTAGAGAGTTGGTTAAAGAATTGCCCCAGAATTCATATAAATTTTTTCCGTGATCAGTTTCTAATTTGGTGCCCATTTCAAGTCTGTATGGTTGGATCAAGTCAAGCGGTCTAAGGACTCCGTATAGGCCGGACAGTATTCTCAACGTATTCTGTGCGTAGTCATAGTCTTCTTCTGAAAACGAGTCTGTGGCGTTCAATCCCGTATATGTATCGCCGTTGAAGGAAAGTATTGCTGGTCGGGAATTGCTTTTCGTGAAAGGGGTGCTCCAGTCCTGATACCTTTCAAAATTTAATTCAGCTAAACTATCCGACAAAGACATAAGAGACCCAAGTTCATCAGGCGACTTTTTTGAAAGTACATCAACAAGCTCTTCACTTCTTTTGATCAAGGCGGGTTTACTATTTTTTTGAGTCGCCCATGGAGTTTCAAAGTCGAGGGCTTTGGCAGGAGAAACAACAATTATCATATCTTTATTTTTACATCAGATTTCGACCCTTTGCCGAAACAACAGATATCAATCTTGAGTTTTTATGCTTGTTGTGAAAATCTTACTCATATGGACAAAGAGGCTGGGAGTTATAAATGTTCAAAGATGATGAGGTTGTCGTTGCATTCGAAGAATACAGGAAGCGCGGGGTTATTGATCATGATTGGGAGTCTTGGGCTTCTTTATTTACGCCTGATGCAAAATACGTAGAACATTATCTTGGGGAATTTCGTGGAAGGAAGGAAATTTCTGAATGGATAGTTTCGACCATGAAGGACTACCCCAATATTTCTATGTGGATGGAATGGTGGGCAATTGAAGACGGCAGGGTGGCCTTGTATATTTGGAACAATCTCCCAGATCCGACAGGGGAAGGAAAGCGGTACGGCTTCCCCAACACAACATACCTACGGTATGCCGGAGATGGCCTATGGGATTACGAAGAAGATTTTTATAACCCTATTGATGCAGAACGTGTATGGCAGGAGTGGTTTAACGATGGTGGGCGAATAGAAACCCCTGCGGATAGTACTTTACGTGGCATTGAGGGTTGGGCCCCTGAGGTTCCTAACACTCCTATTTCAAGAGAAGAGATAGAGGAAGAATTTCGTAAATACGTTCGGAGAGGAGAAATTGCTGTTCAGACAGGAGACTGGTCTCAGTGGGCAGACCAATTTACGGAGGATGCAAGGTATTTTGAGCATCATTACGGAAAATTCGATGGAAGATCGGAGATTAAAGAATGGATTACTTCAACAATGGGTCCTTTCCCGCAAATGACTTTTCCCGTTGACCATTACATCATTGATGGAAATCGTGTTATCGCATTAGTACCAAACTGTCTTCCGGACCCATCTGAAAGCGGGGTGGATTATTCTTTTAATGTTCACGTCATCCTGCATTATGCAGGCAATGGTCAATGGAGCTACGAGGAAGATGTCTATAACCCTCAGGAAGCTGAAAGCGTGTTTGCTAGTTGGATTAAAGCTGGTGGTTCAATTCCTTAAATCAGGGTTTACGGCTACCCTGCTTCACTATGTGTAACAGGCTCTTCGCCCATCCATTCGCGCAGCGTATTTTTTAATTTTGTTTGTTGGATGAACAGGTCATGCTCAGGCCCGCTGTCCGTGGATGACTGTGGAGCTTTAAGATAGAAACTTAGCCATTCTTGAACCCCGGACTCACCGGCACGATGAGCCAAATCCATGAACAGTGCGAGGTCAAGAACAATTGGGGCCGCAAGAATAGAATCTCGGCAAAGGAAGTCAACCTTTATTTGCATTGGGTAGCCTAACCAGCCAAAGATATCGATATTGTCCCAACCTTCCTTATTATCGCCTCGAGGTGGGTAATAGTTGATCCTCACAACGTGATGGATATCACCGTAAAGGTCAGGGTAAAGCTCAGGTTGCAAGATAGTATCCAAAACCCCTAATTTAGAGACTTCTTTGGACTTAAAGTTTTCTGGAGCATCAAGCACTTCTCCATCTCTATTTCCGAGAATATTGGTTGAATACCAGCCTTCCAGTCCAAGCATTCGCGCTTTGAATCCCGGTGCTAGAAGAGTTTTCATTAGTGTCTGGCCGGTTTTGAAATCTTTTCCTGCTATCGGAACGCCTCGTGATTTTGAAAGTTCAACGATGCAATCCAGATCACAGCTTAAATTGGGCGCTCCATTTGCAAACGGAACGTCACTTTGCAGGGCTGCGTATGCATATATTTGACTTGGAGAAATATTAGGGTCATTATTTCTCAACCCTTCTTCAAAAGCGGCAACGGAAGCATGGACTTCCGTTGGTTCTTGAAAGGCCTCTGTTGAGCCGCACCAAACCATTACAAGACGGTCACAGCCGTTTTCCTCTTTGAAATTCGCTATGTCTCGAATCAGTGCTTCTGCTTGATCCCATTTACTTTCTAGATCTTTAACGCGGACACCGTCTAGGCGGGAAACCCACTCTTTATTGAAAACGGCCTCCATCGGGATAATTGCTTCTAATTCACTAGAAATCTCAGAGAGGTCATCTCCTTCCAGTACGCCAGCAGTTCGGGCTGCTTCAAGAACGTTTGGGGAAATTGGATCCCATCCCCCGAATACGAGATCGTCTAGTTCTGCTAGAGGAACGAAATCTTTAATTAAAGGATTTCTTCCTTCTTCCTTTGTTCCAAGGCGAATGTGTGCCATTTGGCTGATAGACCCAATAGGCGGCTTTAATCCTTTCCTTGCGGCAAGAACTCCTGCGATGAAAGTTGAAGCTACTGCCCCCATGCCTGGTGTTAGTATGCCTAGTTTACCTTGAGATGATTTTATGTTTCTTGAAGTCATGAACCGATATTAGCAATAATAAACATTAAAGGTTTATTGTTAAGAAAAACTAAACTATTATGTAGAGGTGTGCATAACTTACCCGACCTTTCGATAAGACAACTTGAGTATCTGATAGCTGTTGCTGAAGAAAATACATGGGCAGATGCATCAGATGCTGTCGGAGTTACCCCATCGGCGCTTTCACAAGGGCTCGCAGAATTAGAACGAAGAGTTGGCGTACCGTTATTTGATCGAGTTGGACGAAGGCGAATGCTTCATCCAAATGCAGAAATTCTTTTGGATCATGCTCGACAGGTCATTTCGTTAACAAGTGATTTAGCTAAATGGTCTGACCGAATGAGAAATGCAGATGAAGGAACGATTCGGATAGGTATGATCGACATAGCAGCTGTGAATTATTTCCAAGGGGTATTAAAAGACTTCAGAAATGATCACCCTTCACTTAATTTCCACTTAAAAGTGAGTCCCTCTCGCCCCTTAGTCGAAGCGCTACAAGGTGGGCAATTGGACCTAATCGTGTGTATCGAACCTGAAGAAAAGATTAAAGGTATTGAAATTGAACCTTTGCTAACGGAAACTCTTTCTATCTATAAACCTGGTGGAGGACCATTAGGACCGCCAAGCGAATGGGGTCCTTGGGTGCTCTTCCCCGAAAGTTCAAATACGCGTAAAATAATTTCTGCTGCTCTCAAAGAACGCGGGTCCTCCGTTAACGTTGTAGCTGATTCACCACAACCTGAAGTGCTTAAAGAGATGGTTAATCTAGGTATAGGGTGGACTGTGCTCCCTAATGTCCAAGCAGAAGCCGGACCTAGGCCGTTAATTCCTAGCAGTATCCTAGGGACAAGGAACTTGATCGTCGCTTCTCGAAAAAATGCAGCGCAAAGCCCAGCAATAATATCTCTCCTAGAAGCACTAAAAGAACAATTAGATTAACCTAGAGGCGTTTGTAATCCCAGCCCTTAAATATTTCTCCCTCATAAGGCATGACTCCATAGAATACGCGTGGATCAGAATCAAAAATGAGTGGAATGAAATGCTTATCTCCTTCCCAAATAGGAAGCTCAGACTTCCGCTGTATAGCTGGATCAGTGCTACAAGCATCTAGAAGCTGATATCTGGGAACCCACTCCAAAGACCCCTCATCATTGAATGATTTGGGCGATCCTTCCCATTTAGTAACAAGGAAGATGAATCCTAACCAGTCCTCCCGTTTAGGACCAAAATCTGTCCACGTGATTACCCCACGAAGCTCATTTTTGATAATCGTAATTCCTGCTTCTTCTAAGAGTTCTCTTTCGATGCCAAACAAAATGTTTTCATCTTTTTCAACTTTCCCTCCCAAGCCATTCACCTTACCGAAGTGGTCATCATCTGGCCTAGCGTCCCTGCGTATCATAAGAACTTGGTCGCTTTCCTCATCATGAATGTAAGCCAAGGTGCCTACTACCGGTGTAATTGCCATGCTCAAGGTCTAGCAGGGGCTGGAAGCGAATAAGTGCATACTCCTATCTCATATTCTTGAAATTGGTCTAAGGTAAAGTCATGGCATCGACAGATTACACATGTGATGAAGACGGAATAGCATGCATAACCATTAATAACCCAAGTCGAAAAAATGCCATGACTTATCCAATGATAGAGCAGATGTATCAGCACCTCATTACTGCTGAAGAAGAAGCACGGGTAGTCATACTAACTGGGGCTGAAGATGCCTTTTGTGCTGGAATTGATCTAAATTTCCTTTCAGATATTCCACCAGAAAACCGAGGAATCAAAGTTCCAACTCACGATGAAAATGGGTGGTGGAACATAACTTCTTGCCCTCTTCCTATAATAGCTGCTGTCCATGGCCCTGCTGTTGGCATGGGCGCCGAATGGACGAGCCACTGCGATATCAGAATAGTCTCATCGAATGCCCGTTTCGCGTGGAACTTTGCTCATAGGGGCTTAATTCCCGATACAGGAGCTGGAACTTGGCTTCTCCCAAGACAAATTGGAATACAAAATGCTTTAAAGTTGCTATATTCAGGCGAATGGCTGAACGCTTCTACTGCTCTAGAAATAGGCTATGTCAGTGAAATAGTAGACCCTGACCAACTTATGGCAGCGGCAATAGCAGAAGCTAAAAAGTACCTCAACGGTGCCCCATCATCACACAAACTAGCGAAAAAATTACTTTACGAAGGGTTATATCGCCCTGTTTTGGAACACCAAGAAATAAGTCGCAGTAACTTATTAGAGTGTTTCCAATCAACAGAACATGAAGAGGGAATAAAATCTTTTAGTGAGGGACGCCCCCCAAATTTCTAAGAGCACCAGAAGAAACAGATGGATAGTTCCCCACAAACCCATCATTTATGAAAGCTTAGATAACAAATCTATTTATGTAGTCTCGAGAATCTCTTACACAAAGATTGCTCTACTGCCAGTTAGGATTTCTCTTTTCCAAAGCTGCTTTGACTCCTTCTGCAAAGTCAGAATGGTCCATAGATTGCAACTCGGCAGCCAAACTAACTTCAAACAAAGAAGAGAATTGTGCTTTCAGCCAGTTATTCACAGAAACCTTTATTCCACGCAATGCGACCTGAGGCCCATTAGCAAGTTGGCTAGCTAACGAGGTTGCCTCCTCCAAAACATCATCTTCAGGAACAACATGATTGAGTAGACCCATTTGTTGAGCTGTCAAAGCATCAATAGTTGAACCCAACATCATCATTTCTTTAGCCCTATTCGGCCCAATGAGTACTGTCCAGATAGCTAGACCCCCATCGCCTGGAACAAGCCCAATATTGATATGTGGATCACCCCACTTAGCCCTATCAGAGGAAATTACAATGTCACAAAGTAATCCAAGTGTTGCTCCTAAACCAATAGCATGTCCGTTGATAGCGCCAATAAGAGGTTTCTCAAAATCCAATAAACTGTAAACAATTCTTCTTGCCGAAGCAGCAGAAATCCCCGAACCTCCATTAGGGTCTTCATCCAGACGAGTTTCCATATCCTTCAAGTCTCCACCAGCACAAAAGGCTTTACCGGCTCCAGTCAATACAGCCGCTTTGACATCACCGTTCTCTTCTAGGTCCCCCCAAATAGCCTCCATCTCTTGATGTGACTCGGGATGAAGACCATTAAGAACTTCAGGCCTATTTATCGTAACAATTGCAACGCCACCAGAAATTTGAACGTCCAGAAACTTATAATCCATCATTCTCCAATGCAACAGAATTTTCTTAAACTACAGTTTAAGTCTAGGCTTTTTTTTGTTCGAGTGTTACGGGGGAGTGATGATCGATAAATTAAGTGATGAAAGTTCTTTGGCAAGAAGCCCTGGACCTACATGGCAAGATGTTCTTGACCTTGACAGCAAACCGGTTCCTGAGTTCTTGCGATCTGAATCCCCGTACCTTAATGGATTCAGTGACATTCCTAAGGATAGATATATTTCACGAGAGTGGCATGAGAAAGAGAAAATATACTTATGGAGCAAGGTTTGGCAATTTGCTTGTAGGGAAGAACATATTCCAGATGTTGGGAGCTATATCGTTTATGAAATAGCTGACCAGTCGTTTCTAGTAACGAGAGTTTCTGATGAAGAGATAAAGGCATACCCCAATGTTTGTCTCCATCGTGGGCGTCTATTGAAAACATATGACGGCCGTTGTTCCGAATTCCGATGCCCGTACCATGGTTTCGCTTGGCATTTAGACGGCCAACTGAAACATGTTCCTGCCGATTGGGACTTTCCACATCTCGTAACTAGGTCAGAAGATATGGTTCTTCCAGAGGTAAAGGTAGGAACATGGGCTGGTTTTGTTTTCATTAATCCGGACCCAGATGCCGAATCCTTGGATGAATTTCTAGGTGATGAGATACAGGAACATTTTAAGCGATGGGACTTAGAGAACAGGTACATCCAAGCTCATGTCTCTAAAATAGTAAATTGCAATTGGAAAATAGCTAATGAAGCCTTCAGTGAAGGTTTCCACGTAAATGCCACTCACCCGCAAGGTATGAGCTACACAGGTGACCCGCAAAGCCAAGTTGACATATGGGGGAACACAGCGAGAAATATTAGCCCTAAAGGTATTCCATGTCCGCTACTTCCCTACACCCCAAGCGAGGAAGAAATGCTTCGCGATGCTTTAGATGTTCGAGAAGGGGAACCTTTACCAATTGAATTTAATGAAGGCGAAACAATGAGAACTGCTCTGGCTAGAGTCGGAAGAGAGCGATTCAGAGAATCTTTCGGCGACCGAGTTGACGACCTTACCGATGCTGAATTCCTAGATGCTTGGGTATATACAATTTTTCCAAACTTTATGCCTTGGGGGGCATTTAACAGAATTTTCTATCGTTTCCGCCCAAACGGTGATGATCATGAAAGCTGCATATTCGAAATTTTTTACCTTTCACCATTCAAAGGCGAAAGACCCCCAACTGCATCAGAAACAAAACTAGGGCCCGACGCCCCATGGACAGATGCTGTTGAATTAGAGAAGTTAGCGATGGTGGCGGAACAAGACACCTTTAATATGGCCAGAGTTCACCAAGGGCTTAAAGTGCTTCGGCGTGATGGCGTTCTTCTGTCAAGGTACCAAGAAGCAATTATCCGTTGGAGACAAGACCTGATTAGCGAGTACGTCACCAGAGGAAAAATCTGATGGAAGGAAAAGCAGGCCTGCGTCACGGCTTCTCAAGAGCCCTTTACCAAAGTATTGGCGAGAATAGAGTGAAAGTGACTTCTCAAGATGGGGTTACAGGAATCTTTACTGGAGAAGGACAATGGATTGAAGGTGATTTATATGAAGCCGACCCAGAACTCTGCATTTGGCTCTCAGCTAAGAGAATTGATGCGAGTCATCGGCTAAGTTAATGTTAGTAACTGCTTGGACCCAGAAATCGAAAGTAATATTTGATGAAAGTTGAGACAAAAAGATCATTCTGCCGTATTTGCCACGCCGCATGCCCAGTTGATGTTGAATTCATTGATAACAAAGTCACGAAGGTGCTAGGCGTAGACGATGACCCTCTCTTTGAAGGCTATACGTGTGTCAAAGGAAGACAGATTCCCGAGCAAATACATAGTCCAAGTCGAATTCGATACCCGCTCAAAAGAATGGGAGATGGCCACTACGAAGAGATTTCATCAACGCAAGCATTAGATGAAATTGCACAAAAAATGCAATCAATTATTGAAGATCATGGTCCAAATGCCATAGCGACCTATACAGGAACAGGAGGGTACCAAAATGCCCCATCTGATCCAGTAGCAAGAGCCTTTCACAAAGCAATTGAATCCATTAGTTATTATACGTCAGTCACAATAGACCAGCCGATGAAACGAACAGCTGCTATGAGGGCAGGAGTATGGGAAGCTGGTCCTCAAAATTTCTCTGAAATAGATGTGTTACTAGCTATTGGATATAACCCAATGGTTTCAAGTTTTGCTCCCTTTGGCGGTCTACAAGGTACCAACCCGTTTACAACTTTACGAGATAGAAAAGAAGAGGGCCTCAAGTTGATTGTCGTTGATCCACGACGAACCGAGCTAGCAACGCAAGCAGATATTCACCTTCAGATAAGACCAGGAGAGGACCCCACACTCCTTGCAGCTTTCATAAACATTATCCTTACTGAAGGTTTACATGATCATGAATTCTGCGAACAGTGGATCGAAGCAGAGCACCTTGAGCGCCTTGCTGAAGCGACGAAAAACTTCACTGCCGACTTCGCAGCTAAACGATGCGATGTCGATAAAAAAGACATCTTAAAAGCGGCAAAACTTTTTGCCGAAGGCCCAACAGGTACAGCAGGAACTGGGACTGGTCCATCAATGTCGCCCTATCCAAGTCTCATGGAACACCTAGTAATATGCATGAACGTTATTTGTGGCCGTTGGCTAAGGGCTGGTCAAATTGCTGAAAGTAGAAGCCTTCTTCAACCAGACACCACCAAACGAGCTCAGGTATTGGGTCCATTTAACCCACTCTCAGGACCAAAGAGCAGATTCAGAGGCCTCAGAGGATATGGCGGCGAAATGCCCTGCACGACACTAGCTCAAGAAATAATTGAGCCTGGTGAAGGCCAGATTCGAGCCTTAATATCAAACGGTGGAAACCCAGTGGCAGCTTGGCCCGATCAACAAAGAAGTCTTGAGGCTATGGAAGCTCTTGAACTTTTAGTTGCCATAGATCACCGCATGACACAGACAGCTCAATTCGCTGACTACATTCTCCCACCGCGTTTAAGTCTTGAACGATCTGATGTACCCCCATTTATGGATAGATGGTTCCGTGCCCCCTATGCCTGCTACACACCCGCAGTTATTGAGAACCCTGAGGGGGATCTCGTTAATGATTGGGAATTCTACTGGGAAATCGCAGAGCGGCTTAATATAAAAATCCAGCTTCCCGGTGGCGAGATACCAAGCGGAAATCGCCCTACAGATGATGACATCCTAGATTTAATTTATGCAAACTCTCTTGTACCTTTCGAAGAGATCCGCAAAAAAAACGGGCAAATTCTTGAGCATCTAAAACAGGAAGTCGAAGAAGCTGACCCTAACTCCAGTGGAAAATTTCACTTAGCGCTCGATGACCACCTAACTGAACTTCAAGAAATTCAATCCCAGCAAACATCTGCGGAACGTATGAAAGGTTTTAACCCTAACGTCCACACCTTTCGTTTAGTCAGCAGGCGATTGAAAACTCACCTCAACTCACTCGGAGGTGAATTAAGTAAGCTCAACAAGAAAAATCCAACGAATTACGCCTATATGAACCCTCAAGACATGATTGATCTAAATGTAATTGATGATGAACTCATTGAGATAGCATCTCCAAAAGCATCGCTGATAGGAGTAGCTAAATCATCAGACGATATCAAGCGAGGCGTCATCTCGATGGCTCATTCATGGGGCTCAGCATCATCATCTGATGAGAAAGTTAGAGACATAGGCTCCCCAACCAATCGATTAATTGATGTTGAAAATGGCTTTGATCCTATAACCGGACAGGCCATTCAAAGCGCCATACCTGTATCTGTTAAGCCAGCAGACGAAAAAATCCCAGTCTGAGACTTTAAACCGACTAGCCGCTGCTTAAACGTTTAATGGTTTCCCCGAATTCTTCAACGGTTTCGCCAATAATTTCCGCAATTGGTCTAATAGCATCAATTCTTCCCGCTACTTGGCCGCTCAAAGCAATAGCGGCATTCATATCTCCGCCGAAATACAGCTTTTGAGGATCACCGAATTCTCCAAAAACATTTTCTGCTACATCTGCCAGCCGCTCTGAGCGGGTAGTACGGAGCGCTCGAAGAGCAGGGGAGTGTTTTTGATTAAGGAAAACGGTATCTGTTTCGCGTGCGTTAACGATAGCTTCTTTCCAGTTGATGTGGACTGGAGATTCTAGACATGACAACATTTGCGTACCCATCTGAACACCTTCTGCGCCCAAAGCGAATGCTGCGGCCATCGTTCTGCCATCATTTATTCCTCCGGCAGCGATGATAGGCACATCAACATGGTCACGAATGAGCGGTAATAAAACCATTGTTGAGACAGGAGTGGGGCTTTTGAAACCTCCTCCCTCGCCGCCTTCAACAACTAATCCGTCTACTCCCGCATCGACCGCTTTCAATGCTGCCTGAAGCGTTGGGACGACATGATAAACCGTTAATCCGGCCTCCTTTAGAACCCCCGTGTATTTGGTTGGTGAACCCGCTGACGTTGTCACAAATTTAACGCCCTGACCAATCACGAATTCAGCAATTAAGGGATCTCGAACGAAAGCCTGCGCAATGTTCACCCCGAAAGGCAAGCCGAGCTCTTTCATGATTCTCATTTCCTCTTTGACTGCATCTAATTCGCCCGAAGAAGTTTCTATGATTCCACATGCCCCAGACCTTGAAACTGCTGACGCTAATTGGGATCGGGCTATCCAACCCATGGGGGCTTGTAGAATTGGTATTGGGACACCAAGATCTCTGCTCACTTGATTATCAAATAGGGAGTGGATAGTCATACATCACCTTCTCTAGCAGTTTGTCTTCACTTACAATTGCAGATCCCAGAGATTATTGCATATCCTATGCGCAATAGATAAGAGACCCTTGTATGTTGTACGCATCTAAATATCTGAGTCCTATTGGAACTCTTGGCTTATTCAGCTCGGAAACTCAATTAAAGCAGATTACTCTTCCAACTCAATCCCAAAGTCCTAGCTTTATTCATGATTTAGAATTAAAGGAAATACCAATTTTGCTCCGTTGCGCCGAACAATTAGAGGAGTATTTTATGGGAACGAGAAAGAAATTCACAATGCCTATTAAGCCTGAAGGAACACCGTTTCAAGTTGCAACATGGATGTCCTTACGCTCTATTAAATATGGCGAAACAGTGACGTACGGTCAGCAAGCAGAAATCATTGGTAATCCAAATGGAGCACGGGCCGTAGGGTCGGCAAACGCTCTTAACCCCTTACCTATAGTTTTGCCGTGTCATAGAGTTATAGGCTCAGA
>DDNP01000014.1:0-10608 GCA_002341185.1 Candidatus Neomicrothrix sp. UBA2517 | reverse complement strand
ATACCTCTTAAACCATGAACAAAGTAATTTAAGCTATTGACTCAAGAACCTCAATAGCTCTAGAAACTTCTTCTTCGGTGTTGTAATGCACCATAGATAGGCGAACTACCCCGTCTTCTGCATCCAAACCAACAGCTTCAGTTAGGCGGTGGGCGTAAAAGTTTCCATGACCGCAAGAGACGTTTGCATCGATTAGGGAGTCATATATTGCTTCGCTTGATTTCGTGTATGAATGAAATGCAATCGTTGGAGCTCGTTCGGCTCGGTTCGTGGAAGGCGTCCCTATAAGCCGAAAATCCTCTCTTGATAGAATATAATTAATGAGCGGTTCCATGAGTTGTTCTTCGTGTTCACCAAACAAGTCAAAAACTTTTTCAATCCGATCTCTCAAACGAGCAGAGCCTGATTGGAAATGATGATGATAGATCTCTTCGTAATAGTCAATCATCCCAGCACAGGCGGCTATTGAGGCATGGTCAGGGCCGGCAGGAGTTAACCGGCCGGTAGGCTTACCTGCATTAAAGAAGTGACCCTGGTTGGTCACCTTGCCAGAAATAGAATCTGATGTAAACATCAGCCCTAAGTGAGGACCGTATGTTTTGTATGTGCTGTATAAGTAAATATCGCAATTTAATGTGTGAACATCAATTGCAGCGTGAGGCGCAAATGACACACCATCAGCGACTAGTAAACCACCAACACTGTGGACTAATTCAGCGATACTATTCAAAGGATTTATAGTCGCTGCAAGGTTCGAGGCGTGGGTCACAGCAACCAATCGGGTCTTTTCACAAATAAGTTGAGAAAGGTCACTCAGGTTAAGTAATCCAGTTTCTGGATCTACCTTCCATTCTCTAACATCGATTCCGGTGTTTTCGAGTCTTCTCCAAGAGCCTATGTTTGCTTCATGGTCCTGGTTTGTAACGACGATGTTATCTCCTATCGCCCAATCAGGTCGCAAAGCATTCGCTAAAACATATGTGTTTTGCGAGGTTGAAGGACCAAAATGTACTTCATCTGGACTTGCGTTGAAAGTGGCAGGGATAACTTCTATGGCTCTGTCCATAGCTTGACCAGCTTTTTCGGAAGGACCGAAATTCCAATAAGGTTGAACTTTTGAGCTAGTGTAAAAATTATTAAAGATATTAATTACTTGGTTAGGGACATAACTACCCCCCGCATTCTCAAGATGCGCCCATTGTTTAGACTCAGAGTGAGCGAACGCGGGAAAATGAGAGCGCACAAATTCAAGATCAAGTGAAACCACACACTTAAACTACCCGAAAGACCTGTTTTTAGAATAGAACCTCAATAAGAAATACTTACACTTGACCTACTAGAGTGGAAAATGTGAATGAAGATGATTCTTGTTGCGCTCCTCAAAGGTCCAGCCAAACGTCTATTTCCGATAGATCTACCGGAGGCAAGGCTTCCATAAGCTCTGACAAAGTTGCACTTGCAGGCGGGATGTTCAAGCTAGGGTCAAGTTACGAGCTTGCTTATCCGCAAGACGGGGAAGAGCTAACCTCGGAAGTAGCCATCTCACCTTTCCTGATTGATAAATATTCTGTGACGAATCAACAGTTTATGACTTTCGTTGACAACACAGGATACGTAACCGAGGCAGAAGAGATAGGTTGGTCCTTTGTCTTTGGTGGACTGCTACCCGATGATTTTGAAGATACCAGAGGAGTCCAAGGAGCTCCTTGGTGGCGACAGGTCTTTGGCGCTACTTGGAAATCCCCGGAAGGACCACATTCAATGGTAAAAGAAAAGCTAAATCACCCAGTAGTCCATATCTCATGGAATGATGCACTGTCCTATGCGAATTGGGGAGGAGGAAGACTTCCTACAGAAGCAGAATGGGAATACGCTGCATCGGGAGGATTTCCGGGCAGAACATACCCATGGGGAAATCAACTAACACCCGATGGCGAGCACCTCATGAATGTTTGGCAAGGCTCTTTTCCAGATAAGAACTTGGAGACTGATGGGTGGTACGGAACTGCCCCAGTCGGATCGTACCCTCCGAATAAATTTGGTTTGTATGAGATGACAGGTAACACTTGGGAATGGTGTCAAGACTGGTTCACGAACAAACGAAACCCAACATTAAATAATCCATCCGGGCCTCCATCAGGCACAGCCAAGGTTATTAAAGGTGGCTCATATCTATGCCATGAATCATATTGCAACCGATATAGGCCTGCTGGTAGGAGCTCAACTACTCCGGCAAGCGCAATGGGGCATCTAGGTTTTCGAATTGCTTATACTGACGCTTAGAATTTTATTATTAAGGCAAATCCGAGGAGTCGGCCGCTTCAATCTCTTCACGAGACACGCCTAACATGAATAAAATCGCGTCAAGGTAAGGCACCCTCAAAGTCGTATTAGCTACATCTTGAACAATGGGTTTTGCATTGAAAGCAATTCCTAAACCAGCAATGCTCAACATATCGAGATCGTTCGCACCATCTCCAACAGCCACAGTTTGATCAACTGGCACTGCCTCTAAATCAGCGATCTCAAGAAGAAATTCAGCTTTCGTTCTCCGAGTCACTATAGGGCCAATAATTTTTCCAGTTAGACGACCCTCAACGATTTCCAGTTCGTTCGCTTTAGCATATTTAATATTTAATTCACGTTGTAAACGTTCTGCAAAAATTGAAAATCCTCCGCTAACTATCGCTGTGGTAAAACCGAGTCTTCCAAGCGTTCGACAAAATGTTCTAGCTCCAGGAGTTAGTTTTAATTTCTGCCAAGCTCTTTCGATGCTCAGTTCATCTAAACCTTCTAGAAGGCTAACTCTTTGCAAAAGAGATTCCTCAAAATTGATTTCACCCTTCATCGCTGATGCTGTGATTATGGAAACTTCTTCACCACACCCAGCTTGTTCAGCAAGCAAATCTATGACTTCATTTTGGATAAGGGTTGAGTCAACATCAAGAACCACTATACGTTTTGCTTTTCGGCTCAGGTTTAAAGGCTGAACAGCAATATCAAGTTCAGGAGTATTCGAGGCTAGTCGTAATAACTCCTGTTTCATCTTCGCTATTTTTCCGCCATTTACTGAAAGTTCGTAGCTCATTACCGGGTAGCGCGAAAGGCGTATGATTCTATCAATATTGCCTTCGCTATCGGAGATCGCTTGTGTCGCTAACTTAAGTTCACTTGGAGTAAGGTTTCTCCCAATTAAAGTAACTATGCATTGTTCTGTATATTCTGTAGGTTCCCCATCAACTTCCTCTACATCAATTTGCAAGCCTCTTTGGTAGCCAAACAGAAGAAGATCCTTTAAAGCATCGTCCCCTTTATCGACTTCAATTAGTACATCAAGTGTTAGCCTACGTCGAACTACAATCTGCTCAATATCTTTTACAACAGCATCAATTTCGGACAAAACATCAAACAGTTCTGCAGATACCCCCAATTGGTCGGGTCCGGAAACCCGAATCAGAAGAGTACGGATGATTGACACATAATGACCTTACCCACTGCATGTAAGAATGAGGTGGAATATAAATATCAGTTTGTAGGAGAAAGATTACGTTAGATGATTAACGAAGGAAGTATGGTATTCGTATTCGGAATAGAGGTAGAAAGGGTCAGATGAGTTTAGACACAAATCAAGAGGCCCGATCGGATATGATCGTTTGTGAAAATGTTGATAAATGGTTCGGCGACTTTCAAGCTCTAAAGGGAGTAACAGCTACGATCGCTGAACAAGAGGTGGTAGTTGTTTTAGGTCCTTCAGGGTCCGGTAAATCAACGTGGATCAGATGTATAAATAGACTTGAAGCTCACCAAAGAGGGACGATTATCGTTGATGGAGTTGAACTAACAAATGATTTACGCAACATAGAAAAAATTCGATCAGAAGTGGGGATGGTCTTTCAGCAATTCAATCTTTTCCCTCACCTCTCAGTTCTAGATAACATTACTTTGGCCCCTAAATGGGTTAAAAAAATATCAAAAGCTGATGCTGAAAATAAAGCAGAAGAATTATTAGAAATGGTAGGGATACCTGAACAAGCTGTTAAATTCCCGAACCAACTCTCAGGCGGTCAGCAACAACGAGTTGCTATTGCACGCTCCCTAGCGATGGAACCAACGATTATGTTATTCGATGAACCAACGTCTTCTCTTGACCCTGAAATGATCAAAGAAGTTCTTGATGTGATGAAAGACCTAGCTCTCGGGGGAATGACAATGATGGTTGTGACTCACGAAATGGGGTTTGCCAGAGAGGTCGCTGACAGCATAATTTTTATGGAATCGGGGGAAATAGTAGAAGTAGGTAAGCCAGAACCTTTCTTCACCGACCCGACCGAAGACCGGACAAAGTTATTTCTCAGTCAAATACTTTGATCCGTATTGTTCTGAAAGAAGCAACAAGCCATGTGTGATGTTACAATCACAAAGGAAAATTTAATAAATTGTAACGATTCCGAAGTCTGGTAAATTCCAGTACTGTCCCGCAACGGTAAAGATGTATTATGCATACGAGTCCGGTCGAGTCCGTTACGCAACGAACATTCTCGAGGTAAGGACGGGTTCGTAACTGGATACCCAGCCAACGTCTGTTTAATTACCCGAGAGAGGGGTATTCAATGAAATTATTTAAATGGCAGTCTTTGCTTCTAGCAATGTTTGTAGTAATTATTTTGTTAGGTGGTTGTTCTAGCTCGCCGTCACAAGTCACAGCAACAGGGGATGCATCATCTACTGATTCTGATGGTCAGTCTGAGCAGTTACCACAAGATCAGCTTTCAGATCAAGCAACTGAAGCGTTTCCTGTCACACTTCAGACTCCTACCGGAGAGCTTGTATTAGAAGATCAGCCAACGAGAATATTGTCCTTATCGCCTACTGCTACAGAAATCTTGTTTGCTATTGGGGCCGGGGAACAGGTCATAGCTGTTGATGATCAGTCAAATTATCCTCCTGAAGCTCCGACAACAGACATCTCTGGATTTACTCCTAATCTAGAAGCCATTCTCGCTCTGGAACCAGATTTGGTTGTCCACCAGTATCTTCCTGAAGACATTGAGCAAGGTTTAGCGAACGTAGCTATTCCTTCTTTAACTCAATATGCTGCCTCCAGTCTTGATGATACGTATCAGCAGATAGATCAACTCGGGTTGGCGACAGGAGAAAGCGCTGGAGCTAAGAGCACGATCCAGGAAATGCAACTAAGGATTGATCAGCTTGTGACTGGCATAAATGTATCCGATGGTTCGTCTGTGACGTTCTACCATGAATTAGACCCAACCTATTATTCAGTGACATCTTCAACTTTTATCGGTCAAGTTTACGCAATGCTTGGACTAACTAATATTGCAGACGAAGCTGAGGGAGCGGGCTCTGGGTATCCTCAGCTTTCAGAAGAGTACATACTTTCACAAGATCCTGACCTTATTTTCCTAGCTGATACAAAGTGTTGCGCACAAGGCATAGAAACAGTTTCTGAACGAAATGGTTGGGGTGTTCTTTCAGCGGTAGCGGAAGAGAAAGTTATTGAACTAGATGATGACATCGCCTCGAGGTGGGGGCCAAGGGTCGTTGATTTCTTTGAATCTATTGCTACCGCCATGGAGCAAGTAACTGCTCTGGAACCTGTTGGGTAACAAAAACCAGAAGAAGCAGGGAACTCCTGCAGGACTAACTTATAAGTTAGTCGTGGGAGCTTCCCTTATTCTCCTGTCTTCGATTCTGCTCAGCCTTCTATTTGGGCCTGTATCGATTAGAGGAGACCGGATATTCCTTGAGATTCTTAATAGAATCCCAGGTGTTTCAATTGACTCAGGACTATCTTCAATACAAGCAGCAATTGTGTGGGATGTTCGTTTTCCAAGAATTATTCTTGGGCTAATAGTTGGCGGACTGCTTGCAGTTGCAGGAGCTTCTTACCAAGGTGTCTTTAGAAATCCACTAGCCGACCCTTATTTACTTGGCGTTGCGGCCGGAGCGGGCCTAGGAGCTACGATAGCTATCGTTACTGGGGCGACGAACGGTGAAGGCATGTTTGATGCGCTTCCAATAGCTGCTTTTATAGGCTCTGCAATAGCAGTTGGCATAACTCTTGTCGTTGGGGGTGCTGTGGGAAGGTCCACTAGCACAGCGAGTTTGTTACTTGCTGGAGTAGCGGTTGCGTCTTTGTTTACCGCTATTCAGACCTATATCCAGCAGCGAGAATCATCAACGCTTCGCCAGGTTTATAGTTGGATACTTGGACGGCTTAGTACCAGTGGTTGGGACGAAGTAATAATGATTCTTCCTTATGCCACGATTTCGCTTGCAGTTATGTTCTCAATGAGGGGGGCATTAGATGTCCTTGCTGTTGGAGAAGAAGAAGCGCTTTCGTTAGGGATTCAACCTCGGCGCGTCCGGTGGATTGTTATCGGGGCTGCTTCTTTGGCAGCTGCTTCTGCTGTTGCGGTTAGCGGACTGATAGCATTTGTTGGAATTATTGTTCCACATGCAGTCAGATTAGTAGTGGGGGCATCAAACCGACTTGTGGTTCCGTTATCGTTTTTCATAGGAGCATCTTTTTTGATACTCACCGATCTTCTTGCGAGAACACTTCAGTCACCTGCAGAATTACCTATTGGTGTAGTAACGGCTTTTTTTGGCGCTCCGTTCTTTCTATTTGTTCTTCGACGGAGGTCAGATGGAATCATCTGATTCACTCAATGTCGAAGGCTTAGGTGTAAATCTCGGGGGCAGAGAAGTAGTCAACGATGTTTCACTAGCCATAGAGTCTGGTGGCTGGCTATCGATAATCGGTCCTAACGGTTCAGGCAAGTCAAGCCTTCTCCGAGCAATCGCCGGTATTATCCCAGCTAAGGGGACTGTCCTTTTCCAAGGCAAAGATGTCATGCAGCTTAATGCCAAGTTTCGAGCTCAAACAGTTTCCATCGTGCCACAGATCCCTATTGTTCCGCCCAGAGTTCGAGTCATTGACTATGTGCTTTTAGGAAGAACCCCATACCTGGGCAGAGGTTTTCAGCCAACAGGAGAAGATGTTCATCTAGCCGAAGGAGTAATGGCCGAATTAGATCTAGAAGATATGTCAGATAGGTTTGTGACGGAAATGTCCGGAGGCGAACGCCAAAGAGTTATTATTGCGCGAGCATTGGTGCAACAACCAAAATTATTATTACTTGATGAGCCGACAACCGCTCTAGACATGGGGCATCAGCAGGACGTACTTGAGCTCGTTGACCTGCAGCGAAAGCGTTTGGGCATAACAGTTATCGGTGCTTTCCATGACCTTACATTGGCTTCTCAGTATGGGACGTCAATGGCACTGCTCGTTAATGGAACAGTCAGCAAATCGGGACCCCCTCATGAAATATTGACCGAAGAATCGCTCAAAGACATCTATGGAGCGAATGTGTCCATACACAAAAATGGAGAAAACGTCAGTATCATCCCCGAGCGCAGAAAAAGTTCCAAAGGGGACTTCAAATAGTGATTAATTAATAAGATGAGCTAGATTTGTGCTTAGTAGAGTGAAGTTAGGGGATTAATGAGTCAAATAGTCGAATCTGATGTGAAGAACGAAGTTGCTGACTGGATAGAAAAGAACTGGGACCCTGACCTTACCGTTGCCCAATGGTGGCAACTGATGGCTGATGCTCGACTTTCTCACACCATGCTTCCAGAGGTAGCTGGAGGAAGAGGGTGGAGTAGGGCTCTGAATCATGTGGCTCTTAGCGTTATGGCAGACAAAGGTGTGCTTGGACCGCCGACAGGCCTTGGAATGATGCTAGCAGCGCCCACTATTGCAGCGCATGGAACAAACGAGCAAATAGAAGAGTATCTCCCAAAAATCCTCAATGGACAGCACGCATGGTGCCAGCTCTTTTCAGAGCCTGGGGCAGGATCGGACCTAGCGGGTTTACAATGTAAAGCTGAAAAAGATGGAGATGAGTGGAGAATTAATGGTCAGAAGGTATGGACCTCAGGGGGCAAAGTTGCAGACATGGGGATGCTCATAGCCCGAACTGATCCAGATTTGCCTAAGCACCAAGGAATTTCTTACTTTGCGTTTAACATGAAGCAACAGGGAGTAGACGTCAGACCGCTCACGGAGATGACTGGAAGAGCTCTGTTTAACGAAGTTTTCATTACAGATGGAAAAGTTAATGATAAGGCATTGATTGGTGGAAAATCTAATGGGTGGCGTGTCGCAAACGCAACATTAATGTTTGAAAGATCTCATCTTGGAAGCGGGACCATACCCGTGCCTACTGCAATTCCTGGATCTATTGCAGGTCAACTGAGACTTAAAGTTGGAGACGTAATCTCCTCAATTGCTCAAGGACGAGGGGGTGGAACTCCTGCTATCGGACCACGGCTATTTGAAAGATTAATGGAACTTGCGCAGAAACTCGGAAAAGATAACGACCCAACAGTCAGAGATGAACTAATGAAGTTACACACGCTCGTTGAAGTCAACCGTTTGAATATGATCCGCGCAAAAGCTAGCTCCGACCGAACAGGCGCTGAAGGAAACATAGGGAAGCTAATGGTAAGTGAGTTATATCGACAGTTTCGTGAAGTAGGGAATATGGTGATAGGCGCTGACGGGATGCTGGCATCTTCAGAAATTAATCATGGTAGCTGGGTTCACGAAGTGACAGTATTTTCACCTGCTCCGTCAATCTATGGGGGGACTGATCAAGTTCAACGGAATATTATTGGTGAGCGGGTACTCGGTTTACCCAAAGAACCAGGGCACTCCAAAGAGACCCCCTTTGTTGATTTGCCTAAAAACTAATGGTTTGGAGTTTAAGAAGACCAGCTGCCCGAGTTGTCCTTCTCGATGCTGAGCAAAAAATTTTCTTGATGAATGGCTCAGACCCGATGCGGCCTGAGAAAGGTGACTGGTGGGAAATCCCTGGGGGCGGTATCGAACCGGGAGAAACAAGCCAAAGAACGGCAGCTCGAGAATTATACGAAGAATGTGGATTTAGCGATGTTGTAATGGGCCCTTGTATTTGGACTCAATACGTTGAATTCGATTTTGCGATGTACCACTTTAAATCTGATGAGCGAATACATTTAGCACGCACCCCGAACTCTTCAGAGTGGAATCCACAGGGTCTAGAAGCGTTAGAGGCGGCAGCTTTTGAAGATGCACGATGGTGGTCTATTGATGAATTGGTAGATGCGAAAGTTAAGACTTTACCCGAGAGATTGCTGGAATTTCTGCCAAGGATAATTGATGGTGACATACCATCTAAGCCCATAGATATTTCACCAAAATAAAAACGTAGCTAATCTTTATTCTACTTCTTGAGAGAATTTAACGATTGTTCTCGCTCTTCACGTTCTGCTGCTCTTACTGCGTAAGACAACACAATTGAGGGCAACAGTATTATGCAACCAGCAATAAGGCAGACAAGAAGTATTCCAACCAAAGGTCCATCAAAATCGGTAAAGAAAAGACTAAAAAAAAGAATAATTGCGACCAGCCATAGAGTGTACCCTACTCTCTTTCCCAACTTCACAAATTTCGCAACCTTATGTCTTCGTTCTTTTAAATCACTATTAGTTGAATTGACGGTACTGAAATAGTCCTTCATGTTAAATTCCACTTCCTCTCATTGATCCTGATAGTTGACTCTCTGGAGCGTAAACATAACATGCAGTTGTTCTATAAAGCCCTATTTCCCAGTCCTCTCGCTGCGGGGGAATTGTTCCTATTTCTAGGGCAGAAAGCACGTAATCAGAGCCAACAAAACTGTTGAAACCCTCAAAACATTTGATTGAAGACCATCGTTCAATCTCTGTGCGACCCGGATATGGCTCATTTGGCCCCGCTGGGTGAACATACTCGTTATAGATTTCTGCATCATGTGGCCTACGGCAATCCACTATTGTCGTCAGGTCTGAGATATCTCCAGTGCGATCATCAACAAGACGGTATTCATTGAAACAGTCTTCAGAGCTTAGTTCATAAAGAAAAGCCACGATCTTTCCCTCTAGGACAAGAGTGTCGATGCTTCCTGTTTTCGCAAGAGCCCCAGGAATAATTGCAGGCGAAAATCCGGTTTCTGCTTCTTTCTCACTTGAGCATGCCGTAGCGAAAATTAGGTAGATGAAAAGAAATGGAAAGAAGAATATTAGGTTTCGAAGAAATCGAGTGTCAGCGACTCGTAAATTTGTGATTTTAGATGCCGAATACTTTTTTCTCATAGTATGTGTGTCAGTAACTTGGTAAGGCGCGGTCAAGATTGAAGAACCAAATGAGCATTATAGGAATTATAGGCGCTAATGACAGGAAATAAGTTGGCCACCGTCTCCAACGTCTGGCAATAAACCCAGTTGTCATTATTAGAGTTACCAGAGCTATTCCCCAAGCAATTGATGGAACTATCGATGACCGATCACCGCTTAACCCTTCGCCGAAACCCGTAACTTGTTGCGATTGGTTAGCAGTACCTTCACTCATTTGAGTGGTCGGAGGGTCTTCAATTTCAAGGGGCTCATTTTTTGCAACTTGCTTACTCACTTCTTCTTCTTCTTCTTCTTCTTCTTCTTCTTCTTCTTCTTGCTCTTCAATAAACTCTTTGTCTAGATTCTCCTTGGTGTTGTTGG
>DDNP01000022.1:106658-145127 GCA_002341185.1 Candidatus Neomicrothrix sp. UBA2517 | reverse complement strand
GTGGGCCGTGAGGGATTTGAACCCCCGACCCCCTGCGCGTCATGCAGGTGCTCTAGCCAACTGAGCTAACGGCCCCGAGAAAAAAATAGTACCAGCTCTAACACGAAGTGACTTAACTTAACGTCAATTAAATATGGCGCTTAAGTCCTGAGATTCCAGCTAAAAAAGCGGTGAACGCTCCGCCTAAAGCTAGCCATAACCCCACAGCGATATCTAGCTTCGCCTCATTTGCATATGCAATATCAATATTGGGGAACCTCTGAACTAAGTCTGAGGGAATTTTGTCCGACGTATTTGTGATATCGATAACGCTAAATACTGTTAGGAAAACTAGCGATAAGCCTAATATCAACATTGCCAGACCTACCCATCTCTTTCGTTTCCCAAGAAGCAGCAGTACAGCAAATACTGCCACTGAGAAGCCAAGGCACAAAACACCTACTCCATTTGAATCTCTAATCGGATTAACCGAACCTTGGAGGAGGCTACCACTTGCTTTTGCCCAATCAAAAAATATTGAGATAGCCAATAGAAAACCAGCTCCCAATCCTACCAAACCGCTGAATATGTCTGAAGGTGTCTGCGGTCTCATAAAACGCACTCGACTATTACCTTTGGATGGAGCCCATTTGATATCTTCTTTACCTTTTCGCAAATCTTTTATCATCTCGGGATCTAGAATTTCGGGTTCCATCTTATAACGACTCATAAAATGATGTGTGATATTTTCTTCGGTAACCTCATTGCTACTATCTAGTTCAGTTGAGAAGTCATTTGCTATTCTTTCTATCCCAAGGTTGCTTACGTCATAAGAAGGATGCCACTTTCCTTTCTCATCTTGCCACCAATCCGGACCATGGGAGATGTCGCTCATACCTATACATTAGACCCTGAATTTGCACTTATGTTAGCAATAATAAGTGGAGCGCCGGGCGGGATTTGAACCCGCGATTGTACGGCTTTGCAGGCCGTTCCCTTGGGCCGCTCGGGCACCGACGCATGACAATGAATTATTGTTGTATTAACCTTACTGCCAAGCAAAGCTAACGGCACAATCTTTCATCTTTCTGAGCGGATGACCGGGCTCGAACCGGCGACCTCAACCTTGGCAAGGTTGCGCTCTACCAACTGAGCTACATCCGCAGAGGTTTCATCATACTAAGCTAATGAGAAAATGTGAAGTTCTGCATCTATTGATCAGAGGCTAAGAAATATTTGAGCGAAGATCAATCCGTAAGACGAGACAACCATCTTCTAAGGTGGCAGTTGAGTCTCCAATAATAGCGAAGTCTTGAAAATCAGTTTGCGCTTGAGCGATGAAACGCTGTCGCTCTTCACCGCCTATTGGGGGTAGATCACGTTTTTTAACTGCTGCTGCCCTATCTTGAAACCTTTTTATCATCGCTTCTGTGTCTAAATTATTTTCCATCACTGCAGTTTAGAGTATTGAAGAGCGGGAAAGCATTGACACGTCTAAATTAAGATTTTCTTGATCTTCTAAAGGGTTTGTTATTTCGCATACCTTTTTTTGTAACAGTTGCCCATTTAGATTTTTTCTCTTCACCCTGAGTACTATGAAAATCTACCTGAGGTTGGAGACTTTTAATGTAGTTTGCTTTTGCCATTTGAGCTGTCTTGTACCAATAGAGAAAAAATAGGAGCACCAGAAAAGCCGAGATTATCAGTAATCCGATTACGGCTCGTTTGACTTCAAATGTGGATGTAAGTCGTGAAATTGATTCATTTATACCCGATTCTGAACCAACGTCTGATTCGATGATTTGAGCAAATGCACGGCCGCAAAATGTGAAGAAAATACAATAAAAGGCAATAACGGAATTTAAGAAGCGTGTCATTATTTTAATTTTGATGTCTTGGGCAAGAGTAAGTTGTTCGCCCACTAATCTTATACCTATCTAGAGGTTCTCCGTCCTTAGGGCATAAGGCACCAAGATTGCGGTGAGTTTGAAGATTACCCATATGGGAACCACCACGTTCTGTGAGTTCATAGACTGTTTTCCTTATGTGGTGCAACAATCTCCGCTTATCATTTCGTGAAAGCGAATAGGATGGCCTTCGCGGGTCAATTGAACTACGCCACAATATCTCGTCTGATAGCAGATTTCCTAACCCAGCAATTTTTGATTGGTTCATAAGTCTTACTTTTATTGGTTGAGTTGAGCTACTTAATATTTCTGTGAGCGCAATACCTGTGACTTCATAGAAATCGACTCCTAGAGCATCTGCATTAGGGTTTATTTCGACTGCCCCTAATCTTCTTGGGTCTCTTATTGAAAGTGAACCTCCGTCACGGAACTTTATAGAAAAACGATCCCATTCCGGTTCATTTCTTGAACTTGAATACTCAAGAGTTTCGATCGCTGATTTTCCGTCCACTAGTAAACGCCCTGTCATGCCAAACCGAAGGCCGATCTGGAAGTCATTAGATATAGAGAGTAATAGTAATTTACCTTTCCTCGTTGCTTCTGTGAAGTAGTTTCCCTCTAACAAATTTTTAAGATCAAAAGAGCCATATTTTTTTGGAAGATAGTTCGAATCAATATTCTTTATTACGTCAATTCTCCTGTTTAGCGCTTTTAGCGCTGTTCTCCTGTAGAACTCGACTTCTATTCCTTCAGGCATTATTCAGGGCCTTACCACCTATCGAATATTGTTTAACTACGTTTCTAGTACACGCCTAAAGATAGCACTGATATCTGTTGTCGCTAGGAGGAACCCATCATGCCCGTTGGGATCATCTATCTCAACATAACTGCAGGTCCCACCGACAGACTCAATGACTCTTTGGATCTCTTTCTGCTGTTGTGGCGGGTACAAGATATCTGTTGTGATACTTGCGGTTGCAACTTTAGCTTCTATTCTTGATGCTGCATCTTTTAACGATCCTCTACCGCGAGCTAAATCATGGGTGTCCATTGCTCGATTCAGGACTAGGTAAGAGTTAGCATCAAATCTTCGTATTAGTTTTTCTCCGTGGTAGTCAAGATAAGATTCAACTTCAAATCTATCCCACAGGCCAAATAGAGAGTCTCTATCAACCAGATCGCGACCAAACCGTGAATCAAAGCTTTCGTCGCTTCGGTAATGAATTTGCGCTATTGCACGCGCAATTGCAAGCCCAGCATGTGGACCATCACCTGGATCTGCCTCATAGTAATTTCCTTCTCTCCAACGAGGGTCAAGGGCTATTGATGCTCTTCCGACAGCGCTCCATGCTATCTGTTGAGCACTAGCAGCGAGCGAAGTAGCTACTGGAGAGATTCTAGACACACGATTTGGAAACATTGCGGCCCATTCAAGAACCTGCATGCCTCCCATGGATCCTCCTATAACTGCGTGCCATTGATCTATTCCTAAATGATCAGCAACTTTCGCTTGAGCCCGTACTATGTCACGTATTGTTACATTTGGGAATGTGCTTCCATAAGACCTGTTGTTGGCTGGATTAAGGGAAGACGGTCCGGTGCTCCCCTGACAACCCCCAAGCACATTTACGCAGACGACAAAAAACTCTTCGGTGTTAATTGCTTTCCCCGGTCCAACGACCTCATCCCACCAACCTTTCGTTGGGTGGGATGCGCTACTATCTCCTGAAACATGAGAGTCTCCCGTAAGTGCATGGCATACCAGGACAGCATTTGAGGAATCTGAATTTAATTTCCCCCAAGTCTCATACGCTTGAACTACTTCAGGAAGAATTCCTCCTGCCTCTAATGCAAAGGGGCGCCCATCAGTGACATTTATGAATTTTCGGTGGCCTACAGGATCCCCTGGAAACCATGCTCCAGAAACAGGTAAATCCCTAGAGTAGGTTTTAGGATGTTGAGGTATCTCACTCAATGCAGCTTCCACAGCGCCATTCCCACCTTCAATCACATCTAAGTTGAGTTTTTTAGATTGTTTTCGTTTGGCTGACGCCATTTAAGTCCCCTAAAAGTTTTGATGCTTTATTGAGTTGGCTCAGACACTTTGTTGCCTTGTCTAAGGCCTCATACCAGTCTAAAGACTGTTAGCACCTTGGGTGCTTTTCCCAGGTTGCCGAGTTCGCCGAGACGAACTTCTCTTAATGTTCTATTTAGTGAATCAGCTAAATTCTAAAACACCAACGTTTACTTAGACGCTATCTCCATTTCGGCAATCGTTTGGCCCACCAATCTTCCAGTAATGTGTCACTACAGTCGTATGCAAGACTTATTTGCTGAGACATTTTTTGGATTAGATCTACATCTTTTGCTTTTGAATTGAAAACTTGATGAGCGTGATAGGAAGCTTGTTCCCATCGTTGCAAATCGTAGGGAAGTGGAAGCGCATTTACTTGTTTTGCAGATAACTTTATGGTGTTTGAGGATAGAGCGGAACCTGCAACTTTTGAAAAGACATGAGCACTCATTGCGGCTGAACTTAGTGCTGATGCAATTTTCCAAACATCTTGAGAGGCACATTCAATACTTATCACTGGAGTTGAAGGGATCAGTTTGCCTTCGGGGTCTGGGAGCACTTCTATTACTTTTGTTTGAGTAGCTAATAAGACCTTTGGTTTTAGACGATCTTTAACCCATTCGTATAACTCTTCATCCTGTTTGAGAAGAGACCTTAAATCTACAACCGGTTTTAACCATGATTTTCCTGCATATCTAAATTGTGCAGACCCCCACCTGTTTCGTAAAGGGTCTATCATTCCCACTGTAATCAAAGGAGCAACGTCGGTCATCTCTGATTTATATTCAGTTACATGCGGTGCTAACCCATAGAACTGATCTCGGAACCCTGCGGTTGCAGAAGCGATTTCTCCCAGATGATTTCCCTCAAGTTTAATAGCGGGGGCGCCTTGAGCAATGGCTATAGCACTCGCCCAATTGTCTCTATCATCAAGCCGGTTTGGAAGTTCATCAATTTGGGTTCCTGTCCAAATTCGTACATGTTCATAGCTGAACCCCTTAGATATTAAAGGGGCACATACGTTAACTCCTGCTTCAAAAATATTGGGTCCTCCAATCCAAATTCCTTCGAGATTAGCTTCTTGCTTGACCTTTGTACGTATGGGTTCTGCATCAACTGTTGCGAGAACTGACTGGGGTTGTATTAAGAGACATTTCGCCTTTTTACCAAGGAATGATAAAGCAACTAATAGAAAATAGCTTGCTGTATCTGCGTAGGGGCCAGCTTTTACTTGCCATTTCTTTCTCAGTTCTTGTGTTTCCTCTAGCGGTCTAACTGTTGACTCTTGAAGTTGATTTTGAAACGGGGGGTTTCCTATAACGGCGGTAAACCCTTCCTGTGGAGGATCTTCAAAGGACCCTATACCTTTCTTCAAGGAGTCCGAGACAACTAAATGCTTGCCTATAGGGATCCATGATTCTACTGAACCCCAAATTGAGAGTGATGCTTTTGCAACTTCGATTGCCCCCGGATCAAGGTCTATTCCCCATAACAACTCTTCAATGATTCTAGAAGTTGACTCCCCAAGCTCAAGAAAATACTCACCCGCAGCGAGCAGAAATGCTCCGCCTCCAACAGATGGATCACAGACAGGGCCAACGGGAAGTCCGTTCAAACTCATTCTTGCTAATTTCTTAGCAACTTCAAAAGGGGTGTAATGAACTCCTCCATGCCTTCTAGTGGAAGCATCAAGGCTTTGTTCATAAACGGAGCCAATAATGTCAGCAGTATATATAACACCATCAGGGGCCTTCAAAGACCCAATATTTAATAAAGCTGGTTCAGATCCATTAAGTGGAAGATTCCTATTCGCAGCAACCGCTCTCGCTACAGCCGCAGTTATTTCTAGAGATTGCGCCCCTTGCGAAATCTGCTCACTTACCCAGTCTAAAAGGCTCTTATCCATGCGATTCTTTATCCCTGTTAATTACATTTGTTGGGAATGGCATGCCTTCCCATGTCTCAGGGAGTCCACCCCCCTAAATCCGATAATCGGGGATCATTAGAAAACATTTCTACTAATTCGATATCAAGGCCAACACGTTTTTGCAGCCTTTTTACAATCAATTCTTCGTCCCACAAAGACAACGTAACAACTAGGCCGTCAGTTCCTGCTCTTGCAGTTCTCCCAGACCTATGCAGGTATGTTTTGTGGTCTGAAGGCGGATCATAATGTATAACAACTTCTACTCCGTCAACGTGTATTCCTCGTGCAGCTACGTCAGTAGCGACGAGAACTGGCAACTTACCGGTAGCAAAACGGTCTAACGCTTTCTCTCTAATATTTTGCCTTAGGTCTCCGTGTATTGCTTGTGCACGTATTCCTTCAGTTAGAAGTTTCTTGACAAGCCGGTCGCACCCAGCCTTGGTATTAGAGAATATGAGAGTTCTTGAAACTGGACGAGCAATTGCAGCGGCGACCTTTACCTTGTCACGCTCATGAACATGCAAGAACCGGTGAGTCATTTCTTCAACAGTTATTTCCTTTGTTTCAACCTCATGCATCACAGGTGCGTCTTGATAACGTTGGATCAATGTGTTTACTACACCATCTAATGTTGCGCTAAATAGCAGTGTTTGGTGCTTACGTTCTACACGGCGAAGTATCCATTCAACCTGTGGGAGAAATCCCATATCTGCCATTCGGTCTGCTTCGTCAAGTACAACGACCTCAAGCGATTGCAACGTAATTTCTTCTCTTTCTAAGAGATCAATCATCCGACCAGGAGTTGCAACGACTATGTCGACACCTCCGTTAATTACTTTAATTTGCTCATCGATATTAGCTCCACCATAAATGGCTGCAACGGTTAGGGATTTTCCTACGGATAACGGATCTAGTTCCTCTTTAACTTGCGTTGCTAGTTCGCGTGTAGGCACGAGGATCAATCCTCTAGGCACTGTTCCTGAGCCCGATTGTGCAAGGTTCTGTATTGTAGGAATTCCAAATGCCAAGGTTTTACCTGAACCAGTCTTTGCTTTACCACAGACATCGCAGTTTTTGAGGGCGTCAGGGATTGTTAATTCTTGTATTGGGAAGGGTTGTGCGATACCCCTTTCCAATAAGGAAGTAATAATTTCTTGGTCTACTCCAAGGTCTACCCACTCACGGTTCGTCATATCTTTAGCCACATTTCAATTTCCTATTAGGGTTGATGATTGTTATTAGGTCTGGTTGCGATGTCATTTCGTTTTTCTTATTGATTAGAAATCAGTCATTCCTAAACGCACCACTTCAACCTTTTCCGCAAATCCATCAATCTTTCGCTCACCCGCAGACTCTGAAGGTGTATTGACCATTAGTGCTGTGATCATTTCCTTGGTAGCGAGTACTTCTGCAGATTCAGCCAGCGAGCAAAGCCGGGCGGCTAAATTTACAGCCTTACCTATGTGATCCTCGCCATCTACCATCAAGACTGCTCCAGATGCAAGGCCTGCTCTCATTGACAAGTTATCGTGAATTTCTCCCATGCGACCTTGCATCTCCATGATTGCTTCGGTAGCTGTTTCTGGTTCTACGGCAACGAGCATTGCTCCATCACCTAACCACTTTGCAATTCTTATTCCTTTTCTTGAAGCTATTTCTCGAACGATTGCCCTAAATGTGTTTATCTCTTCTAAGGCAGCTTTATCTCCCATAACATCTGTGAAGTGAGTGAAGCCTGACAAATCTATAAAAGCAAAAGTTCGTTCAAATCTGTCTTCGTATGGGTTTTCTGGAATCATAAGCCTATCTCTGAAGTTAGTTTAATAAGGTGCATCGTGCAGTGATTCCCTGCAGTTCCTTGCTGACTATTCTTGGTTCTAATCAGATGTGCTTGTTTTAGGTTGTTGCTTTGTGGTGAGGAGGACAATTAAAGCACTTGTAATCAGAACAACCATGAAGACCCAAAGGTTGATCCTCAGGCCAGCAAACTTACTTGCTTCATCTATTCGTAAAGCCTCAATCCATAACCTTCCAATGGAATACAGAGAGAAGTAAACCCCTATTAGCAACCCTTTTGCGACTTTATCTAATTTGGAGATCTTAATTAAAGCAAAAACTACGAGCAGGTTCCATATGGATTCATAGAGGAAAGTAGGATGAAAGTTGCTCTCAGAAATATATTCTATTGGGCGCTTTTGTTCCCTGATTTCAAGACCCCATGGAAGATCGGTTGGTCGACCATACAGTTCTTGATTAAAGTAATTACCCCATCTGCCAATACATTGCGCCAGCGGTATCGCCGGGGTTACAGCATCGAGAACTTTTCTTATATCTAATTCATTTTTTTTACAGTAAGTGATGGCAGCCAGAACCCCGAAAACAATTCCTCCTAGTATTCCTAAGCCACCCTTCCAAATTTGAACAGCTTCGCTCCAATTTCCCTGAAATCTTCTCCAGTCGGTTATCACGTGGTATAGACGAGCTCCGACGATACCTGCAGGAACACTCCACATTGCTATGCCTGAGGCATGGTCAGGGTTTATTCCGATTGTGACAAATCGCTTGCCCATTAACCAAACTGCGGCGATTACTCCGAAAGCGATCATCAACCCGTACATCCGTAGTGTGATTGGACCAAGATCAAAAGACCCTGAACTCGGACTTGGTATCGACATCAACATTTATGGTTATCCTTATTCATTCAGGTGATTTAAGTGTAGCGACTTAGAGACACCCTGCTTGTTTCGGACTACCATTTGCATAGATGAGTGACCAGCTGGAGATTAATAACCTTATTTACAAATACGCTCGCCTTATAGACGATGGAGATTTTGAAGGAATCGGAGAGTTATTTAGTAACGGAAAAATTATCTTTTCTAATGGCATAAATGACACTGAAGTTTCAGGAACTGTGGATATCTCATCAATGTATGCAAACACCACTCGGTGTTATGAAGATGGAACTCCTAAAACGCATCATGCAACTTCGAATATTGAGTTAAAAATCAATGGCGAATCCGCTTACGGAACGTCTTATTACACTGTTTTCCAGCAACTTTCTGATTTCCCTCTCCAACCAATTATTGCCGGAGCTTATTTTGACGAATTTTATCGAGATGAAAACGAATGGTTTTTCAAAGTAAGATCTATCAAAGTTTCCCTAATGGGAGATACCTCGCGCCATCTTTTAATCACTCTTTAGCTTGAGTGATGGAACTTGCTATTTGGTTATTAATGGTCTACATTAATAACCAAATAGCACTTTAGTGCTCCACATAGTCCTCGGGAACGGGTGAAACTCCCAGCCGGCGGTAAAGATGCCAGTCATCAAGCCCGCGAGTCTTTTTTATAATTGACTGATTTGGTGAAATTCCAAAGCCGACGGTCATAGTCCGGATGGGAGAGGTTAAATATATGGGCATTAGCCTGTTAAATCTCCTGTTATCCCAACGTACAAGGAGATTAATGTTTACGGGAATTATTGAAGAAGTTGGAATTGTAGAGAATATTACTCCGTCAGGTTCTGGGGTCAGAATTAGTTTGCAAGCTTCTATTGTTCTAGAGGATATTACAATTGGAGCGTCAATAGCTGTGAATGGTTGTTGCCTGACCGTAACGGAATATGATGACCTATCTTGGTCTGCAGATGCTGTCCCCGAGACAATGAACCGAACAAGCCTGGGTACTCTTGTCGCAGGAAGCAAAGTTAATCTAGAAAGGCCCCTCAACTCTGATGGTAGATTCGGTGGCCACATTGTTCAAGGTCACGTAGATTCGACAACCACAATCTCTAAGGTTTCAAATGAAGATGACGGGTCCTATAGATACGAATTTGATTTAGCTAACGAGTGGGAACGTTATGTATGCGAAAAAGGGTCAATTGCCATAGACGGAATTAGTCTCACAGTCGCATCTGTAGCTTCAAATAAATTCTCGGTTGCGATAATTCCTCACACTTGGGAGGCGACTAACCTTAGTCAGAAAAACAAAGGCGACATTGTTAACATTGAAGTTGATATTCTCGCTAAATATATCGAACGACAACTCGAACACTACAACAAGGAAACAAACTCAAATGCCTGAGCTAAACACTATAAGAGAAGCTATTGATGCAATCGCAGAGGGAAAATTCGTGGTTGTAGTAGATGATGAAGATCGAGAGAACGAAGGGGACCTGATTATTGCCGCCGAATCGGTTTCTAATGAAGATATGGCATTCATGGTAAAACACACAAGTGGAGTTGTGTGCTGTGCGATAACGAATGAAAGAGCTGATTCTCTTCATTTGCCACTTATGGTGGCAAATAATACTGAGGCTATGGGAACTGCCTTTACAATTTCTGTAGATGTCGCCGAGGGGACTACTACTGGCATCTCTGCGAGTGATAGATCGTTGACTTGCAAAGCTCTAGCAAATGGAGCGATCACTGCTAGTGGCTTTGCGAGACCAGGTCATGTTTTTCCTTTGAGGGCCAGAGCTGGAGGAGTATTAAAGAGAGCGGGGCATACAGAAGCTGCTGTTGACCTGGCCACAATGGCTGGGTTAGCACCAGCAGGTGTATTATGTGAAATAGTTTCTGATAATGGGACCATGGCACGCTTACCTGAACTCATGGAATTTGCAAAAAATCATAGTATCCCCATCATCTCAATCGCAGACATGATCAGATATAGGAATCGGCACGAACGACTTGTAGAACGATTTTCAACGGCAAGAATCCCGACAAAGTACGGAGATTTCTCCGCTCATATTTACAGAAGTTCTTTAGACGAGGTAGAGCACTTAGCATTTGTCTTTGGAGATCTAGATAATGATGAAACACCTCTAGTTCGAGTACATTCCGAATGCTTAACTGGCGATGTATTAGGGTCACTCCGTTGCGACTGCGGATTTCAGTTAGATCTAGCTATGAAACTTGTATCAGAAAATAGAAGTGGAGCAATTATCTATCTAAGGGGGCACGAGGGGCGAGGAATAGGCCTGGGACATAAAATGCGAGCATACGCCCTTCAAGATGAAGGCATGGATACGGTCGAGGCCAATGTCGCTTTAGGATTTTCACCGGATTCTCGTGAATACGGGATCGGTGCACAAATAATTTCTGACCTTGGAATCCAGAAAATGCGTATCTTAACAAACAACCCTAAAAAATATGGTGGCTTACAAGGCTACAACCTAGAAATAGTTGAGCGCGTACCTTTAATAAGCGGCTTAAATCCCGAAAACGTGAGGTATTTGAAGACAAAAGAAGAACGTATGGGGCACTTGATGCACAATGAGAATACTACCAAGGACCAATAATATGACTACTGAAAATAAAAATACTGCGAGCCAAATACCTCTACGGATTGGAATTGTAGCTGGAAAGTTCAACCTAGAAATTACTCAAAAACTAATTGAAGGCGCTTTGGCCTATCTCAATTCGGAAGGAATTCAGGAAGACTGTATTGATATCCATTGGGTCCCTGGAGCTTTCGAAATTCCGTTTGCCTGTAACGCTATTGCAAAGAGCAATGCTGTAGATGGGTTGATAACTCTCGGTGCAGTAGTCCGAGGAGGGACTCCGCACTTCGAGTTTGTTGCCGGAGAATGCGCAAGAGGTGTTCGTGAAGTAAGTATACAAACCGGAATCCCCATAGCTTTCGGAGTGCTTACAACGGACACTTTAGAGCAAGCCCTGCAACGATCAGATACTTCCTATATTGATCACGATGGCTCAACTGGAGATAAGGGATCCGCCGCAGCATCAGCAATCCTTGAGATGATTAAATTAATTCAATCCCTAAGTTCTCGAAGCTAAAATAACTGCTGAATCCTCTCCAAGTTACAACATCGCGTTTTCAACTGTTATTTCCCGAAACGGCCGGAGAATGAGTCGCTTTGTTCCTAACGTAAGGCAGGCGGTCATCTTTTATCCTGCTGTCTGAAGGTCAGGTTCCGAAGTCTATGACTGCTCTGACCACTTCACCGTTCTTCATCGCATCAAAGCCATCATTAATTTCCTCTAACGTAATGGTTCGCGAAACCATTTCATCAAGCTTAAGTCTCCCTCCTAAATAAAGGTCACAAAGATGAGGCATATCAACTTTAAAATTATTTGACCCCATGATTGAACCCTGTAGCCTCTTCGCTGACAAGAATAGATCAGCTCCAGGGATTTCTAGATTCACACCTGGAGGAATCATACCCATAATCGTCGCCAAGCCTCCAGCGCGAATCATCCCATATGCTTGTTCAGCAGTTTGCTTCAAGCCGATAGCTTCAAAACTATAGTCGACTCCACCTCCTGTAAGTTCAAGTACTTGTGCAACCGGATCCCCATCATTTGGGTTTACAGTATGTGTTGCTCCTAATTGCGTGGCCCAATCTAACTTTTGTTGCTCTAAGTCAACTGCAATAATCTGTCTAGCGCCTGCTAAGTGAGCCCCTTGAACTGTCGAAATACCGACACCACCACAGCCAACGACTGCAACAGTCGACCCCGGTTTAACTTCTGCGCTTCTAAATACAGCACCTACGCCTGTTGTAACACCACAACCAACAAGGGCTGCCCTATCAAGTGGCATATCCTTACTTATTTTCACTACCCCATTTTGATGCACCAGCATTTCTTCGCCAAAAGAACCGATACCTGTAAACTGATTTACCGCAACACCATTTTGGTCAGTGATTCGAGGTTGTTCTCCTGCTTGACGAGCTTGAACCTCTTGACGTTGAGAACAGATATAGCTATGTCCAGTAAGGCAACGATCACAATAACCACAAAACATAGACAAACACGTAATAACATGATCGTCTTTACTTATCCCGACCACATCTTCTCCAACAGCTTGAACAATTCCAGCGGCTTCATGACCTAAGAGCATCGGATACATTGAAAACATAGACCAACTACCATCAATGAAATGAAGGTCGCTATGACATAGTCCTGACGCAACAGTCTTTATTAAAATCTCGTTTCGTTCGGGTTTGTCAATTTCCACCTCTTCAATTGCCAACGAACCGCTATCATCTCTTAGGATTGCTGCTCTCATTACTCCTCCTTCTTACCAATGTCTGCACTCTAGCGTACTATTTTCAACAGAACTGCTTCTGTTTATCCTGCTTTCAGCTAACGGTATCAAGTATTTGATTGCCGATATCTTCAGCTACTCTAATGCCCGCTATCCAAGTTGAACGGTAGAGAACTAACTGCAGCCACTTGTAGACCCACAACTTTGACAAGTAAAGCAACTTCCAGACCTTTGCATGCCTGTACCGCATTGCATACAGAATGGAGCATCATAGTTAAGATACGAATCCTCCACGTCAATCTCCTTTGAAGGAGGGTCAGGAAGGATATTAACCTGCTTAGCAGATGCTTCTGCTACCTCTTCGATACCAGGCAAAGTCGGCTGTGTCCTCTCATCTGTAGTTGCGATATTTAATGATTGTCGCCTTGAAAGAGGAAGATACTCTACAGCCAATCTACGGAAGAGATAGTCAATAAGACTTGAAGCAATTCTCAATTCGGGATCGTCCGTAATTCCTGCTGGTTCAAAACGCATACCAACGAATGCGGACACATAAGCATCCAAAGGAACTCCGTACTGCAAACCATGACTAACTGCCATTGCAAAGGCATCCATAATTCCTGCGAGAGTACTTCCTTGCTTGCTTACTCGGATAAATATCTCTCCGGGTCGTCCATCGTTATATTCTCCTACAGTTACGAACCCCTTGCAGTCAGCAACACGAAACTCAAAAGTTTTACTGGAACGTGAGCGAGGCAATCGTTCCCTTCTTGGGCGAGTGATATCGGATCCAACCGCTCTAGCAATCTCAACAGATAAATCCTGATCAGAACTATCTACAGTTAAAGGTTGAGCAACCTTGCAATTATCCCGGTAGATTGCAACCGCTTTGATACCGGTTTCCCATGCGGCTTGATACAAATCTTGGACATCACTTACGGTTGCAGATTGAGGGAGGTTAACAGTCTTTGAGATAGCCCCTGAAAGAAAGGGCTGGACTGCGGCCATCATTCGTATATGCCCCATCGCTTCAATGTAATTATCACCCATAGAGCATGCAAAGACTTTTAGGTGTTCTTTTTTCAAATGAGGTGCTTCTTTGACACTTCCGGTCTTCTCTATACATTCAATTATCTCTTGTCGTTGTATCAAGTCGTACCCTAAAGTTTCTAAAGCCCTTGGTATGGTTTGGTTGACGATAGACATCGTTCCTCCACCAACTAAAGTTTTCGTCTTTTTTAAGCCAAGATCTGGTTCGACTCCAGTAGTATCGCAATCCATCATAAAACTTATTGTTCCGGTCGGCGCCAAAACTGAAACTTGCGAATTCCGAACACCATTTAGTTCAGCAAATCGAATAACATTGCCCCAGACCTCAACCGCAGCTGCAAGCAATGAAGGATGAATTGCCTCATTTATGGTGATAGTGCTGATTGCTTCTCTATGAGAATTTAGCACCGCCAACATCGCTTCTTTATTCAACTCATACCCTTCAAATGGCCCCAACCGTGCGGCAATTTGCGCCGATGTTTTATATGCTTCACCAGTCATTATCGCTGTGATTACTGCTGCTAAACTTCTTGCATCCTCGGAGTCATACGCTAATCCCAGAGCCATCAACAACGCTCCTAGGTTCGTGTAACCAAGGCCTAATTGCCGGAATTTTCTCGCATTCTGCCCTATTGTCTCTGTTGGATAGTCCGATGGCGATACGAGTATTTCTTGAGCAGTGATCATTATTCGCACAGCATGCCTGAATCCATCAACATCAAATTCGTTATCGTCAGTCAAGAAACTTAAGAGATTCAGCGAACTCAAATTACATGCTGAATTATCCAAATGAACATATTCGCTACAGGGATTACTTCCATTGATACGACCACTTACAGGAGTTGTATGCCAACGGTTGATAGTTGTATCAAATTGAATACCAGGATCTGCACACTCCCATGATGCCTTGGCAATCTGTGCAAACAGGTCTCTTGCTCGAACGGTCTTTACTACTTCCCCTGTTGTTCTGGCCTTAAGCTCCCAATCATCATCATTGCTAACTGCCTCCATAAACTCATCAGATACTCGAACAGAGTTATTAGCATTTTGATACTGCAAAGAAAAGAGATCTTTCCCGTCAATTCCCATATCAAATCCTGCGTCAGTTAGTACACGCGCCTTTTTCTCTTCCGTCGCTTTAACCCATATAAACTCTTCAATATCAGGATGGTCAACATCTAGCATGACCATTTTTGCTGCTCGTCGGGTGGTCCCTCCTGATTTGATAGTCCCAGCACTAGCATCAGCACCTCGCATGAAGCTGACTGGCCCGCTTGGAGTCCCGCCACCAGAAATTTCTTCGATACTAGCTCGGATTCGACTCAAGTTTGCACCTGAGCCCGATCCGCCTTTAAAAATTTTTCCTTCTTCAACATACCAATTTAGAATGCTGTCAATAGTGTCATCAACAGAAAGAATGAAGCAAGCACTGCTTTGTTGAGGAACATCAGACACTCCTATGTTGAACCAAACTGGTGAATTGAAGGATGCCTTTTGAAGAACTAGTAATGCAGTTAATTCTTCAGCGAAAACGGTTTTCTCATCAATGCTGGTGAAATAACCTTCCTTCTCTCCCCAATTTACTATTTGGCTGACGACACGATTCAATAAATCCTTTAAGGATGTTTCTCGCCCCTCACTACCTTCTGAACCCCAGAAATACTTTTGGCTTACGATATTGCTAGCATTCAAGGACCAATCAACTGGAAACTCAACATTCTTTTGCTCGAAAGCGATTGAACCATCCTGCCAATTGGTGATTGCTATATCTCGAGTGCCCCATTTAACTAAATCGAAAGGGGTTCTTTGTCCATCAGTCAGTCGTCGACTGAAACCTATTGATGGTGAGTCATTTACCTCTTTCATAATAATTTATCCCTTATCACTATTGTCGTTTTGCGGATGTTGTGACGGACCTGCTCCACAGATAGGTTGAGAATTCTTACGGTCAATATTGATTTGCAGAACTCCCAAGCAGACCTGAATACAGCCAATAGCCAATACTATATTTTGCATTCTCATTCTGCCAACATTCCACCAATAGGCGTTTAGATCCGTCACTGTAAGGTAATCTAGCTAAGGTGGTCTGTGGATTACTATAGGAATTCAATGGGGATTTCTTTGTGGAAATAATAGGGTCTTTTCCACAGGCTGAACAGGAGTAAGTGCCATTACATCTGATATAACCAAACTTACGGAGCTTTATCGAACTGATACGAGAATTCATGAAGATGGGCGTCCTTGGGTGATGTTAAATATGATTGCTTCTTCAAATGGCTTAGCCACTAGAAAGGGGCTTTCCGGACAGTTAGGCGGAGATGAAGATAAGGCACTCTTTAGAACACTTAGAAGCCTTTCTGATTTCATTTTGGTCGGGCTGAGGACTGTCCACGATGAGCAGTACAAGCCGCCAAGGCTGACAGAAGAGGAAATAGAAGAGCGTAAATTATCAGGAAAGCGCTTACTTCCTCGTATCACTGTCGTGAGCAATAGTTTAAAAATTAATCGAGAAACACCTCTTTTCTCATCGGATACATATTCCCCTACGCTTCTTACATCAGAATCTTCTCGTGATGCGGAAAAGACCAAACTTTTAGAAAGGTATGAAATTATCTCAGCAGGTAAGGAGCGTGTAGATTTCCGGGAGGGTATTGATAAATTAACAATGCAAAGAGGACAAATCGTACTGGTCGAGGGCGGGCCTTCGATCAATAAACAATTGGTGGCTGCAGACCTCTTTGATGAGCTTTGTATCACTTTCAGCCCCTTCTATTCCGATGACCTTGACAGTGCTATCGTCACAACCGATAAAAGCTATCCATCCGGACACTTTGAGGAAGTTAGGAAGATAGAAATTAACGGGTTTACATTTAGTAGGTATTTAAGAAACCGAGGAATTCAGAAAAGTCTCGCTAATCGTTGACTCTTTCAAATTATTTATCAATTTCCTACGACTAACCGTTGACCTATATAAAGATCGCTCCCCCCATTCAAACCAGCTAGTTTATCGACTGTGTCTCTGGGGTCTCCGTCAGTATCTAATCCCATTGCTATTGACCAGAGTGTGTCACCGGACTGAACGACGTAAATCTCTTGTGGAGCGTCGGGAGATAGGTCAGCTCCTACTTGATCTGTGTTCAGTCCGGCAACATGGGTGACTACTGTCCACATCAACGCACCAATTACTACAAGCAAAAGCCCGGTCAGAATTCTTCGAATCCCAAAATATTTGCTTGTAGGCATATTTGTGGCAGTAACTAGGTTATTTCTGGGGAACTCATTACTTACTTTGGCTTCATAAATGCAGTGAGAAAGGCTCGTGTAATTCTGATCTAAAGAATTTGTTTCAAATACTGGGTGGAAGTTTAATTTCGGTTGCATAATTACATCCTTTCAGGCACGTGTGACATTTTTGTCAGTATTACTTGACAACGAACAATTGTTCGGCGAACATTAGTTCTACGAACACATGTTCTATTATATGCGAACAAGTGTTCGGTTACAACAGTGTAATTTAAAAAAAAATTATCTTGAGGAAAATTATGATGGTTAAAAAAGAACCTACCCCCCGACAGCGGAAGATTTTAGAATTTATAGACCAAACTATAAAGGACAACGGATTTCCACCCACGGTCAGGGAAATTGGTCAAGCCGTAGGGTTAAATTCGCCCGCTACAGTGCATACCCATTTGAGTACTCTTCAGGATCGCGGGTATATTCGTCGCGACCCAACTAAACCAAGAGCTATTGAAGTTCATTGGGATGCAGGCTCTGGTGCAATTATTGATCGAAGGCCAGTAGCCCATGTTCCACTTGTCGGAGACGTAGCTGCAGGAACTGGAGTCCTAGCGGCAGAAAATATTGAAGAGGTGATGCCACTACCTTTAGATTTTACTGGTGACGGCGAATTGTTTATGCTCCGCGTTCGTGGTGACTCAATGATAGATAACGGAATATTAGATGGTGATTTTGTCGTCGCTTCAAAACAATCAACTGCGACTAATGGTGATGTGGTTGTGGCCGGCATTCCCGGTGACGAAGCCACGATTAAGACATTTTCTCAGAATAATGATGAGGTAACCCTCACACCGGCCAATGCTACTATGCAACCTCTTTGTTACTCTTCAGCAGAAGTTGCAGTCTATGGAAAGGTTGTTTCGGTTCTTCGAAAGCTCTAGACACCTTCTGTTACTACCTGTTTCAAAGCTAAATAACATTGATCAATGGATGATCGGTCAATTTGTTCGTTGCTAGTGTGAGCAAGAGTTGCATCCCCTGGGCCAAAATTCGCTGCGGGAATACCTCTTTGATCGAAAAAAGCTACATCTGTCCAGCCTAATTTAGCTTCAACCTGCAGGTCATGATTTTTGATCATTGCATCAAGCATTGGGTTGGTCAAACCTGGCTTAGCGGGAGGCGCTGAATCCACTATGGTGAGTTGGTCACCTTCTTCCATGAAGGGTGATAAAAGCTGTCTTATTTCTCTCTCCGCTATATCCAAATCTCGATCAGGAGCAACTCGGTGATTGATTGTCAAGGCGCTAGTGTCTGGGACAACATTGCCAGCTATTCCGCCTTCAATACCTACGACTTGAAGAGCTTCTCGGTATTGGCACCCTTCAATCAACGGACTCCGACTTTCATAACTCTCAATCGCCTTGAGTACGTGATGCAATCTATGAATTGCGTTTCTACCCATCCAAGGTCGAGCGGTATGAGCTCGTTCGCCTTTAAGCTCAAGCCTGAACCTCATTGTTCCCTGGCAACCGGCTTCAATATTCCCTGAAGTAGGCTCCCCAAGGATTGCTAGATCCGCACGAAGTAGCTCTGGGTTTTTTCGCTCAATTTCTAGCAGGCCATTGTGTTTGTGAGCCACTTCCTCTCGGGCATAGAAAACGTAAGTCATATCAACCGCAGTTTGAGGCAAATTCATTGCAAGCGACAACATTATTGCAATGCCACCTTTCATGTCAGCTGTACCTATTCCCCAAATCGAGCTATCAGATAAGCGAATTTGATCGTTGCCTTGGGCAGGGACAGTATCTGTATGTCCACCTAATAGCAACCGTATACCCTTTGAGTCATTAGATTGAGCAATAACGTTGTCACCTATCCTAGTAGTAGTCAACCAAGGGGCTTCAGCCAACTGTGTTTCAACAAATGTAGCGATTTCAGATTCGTGAAAACTTTCAGAGGGGATACAAACGAGGCGATGTGTGAGGTCAAAAACATTAGCTAACTCAGATAAACCTTGTACCATAACTGCATTGTACTCGGTCTTTTCTTACAAGTCCCCCATAAATCTTTCTTCAAGTTCTGCAATTATTTGGTCAGGCTGAACTGCTGCTACGCGAACGTTTTGTGTGCATGAATCACCAAAGAAATCACCTGGTGTAACAATAACCCCAAATCTTTCAGCTAAGTCAGAGACCATGTCCCAACTGCTATACCCTTCACATTTTGCCCATAGATAGAAGGCACCCTGAGGCTTATCGACTTGGTAGCCCAATTTTTGAAATGAATCTACCAGTAACGCTAACCTTTCTTTATAAATAGCCCTTTGTTGATCGACGTGTAAGTCATCCTCCCATGCAATTACAGATGCTGCTTGGACTGGCCCTGGGATCATTTTCCCTGCATGCTTTCGAACTTCGCTGAGCCAATCCACTAAGTCGGGATCTCCTGCGTAAAAACCTGCTCGTAGGCCTGCCAGATTCGAACGCTTGGACAGTGAGTGGACAGCTATCACGCCTTGATTCCCGTGATGTAGGACAGTCGAAGGATTATCATTCCAAGTAAATTCTATATAACATTCATCACTAAAAATAGGAACATTATTGCTTCGTCCCCAATGAACTAAAGATTGAGTATCTTCTAGCACCCCAGTTGGGTTGTTAGGTGAATTAACCCAAAGGAGCAATGCCCTTTCAACGTCTTCATCTTTAATTTTCCTAAGATCTAATCTTGATTGATCATCCACTGGCACTGGAACTGCCCGACATCCTGCAAGAGAAGCACCCATCGCATAAGACGGATAACTCACTGCGGGGTATAAAACTGTATCCTTCTCGGGATACTTCAGCCTTAGATCCCTGGGCACAGCGGCCACGAATTCTTTTGTACCAATACATCCAGCGATATGTTTAGTGTCATCTGAACCAACATTTAAGCGTCTAACTAGCCATTGCCTACAAGCATTCAAGTACTCCTCTGAACCAACAGATTTGGGATAGCTTCGCTCATTCTGCGACATAGATAACTTTTTGATGACAGAATTAGGTGGAGGGTCACATGGTGTTCCAACCGAAAGATCGATCAAGCCACCGTTGTGATTCGCAGCGATATCACGATACGGATTTAGAAGGTCATAGGGGTACGGAGGTAGTTCAAAATTCTTCATTTAATTACTCGCTGATGTAGTCCTTGAGCCTGAAGAAAGCATAATCATCCAATCTGGCTCTCATTATCAGTTTATCCTCGTAGACGTCTTCGATCAGAACCTGAGCTTCACGATGCACTTGAGCTATCAGATCACCTCTCGACAACGGTAGCGATAATTCATACACACTGAGTTTTGAGCGCAATAAATCACTGATCTTTTCCATCATTTTTTCGATTCCTACACCGGTCTTCGCTGAAATTTTCACTGATTCTGAATAATCCGACATAGCTATATCTGCGATACCCTTATCCGCCTTATTGAAGATAATCAATTCTGGTATTTCTGAAGCGTCAATCTCATCAAGCACTTGGTGTACTGCGCTTATATCCTTATGAGCATTAGGGTTGCTTCCATCAACCACATGTATTAGTAAGTCTGCTTCAGTAACAACATCCAATGTGGTTTTGAATGCCTCTACCAAATGATGAGGAAGGTTACGGACAAAACCGACAGTATCACTTAAATATATTCTCTCACCGCCAGTTAATTGAATAGCTCTTGTTATCGGGTCAAGGGTGGCAAAGAGGCGATCAGCAACTAAAGCATCATCATTTAATTTGGTCAGACAGTTGAGCAAAGTAGACTTTCCAGCGTTCGTATAGCCCACAATAGCGATTGATTGATTTACAGATTTCCGTCGACGCTTTGATTGATTCTTTCTCGCTGATTCGATTGCTGTCAGTTGCTTTTGCAAACTATGAACTTTTCGGACCAGCCTTCTTCGGTCGATTTCTAATTTCGTTTCGCCAGGACCCCGTGTTCCTATCCCTCCCGCTTGCTGGCTAAGAGAGATACCGCTGCCGCGAAGTCGCGGTAGTAAGTACTGTAATTGAGCTAACTCAACTTGAGCTTTTCCCTCTGGAGTACTTGCATTTTGGGCAAAGATATCAAGTATTACAGCTGTCCTATCAATTGCAGATCGCTTGAACGCCTTTTCTAAATTATTTTGCTGAGCAGGTGTTAGATCATCATTAAAGACAACTGTGTCAGCATCATACTTTTCTGCCAACTCAAATATCTCTTTCACTTTTCCTCTCCCAATGAAAGTTGCGGGGTCAGGCGAATTACGTTTCTGCACTTCTACATGAATCACATCAGCTCCTGCTGTAGACACTAATTCTTGCAACTCGGCCATTTGCGCAGCTATTGATAAGTCAGCTTCGATTCCTCTATCAAGGCCAACTAATATTATGCGCTCGCGAAAAGTGCGGTCGATGAATCCTCGTTCTTCACCTCCAAGCTCTCCAAAACCTCCTCGATGCGATTCAGTTTCGCTTACTAAAGGCTGCTCAGACACCTATGTCAACCTCATATTCTTTAATAAATTTTGACTTTCCCATTAGATAGACTTCGTTATCCTCAATTGTTACTTGAGCATCACCACCTGGCATTATTACTTCAATTTGTTGATTGACTAGTCCCCAACTTAGTGCTTTACAGGCTGATGCAACGGCACCAGTTCCGCAGGCTTTAGTTATCCCAACTCCTCGTTCCCACGTCAGCATTTTTATTGCAGAGCGGGAAATAATTTCTATTACATGAACATTTATCCCTTCTTCACTGCATGACTTTTCAACTGAACTACCAAGTATTCCGATATCAATGAATTCCGTGCTATCAAATTGGATGACAATATGCGGATTTCCTACGTCAACATAGCCTGCAGAAATTGCCGCGCCTCCAATCTTTTCGTCAAGGTCATAGCTACTTAGATCAAGTCCGAGTGTGGGGATGCCCATACCCGCTTTGATAGTTAATTCATCAGCTTCCGCTTGTTCAATGCGAGCTTCCCTTATCCCTGCTTCCGTCAAAATAGTAATTATTTCATTCTGATTATTATTCATATGCACGTGATGAGCGAGACATCTTAGGCCATTTCCTGATATTTCAGCGCTAGTACCGTCAGCGTTGAACAAAACCATCTGCACATCAATGATGTTCTCATCAGATGGCAAGCCAATAATTAAACCATCAGCGCCGGGGCCACTGAGAGAATCACAAGCAGTTACAGCAAGTGAGGAAGCATTTTCAGGTAGGCCTGAGAGTAGTGCAATGAGAAACTCATTTCCTAAGCCGTGATATTTCGCAAGCTTCATTGTTCGTATTCCTTAAGGATCATTGGCAAAGCTTCTTCCTCAGTTTCGTTTATATTAATCCAGCTTATTCTTGGGTCTCGGCGAAACCATCTTTCTTGTTTTCGTGCAAATTGTCTCGTGTCTTTTAAAGCTGTTCCGATAGCTTCATCTAGACTAGACTTTCCTTGAAGATATGCGAATAAATGCTTGTACCCCAAGGCTTGGGATGCAGTTCTAGATAGTTGCTTTTGGCCATTAAGCAAATTCTCACATTCTGTTAAAAATCCTTCATTCATTTGCTTTTCGAAACGCTTAGCGATTCGTTCATTCAACACATTCCTATCCCAGCGTAAACCAATAACCCTGTATCGGCTTTCTTGATACTCTGTTAGACCTGGGCCATAACTTGAAAACCTTTTACCACTTCCAATAGTTACCTCTAGTGCTCTAATTATCCTGCGTCGGTTATTAGGCTCCATTCTTGTTGATGCCAGAGGGTCTAGCTCCGAAAGCTGTGTATATAGATCCGCTGTATCAGGGTTTAGTTCAAGTTTTTTTCGAGTTCCAATAAATTGTCCTGGGATATTAAGCTGATCGATGACCGCTCGTAAATAAAGCCCAGTGCCACCCACTAGTAACGGTAGATACTCCTTGGTTTCGATTTGATAAATTGCGTCTTGAGCTTCTTTTTGGAATTCACTAATCGTGTACTGTTGATGAGGGTTAATGATGTCTATCATATGATGCGGAATTAATTCCTGATCCCGGAGCGTCGGTTTTGCAGTACCAATATCCATCCCTTTATAGATTTGCATAGAGTCAAGAGAAACCAACTCAATATTTCCTATACTCTGAGCTAATCTCATGGCAATATGAGATTTCCCAGAAGCTGTTGTGCCAATAATTGCCAAACGTTTAGTTGGACTGTGATCAATCACCCTGCAACCACAGGAATTCGTGTTTTGATCTTTGGCTTTTCAATTATTTCGATAAGATTACCCAGCAAATAAGTTGGGTTAGCTTTTTCAGCTCGAGCAATAGCAATAGTACCTATGGGTAAATCTGTAGCAGGGAAATGGATAACTTTATTTTGTCTAGTGCGCCCAGTAAATAATGAATCATCCTTTTTGCTCGGGCCTTCAACAATTATCTCTTCGGCTCTACCTACTCTCTCTTGATGCTTAAGAAGGCCTGATCTCTGGATAACTTCTCGCAGACGTGTGTAACGATCTTGGACTTCTTCTTTTTTGCAATATTTATCTTGCATCTGAGCGGCCTCAGTTCCTGGCCTCGGCGAAAAGACAAAAGTAAAAGCGCCATCAAATTGAGCACTAGCAACTACTTCTAACGTATCCTCAAAGTTCCTTTCAGTCTCGCCAGGAAAACCTACGATGATATCTGTCGTCACTGCTAAATCCGGAACGATCTCTCTAGCCTTTGAAAGCTTATCTAAATATCGCTGAGAACTGTATCCCCGGTGCATAGCCGATAGTATCTCGTCACTCCCGGATTGCATAGGAAAGTGTAAATGCTCACATACACTCTCAGTTTGAGCCATGGCAACCATAACATTCTCACGGAGGTCTTTAGGATGAGGGCTTGTATAGCGAACACGACGGAGGCCAGATACTGAGCCAACTTCTCGAAGTAAATCAGCGAAAAGGGGACTTGCTGTTCTTCTCGCATCATTAGACCATTTTTTTCCGGCTAAAGCAATATCTTCGTTGCTAGGAGACTCGTTTCGGAGCTTTAGTGTAATATCTCGGCCATAACTATTGACGTTTTGCCCTAGCAAAGTAATTTCGAATACTCCATCTTTAACTAGCCTTTTTGCCTCATTTACTAGGTCTGCGAAAGGCCTACTTACTTCAGGACCGCGAACTTGTGGAACTATACAAAAGGCACATGAGTTATCACAACCGCTCTGGATCGTAAGCCAAGCAGCGTGATTCACCTCTCTTCGAGTGGGAAGAGGCTCGCTTCCTAAGTCATCGAGGTCATAAGGAGTTGGTTCAAGGATCTCCACGATGGGCCCCTTTTCGCTTTCCAAGAGGAGTTCATTGACTCTCTCAAGATTGTGTGTACCAAAAACAACATCGACATGAGGTGCGCGATCACGAATAATCTGCTGATCCTTTTGAGCTAGGCAACCACCCACCATGATCCTCATGGAAGGGTCATTCTCTTTCAGTTTTTTTAGATTACCGAGATGGCCATAAAACCGATTATCAGCATTTTCACGGATACAACAAGTGTTTATTACGATAACGTCGGCTTCCTCAACTTCGTTAGTTCGCTTCAATCCAGATGACTCAAGCAATCCAGCAATTCGCTCAGAGTCACTTTCGTTCATCTGGCACCCATAAGTCTGGATTGTGTAGTTCTTACTCATGATTTACAGGCTAGAGGATAATTACTCCTTCAAATCAAAGAGAGGGGATAATTTACTCCTCAATTGAGATCGGTTCATCATCAGCTGTGGTAAATGAATCCTCCTCAGCCTCTGGGTTTACTACTGCCCAGATTTTATTTTCAACTTCCATCATGATTTCAGGGTTATCGCTCAAAAAAGATTTAGCATTTTCGCGACCTTGACCTAGTTGTTCACCTTCATATGTGTACCAGGCACCAGATTTAGTAATAATATCCATTTCTACACCTGTATCGAGCAGAGACCCTTCTCGACTAATCCCTTTCCCGTACATAATGTCAAACTCGGCTTGTCGAAATGGAGGTGCACATTTATTTTTTACTACTTTAACTCTTGTTCTATTACCTACAATTTCGACACCAGATTTTAAGGATTCTATTCTTCTAATATCAAGTCTGACAGATGAATAGAATTTCAAAGCTCTTCCGCCTGGAGTTGTTTCTGGAGACCCAAACATTACGCCAATTTTCTCTCTGAGTTGATTGATGAATATGCAGATAGTTTTTGTTTTGTTAAGGTTGCTCGTTAATTTACGGAGTGCCTGTGACATTAATCTAGCCTGAAGCCCAACATGACTTTGTCCCATTTCTCCTTCCAATTCGACTCGCGGAGTTAAAGCAGCAACTGAATCAATGACTATCACGTCAATAGCCCCAGACCGAACCAAGGTGTCCACTATTTCTAGTGCTTGTTCTCCTGTATCAGGTTGCGAAATTAAAAGTTCATCAACATCGACGCCAATAGCCTTTGCATAAACAGGGTCCATGGCATGTTCCGCATCAATGTAAGCACAGATCCCTCCGTTTCTTTGAGCCTCTGCCACTACATGAGTGGCAAGAGTAGATTTTCCTGAAGACTCTGGCCCATAGATTTCGGTTACTCTTCCTCGTGGAAGACCGCCTACACCTAACGCCAAATCAAGAGCAAGAGCGCCAGTGGGAACTGACTCAATTTTCATCGTAGATTTCTCACCCATTTTCATGACTGCACCCTCGCCAAACTGTTTTGTAATTTGACCTAGCGCAAGATCTAATGCTTTCTCATTTTCCATTTCTATACCTTCTTCTTAGGGGTTTATATGTACTTCTACTTATATGAAACCCTATTTCGGGGGTGTGACACTGTTTCTGTTACATCATTGTAATTGCGAACGCTTGTTCGGTCAATGATTTAAATAAAAAACTTCGTAGGCTAGTAGCGGAGCAGCGTCTAATATTGTTATAACCAAAATAAGGAGAGGCTTTGGAATACGCAAAAGACGATAATGAGATTCGTGACCGGCTAACAGAAGAACAATACTTTGTTACACAACATGCAGGAACAGAACGAGCATTTACAGGTTGTTACTGGGATACAAAAGAGTCAGGGAAATACCATTGCATAGTATGTGGTGTGGCGCTCTTCACTAGTGAAACGAAATTCGACTCTGGAACTGGTTGGCCAAGCTTTTCTGAAGCGGTTGAAGCAAACTCAATCAAAAGAAAAGTTGATGAGTCTCATGGAATGGTTCGCATTGAGGCTTTATGCGCTAGTTGTGATTCACATTTAGGTCATATTTTCAACGATGGGCCACCTCCAACTGGGGAAAGATTCTGTATGAACTCAGCATCGCTTAAGCTTGTTCCGTTTGACGAACAGGTTTAGTTGGGCATAACTTTGAAATCTTTTCTACTCTTTGTAGTTTCGATGACGATAGTAATGGGTTTATGCCTGTCTTGTGCATCGGATGATGGGCCACCAAGTGAAAGTTCACTGAATTCAATTATCGATAACTCAATTCCGACTGCACCGAATGTAGATGAAGTAATTCGTTTTCGGACTGAAGATTCCGAGGACCTTTGGGGGTCCATATTTGGAACCGGAGAAATTGGCGTTATTTTGACTCATATGCGCGGCAGAGACCAAACTTCATGGTTCCCATTCGGAAGATTCGTTGCAGAATCTGGGTACAAAGTTCTAACTTTTGACTTTCGAGGTTATGGAAAATCCACAGGAACAAAAGATACGAGAATGAATCGCGATTTAGAGGCAGCTGTTGCTTATATGCGTGCAAAGGGAGCCAAGGAAATTATTTTAATCGGTGCTTCCATGGGAGGCACTAGCTCTATAGAGTTAGCAGCTGAGTTGAAAGTACAAGGCGTTGCCGCTCTCTCCCCTCCTACAGTATTTGGGAGGATAGATGCCCTTTCTGCAGTTGATTCGATGGTCATTCCTTTACTTCTTATTGTTGCTGAAAATGACTCACCATACTTCTCTGATGCAAGAAAAATAGAGTCTGCAGCTGCTGCAACACAATTTTTAGCTCTTACTGGTCAACAGCACGGAACCAATCTACTTATTGACCATAGAAACGAAGTTTTCGCCAACTTGTTAGCTTTTATTGATAGGTGGAGTGACGATAGATTACTGTCGATTACTCAGACGGAGTCGTAAAGCATTTAGCACTGAAATAGTTGTAAATTGTCGAACGCGATCCCGATCAAATGGCCACTTAATTGTGAAAGATTCAACTTTCCCATCTACTGAAGTTGCCATCCATACCCTTCCAACCTCGTCTTCCATAGCTGTTGGTCCGGCATTTCCAGAAATTGCAACTGACACATCGCAATTCAGAACCTCACAAACTGACTTTGCCATCTGTTCTACCGTCACCTTCGATACCGCAGGCCCATCGGCGACATGAAGTACTGCATGCTTGACCTCATTCGCATATGGAATGATTCCACCTTTGAAAACGTCACTTGAACCAGAGTGACTTGTAATCCTGCTTGCTATTAGCCCGCCTGTCATTGATTCTGCAACCCCTAAACTCAAACCTTGACTTCTACATAGTTGGATTATCGTTGACTCCATGGATTGGTCATTATGAGAAAAAATAATCTCGTCTCCGATTGTTCTGGATACTTTCTTTGCCTCAGCTTCAAGTATTGCATTGACCTTTTCTTCGCTATCTCCTTTTGCAGTGATTCTGATTTTTAAGCCTTCAATCCCACTTGCAAGGAACGCTATAGTTGCTGTTCCTTCCTGATCAAGTCTCTCGATGTCGTTTGAGAGCTTTTCAGCTAAACCTGACTCCGAATCACCCCATGTCCGCAATGTTTTGGAACGAATAATTGACGTCAATCCTGCTTCGGTTCTTATATCTGGAATTATGCAAGATGTAACCATTTGTTTCATCTCCCAAGGAACACCTGGAACCGCATAAATTGTCTTACCACCTATTGGAGCTTTAAGTCCCGGTGCAGTTCCGGGCATCACTGCTAATGGCTCGGCCCCTTCGGGAACCATTGCCTGTCTCAAATTATTTTCGGGCATTCGCCTATTTCTTCCAGAGAACATTGATGCTATTTTCTCAACCAGATCATCGCGAAGCCTAAGTTCGACTCCCATAACCTCGGCAATCATATCCCTTGTTAAATCATCTTGAGTTGGGCCAAGACCTCCACACACTATGACATAGTCTGATCGATTTAACGCTTGACGCAAAACACTCTTAATGCGTTCAGGGTTATCCCCCACTTTAGTTTGAAAAAAACTGTCGATACCTGACAAGGCCAGTTGCTCCCCAATCCATGATGAGTTTGTATCCACAATCTGCCCCAAAAGAAGCTCTGTACCTACAGCGACTACTTCACAACTAATTCGTTTCATCAGGTTCAACTCTTTTCAATGTTTCGGTTGCTAAATTACCATTTTTAATATATTGCCAACCCGTCACAACAGTCATGACTACAGCAAACCATAGTGCTATATTTATCAACCAATCTTCACTTTCCAGAGGTGGCAAAACTGCAAGAAGTAAAGTCGACCCTTGAGCGAATGTTTTCCATTTAGCTAACTTAGAAGCTGGAATAATTATCTTCTGGCGTGCTTTCGCAACTCGAAATATTGAAATACCAATTTCTCTAACTGCGATAATCATTACAGGAACGATATGAAAGCTGCCGATTGCCAGCAAGGAAAACATGCACCCTAAAACAACAACTTTGTCGGCAAGCGGATCTAAGAACGCCCCTAACTTCGTCACACTACCTGTAGCTCTGGCAAGCACGCCGTCAAAAGCGTCACTAACGCCAAGGGCAATCCCAAAAATAAATGCAATCCATGATGCCCCGTTGGTGCTTTCACTAGAAAGAATAATGATAAACAGGATTGGAGACACGAGTATCCGAGTTATTGTTATCAAGTTTGCTGGTGTTAAATTATCCATTCAGATCCCCTTATAAGAACAGTAAACCATTTCAACTAGTTTGGGGCTGAATAGCGACTAGGTCAGTTCCAACAGCCTCTACGACCCTAACAGTAGCAAACTGACCTGTATGAAGATGCTTTGGGATCCTTATGACCCCATCGATCTCGGGTGCCTCTCTGAAACTTCGGCCTGTACCTACTTCATCTACTAGTACTTCTATGTCTTCTCCGATAAGACTATCTCGCTTGGCTGAGGTGATGGAATCTTGAAGTTCGGATAATTCAATCAAACGTTCATTTACGAGAGATTGTTCAATTTGACCCTCCAAGGAATAAGCGTATGTTCCCTCCTCTCTAGAAAAGGCGAAAAAGCCACACCAATCGATTCTGTTCTCCTCAACAAACCTTAATAATGCGTCATGATCGTTCTCTGTCTCACCGGGGTAACCAACAATGAAGTTAGTACGAAACGTGGCTTTATCATTGAGCATTCGTATACGTTTAATAATTTCCGAGAATTTATCGGCATCACCCCAGCGACGCATTCTTCTTAGTAATGAATGCGATACATGTTGAAGACTAAGGTCAAAGTAAGGGACAGAGCTTGAACCTATGGCTTCTATTAACGTTTCACTCAGGCTCGAAGGATATAGGTACAGTAACCGAACCCACTCTACTGCTTTGCTCACCTCTTGATATAAATGAATCATTCCGGCTTTTTGTTTTTGATCCTTACCATAGGATGCTAGGTCTTGCGCTACGAGCACTACTTCCGACAATTCCATGCTTTCAACTTCAGAAAGTATGGAATCAATTGATCGTGATCGTTGGGGACCCCTAAAGGATGGGATTGAGCAAAATCCGCAAATCCTGTCACATCCCTCTGCAACTTTCACATACCCCCAGGGACTACTTGGGGTTGGGCGCGGGAGGTTAAGTAGGTCGAAATCGGGTGCAGTGGGTTTTTGTGAAAGAGAAACAGGAACCCCAAACCCTAGAACGGAGTTAACGTCGTCGCCGAGTGCCTCTTTGAGTGTCGACCCATAACGCTCTGCTAAACAGCCCGTTACGACCAATTCAGATTTGTCATTCCGCACATTATTTAATTGATAAATAGTATCAATACTCTCCTTTCGGGCATCTTCGATAAAAGCGCAGGTGTTGATTACTACCAGATCAGCTGATTCGGGTGAATCAGCCAAGGTCATGCCGTCCCTAAGCAATGTGCCTTCGAGCTTTTCGCTATCGACTTCATTTTTGGGACAGCCCAGTGTTTCAATCCAATAGCGCTCGCTCATAGATTGATGGTATCCACTGCATTACAAAAAGGGAAAGAGACAACCATAGACTTAAAGGCCAACGAGCACTAACCAAAGTGCGTAAATACCTAGCAGTAAAGCTCCTGAAAGTTTTTTGATTGGTTTAGCGCTAAGCGATTTCCATATCCAGAGAGCCAACGCTGCAGTAACTGAGATAATTGATATCCAACCGGATATTCTAGTTCCGTTTGTTCCTCCCGGCCCTAGAATGCCCATTGCCGCACCAATTGCAACTCCGTTAAAGACATTCGATCCCAAAATCGTGCCGATGATCATTTCTGATTTACCTTTACGTAAGGCGACAACCGAGGCAACTAATTCTGGTAGAGAGGTACCAACGGCGATAAGGCTAGCGCCCACAAAACCACTTTCTATACCCCACTTTTCAGCTAAACCAATAGACCCTTCGGTTATGAAATATGATGATCCCACGACTCCAATAAGTGAAAGCAGAATCACCACCGAGTTTGATATTCGGCTTTTTGTTTCAACGGATGCAGGACTTTTTATTGGCTTTTGACCTGTATCGAGATCTATGTTTCTACCCACATCTCTTTTTCCCTCTCTGATCATTAAAGATAGGGATATTATCAGTAATCCCAAAAGAATGATTCCCTCATATCGCCTAAGCCCATTCTGGATAAATACAAAGAACCATACTGTGGCGTTGATAGATAGCGGCATATGAAATTTGAGGAAATGCTTAGGCAATGGAATTGCTGCTGTGAATGCCGTAGCTCCTAAAACTAATGTGAGGTTAGCGATAATTGAACCAACAACGTTACCGATACCTAAGCTGATGTCACCCTTAACTGCAGCTGTCGTTGAGACTGCCATCTCAGGCATACTGGTTCCGAAGCCGACTACAATTGCACCTACCACAACAGCAGAGACTCCTAACTTCCCAGCTAAATCGCTCGAGGAGTCAACTAGAAAATCTGCAGATTTGATCAGTAAGACAATTCCAAGAATTACAAATATTAGGTCAACGAACATTTCGTTTATTCCTGAGGAGTACTCTTGTTTGATTGGATTGAATGTTTCAAGTCCTCAGTGGTAATTAGAACTTCTCTGGGCTTTGATCCTTCACTCGGACCCACTATTCCTCTTTCTTCTAAGAGGTCCATTATCCTACCAGCACGGGCAAACCCTACTCGAAGCTTCCTTTGTAGCATTGAAGTAGACCCTAATTGTGAATCGACGACTAAATCGATAGCTTTAATTAATAATTCATCATCATCTGAATCTCCAGACGTTCCTCCTGGAATGGAGTTTCCTGCAGTAGATGAAGGTGCTTCAGTTATTGATGGCTCTACGCTGATTCCATCTACTTCTGACTTCTCATTAAGTTGTTCAGCTTGTTTTTTCCATGCGCCAACAACATGTTTTACTTCGTCTTCGCTAACCCAAGCACCTTGAATACGGTGTGGGCTAGAGGATTTTGGATCGAGCAGCAACATATCACCTTGCCCAACTAATCTTTCTGCCCCACCCTGATCAAGGATGACTCTGCTATCTGTAAGGCTTGAAACTGCAAAAGCAATTCGTGCAGGTATGTTTGCTTTAATCACTCCCGTTATAACATTCGTTGATGGTCGTTGGGTAGCGACTACTAAGTGAATGCCTACTGCTCTAGCTTTTTGTGCAATTCTACAAATAGAATCTTCCACATCTCTAGGTGCTACCATCATCAAGTCGGAAAGTTCATCGACTACAACAAGGATGAATGGCAAACGAGAGTATGTTTTAGGACTGCCATCTGGGTTAATAGCGCTTGGCGGAGCCTGGATTGTCCCTTTGTCGTAGGCGGCGTTGTACCCGGCTATGTCTCTAAATTTAACCTCAGCTAACAATTCATATCTTCTATCCATCTCACGGCAAGCCCACTGAAGAGCATTGGCAGCTTTTTTGGGATCTACCACTGGCTGCGTGAGCAAGTGCGGAACTCGTTCATACTGTGACATTTCGACTCTTTTGGGGTCTATGAGAATCATTCTAAGATTCTCCGGAGTTGACCGCATTAATGCTGAAGTGACAATGCTATTTATACAGGAACTTTTCCCAGCTCCTGTAGCACCGGCTATCAAGATATGTGGCATCTTGGAAAGATTCATAATAATAGATTTTCCATTAATGTCTCTTCCTACTGCTACTTCTAATGGATGAGTTGCTCTTTTAGCTTCAACAGAACTCAGAACATCTCCTAGAGCAACAACTTGTCGTTCATTATTTGGCACTTCTATTCCTATGGCTTGCCGGCCTGGTATTGGCGCTAAGATTCTGACATCTGGAGAAGCCATGGCATAAGCGATATCTTTGTTCAAGGAAGTGACTCGCGAAACCTTGACACCTTCACCGAGTTCTAGCTCGTATCTAGTAACTGTAGGGCCCACCACCATGCCTACTAATCTTGTTTCCACTCCGTGTGCTGCAAGTGCTCTTTCAAGTACACGGCCTCTTTCTTCTACAAGTTTTTCATTAATGTCTTGTGCTCCAGTTCGCATGAGGATTTTATCTGATGGCAATTTCCATATTGACCCTTTTGCTGCCGGCCCTAGTTCAATTTCTAGTTGTTGCGTTGAAGCATTCGGAATATCAACCAAATCATTTTTCTTATTTAAGTCCTTCTTGTCCTTTTCTGGTTTAAGAGTGCTCTTTTCTGTTGAATCTGTTTGAGGTTCCTCCTCGGTTTTTCCCTTATCACCTCGTGTATTTTTTGTTTTGCTTAGGAGGCGAGTTTCTCCATCAATCTGAATAATTGGGTTCTCAGGTGTTCCAGCCCGTTCAGCAATTTCATCTTTTGTCTCACCCATAGCGAGCCTCATAGATTTTATTATCCTGCTTGAGATGGCTTTGAATAAGAGCCATAAGCGCGAAAGTGCTTCTTTGAAAGTCATTCCGGTAACTAAGATAATTCCTACAAACCCTATTGCTAGTAAGATAAATACTGCACCCACCTGTTCAAAGGCAGCTCTTAGAGGTGCACCAATTAAATACCCTAATACCCCGCCACCATTCTTCAGTTCTTCTAGGTCTGCAAGGTTGAATGAACTAGCATTCGAGTTGAGGTGGCTAACGCCGCAAATTGTTATAAATATTAATAATGTCCCTATAAGAATTGAAGAGGGCCTAGGCGTGTTCTCACTTTGTTCCTCTTCAGAATTCGAAACAGGTGATTCAAAAACAAGGTATAAACCCCCTATCAGCAAAGCAACGGGGGCTATATAACCGATGTACCCGAATAAAGCTCGAAAAAGCCAAGGCCCTATTGCTTTACCAACTATTCCTGCGGTGCCAAAGTACAAGCCCAAAGCAGCTACAATTGCGACCACTATTAACCCAAGGCTTATTAAATCTGATTTATGACCCCCAAACGCCGATTTAAATGACCCTTTTATGGTGCCCATCGTTGACGTTCTTTGGCGTTCTCTTGAACTCTGAACCTTGGAAGTAATTTCCGGATCAGTATTGCCTGATCTTTTCGAGCTTTTTTTGTCAGTCTTTTGAACTTTTCCAAGATTTTTTTTCTGTTGTTTTGATTTAGCCACAATATGCCAACGGTAACACTAAAGTGCCTGAACTATGGGTATGGATAGTACTGAAGTTTGTTCTATTTTAGATTAGAATTCTAAGAAATTATCTCTACGATTGGGACTATCATAGGTCTTCTTTTCGTACGATCGTTTACTACTGATCCAGTTATACGCCTAACCTTCTGTGTCAATCTGTCATGAGTTAAGTTATCTTTGTGACGAAGATACAGCGTTAAGTCTTTAGATAATTGTTCTTTAACCTCATCTTCGTAAAATCTTGATAAATCTTCATTCAGCCAACCTTTACTTATGACTACGGGTGGTCCTTTTAAACATTTATCATTAGTACTTACCGTAACTGATGCTATTACGCACCCCTCTTTACCTAAAATATTGCGCTCTTTGAATAGGCCATGGCCTTTTTCTATTATGGACCCCTGCGAGAAGATGTACTGCCCTTTGCACTCTTCTCTATTGAGCGAAAGCTCGTTATCTTTCATCACAATTTGATCACCATCGGTAGCGACTAGGGCTTTACCTGATTCCATCCCGTTCGATACTGCAAGTTGTTTATGTGCCATCAAGTGGCGCAATTCTCCATGAACGGGAACAAACCATTCAGGTTGTGCTGCTTTATGAAGCTCAAATAATTCTTGACGTTGTCCATGCCCAGATGTATGTGTCTTAAGGTTTTCGTCATTAATCACTTTTGCACCTAACCCTAAAAGATTATTCACTAGGCGCCCTATTCGCTTTTCATTGCCTGGAATTGTTCTTGACGAGAAAATGATTACATCATCCTCATCGATGCGAAGCCACTTCCCGGAGCTTTGCGCCGATCTACATAATGAGGATCTTGGTTCACCTTGTGATCCTGTACTTATGACGCAGACTTGGCTCTTTGGGTAGTGTTCTATTTCGGCCACATCAATTAGAGCATCGTCTGGAACTTTAAGAATATTTAGGCTTCGTGCAAGGGATACATTTCTTTCCAATGAGAAACCGAGAGTAGCTACTTTTCTACCTTCATCTCTTGCGATGTTTATAATTTGTTGAATTCGATGGATATGGCTTGAGAAGCAGGTTGTGATAATGCGGTTTTGGGGGAACTCTCTGAAGATACCCAAGAGCCCAGTCCCTACATCAGATTCTGAAATACTAGATCCCTCAAGTTCAGCGTTAGTAGAGTCGCATAGTAAGAGTCGTATGCCTGGGTCCTCAGATAAATCCGCAATTCGATCTAGGTCGGTAACTCTTCCATCGACGGGGCTATGGTCTAATTTGAAGTCGCTTGAATGTAATATGAGGCCTTGCGGAGTATGAATTGCAGAAATTAGGCCTTTAGGAGTTGAGTGCGTTACGGGTAAAAACTCGCACCGAAAATCACCTATGCTTATTATTTCACCATCCTCCACCTTGGTTAATTCTGTCTTGTCAAGCATGTTGGCCTCCGCTAGCCGGTGCCTCACCATTCCCAATGTAAATTCTGAGCCAAAAATAGGGAATTCGCATATCTCCAAGGCATAACGAAGTGCCCCAATATGGTCTTCATGACCGTGAGTTGCGATACATCCTATGATTTTTTCTCGCCTTTTCTCAAGGTAGCTAAAATCTGGAAGTACTGAGTGAGCACCTGGCATCAAATCATCAGGAAAAAGTTGCCCACAATCTAGCAAAAGAATCTGATTTTGGGTTTCAATCGCAGCACAGTTTCTTCCGATATCACCAAGTCCACCAAGGAAAGTTATACGAACAGGCTCATTCATACTTATGCTATTTCTTGGGAAATCCCATTGCCGAACCAAGAATTGTTGCTGAGAGTACATCACGGGCAGTTATTTCAAGGCCTTCAGGGATTGTGTCCATTGGTGGTCGGCCTTTACCAACATTAAATCCAATGAGATTCATCATGACTTTAGTTGGAATAGGGTTAGGAGCATCGAGGCTTGATTCGAAGGCAAAGGAACTTTGAAGCGATTGATTAATCATTTTCGCTTTTGCATAGTCTCCATCAAGAATTGCATTGACTAAGTTCTGATGTTCTGCCCCTGACCAATGAGTCGCTACACCTACGACTCCGGAGGCTCCTATTGAAAGTAAGGCTAAATTTAGAGAATCATCCCCAGAATAAACTTCGAACTCGTCGGGAGTTTCCGATAATAAATAGGCCGTTTCAGAAGGGTCCCCGGCTGCATCTTTAAGAGCCACAATATTTTCAATATTATTTGCTAACTCTAATATCGTTTCTGTTTCAATCTTCCTCCCACTTCGGATAGGAATATCATAAAGCATTACTGGAAGATCTGTACTGTCCGCGATTCGTGTGAAATGCTCAAGCAAACCTTGCTGAGAGGGGCGATTATAGTAAGGAGTTACGCTTAAGATTCCTGATGCTCCGACTAATTGGGCTCGGTGGGTTAACTCAATGGCAGCCATAGTATCGTTGCTACCGGTTCCTGCAATAACTGGAGCATCAGTTGAATTCACGACAGCTTCTATCAATGCAATTTGTTCATCATGAGTCAATGTAGGCGACTCTCCGGTTGTCCCAGCGATTACGAGTCCATCATTTCCATTCTCTATAAGCCATTGCGCAAGACGCTGAGCTTCATCAAGATCAAGATCCCCAGAACTTGTGAATGGAGTGACCATGGCTGTAAGAACTCTTCCAAATCTTGGCATTCAAATCCTTTCTCTTTCATCTGAGGCTAGCAGTCTATATGCTTTCCTTTTAATTATCCCTAAAGGTAATCAACAGGGATATCTGATTCTCTTCGCTTCTTTGTGTTTCTGCCTTTGGAATAGCGCCAAAGGACTAATGGGTAGCCAAACGTTGCGATACTCGCAAATATGAACCACTGCACTGCATAGTTGAGATGTTGCCCCTCGCTAAACTCTGGGCGGTCTATGACTTGTGGAAAACCATCCTTTTGAATCGGACTTTGGTCAAAGAGTTGGATGTAAAGTGGGAAGATTTCATAACCTAACTGAACCGAATATCTATCAAGATCTACCCGTCCTAAGCTATTAAGGGGGTCTTGGCCTGTATCAGCCCTTTGCAAACCTTTTGCAGTTTCAGTTCTCCGCAAGACACCAGTAACGTTGAAAGCTCCTATTTCTGAGTCGACGTAACCTTCAGCAGAAATAGGTATCCAGCCTCTGTTAATAACTATAAATAGGTCATTATCAAGCTTCATGGGGGTAAGCAACCAGAAACCAGGGATTCCGTTGAACGTCCTATTTCTAACAACGATGCTGTCACCTTGCTGATACGTTCCGGATATTGTTACGCTCCGATACTCGTACTCCTCTTCGAAAGAAGAAAGATTTTGAGAGAGTAAATTTTGCAATTCGATCTCGCCGAGGGTTCTTTCAGTTTGTCTTGCGCTTATTTTTTCGTTGATATCCGATTTTTGTGCATGTCGGTCAAGCTGCCAAAAGCCTAAAGTCACCATAGTTATAACTGCTATAGCAACAAAGACGGTCGTTAGAATTCTCTTAGGCATCCATCAAATTTTCCAAGCCAACGTTGACTCCTGATAGTGCCTCAATTCCTTTTATAGCCATCAGTACTCCAGGCATAAACGAAGACCTATCGCTACTATCTTGCCTTATCGTCAATGTTTGGCCAGTAGCGCCAAAAATGACCTCCTGGTGTGCAAGCATCCCCTCCATTCTCACGCTGTGAATGGGGATATTCCCCTGACCTTTAGCGCCTCTTGCGCCATCTATCACTAGGTTCGTGGTTGAGTCATGCAGGTCTTCATTTCGAACTTCGGAAATTCTCTCCGCTGTTGCTAGAGCAGTCCCTGACGGGGCGTCAATTTTATTATTATGGTGGAACTCAATTATTTCTATAGTCGAAAAGTACGGTGTCGCTATTTCTGATAGTCGCATTAGCAAGATCGCACTAATAGAAAAGTTTGGCACAATTATACAATTACTTTTTGTAAAGATCTTAGATAACTCGGACAGATTAATTTCTGTTAGTCCGCTTGTCCCAACTACAGCATGAACTCCTTGCCGAGCTGCAAATTTAATGTTCTCCATCGCAACCTCAGCAACTGTAAAATCAACGACTACATCTACTCCTTCTAGGGTTTCTATTGATTCTCTGATAAAAATTTCCGTATTAGGGATGTTGCTACCTACTTGATTAGTGTCTATGGCAAAGCGCAGAGACGTGCAATCATCTTTATTAATCGCCTGACATACAGTAGAGCCCATTTTGCCAGCAGCGCCGAAAACACCAACATTTAAATTTGTCATAATCTAATCTTGCCATGCCAGTAGCGCATTAGCTTTTATTTCAAAGAAGAATAGGCGGAAGGTTTATTACCTTCTGCCTCCCCTGCCTTTTCTATTTCTATTTCGTTGTTGATTCCCGCCAATAGCTTCAGGACCTAATTCGCCCAGTTCCTCGGCCAAACTTTCTTCAAACTCATCTTCGAAGGTCGCCTGTTTTTGTGAAGGTTTCTCTGCAGGAGTTTCTTCATTAGAATCCTTATCAGACTTATCAGACTTATC
>DDNP01000022.1:83962-106331 GCA_002341185.1 Candidatus Neomicrothrix sp. UBA2517 | reverse complement strand
CAGACTTATCAGACTTATCAGACTCATCAGACTCATCACTTTGCTGAGTTCCTCCCGTTAACACAAGACTGATCTTTCCGTTTGGATCAATATCTTCAACTTTTACTTCAATTTCCTGTCCAAGTTCCAGAACATCCTCAACACGCTTAATCCGCTTCCCGCCACCTATCTTTGAAATGTGTAGCAAACCATCTCTACCAGGCAAGATATTGACAAATGCTCCGAAATTGGTGATGTTTACGACTTTCCCGCCATAGATACCGCCAACGTCTGCAGTGGGTGGATCGAGTATTAGATTTATTTGCCTTTGAGCTTCATAGACGGCTTCACGATCAGTTCCAGCAATGGATACAGATCCCATAACCCCATCATCATCAACAATTACTTCAGCTCCGGTCTCTTGTTGGATAGCGTTAATTACCTTTCCTTTAGGACCAATAACTTCGCCTATCTTATCCATTGGGATTTCAAAACTTATTATTTTTGGTGCCACATCGCGAACATCATCCCTAGGTTCTGCGATTGCAGCATTCATCACGCTCAGGATTTCCATTCTGGCATCCTTAGCCTGATTAAGTGCTGCGGAAAGCACATCTGCCGGAATACCTTCAATTTTAGTATCAAGTTGAAGTGCTGTTATAACATCTGCGGTTCCGGCTACTTTGAAGTCCATATCACCAAATGCGTCTTCAGCGCCAAGGATATCTGTCAAAGTTATATATTTTCCTTCAGCGAATACTAGACCCATAGCTATTCCTGCAACAGGATCTTTAATCGGCACTCCAGCATCCATTAATGAAAGGGTTGAAGAACAAACCGAAGCCATTGATGTGGAGCCATTAGATGACATCACGTCGGAAACGAGCCGAAGGGTATAAGGCCACTCTTCTTCGTTTGGAATCACAGGAAGCAACGCCCTTTCTGCAAGTGCCCCATGTCCTATCTCTCGTCGCTTTGGGCCTCTCATAAATCCTGGTTCTCCAGTAGAGAATGGAGGGAAATTATAGTGGTGCATGTAGCGCTTACGTGTTATTGGATCAATTCCATCAATCATCTGATCCATCCTCTTAGTTCCTAAGGTCGTTATGTTAAGAACTTGAGTTTCTCCACGCTGGAAAAGTCCTGAGCCATGTGCTGTAGGCAAGATACCTACGTCAGAGGAAAGCTTTCTTAGATCAGTTGGTGTCCGGCCATCAATTCTCAACCCCTCGTCTACGATACGCTTTCGAACAAGATTCTTTGTCAAAGATCGAACTGCTGCTTTAATTTGAGATTCAGTATTGCCTTCTTCACCGAAACGCTCCACGAGAGTTTCGAGAATAGCAGAAGACGCTTCAGACTCTGCTTCGGCCCTTTGGGCTTTGTCCGCAATCTTTTGGCTTTCACCTAATGGCTCGGTGCCTACTTCTTCAACTGCTTTCATAATTTCTTCTGAATAATCTACTGCAAGGGTGACTTCCATTTTAGAAATTTCCCCGCTACTCTGAATCAATTCTTCTTGTAAAGCTATTGCTTGCTTTATAGGCTCTTTAGCGAATTCAAGCCCAGCTGCGAGAACTTTTTCATCTACCTTTGGTGCGCCAGTTTCATAGTAACTCCAAGCATTTTCTGTACCACCGGCTTCTACCATCATGACAGCTACATCTCCACTTTCAAGAAGTCTTCCAGCGACAACCATTTCAAATGTTGACAGCTCTCCCTCTTCGTAAGTCGGGTGAGATATCCATTCGCCGTCTTGGTCGTAGGCTATCCTAACGCAACCAAGTGGTCCTTGAAATGGGATATTTGATATGCAAAGTGCGGCTGATGCTGCGTTGATCGCTGGAACATCATATGGGTTCTCCTGATCAGCTCCGAGAATAGTAGCAACGATGTGAACATCGTTGCGAAAACCCTCAGGGAAAAGTGGTCGTAATGGTCGATCCGTAAGTCGGCAAGCCAAAATTGCTGATTCACTTGCTCTACCTTCTCTTCGGAAAAAAGACCCGGGGATCTTTCCTGCAGCATAGCTTCTTTCTTCAAAGTCGACTGTCAAAGGGAAAAAGTCTGTTCCTGGCTTAGCGTTCTTATTCGCCGTAGCAGTCACAAGGACAGTAGTCTTCCCTACGCTTACAACTACCGATCCATTTGCGAGACTTGCTAAGACTCCAGTTTCAAGTGTCATTGTTTTATCATCAGCACCAATTGCGCCGCTGACTGTTATGGCATCAGCCATGGTTAACTCCTTTTGAGGTTATACCTCACTAATATTTTGCCCAAGGACGATCCTACGGGCATCAACTTCGGAGTTCAGCTTCCCAGTTGGAAACGTCTAAAAATCTAGGCGCTTTCAACTGGCAGCTAATCTTTTCGAAGCTGGTTTTCAGTTACCTATTCGGTTATATGAATTCTACACTAAAGGTTGGCTTTAACGTCGCAAACCTAGTTTTGAAATGATATTTCTGTAACGTTCAATATCATTATCTCTGACGTAATCAAGCATTCTTCTTCGCCGACCAACGAGCATTAATAGCCCTCTTCGACTGTGATGGTCTTTTTTATGGGTTTTGAGATGCTCTGTTAGATGGTCAATCCTGTCGGTGAGGAGTGCTATTTGGACTTCTGGTGAACCAGTATCTGACTCATGAAGTCTGTGTTCCTCGATTGTTCCATTCTTTGGCTTGAGATTAGCTGGCATATATTTCCTTTGGGTTTCTGACCCTGCCTTTCTGACGGTATCCGTTCAGTCTGGCAAAAATCACTACTTTGTGACATTGAAATGCTACCGTGCCTGACAGAAAACCCAACTTATGAAAGAAATCGTTAAGTTAGTGTTTCCCTTATTTCGGCCAGATCAATCTCTAACTGTTGTTGGAATTCTTTCAGGCCAGCAAATTTTTTTTCAGGCCGTATTCTCTTTTCAAAGACCAAAACAGCATTATCCCCATATAGGTCATCATCAAAATCAAGTATGTGCGCTTCAATAACTGACATGTGACTATCAGAGAAGGTAGGACGTTTACCTATGTTAACTGCAGCTAATTTCCTAGTACCGTCTTTGAGTAGATACCAAGCAGCGTAAACACCATCTGCTGGGACTGCTATTTCGGTATCAACACTAATGTTTGCTGTTGGAAACCCTATAGTACGTCCTCGCTTGTCGCCTGAAACTACTCTCCCGGCTATTTCATATCGTCGTCCCAATTTTTCATTTGCGAGTGCTAATTCCCCGTCTTGTAAATGCTTTCTTATCACTGTTGATGAGATAATTCCTTTGCTTGGATAACCGGAGGTAAAAAGACCCACACCATTTACGGCAATACCTAACGATTTCCCTTCAGACTCGAGTAAGTCTACGTTACCAAGCCTTTTATGCCCGAATTGGAAATCCTCGCCAACATAAATGGATTCAGCTCTAATCGCTTCAAAGAAAATTTCCCTAATGAATTGCGCAGCAGGAGTTGAAGCTCTGTGTTCGTTGAATGCTAGAACATAAACATAATCAATTCCAAGCTCCTCGAGTAACTGGATTTTTCTGTTTAGTGGAGTGAGTATCTTAGGTGCATTTTTTGGGCTCGTAATTTGAGTTGGGTGTTTATCAAAAGTAACTACGACAGAGGGAATAGATTGTGATTTAGCTTCGTCCTTTACTAAATCGAGTAGCCTCTGATGCCCTCTGTGAACACCGTCAAATACGCCTATTGAACTTACTGTTCGTTCTGCTCTTGATGGCAGTGAATGACTGTCATTTATGATTTGGATGTGGCTCACTTCAATGCTCCTGTGACAGCACAACTGCGGGTTTTAAGGTCTCGTTTTTAAACTTTTCGTACATAGCTAATAAATTATTATTGAGGTCCACGATACCCCACGGTCCGTCGGTGGTGAGGTGTGAGAATTCTTCTAAATGCACCACGGCCCCTACCCTAATACGGTCGCTCATCTTGTCGTCCACTTGAATCATCTCGTAATCTCTAAGTCCTTCTGTTAAGTCAATTAGTGAAGCTTTCTCTATCTTGTTAGCTACCGTTTCATTAAAAGAACCGATTGCCGTTCTTCGTAAAGAGCCAACATGCGCTAACGATCCAGCTTTTTGGGCAATATCTGATACTAGCGAGCGTACATAAGTTCCTGACCCGCATTTAATTTTGAGTTGAAAAACATCACTTTCGAGACCATCGGATATTGACAATTCATGAATTGCGACTTTTCTTGGCTCACGTTGGATTTCTTTCCCTTCACGTGCAAGTTCATATAATCGTTTACCCTGCACCTTAACTGCTGAAACCATCGGAGGAATTTGATCTATAATCCCAACAAAATTTTTAGAACTTTCTTGAAGGTCATGGAGCGTGGGGCGGTGATCAGTGGTTTTCGTGGTTACGCCTTCAGCATCTAAAGTATCCGTTTCCGAGCCTATGACCATCGTAGCGACGTACTCTTTCTGTAAGTCAGTCAAAAACCTAAGTAACCTTGTCGCTTTACCTACACCAAGTATGAGGACACCGGTTGCAGGCGGGTCCAAAGTCCCAGAGTGGCCAATTTTTTTTGTTGCAAAAATACCTCTGGCTTTGGCTACAACATCATGACTTGTCCATCCAACTTCTTTATCTACGATTACAAAACCGTGTTTACTTGTCTTCAAAGCCATTATTTTTAGACTTTTCTGTTGCTTCGATTTCTGCAAGGATCTCATCAATCCTGCTACTGGCTGTTATCGCTGGATCGAGGAAGAATTCAAGCTCAGGAACTCGGCGGATTCTTGCTTGATCTCCTATTGCCTTCCGCAACTTCCCTTTATAGCTATCTAATACCTGCAATAGTTGACTTTCGTCATCTAAAGATGAGAAAAAAACCTTTGCTTTAGACAATTCATTATCTACCTGTACTGAGGAGACACTAATGAGGCCGAGTTCATTATCATCTATTCTTTCAAGTTCTTGCGCTATGACTTCTCGAAGCAACTCGTTCAATCGATCACTTCGTTGAAAATCACGCTTTTTATTTGTTCTTCGTTTTGGCATTGCAGTATTCAGTTATTGTTTACGACTAGGAAATATCTATCTGCTTCTCATCATAGGTCTCAATAATGTCTCCGTCTTTAAGGTCCTGGAAATCTGAAAGCCCTATTCCACACTCATAACCAGAAGCGACCTCAGGAACATCATCCTTGAACCTTCTGAGAGAAGCGATTTCGCCTTTCCAGATAATCGTACCTTCTCGGAGGAACCTCACTTTAGAACCTCTTGAGATTTTACCGTCCAGAACATAACAACCTGCTATGGCACCTATCCGAGGTACTCTATATATTTCTCTTACTTCTGCTTCTCCCGTAATGACTTCTTCAAACTCGGGTACGAGCATTCCTATCATTGCTGACTCAATATCCTCAAGTAGTTTATAAATTATCTCATAATTTCGGATTTCGACTTGTTCGTGGTCTGCCATCTCTCGTGCTTTTCGATCTGGCCTTACATTAAATCCGAGTACTGTGGAGTTAGAGGTTGAAGCTAGTTGTATGTCGTTTTCTGTTATTGCTCCTACCCCTGCGTGAACGAAAGATACTTTAACTTCGTCTCTTTCTAATTTTTTAATACTCTCTCTAACTGCTTCAAGTGAACCATTCACGTCAGCTTTTAGTATCAAATTAAGGGTTGCTTGCTCACCAGTGCTAATTTGACTAAATAGATCTTCAAGACGCCCACCGCCAGATCCAGCTGAAGAATCTCGTCCTATAGTTGCGACTCTCTGATAATGTTCGCGTGTATCAGCTACGTCTCGAGCCGTGCGTTCGTCAGGAGCAACAATAAACTCATCACCTGCAATTGCAACATCTGACATACCTAGAACTTGTACTGGGCAAGAGGGTCCTGCATGTTGCACCTGTTCACCTTTATCTGATACCAAAGCTCTAACTCTTCCCCATGAAGGCCCAGCGACTATTGGGTCGCCGACAGAAAGCGTACCTTGTTGCACCAGAACTGTTGCTACGGGTCCTCTACCTATATCTAAGTGAGATTCTAAAACAACTCCTGATGCTCTACCTTTGGGAGTAGCTTTCAAATCTTCGACCTCAGCGATTATGTTAAGATTTTCAAGAAGATCGCTTACACCTATGTTCTCTAATGCCGATATTTCCACGACTATTGTGTCTCCACCCCATGCCTCAGGCACTAATTCATACTCTGCAAGCTCTCCAAGTACTCTTTGAGGGTCGGCACTCTCAAGATCAATTTTGTTTACAGCGACGACTATTGGAACCTCTGCTGCTTTTGCATGGTTAATAGCCTCTTTGGTCTGAGGCATTACACCGTCATCAGCTGCGACAACCAATACCACTATGTCGGTTGCTTCTGCACCCCGTGCCCTCATGGCAGTGAATGCAGCGTGGCCGGGAGTGTCAATAAAAGTTAAGGAACCCCCTTCTAGATCAACTTGATACGCTCCAATATGCTGCGTTATGCCTCCCGCCTCTCCTGCCACAATATTTGCTTGCCTTATTTGGTCAAGAAGCTTTGTTTTTCCATGGTCAACGTGACCCATGACAGTGATAACTGGAGGACGTTCTACAACTGATTCATCATCAACATTAATAGGTGTTGTCTCTAATTTCTTTTGAAGTTCAATTTCCTGTTCTTCACCTGGATCAACGAGTTTCACTTCCGCTCCGACCTCTGCAGCAAAAAGTTCTATCATGTCATCGCTCAGCGATTGGGTTGCAGTTACCATCTCCCCTTGTTCCATCAAAAATCTGACAATATCCGCCGTTTTCCTATTTAATTTAGGCGCTACGTCTATAGACGAGGAAGCTCGTTCTATAACTATTTCACCTTCTGGAACAGGGGCATCTTCAGGAGTATAGGCTGGGGTGTCCATCGGCTGGAGTTCCTCCTGCCTTCTACGCCTTCTCCCTTTCTTTTTGCGTTGTGGACGCTGGTTAGGTCCGCCAGGTCTTCCACTATTTGGTTTACCACTTGTGGGTTTCCCTCCTTGCCCAGGTTTCGACAAGAAGTCAGCAACCGGAGCACCTGAAGGTTTTGTTCCCCTCGCACCTCTAAATTGTCCGGCATTGTTGCGCTGTGCCCCTGCTTGCCCTTGATTCCGTCTTTGCATATTCGGTCCACTACGCTGCATTTCAGGAGCAGGTCCGCGACCACCTTTACCTGGAGGGGGAGGTATTGGTCGTCCAGATTTTGATATCGGTCCTGGTGGAGGAGGTATTGGCTTGCCTGATGCTGAAACAGGTGGTGTGTTTAGATTTCCCTGCTTGCTATTTTCTTTTGTTGTCTTAGGTTTTGGTTTTTCTTCAACCGTTTCAGCGGACACAGGTTTAGTAGAGTCAATTTTAGCTGGTGACTTTTTTGAGCTGACTACTGTTGAGTTATCAGTAATTTCTGAAGGCTTCGGCTTAGCTGGCGGTGGCTTCTTAGAACTAACTGCCTTAGGTGCAGGCCGAGTTTCACCTTGTTTATTTTCAATTTCTTCTTCAGCTTTTTCTGATGTCGCCTTCAACTCTCCTTCAGGCTTAGTATTTACTAACCCATCAGATACAGCTTTCTTTCGAACTCTGTCGGCTTGAGCTTCCACAAGGCTTGAGGAATGGCTTTTAGCATCAATCCTCAAAGACTCGCATAGTGCGATTATTTCCTTATTTGTTATATCTAGCTCTCGAGCTAGTTCATAAACACGTACTTTTCCTGGCAATTTGGTTACTTCTCTTTGTCTCGAGCTGCCGCTCGTTTCTCCTATATGGTCATTGTATTCTCATCGTCATTACTACTTTTTCCCGATTGTTCAGACTAGCCCGTTATGACTGATCCGCCATTCTCTTAAGAAATCTTTTAGGCTTCCCCGTGAATCCCATCTTCTGAAGAGTCTGAAATCTCATCTCCATTAGTAGACCCTGTTTCCGGATTATCAGTGATAGTTTCGTGGTCACCCACATTTTCCTCTCCACTGCTTTCGACCTGGTTTTCCATGGCTTCATTAGGCTGATCTGTTTCTTCAATTTCAGGTTTAGAATCTAAATCGGGTTCGCCCCCTTCAACCATATCGGAATCTGAGTCTTCTGACTCTGTCTCAGAAGTTGCTTCCCATTCTTCAGCTGATACGGCAGGTCCACCCTCTGCTGGCTGCCAAACTTGTTCTCCTGTTTCTGGGTCTTCTACCCACTCCCCTTCTGCCCAATCAACATCTTGATATGCGTCTTCTTCAGCTTGCTGAGTTTCTGATTTTATATCAATTCGCCAGCCAGTAAGCCTTGCTGAAAGTCTTGCGTTTTGCCCTTCCTTACCAATTGCAAGAGACAGTTGATAATCGGGGACTATGACATCCGCAGTCCCTGTTTCCAAGTCAATGCGAACTTCTTGAACCTTTGCCGGTGATAAAGCCTTTGACACGAACTCTTCGGGTTCTTCAGAAAACGGAACGATATCGATTTTCTCTCCTCTAAGCTCATTCACGATCATACGGACACGAGCTCCGCTTGCACCTACACATGCCCCAACAGGATCTACATTAGGATCGTTTGACCAAACGGCTATTTTCGTCCGGTGGCCCGGTTCGCGAGCACATGACTTAATTTCAACTATGCCGTCAGCAATTTCAGGAACTTCTAGCTCAAATAGCCGTTTGATGAGTCCTGGGTGTGTTCGACTTACGACTATCTGGGGGCCTTTGGCAGTTTTGCGCACTTCGACAATGTATGCCTTGATTCGAGTATTGCTATCAGGCCTTTCATTTGGTACTTGTTCTGCTCGAGGCAGAAGGGCTTCTACACGCCCCAGATCCAATAATGTGTATCTACTGTCACTTTGTTGAATGATTCCTGTGACAATATCACCTTCACGTCCAGCATATTCCTCATATTTCTGTTCACGTTCTTCTTCTCGGATACCTTGTGCAAGAACTTGCTTAAATGCAAGAGCAGCTATTCTGCCGAAATTATCTGGAGTTACGTCAAATTCATCCCCATAAGGCTCACCTTCGTCATCTAGCTCTTGAGCGATTACTCTATACTCCATTGTTTCAGGGTCTATGGTAACCCACGCATATTCATGAGCTTCCGGCATTTTTTTGTAGGCTGATTCTAAAGCATCGGCTAATACTGCATAGAGAACTTCGGGGCGCATCCCTTTGTCTGCCGCTATGGCGTTTATGGCTTCTTTCATTTCTGCGTTCATTTTTCTCCTTGTCTATGAAATATCTGAGGCACTTACTTTTGAACCTGGTTTGGGATTCTTCTCCCACTCGTAAACGGTCTTGCCCGATGTGATGTCACTCAAACTAAGTTTGATTTCGCTACCATTATCAGTTCTTAAGCTCAATATCATTTCTTCAATTCCTAGCAATTCTCCCTCGTATCTTCGTTCTCCTTCGACATGAGGACCTAGCTTGACTGAAATACGCTCGCCAATTGCTCCGAAGTAATGGTCTTCTCGTCTTAGTTTCCTCTCCAAACCAGGGCTTGAGACCTCCAAAGTGTATCTACTTTGGATTGGGTCTTCTTCGTCAAGTTTCGACGAAATATCCCTGTTTAGTTTAGCTAGTTCATCTAGCATAACTCCTTCTTCGGAAGTGATAGTTACTTTTAGGATTCCACCATTTAGTTCAACATCATAGAGTTCGTAATCTAAAGATGTTAGAAGGGGCCTAATCATTTCATTCACTGCTTCGATTATTCCCATTCTTCTCCTTCCGAACTCTTCCTTGATGAACAAAAGGCGTGGGAAACCCCACGCCTCATTCCATTGGATTAAAGACAATTAGATTATAGCTCTCTTTTGCTAGAATCATCCATAAGTAAGGGTTTGAGATATTTGCTATATTTTTCTTATTAAGTTAACACGAGAAGCATCCTGATTAACATCCTCTCCTTGTTCAGCAAGTAATTTTTGACGATCTTTTTCTGCTTCTCTTTTTGCTTTTTCTACATCTGCTCTCGCAAGGGCGGCTTCGAAACCATTTTCGGTGATGTATTCGGCCCATTCAACAAGTGTTTTAACCATTTCATCTTCTTTTACCACTGCGACATTTTGGCCTTTAACAAAAAGGTGTCCGCGCTTATTCCCAGCTGCTATTCCAAGATCCGCATCTCTAGCTTCACCGGGCCCATTTACGACGCAACCCATTACAGCGATTTGCAAAGGTATTTCCTTATCTTCGAACGCGGTTTGTGCCTCGGAGGCAACTGAATAGACATCAATTTCTGCTCGCCCGCAACTCGGACATGCAATAAGGTCAATATTTTTTCTTTCACGCAACCCCAAGGCCTCTAGCAGTTGCCGCCCCGCTTTAGCTTCTTGCACAGGGTCTGCAGTTAAGGAGTACCGTATCGTGTCGCCTATACCCTCTAACAACAATGATGCTATTCCGGCAGTTGATTTAATTAGGCCTGTGGGTGGAGGGCCGGCTTCTGTTACGCCAAGATGCAGGGGGTAGTCAGTGATTTTGCTAAGTTGACGGTAAGCCTCAACCATCAGAGGAACATTAGATGCTTTTACAGAAATTTTTACTTGATCAAAACCGACTTCTTCGAAATAGTTAAGTTCAGTCATTGCTGATTCAACCATTGCCTCTGGGGTAACCTTTCCTCCATACTTCAAATAAAGGTCCGGGTGTAGCGAACCCCCATTGACGCCGATTCTGATTGGAACAGATTCTTCTCCTGCCGCTTCAGCAACAGCTTTGATATGAGCTGGTTTGCGAATATTCCCTGGGTTAAGGCGGAGACAGTCCACACCAGATGCTATGGCTGCTAATGCCATTTTATATTGATTATGAACATCGGCAATTATCGGAACTGGAGATCTTGGCACAATTTTGGCAAGTCCTTCGGCGGCTTCGTAATCATTACATGTGCATCGAACTATGTCAGCCCCAGCAGCCGCTAGCGAATAAATTTGTTGCAGTGTCGCGTCCACATCAGATGTTTTAGTTGTTGTCATCGATTGAACCGTTATGGGCGAATTGCCCCCAATCGGAATATCTCCGACAAATATCTGTTTTGTTTTCTTTCGTTTTATGTGTGAAGCGCTATCCATTAGTTACATCCTAGAGGGAGATTGGGTCAGCTATGTCTAAATAAATGGCTGCAACCCCTATAGCTATCAAGACAAACAGCACAAGGTATGTTAGCGGAAGTAGTTTTGATGCATCTGCGTGGTAGCGGTTACCTTTTCGGCTTCTGAGCCGTTCATAAATGGCAATCATAACATGCCCGCCATCTAATGGGAGCAGTGGGATTAAGTTAAAGATTCCTATGAAGACGTTAATTGTCGCGAGAAATAAGAACAACCCTGTCCATCCTGTTTCGGTTAGCTGCGCTCCTAGTTTTGTTGCACCAACAACAGAAACTATTCTTCCCTCATCAGATCCAGCGATACTTGATTTAACTGAAGATTGCTCAGTGTCTACCTCGAATACTTCAGAAAAAAAGTTACCTAGACCTGTTGGGCTAAAGAAATTTCCAAGGCCCTTGATTGTTTCAGAAGTTAGGACTCCAAATTGCTCTCCAGTTTTTCCCAAAGCATCGATGGGGCCAGACTTTAGAGTGCTGAATTTAGTTCTCTGAATACCGATAAATCCGTAGCTTTGACCAGTCTGATCAGATGTTGAGCGAGATCCGACTACTCCTTGAAGCGTTAAAAGCTCCCCATCCCTAGCTAATTGAATACTAATTGGTTGATCTGGGAGACCCGAAATACTTGCAGCGAAATCCCACCAGTCAGTGATCGGTACTCCATTAAGAGCAATAATCCTATCTCCCTCTTCAATCCCCATTATCTCTGCAGGGCCATTAGGGCGTGTATCTTGTACTGTCCAATCTGATTCATCGGTTTGGATGCCACTACCGACTAGAACTGCGTATAGAAGAATTATGGCTATTAGGAAATGCATCAATGATCCTGCGGTTGCTAAAAGAAGCCTTTGCCCAAATTTTGCATTTCTATAAGTTCGTTGCTCATCCTCAGGTGGAACAGGATCGAGGTTATTCATTCCGATTACTCGCACATATGCTCCGGCAGGAATCCCTTTGATCCCGTACTCAGTTTCTCCTCTTTTAAAAGACCATATTTTAGGACCGAAACCGATAAAAAATTCCGTAACTTTCATTCCAGCTTTTCTTGCGGCTAGATAATGACCCAATTCATGTAGGAAAAGCATTATGACTAACGAAAGGACTACGATGACACCTGCGAAACCGGTACTAATCGCTAGTAAAACCAATAGCCCTAATACGATTACTAACCCAAAATATGATTTAGTTTCCTGGGCTGCGGCGTCTTTTGCGCGATTTTCTTTGAGAGCACTCTCAGTCACCTTATTTTCTCTCCATAATCTTTCTTGCTACTAGTCGAGCTTGTTTGTCAGCTTCGTATATGTCATTCTCTTCTATTGCTTGACGGCCATCGTAATTGTCAAGCACATCAGCGATCAAATGCGGTATATCAACCCACATAATCTGATGCTGTAGAAATGCTTCAACTGCAACTTCGTTGGCGGCGTTCAACCATGCAGGCGCTGTTTGGCCTGTTTCTCCTGCTTGGTAGGCTAACTTTAAACAAGCGAAACTTTCAAAGTCCGGTTGTTCAAATTCTAATTTAGTAATTTGATGCCAATTAATAGACCCCCATTGTGAATCATTCCTGTTTGGATAATTCAAAGCATAAGTAATCGGAAGGCGCATATCAGGCATAGACAATTGTGCGATGACCGAACTATCAATGAATTCAACCATGGAGTGAACGATTGACTGTGGATGCACCACTACATTAATTTCACTATACGGAACTCCGAACAATTCATGCGCTTCGATAACTTCTAAACCTTTATTCATAAGAGTCGATGAGTCAATAGTTATCTTAGGTCCCATATTCCAGGTTGGGTGCATTAACGCCTCGTCAAGAGTGACCTTCTCAAGCTCTTGCAATGTTAATCCTCTAAAAGGACCTCCACTAGCTGTGAGTATGAGTTGCCTTATTGACTGAGATGGTTCGTTGAAAGTTGACTGGTACCCATGTAGGCATTGATGAAGAGCAGAGTGTTCACTATCTACTGGGATGATCATAGCTGATTTGGTCATTCTAGCTTTTTGAACAATGGGACCTCCTGCGATGAGAGATTCCTTGTTAGCCAACGCAAGAATTTTTCCCTCATTCAAAGCGGTTAAGGTAACTGGCAATCCAGCGAAACCGACTATCGCGTTGACAATAATATCGCTAGACCCCACTGACTCCTTCAGGGCATCCTGGCCACTTAGTACAGTTATTTCTGTGAATTGGTCTTTGATCAAGCGCCCAGCATCGTTGTCGGCCATAATTACTGTTTCTGGTCTGAATTCAGCTATTTGATTTCGAATAATCTCTACCGAAGTTCCAGCTGCGAGAACTTTAATATTGAACTTGTCTGTATTAGCACGCACTACGTCTAAGGTTTGTATTCCGATTGAACCCGTTGATCCGAGTAAAGCGACATCTTTCATAGGTCGATGTTCCGGGTCATATATAGATTGTAAGCCCTATTTGGACTGATAATGTGAGCCACCGAAGTGATTTATGCCATAACGAGGACCATGTAATAAACGGTCGGAATTACGAATAGTAAGGTGTCGCAACGGTCTAATACACCGCCGTGACCAGGCAAGACCGTTCCCATATCTTTTATCTTCAAGTCTCTTTTGATGAGAGATTCAGCAAGATCTCCGATAGGTGCAATTACGGCTACGACTATCGCCATTAGTAGAGCGTTAGAGAAACCAAAGGGTTCACCATCGAAAGGGCCTACATCAAATACTGCTAGAAGTACCCCTACCCCGACAGTTGCAACTGTCCCTCCTAACAAACCTTCAATAGTTTTATTTGGACTAACTTCTGTGAGCGGCGAACGACCCAAAGCTTGCCCTATAAAATAACCGCCTACGTCATATCCTGCCGCCAAGAGAATTGCTGATAATAAAAGACCTTTACCTTTTGGGTCATCTAATAGAAGAGCTGCATGGGAGCCAAGTACACCGACATAGACAACTCCAAGAATCAGAACTGCAAGATTAGGAACAGGGCGTGTTCCCCCGATCCCTAGCAGGTACCACAATGAACCAGTAAGAACCGTGAGAAAAAGTACTAACCCGATAGCTCCTTCACCTCTCCAGTAAGCAGCTAAAGGCATTGATACGGATGCCACCAAACCCACCAAAGTAGGCGGTTGCCAACCGACTTTGTAAAGACTTTGGAATAACTCCGTTGAAGCTATTCCAAGCATCACAGCGATTAAAATAACCGTCGCCAACTTACTGATTGCTAAGCAAAGAACAACAATTCCTGCGAGAACAAGACCGGTAATAATTCGTGTTAGCGCTTCTCGTGAACCCAAACCTGACCGTCGTGATTTTTTGCCTTCAGAAATAATTGATTCCGTGGTTTCAGCCAGATCAGGAGTCTTTTCATAAGAGAAGAAATCATCTTTTGGGGTCTCGTCTCCGATTGTAAGGTCTACTCTCTGCGGTTCATCACCCTCAAGTTCAGATTCTGAGCCCCATTGCGGGCCTTCGCTTAGTGTTTCCCAATCTTCCTTAGGCTCATTCTCATCGTTGATTTCAAGTCTTGGCATTTGTCCCGTTCCGGGTTCACTCCAATGAGGAAGACCGTGGCTTGTTGAACCATCTTCTGAACCTTGCATACCTTCGTCTTCTTTATTCATAGCATCTCCACAAAGTATAACTTAGTCTAAACTTCAAGTAATTCAGTTTCTTTCTGCTCAAGAGCTGTGTTTATTTGATTCTCAAAGTTCCGAGTGAAGGCATCTATTCTATCCAATGCTCTTTTCGCTTGGTCTGAAGAAACGTCACCCTCCTTTTCAAAGTTGTCTAGTTCTTGCCGAGCTGTCCTTCTGATCCCTCGAATAGATATTCTTCCTTCCTCGGCCAATGTCTTAACTACTTTTACAAGTTGTTTACGTCTCTCTTCTGTAAGCGGAGGAAAATTTAGCCGAAGAATTGAACCATCATTCGCTGGACTGATTCCAAGGTCAGCAAGAACTATTGCCCTTTCAATAGCCTCAATTGCGCCTTTGTCAAAAGGAGAAATTACTAGCAACTGGGCTTCTGGTACCGAAAAGCTCGCTAGTTGCTGCAAAGGTACATCACTTCCAAAATAATCAACTTGGATTCGTTCAACTAGTGCCGGACTTGGCCGACCGGTTCTGATTGAGGAGAATTCCTGCCTTGTTCTCGAAACAGACTTTTCCATTTTCTCTTCTGTTTCCGAAAATACAAGTTCTATTAGCTCTTCACTCATCCATACCTAACTTACTGCTGTTCCCACTGGATTACCGGCGAGAATTTGACCTACATTTCCATCGCCCATTAGGTCAAAAACTACAATCGGTAAATTATTATCCATGCAAAGCGAAATCGCGGTTGAGTCCATTACCTTTAAACCTTTATTCAGAACATCTATGTATCTAATTTCTTTAAGCAATTTTGCATCAGGGTTTATACGAGGGTCGTCATCGTACACGCCTTGAATACCTGAATGAGTGCCTTTGAGAATAGCGCCTGCTTCAATTTCAACTGCACGCAGTGCCGCAGTCGTATCTGTAGTGAAGAATGGATTTCCTGTTCCACCAGCAAATATAACAACTCTTCCTTTCTCAAGATGACGAAGAGCCCTGCGCCTGATATAAGGTTCAGCTACCTGGCTCATATGAATAGCTGTTTGAACTCGCGTGGGTTGCCCCAGCTGCTCTAAGGTGTCCTGCAAAGCCAAAGCATTTATAACTGTTGCTAACATCCCCATATAATCAGCTTGGGCCCTGTCCATACCTGCCCCTGATCCGGCCATTCCTCGCCATATATTTCCGCCCCCAACGACTATGGCTAGCTGTACATCAAATTCAGAACGAACTTTCACCACTTGACGAGCTATCTCTTGTACTACGTGTCCGTCAATTCCATATCCCAGTTCACCAGCGAAAGCTTCGCCTGAAACTTTAAGAACTACCCTGTCCCATTGGCCCTGTAATAGGTGTTTTTCGGAATCATTCACGTTTGTATCATGCCTCGTTTAGCCCTTAAGTGCATGTTTTTCTAAAGATTTGATCAATTCAGCCATAGTTTTAGTCACCGATATAGGCCTGAACAAAATTTGTAATAGTTCCATCACCTATTTTTTGAGCTACTGTTTCTTTCTCGCCAAACATTCCTTGCTCAAGTAACACTCTTTCACTCAACCACTTTGAAACACGGCCTTCAACAATTTTTTCCCATGCTGCTTCTGGCTTCCCTTCGGCTTTCGTAACACCTAGGGCGCTCTCTCTTTCTTTTGCTATCTCTTCGCTAGGCACTTCTTCACGTGAAAGAGCTGAGGGTTTTGCGAAAGCTATATGAAGGGCAACTTCGTGCAAGACTTCAGCTGATATGCCACTTCCTTGGACCACGACACCATTTATTCCTCTGCCATCCTGGTCGGTATGTAAATAAACATCAACAGCAGCGCCTGCTTCAATTTCTATTCTTTTGACAGTCCCGATCTGAATATTCTCTTTTTTGGAGATCCTTAAGTCATCTAGTTGAGATTCTTTATTCGAAATTGCGCCTTCACCTTCCGTTAAGACGAGGTCAGCAAGTTCCTGAGTAAGTGATAGAAAGTCAGCAGCTTTCGCCGAGAAATCAGTTTCTGACTTAAGTTCAACTAAAGCAACTGCGCTGTCATCTTGAGCTATTGCGATTGCCCCGTCTGAACTCTCTCTGTCACTTCTGCTATCTGCCTTGGCTATTCCCTTTTCCCGGAGAGATTGTAAAGCGGCTTCAAAATCACCTGCAGATTCGTCCAGAGCCTTTTTGGCGTCCATCATTCCAGCACCCGAAGCTTGACGGAGCTTTTGCACATCTTTAGCTGTAAATTCTGCCATGTTAACTTTCTCCCTGCTCTTCACTGCTTTCTTCTACTTCTTGTTCAGGAATAGTGGCGATCTCGGTAGCTACCTTCTTTTCTCTTTCCTGAAAATCTGCTGTAGCTTCCTTCTGTGCTTCCTGCTGTTCTACTACTTTGACAGGCTCTTCTTCCTTAACTGTTTGTGAGCCTTGTCTTTTCGCCCTAATTAGCTGACCTTCCTCAACCGCTTCTGAGATGACACGGCACATCAATTCGCCTGATCGAATAGCATCATCATTACCTGGTATGACGAAATCTATTACGTCAGGATCACAGTTAGTATCGACAACAGCAATTACTGGAATTCCTAGTTTATTAGCTTCAGTAACTGCGATGTGCTCTTTTTTCGTGTCAAGGACAAATACAACTTGAGGTCGTTCTTTAAGCATGCTGATTCCGCTCAGATTTCTTTCTAATTTTGTCAGTTCACGAGACAACATCAAGGCTTCTTTTTTGGGCATTTCATCAAACGCGCCGGTCTCTTGCATGCGTTGATACTCTTTCATTTTTGCAACCCTTTTCGCCATAGTTTCAAAATTCGTAAGCATTCCGCCGAGCCATCTCTGATTAACATACGGCTGTCCACAATTTTGAGCAGAAGTCATAACAGCATCCTGATTCTGTTTCTTCGTCCCCACGAAAAGAACCATTCCGCCTTCCGCAACAGTGTCTCGAACGAAACTATATGCCTCAGTAATTCTTTCGAGTGTTTTGTTTAAATCTATTAGGTAGATCCCATTTCGCTCGCCGTGAATAAAGCGCTGCATTTTAGGGTTCCACCGTCTTGTTTGATGACCGAAATGGACTCCGGCCTTCAGCAATTGGCTCATAGTAACTACAGGTGACATACTTCTCCTACCACGGTTAAGCGATTCCTGAATATGCACCGAAGCGACCGTGGAGTTATTCAGGTGAAATTTGCTTGAATCTCAAGCACATAAATTCTAACGTTTAGAAATTAAAGTTACACTCCGACGTTTGAATTCTTTAGGTTTATCCTCGCGGGTGAGTTTGCTTATGTATCGTTTTCAACCTGTCTTTGCTCACATGCGTATAGATCTGAGTTGAGCTTAAGTCTGAATGCCCCAGCAGTTCTTGAACTTCTCGCAAATCTGCCCCACCATCAAGAAGGTGAGTTGCAAAAGTATGGCGAAGCGCATGAGGGTTTACTGGAACTGATGATCTCCGGTCTAGCAGTCGCCTGACATCTCTGGGAGTTATCTGTTTTTGCCGCAAATTAATAAAGACGAAACCATGATCTTTTTTCGAACCCAACATTTTAGGCCTTCCACTTTTGATCCAAGCCTCAATACATTGTATTGACTTTTCGGATAGAGGCACCAACCGCTCTTTTTTCCCTTTCCCTATTATTCGAAGGAGTCCCTGCTTTAAATTAATTTGATTAAATTTCAGATCACAAAGCTCGCTTACCCTTAAACCACTCCCATATAGGAGTTCTAATATCGCATCATCTCTAATCTTTCTAACCCCATCATCTTTAATTGCAGGCCTTGGATTATCTAACAGGGTCTGCAATTCCTCTTGCTTAAGGACCCTAGGAAGTTTTGATTTTCCACCTTGTACTTGAAGATCTACGGTTGGGTTTGATTCCGTCAAGGAGCAACTTTGGGCCCACTTGAAGTACCTTCTCAATGCTGAGACTTTTCTGGCAATTGTTCTTCTTGAATAATGGCTCTCTTGAAGCCAAGCAAGATAAGACCGAAGGTTTTTTCTGGAGACATCTTTTGGATTAGCTAATTCTTGCGATTCGCACCATTCGACGAAGGACTTAAGATCGCGACTATATACCGAGGCAGTGGAGTCAGAAATTGACGTCAATGATTGAATGAAGTTTCGCAAATCCCAGCCCATACTTCTAGATTACTAGAATTTTTGACTAGTCAAAGCTATTCACAACGAGGCTAATTAAGAACTTCCAGTACATACCGGATTACTGCTTTGGTTTCTTCAACAGTAATTTTCGAAGAAAAGGCTGGCATCCCTTGTCCCTTCCCATTCTGTATTAAGTTAATAATTTCTATCCGGTCAGGGTAATTTATGCTGAGGTTACCATTGTTTAGCTTTTTCCCTCTACCTCCTTGACCTGAAGATCCATGACAAGAGGAACAATGGACGCCCCAAATTTCCCTACCTTTAGTTAATTCAGAATCTATAGATCCAGTTGCATCTGGTTGTACTTCTGGAGCCGCGCTAACTCCGCAAGAAATAGCAATTCCTATGACGATAGTGGTTGCAACCTTTAGAAATGAAGAGTTTCGAGGCATTACCAGCCTTTAAAATCTGGAGTTCTCTTCTCTTTAAAAGCTCGCATAGCCTCAGAAATATCTTTAGTTGTGAAGTTAAAAGTTTGTGTTGTTCCTTCTTGATCCAACGCATCACTCAAAGAATTTGCAAAAGACCTATTAAGAAGCGCCTTGCTCATTGCAATCGCCCGAGGAGGCCCACATGCGGCTTTCTCTGAGAGTTCTTCGACTTTGTCATCCAGTTCATCTGGAGCAACAACGTAGTTAATGAGCCCCATACGGTCAGCTTCCGATGCTGAAATTACTTCAGCCAGAAGTACCAATTCTTTTGCTTTTTGAAGGCCTACTATTCTTGGTAGCAAATATGACCCACCAAAATCGACAGAAAGTCCTCGCTTTGCGAATATCTCGCTAAAGCGTGCATCTTCAGAAGCTACTAGAAGATCGCAGCACAGAGCCATATTCATTCCAGCCCCCACGGCTATTCCTGGGACCTTTGCAATAGTTACCTTTGGCATGTTGAATAGCGATAGGCAACAATCCCCTACTTTTCGCATGGACTCTAGTTGATGCAGTTTGACTTCGCTTTCTTTGCTTCCCATGGCACTAACGTCTGCCCCTGAACAGAAGTCACCACCTGCTCCTGTTACTATGACGACCCTAACACTATCGTCGTATCCTAATTTGGTGAAGATAGTAGTTAGTTGATCCCACATACTGGATGTGATGGCATTTTTAACCTCAGGTCTATTTATAGTAACCGTGGCTATATTTCCTGTTTGATTTACGAGTATTTCATCCATAGAACAACAATACTAGTTATATGGGTTTCAATCCGACTCGAAGCTACCGAAAATCAAGATTTGATTATTGGTTTGTGGGAATCGGTCTTGTTACGCTTATGGGGTTGGTGATCTGGGCGTTGATGGGTTAACGATGGAATGGTCGGAAGAGTCTATTGAGACACGTTTTGTACAACCTTATGAAGCACTAAAATCCTACACATGTCCGGGGTGTGGAAGAGAAATAGCTAAAGGAGTGGGTCACTTAGTGGCGGTTCCAAAATTAGCCCCTGATTTAAGAAGGCATTGGCATAAGGGATGTTGGAAGAATAGGAGAAACCGGCCACCTGTAGGTTGAGACCTTTCGTAAAGCTAGTCTCTCTTTTCTTTGATCTTTGCTCGTTTACCAATTCTCTCGCGCTGATAATAAAGTTTTGCTCTTCTAACATCCCCGCGACTTACTAACTCTATTTTCTCAACGATTGGTGAATGGATTGGGAATGTTCTTTCAACCCCAACTCCGAAAGACACCTTTCGCACAGTGAACGTTTCTCCTACACCCCCACCTTGTCTTCCTATTACGGCGCCTTCAAATATCTGAGTTCGTTCTCTATTACCTTCAACAACTCGTACGTGCACTTTCACAGTATCGCCGGGGGAAAATTCTGGCACATCTTCTTTAAGACTAGCTTTATCTATTTCATCTGTGAGCTTCATGGTAACCCTCATGCAATTTTGTAGGTTGGCAACCGTATAAGGATACGGACAAATTCCTCGGACAGCAATCAAAGCTATTGAAATTGATCAGAAATTTAGCCGTTTAAAATTTTCTTGCTAGCAGTTTTTTTTCTTCAGTTGTTAGCCCACCACGTTTTTCAATAAGGTCGGGCCGGTGTTTTAAAGTCATTTCTAGAGCTTTTGCCCTGCGCCACTGCGCTATCTCTTCATGATTCCCATTCCGGAGCATTTCTGGTGGTGTTAGGCCACGGAAGTCCCAAGGTCTCGTGTAATGAGGGTATTCTAATAACCACTCAGAGAATGATTCCGAATCAGCTGACTGCTCATTTCCCATCACGCCTGGAACTAGCCGTGTGACAGTTTCGATTAATGCCAAAGCTGCTACTTCCCCCCCAGCAAGTACGAAATCCCCTATTGATATCTCTCCGTCGATTAGGTGGTCCCGAACACGTTGATCAACACCCTCATACCTTCCACACAGAAGGGAAAAACCGTCTAATTGAGACAGCTCCTTTGCTTTAGATTGAGTGAACGTCTCGCCCGCTGGACCTAGCAAAAATAATGGGCGAGGGGGATTCTTTTTTTCTACAACATCAAAAATAGGTTCTGGCTTCAAGACCATTCCTGGCCCACCACCAAACGGTGCGTCATCTACCGCTTTATGAGTTCCAGATGCACCATCTCTAAGGTCGTGTGCATGAATTGTGAGGACACCTTTGGCTTGAGCTTTTCCAATTAACGACTTGTTAACAAAGTCATCTATCAATGTTGGGAAAATTGTGAAAATATCTATTCGCATAGGTAGCTATCTCCCAAAAGTCCTTTAGGGGCATCTACATGAACCTTGTCATCATCAATTTTTTTTATGAAGACAACAGGGATAAGGGTCTGGTTATTAAGAACCAGTAGATCACTTGCTGGGTTAGCCTGAATTTCTATTATCATTCCGTGCTGATTACCAGCTTGATCTAGCACTATCTTTCCTATGAGTTCATGGGCCCACTTAGTATCTGGGTCATTTATAGGTTCTGCGAACAGCAGCTCTCCGGTTAGGCTTTCGGCACCAGCCCGGCTGTCTATTCCACTCAATAAAACAACGAAATTGCTCTTAAGTGGTCTTGATTTCTCGATAGTGAATTTTTCTTTATTCTTTAAAAAAACCTCGGCACCGACCTCAACGCGCTCCTCTATGTTTGTGGTTAGCCGAATAACAAGTTCACCACGTAAACCATGTGGTCTCCCTATTCTCCCTATCTCTAATAGATAATTAGCAATCATGTCTCGCTCAAGATTCATTTAATCTTATATCTAATTTCAGAGCGAATTCCGTCAGAATAGAGATAGTAGCTACTTAGTTATCTATGAATTCCACAGAGACAGCCACACCATCTCTAACTGCTGCTGCTCTCGTCACAGTCCTTATTGCATTGGCAATTCTTCCACGCCTGCCAATTACTCTTCCCATATCGCCATCGCCAACCTTGACCGCTAAAGTTGTCTCGCTGTCATTAGTCTGGATATCTATTTCTACCTCATCAGGTTTTTCAACAACAGACTTAACTATGTGCTCAAGTGTTGAGAAAGCATGTGGAACACTTTGTTTACCCTCAGTCACGATGTCTCACTTTCTTTTTCCTCAGCAGACTCTTCTTCAGCAACAGGCTCCTCAGCAGAC
>DDNP01000022.1:43849-83566 GCA_002341185.1 Candidatus Neomicrothrix sp. UBA2517 | reverse complement strand
CAGACTCTTCCTCAGCAACAGGCTTCTCATCAACAGGCTCTTCAACAGACTCCTCGACTGGGTAGTTCACAGGCTCCAATGGTTTTCCAGTGAATTCTTCCCAAGCCCCTGAAATTCTTAAGAGCTTCTCAACTCGCTCTGTCGGCTTAGCTCCATTTCTTAGCCAATGTATGGCTCGCTCATTGTCAATATTTACTATTGATGGTTCTTGCCTGGGTTCGTAAGTACCTATTATTTCAATAAACCGACCGTTTCTTGGCGATCGACTGTCAGCTGCTACAAGTCGGTATGTTGGTTGTTTTCGTTTTCCGGTTCGTACAAGACGAAGTTTAACTGCCACTTTCTCTTCTTTCTGATTTCTGAGGCCTTTCAGCTACTCTTTGTGGACAGTGGGTATCCTATTCGGTTTTGGTATGGATACACACCTCCACGCACACTTAGTATCGTCATATTGTGCCGAGAAAAAATTGTTCTTCAATGGTCTATTTCAATATTTCTTAAAATAACTAAAAAATCAGGTCTTAAAGGAACCGAATTCGCTTAGATCAAAAGACTTTTCTGCCTCTACGATTTTGGACTTGGCTCTTGGATTCTGCTTGCCTTTTCTTCGTTTTGATGATTTTTTCTTTCTCTTATTATTAGGCTTTACGGTGCCCTTCATCATGCGTTTGATTTCTTTAAACTGTTTTAACAGAAGGCTTACTTCCTGGATACTTGCCCCTGATCCCTTTGCTATTCGGTTTCTCCGCGATCCATCTATAATTTCTGGCCTGTCACGTTCCTCGTAAGTCATTGATGTAATTATTGCCTCTACGCGCGTAAGTCTTGTTTCGTCGACATCGTTCGGGTTTACCCCTTGAGGAAGATCGGGCATCATCCCCACAATGTTTTGTAGAGGACCCATCTTTTTTAGCTGTTGCATTTGATCGAGAAAATCCTCCAGATTGAATTGGCCAGTGAGCAATCGGTCGGCTGCTCTTTGGGCCTCTTCTTGATCAAAAGCGTCTTCGGCTTTTTCAATGAGTGTTAGAACGTCGCCCATGCCTAGGATCCTGCTAGCGAGCCTGTCCGGATGAAAGACTTCGAAATCTTCTATCTTCTCTCCTGTTGAAGCAAACGCTATAGGCTTGCCAACAACTGTTTTGGCCGATAGAGCAGCACCGCCTCTTGAATCACCATCGAGTTTAGTAATGATCATCCCATCAAGCGATAGTTTTTCGTTAAACGCTCCTGCAATGTTTACTGCCTCTTGCCCAGTCATTGCATCAATTACAAGGAATGTGTAATGGGGCTTAATCTCATCAGATATATTCTGGATCTCATCCATTAACTTCTGATCTATGCTTAATCGGCCAGCAGTGTCACAAATCAGTACATCACGGCCTGTTGAAATTGCTTCTTTCAAGCCATTTCTAGCAACTGATACAGGTTCATTGACTTCAGAGTAAACAGGAACGTCTATGCCGCTAGCTAAAGTACGAAGTTGTTCTACAGCTGCAGGCCTCTGCAAGTCGGCAGCGATTAGCATGGGGTTTCTACCTTGGGACTTAAACCACTTTGCTAATTTGACTGCATTTGTAGTTTTTCCAACTCCTTGAAGTCCTGCAAGGAGAATAACTGTTGGCGGTTTATCTGAATATGTCAAACTAAACGCTTCGCCACCCAGTATCTCGATAAGCTCTTCATTTACGATTTTTATTACTTGCTGAGCAGGGTTAAGGGCGTTGTGCAATTCACTCGACACGCTACGTTCTGTTACTCTTGCCTGAAAATTCTTTGCTACTTGGAGATTTACATCAGCTTCAAGAAGTGCTGTTCGTACTTCTGCCATGACAGAATTAATGTCAGATTCAGAGAGCTTCCCTTTACTTCTTAGTCGTCCAAAAATACTTCCAAGTCGGTCAGTCAGGGTATCAAACATAATTCTTCTATCTAGAGGTCAACTACATTCTACGGAATTACATTTCCTCTTGAAAGTCAAAGAGCATTTCAACAAATTCCTCTGCATCAAAAGGGAATAAATCTTCATGACTTTCGCCCACACCAATGAACTTGATTGGAATTTTTAATTCTTCAGCGATTGCGAAAATAATTCCACCTTTAGAGGAACCATCTAACTTCGTAAGAATAATTCCTGTAACGTCAACTGATTCTGCAAAAGATTTCGCCTGCTGCAGGCCATTCTGTCCAACTGTTGAGTCAAGCACTAACAAGATTTCAGTAACAGTTCCTTTTCCTTTATTTGCGACTCTAACTATTTTCTCCAGTTCTTGCATTAGATTTGCCTTGGTATGTAGCCTTCCAGCGGTATCAGCAAGAACTAATGATGCATTTGTCGCATGGGCGTGCTCTGTGGCATCAAAAATAACTGAGCTGGGGTCAGCCCCATCAGCGCCCTTGATCAATTCAGTCCCACATACAACCGCCCATCTCTCTAATTGCTCTGAGGCAGCTGCTCGGAAAGTATCACCAGCCGCCATTACTATATTTTTACCTCCTTGAGATTTGAGGTTGGCAACTTTGGCAATTGATGTTGTCTTCCCAACTCCATTGACCCCAACAAATATCCAGACAGGGAGTTCGGCATCGGTATTGAGTGCGGAATCTAATTTCATTAATGATTGCTTTAGTTGTTCTTTTAGAACGTCAATAATGCTCTCCGTGGCAGATAGTTTCATTTCTTTAGCTTTTTCTTGAAGCTGCTCAATGATCATTGAAGTAGCTACAACGCCTACATCGGCTTGAATTAATATTTCTTCTATCTCACTCCACACTTGGCTATTTAAGTGAGACTTTCGCTTCAATTTTGAGAAAAGGGAAAAATTCTTGCGTGTCTTATCAAGTTCTGAAGTAACCCTTTTCATGACATTTACACTAACCGCAGTTATTGGAAACTACCGAGCGCCCCTAAGACTACAATCAATGAAATTTCTGCGCCATTCCGCAACACAGCAAGAGAGATAGATGTCCCCGGAGAAGTTAAGCGAATTCTCGCTGCTAATTCAGACATTCCAAGAATCGTCGATCCATCAACAGCAATAATTAAGTCACCTTCCCGCAAGCCACTCTGATCTGCAGGACTATCTGGCACTACATCAAGCACTAATGCGCCAGCTCTTCCGAGGGTTGGATCTTGGCCACTTATGCCGAGAAAGCCGTTTTCAAGTGATAAACCATTTGCTAACCTCTCAGTTACCAAAAATATTGTGTCTGTAGGTATCGCAAATCCGACACCTAAATTCCCTTCAACATTTCCATCTGTCCTAATCAACGTATTCATTCCTACTACGCGACCTTGTCGGTCAACCAAGGCACCCCCAGAATTGCCAGGATTTATAGGAGCATCAGTTTGGATCATTTCTAAAACTGTTCGTGATCCGGTTTCAACGTTTAGGGTCGGCACAGCTCTATTCACCGCAGATACGATACCTGCTGTAACACTTTGTTCGAGCCCGAAGGGGCTTCCTATGGCAACAGCTAACTGGCCAACTCGAACAGTATCCAACGTAGCGAATGTAGCTTTTCGAAAGTCCAGATCTTCAATGATCTGGACTATAGCAATGTCCACGGCAGGGTCTGAGCCTAGGACTTTACCTGTTGCTCTAGTGCCATCAGCTAGTTGGACCTCAACCGTATCAGAACCTAATACAACATGAGCGTTGGTAACCACCGATCCGTTCGTATCATAAATGATTCCGCTTCCGGTTCCGGTAGCAGTGTCAATTCTAACTACGGCGGGAGCTATAGTTTCTGCGACATTTGCGACAGGTTCGTCGGAGCTGTCAGAAAAAGGCAGTTCGACACTTTGCGATGAGACCGAAAAGTTATCTGAGGGGGGTGCTTCTATTTCTGTTGCAGTACTGGATTCCCCAGAATTGATGATCAGCCCAATAAGCATTCCTGTGACCAAGATCAAGAGGAACCCTAGAAGTAAGAAATGTTTCCTTGATCCTTTATTTCGGTATGCCTGTTGGCGAATTACCCGAGGATACCGCCTGCGCTGGGGAGTGCTCGAATACGGTGCTCCCTGATCAGAAGGCCAAAACTGATTTTCTACCATTTCAGTCTTCCTTTCTTATATATGCATCATTCACAAAACGTACAATCTTCTCAATACTTACATTCTACTCCCATCCGGCCAAATAGTCCTGTCGTGAATCTTGTCACTCTTTGCGAAACGGACTAATAAACGTTAATGAGTTTTGACGGTTTGTGCATCAGCCATTTCAAAGAGGGCAGTAGGCTCGTTCTGGCTTGTTGGTCTTTCGCTTACGACTTTAGAAGACCCTCCAGGTTTCATAGTAACTCCGTATAAACAATCAGCAGTTTCCATAGTGCGCTTTTGGTGACTGACGATGATCAGTTGTGCCTCATCTCGAAACTCGTTAACGAGCTGAAGAAATCTTTGCAGATTAACATCGTCAAGAGCTGCTTCCACTTCATCCATAACATAGAAAGGCGACGGCCTGCTCCGGAATATTGAAAATAAGAAGGCCAATGATGTTAAGGATCGTTCTCCACCAGATAATAAGGAAAGCTTTTTGATGTTCTTACCTGAAGGTTTCGCTTCTATCTCTATCCCTGTATCGAGAAGATTATCAGGGTCTGTGAGCTTTAATGAACCTTCTCCACCGGGAAAAAGTGTTGAAAATAAATTAGTGAAATTGATACTGATATCAGCAAAAGCTCCACTGAATACAGCAACGATCTCTTGATCTACGCTCTTGATGACTTTGTTTAGCTCTTTCCTTGAGTTCCGAACATCTTCAAGTTGTTCTTGCAGGAACTCACTCCTTGCGTTGAGCTCCTCATACTCCTCAAGGGCTAGTGGATTGATAGGGCCCATAATCTTGAGTTCTCTTTCAAGCTCCCTCACTCGGGCCTTAGGAGTGGCACTCTCAAGGAGCGGCATCTCAGTTGCGACTGCAACACCGGGCTCACAATCTAATTCTCTTCTGATGGAGTCGGTGATTGATTCCAATTTAATTGTGTACTCAGATTGCTTTAATTCTGCTCGATGATTTTCCTCTCGGATTTCAATAAGGCTTTTTTCATTTTGACTTCTTTGAGAGCGGAGTTCATCAAGCTGAGCGATTGTTTTCTGAGCTATTTGTGATTGCTCTCTCCGCGATTCTCTCAATTCCTGCAAATCACTTTCAAGCGTGATTTCTTTTTCTGAGACTATCTTTCTAAGGAAATTGGCTAGAAGTAATCGCTTCTCAAGGGTAACCCTTCGTAATTCTGCTTGGTCTCTTTCACTTGTGTAACCCAGCAACCGATTCTCTATTTCCACCAAACGATCATTCAGATACGTCTCCCTTTCTCGAATTGAAGCGAGTCGGACGTCAATATCAGTTCGTTTTGCCCCCAACTTTGCAGCAATACCTTCTAGCTCTTGGCGCCGGTTTTCAATGGCCTGTGTTCGTTCAATTAATTGCGCTTCATGGTCCTCTAACTCAGGCAATTGATCAGCAAGGTTCTGTTGGAGGTGTATCTGCTGATTGATTTCTTCCTGCATAGCAATTTCTTGTTTTTCTAGACTGCCCAACTCCACACGAACAGCCCTGGTATCACTTACGGCTCTTGAATGCGCCTCTCTCATTTCTTGCAGATGACGGAATATATTCTGCTTCTTTTCTTGAGCAATAGTCTGATTAGCCTCATCAGATTCGAGTTTTTGGCGATAATTGTCTACGACTTCACTGCTTCGTTTAACTTCCTGAAGCATTCTTTCGGAATTTTTCACTGCCTCATCCAAAGCGCTGCCCGTTGCCCCAGTCAATGTTGCTGCTAAACGCCAGTTTGTACCGTTGAAATAGTCTCCTTCCAAAGTAACTAATTCAGTATCTGGATTTTCATTAACTTTACTTATTGCAGCTTCCCAATCTTCAGCTACATGAATGCCAGTTAGGATATTGTCAAGAAAGGCATTAATTTCCGGTTGATTAGACCGAACATGATCCCTAAGCGAGGATTTGGAAATTACGGAAGCGACGTAATTAGTTTGCGCGATAATTACACCACCTGTTTTCCCCTCAGAGCGCAACTTCCAAAGCGACTCTTTTGCTACCTCAATATCACGAACGACGACTGAATTTGCAACGTTTCCAACAGCAGCATGGAATGCTGCTTCCCAACCAGAATCGATGTCTATCAAATCAAGAAATGCACCCATAACGCCGTTAACGCCAGATACAGTTTCAATTCCACTTTGTTCACGTGATTCTTCAAGCGCCAGAGAAAGTGCATCAGCTCGTGCAATCCATGCTTTACTTTCTAGTAGAGCTTCAGAATGCTTTTCTTGAGCTTCTATATATTCAGAACGCAAACCTTCAACTCGTTGATCTAAATGAACATTGTCTTTTTCTACTTCACGCAACGATGACTGAATCCCACTAATTTGGCTTATCAGGTCTTTAGTTATTCCTTCTGATGTTTTTTCTTTTTCTTTGAGTTCTAATATCAGTTTTTTAACACTGATTATCTTGTCCTGTAAGTCGCGAAGCGATGCATTGATTATGGCTAATTGGCCTCGTGATTCAGCCGCCGCATTACTTGTTGATTCTACTTCCGTTGCGATTTGTCCCTGAAATTCGAAACGCTGCTGTTCAAAGGTTCTCTCTTCATTGCTAAGTTCCATCGTTTCTGGCTCTAGAGCGAGTTTCGAAGAATTCGTTTCTATTAATTGTGCTTTTAGTCTGGCCGCCTCTGCATCAAGAGTTTCTACAACACCTTGATCAACTTGAGAATCTAGCGACTGATTAAGGCTAGCTATTCTCTCTGTAATAAGAGCTTTCAATCCCTTTGCTCGCTCCCGCGTTCTCTCAAGATCTGCTAATTGATCGGCCCCTTCATCAAAGCCATTGTCTGAAAGAGTCTTTTCTGCATGATCAATTTGGTTATCGAACCTTTCCAACTCCGCCTTTATTTTTCTGTCATTAGCAGCAAGTTCGGTTTTGGTTAGTTGGATAGCGTTAAGTCCTTCTCTCAAAGCAGTTAATTCTTTACCAGCAAGGTACTTTTTCAAAGTCATTAACTCACTGAATAAGGATCCGTGCCGTCTCGCTGCATCTGCTTGACGCTCAAGAGGCTTGAGCTGACGTTTTACCTCTCGAAGCAGGTCTTGAAGACGAGTAAGATTTTCTTCAGTGGATTTCAATCTACGTTCTGATTTCTCTCTTCGTTTTCGGTATTTTAGGACGCCAGCGGCTTCTTCAATAATTGATCTTCGATCTTCTGGCCTCGCATTAAGAACAGCATCGATTTGTCCTTGTGAAACAATAACGTGCTGATGACGACCGACCCCAGAATCACTTAACATTTCTTGAATATCAAGCAAACGGCAAGGAACGTTATTCATCGCATACTCACTATCGCCGTCGCGAAATAATGTTCGGCTGATTGTTATTTCATTAAAATCTAGTGGAATTACTTTAGAAGCATTATCTATCGTCAATGATACTTCAGCTCGTCCCAGCGCTGGTCTTTTTGCTGTGCCGGCAAAGATGACATCTTCCATTTTTTGCGAACGAACTGACCCTGGGGCTTGCGCTCCGAGAACCCAAGCAATAGCGTCAACAACGTTTGATTTACCACTACCGTTTGGACCCACGACAACTGTAACTCCGCGCTCAAAGTCTATGGTCGTTGATTCAGCAAATGACTTGAATCCTTTAAGTGTCATTGATTTTAAGAACACAGAGTGAAACTAGTCGGTTTGGAACCAAATTACACGTTTGTAGTTCATTTTTTTTTATTTTATACCTGGCTCTGTTCACAGTAGTAGGTCCAAATTCCGCCAAATTTGGATCGCACTATTGGTTTTCTCGATCTGGGACTTAATTCTCCATGTTTCTCGAAAACAGAATGGTGATCTTGAAATGACCCGATTTCACCATTGGTATCAACATAAAGACTTCCCTCAATACTTGATCCGCGGTATTTCACCGCATCGTATATAGTTTGCACGATTGACTGCCAGAGTCGTCGCACTTCATTTGTAGTCAAAGAATCTGAGAAACGGTCATATCTCAGTCCAGCTGCAAATAAAATTTCGTCAGCGTACATCGGGCCGATTCCAATAACGAATGAGTCATCAACAAGCAAGGTCTTCAGCTTAGCTTTTCTAGACTGCAAGTAATGTGCGAAATCTCCCCAAGTTATTCTTTGGGAGTGCTCAATCGGGTCGATACCAAGTTCTAATAGCTCTGGTTTGTCATCAATAACTTCTGAGGTTTCGTGCAGAGTTACGAATGCCTCTCCAACATGATCAATCAATCGCATTTGCCCAGTTTGGGTAAAAGTAATTATCAGTTGGGTTTTCGCATCCATCCCAGCTTTATTTGGAACTCGTCGTATTTGACCACCGCTTCCTAATCCAATAGCCAAAGTCATTTCGTTAGAAAGTTCAAATAAAAGGTACTTCCCTATTCGTCCGACAGACTCAACCTTTGTCTGTTCTTGTCCTTTTTCAATAGCTGATTTCGATTTGGGACCACCTGCAACTTTGGCCTTTACTACTTCAATTGATTTGATCTTCTTTCCGACACAATCTCGTTCAAGGTCTCTACGAATTGTTTCGATTTCTGGGAGTTGAATCATAGCTTCCTTATGAATTTGTGTGTGATAGTGACTTTAGCGTCTTATTTTCCAACTTATTCATTGATAAATCTTTTGAGAGCCTTACCAGCTGCAACTTGTTCAGCTTCTTTCTTACTGCTCCCTTGCCCATTCCCTACAATTTCATCTCCAACACGAACAGTTGCAAAGAATATTTTTTCGTGGTCTGGCCCCTCAGTTTGGATGCTGTATTTGGGTGGAGCAAGAGATTGCTTTTCGAAAATCATTTTCAGCCTGCTTTTATAGTCTTCATTATTTTTCTTTGATAATTCATCTATTCGAGAACCTAGCAATTCTAGAACAAAGTCTTTTGCACTCGACCACCCATCATCAAGGTAAATTGCGCCGATTATAGCTTCAATGGCATCTTCGAGTAGAGCATCGGAAACAGTAGCATTACCCAGTTTGAGATAGGAACCAAGGTTTAGCTCCTTGGCCACTCTCTTCAATGAATTCTTTCCAACGATAACAGATCTTAATTGTGAGAGTTGCCCTTCAGTTAATTCTGGGTAGGTCGCATAAATATGTTCTGTGACAATGAGACCAAGAACAGAATCGCCTAAAAATTCTAATTTCTCGTTGGGCCCTGTTCCTTCATTTTCAGCTGACCAAGATTTATGAGTCAAAGCCTCTTCTAAGAGAGTCATATTATTGAATTTTTTATGAATTAACTTTGCAAAATGTTTAGTTTGGTCAGAAATCAAGGAAAATCAGTTCAATCGACTAAAGACATAGTCGACGGCATCTCTGACGCTTTTAAGGTCTTCTAGATCTTCATCATCGATCCTGAAATCAACTGATCTTTCAGCTAGTTCTTCCTCAATTGCTTCAACTAGCTCTATTAAGGCGAGTGAGTCAGCATCTAAATCGTCGGCGAAAGAATCCCCCTCGTTAACTATGTTGGGGTCTATTTCCAGAATCTCCCCTAACCGATCTTTGATTAATTGCAGAATTGATTCTCTACCTATAGGTTCTTGTTCCATGTGAGTTTCAGCTGGCATACGTTCCTGTCATTTAGTTTTATGTTCTTGATAATAGTGACTCAAACAACAACTGTGAGGAAGGTCCGTAAGAAATTAGTTCTATGGCAGAAGAACAGACTGAAGGTTTTCAACATGATTGTCTTGGAAAAGCTCGTTTGCTGTTTTGATTGCATTTAGGATTGCATTTGCTGATGAGGAACCATGACTGACCATTGCGATTCCCTTTACGCCTAATAAGACCGCTCCACCCACAGAGTCAGGATCTAATTTCTGATAAAGAGGAAGAAGAGATGGAGCTAGGAGTTCAGACCCTTTTCTAGCTTCTTCAGAACTTTCGAATGCTGAGAGCAAGGCTGAGACTATTGCTTTTGCTGTGCCTTCTAGGGTCTTGAGGGCAACATTTCCAGTAAAACCATCAGTCACAACAACATCTGCAACCCCGCTCATTAAGTCTCTTCCTTCGACATTTCCGATGAATTCTGCTTGGCTTCTCGCTTCCCAATTTCCTGAGTTCAGGATCTCGAATGATTCCTTTACAAGCGAATTCCCTTTCCCAGCTTCTTCCCCAATTGAAAGAAGTCCTATCTTAGGTTTCTGAACATTAAATCTGTCACGTGCATAGACTGCGCCCATCTCTGCAAATTGAAGGAGCCACTCGGCTTGGCATTCTGCATTGGCTCCAGAGTCGAGAAGGATAACAGGGTGGTCCCCTTCTAATGTTGGGATCGGGGTTGCTATTGCAGGTCTAGAGACACCCTTCAACCTCCCCATCCTCAACAAGGCAGATGCCATAGTAGCTCCGGTATTACCAGCACTTATCATGGCGGAAGCATGACCATCTCTTACGTATTCCGCTGCTCGGACCAACGATGAATCTTTTTTTCGTCGGACGGCTTGACCCGGGTCCTCATCCATTCCGATAACCTGCGAGACGAAGACCGTCTCTAGATCGACGACGCCGGCTAAAGCTTCTTCAGTGCCGAAAAGCACAACAGGTATATCAAATTCAAGAGCCAACCTTGCGCCCTCAATAATTTGTTCAGGTGCATAATCGCCACCCATTGCATCAACTGCTATTGGTAGAGATTTTTCAGCCATTATTTGTGTTCTGACTAAACCTCAACGACTTCACGGCCGTCATACCAGCCACAATTACCACAAACATGGTGAGGCCTCTTTGCTGCTCCACATCGTGGGCACTGGTTAAGGGACGGAGCATGAAGTTTCCAAGCAGAATTCCTTCTGCTCCTACTTTTAGACTTTGATGTTTTCTTCTTTGGTACTGCCATGCTTTTATCCAATTCCTCTTTTACAAGCTGAACTTGCGAAGCTTAGATCCTACCGAAAAGCTGACTTTCTTGCACCTAGAATCAGAAACTTAATCCTCGGGCAATTTCAGCTGGTCCAAAATAGCCCACCTTGGGTCTTTCTTTTCTTTGACGGCTGAACCACTCGCATGAATAAAGAACTTTGTTTCAGGAGGCCCTTTACACGACTCAGAGCACAAAGCTGCGAGTGGAAGGTTGAGCATTGCTTGTTCTGACAACATCGGTTTCAAGTCAAGCTTTTCGCCAACAGGCAGTTCAAACGTTTCTCCTTCAGATGCACCTTCTTCAAATACTTCATGGATTTCAATCAATGTCTCCCCTGTCGTAGCTTCTAGGCATCTTCGGCATTGCGAAGTCCAGTGAAGTTTCAATTTACCGGTGACAGTGATCCTATCCGAGATAGCTTCAAGTGCTATCTCCAAATGCATGAGTACCGCCTTGGAATAGGCCGTTTGTACGGAATCGATATCCCAGGACGACACTATATTTGTTACCTCACCCGGGCTTCTTAGCAGTTTTGGGATATCTACGATTAGGTCCGTTGAGCCTACGGATTCGTTATTCAATTTCATCCTGATCATATAGCTCAGGGCCTTGCTCTATTTCTGCCCCCTGGGACTCAGCCCCATGTGCTTCTTTTAGATCTGCAAGGGGGTCCCCTTGCAGCTTACTTCTTCCATCTGCTACTACCTTTTGCGTTTTCTTCAAAACAACTTCGAAGCTTGCAAGTCTTTGATCGCAAAAATCTTCTGTTTCAAGTCGAAGCCTCTGAGCCTCAGACTGAGCTTCTTCAATTATTCTCCGAGCCTGTACCTCTGCTGCCTTTACAACCTCCGATTTCTGAACCATTTGGCCTGCTCGCGCTCGGGCTAAATCAATTAATTCGTCTCCCTCTCGTTGAGTTCTCGAGAGAAAGTCTTCTCTTTGTTTGAGCAACCATCTAGCTGCACGAATCTCGTCTGGCAACCGGATTGAGATGTCATTAAGGACTGTAATAATTTCGTCTTTGTTGACCATTGAGGATGAGGATAAGGGAACGGGGCGAGCAGCCTCCACAACATTAATTAGTCCCTGTATTAAGCGTTCAACTTCTGGTGCTTCGTATGGCTCCGCTGATTCGAAGGATGCGCCTTCATCGCTTTGATCTGATTCACTCATTGCTATTAGATTCCTTGTTAATAAACTCAGAGACAATCTCGGGGACTAAACTAGAAACGTCTCCGCCTTCGGATGCTATCTCACGAATAAATCGACTTGAAATGTAGGAGTACTCTGGGTCTGTTGGGATAAATATTGTGTTTATATGTGAGATTTTTTTATTTGTTTGGGCCATCTGCATTTCTATTTCAAAATCACCTGATGATCGGAGGCCTTTAATAATTGCTTTAGCATTGAAATTGTTGGCTACATCAACAACAAGGCCTGAAGAGGAGTCCGTTTTCACATTATCAAGATGTTCGAAACTTGTTTTGAGCAATTCTTTTCTATCTTCAAGAGATAAGAAACCCTCTTTCTCTCTGTTCTGCATTGCAACTACTATTATCTCATCAAATATATTTGCTGCAGTCTCGACTACTCGAATATGTCCAAGATGAACGGGATCAAATGACCCTGGGTAGATTGCAAGTACCATTTGATAAATCTACCTCAGATTTTGGTTCAGCTATTGCGGATCAAGCTATTTTTTCCGTATCCATGCAGAAACTTCAGCACTTATGCCGATTTTGTAGAGTCTGTTGCTATTAACAAATGAGTTTGACCATATTTTTGGCTCTTAATAGTTCGCCATTTGTGATCAGGAATTATCGCTCTTGAACTCTCAATTACTATTATTCGCGCTTCAATTAATGCAAGTGTTTGCTTCCAGTCATCAAAACCATATGGAGGATCCAATAGAACAACATCGAAAAAGAGTTTTCTTTCTAGATAACTCAACGCATCTATTCTATGTATTTGCGTTTCCGAGCTATAGCCAAATTTTTCGACATTTAACGAGATGCAGTTAATTGCTTCATCATGATTATCTGTGAATACCACTGATTTTGCCCCACGTGACAATGCTTCTATTCCAAGTGATCCGGTGCCTGAGAATAGATCAAGGAATGTATTATCAGAAATTAGAGCGTAACTGTGGAGAGAGTTGAAGATTGCTTCCTTTACTCTGTCTTTCGTGGGTCTAATCTGGTCGCCACTAGGTTTTATAAGCTTTCGTCCTTTTCCTTCTCCAGATATGACCCGCATGTTAAATTACGTTATCTTCTCCTGAAAGGACTCCGATGAAATTACCTGCAGAAATTACCTGTGTTGACTGTGGCGGAAGGTGCTATCTAGGGAGCAAAGAGCCAGATTCCGGTTGGGAAGTAGACATGGTTGTGTTTTATCGCTGCAAGGATTGCCTTGATAGGTGGGACATAGTGATCGGCGACGATGGCATCTAAACTGGCTCTCGCCACATACACGTAAGAGCCGCTTGCCCAGCATCAAGAACCAACTCTTTCTTTATTTCAAACCCCAGTCGGTAATAAAAAGATATGTTTCGAGGATTTGTTGATTCAAGATAAGCCCCTACCCCCTCAGAATCGCAAATCTCAAGGATAGGTTGAAGCAATTTTGCAGCTCTTCCTTTTCCTTGCATCTGAGGTATCGTCCCAACTGCTTGAAGGTACCAATGAGGTTCTTGAGGGTGATTGGCATTTACCTCTGAAAACGCTTCTAGTACTTGGGAAATCCTATCGTTCACGAGTTCATACATTAGATCTATAAAGTCGTTTTGTTCATCATGGGGATCACGGTCTATTGAGTCATGTATGGGTTTGGTCCAAATTGACGCAGAGGACTCGTCTCTATCGCAACTTAAAGCACATTTAGGGTTTTCGCCTGAATGTAATGATAGAAATTCCCACCATTTCCGTAGACACGTTTCATGACTTTGACCAGGAAATAACCACCTGAAGAAGGGGTCTCCATGGAAAGCGCCTGTGAGTATCTTTGCTACTGTGACAGAGTCAGGCTCGGATAAAGAGGGCTGTTTCATGATTTAAATAGATATTCTACTTCTTCTTCTTTAAAAAACAGATTCATTTCTTCAACGAGTAGGGAAATATCTTGGACTTTCTGCGATGAGTCTAATAGGGATTTTGCTACGCTCCTTGCGTGCTCAACCCATTCCTTATCTCTTCGGAGAGAGGCAATCTTTAGGTCGTTTTTACCCTTTTGTTCAGTTCCCATTAATGTTCCTTCGCCACGAATTTCAAGATCGACCTCAGCTAGGTGAAAGCCGTCCGTTGACTCTTCAAGAGCTTGGAGTCGAGTCACCGTTTCAGGTGTCTGAGAGTCGCTGACCAAATAGCAAGTTGATTGTACTGATCCTCTCCCTACTCTTCCTCGTAATTGATGCAACTGAGCAATACCAAATCTCTCAGCTCCTAAAATGATCATCATTGTTGCGTTTGGAACATTAACTCCGACCTCTATAACCGTCGTAGATATCAGAACATCTAACTCTCTATTGCGAAATAGCTCCATGGTGCTTTGCTTTTCGCTTGCTTGCATTCTTCCATGCAACAAGCCGAGAGACACTCCGCTAAGTTCATTATCTCGCAATCGTTGATATGTGGTTTCTACTGAAGATGTGTCAATAGTTTCATTCTCATCTATTAGAGGGCAGACAATAAATACTTGATGACCCTTGTCCACTTCTCGTTTCACTTCATCCCATAATTCCTTGCTGTCAGGGATTCTTTTGGTAATGATTGGTATTCGCCCTTCGGGTAGTTCATCCAGAGTGCTAACATCCAGGTCTCCGTACACAGTCATTGCTGCTGTCCTCGGGATTGGGGTAGCTGTCATTACCAGTAGATCCGGAATTGTCCCAGCACTGCCTTTATTTTGCAGAGCCGCTCGTTGGTCAACTCCGAAACGATGTTGTTCATCAACCACTGTCAGGCCGATGTCATGGAAGTCCACAGAGTCTTGAATTAGAGAATGAGTTCCCACGATGATGTCAATCTCTCCTTGAGCTAGTTGTGTTCGTATTCCTTTGGCTTCCTTTTCTGACGTTTGGCTTGTCAATAACGCTATTTTCAATAACCTTTCACCCATTAGGTTGCTTGAATCAGGCAGTGAAAAGTTATTTAATAATTCTTTCGTGCCGGTAAAGTGTTGTTCGGCAAGAACCTCAGTGGGTGCCATAATTGCTCCTTGTTTACCGCCTTCGACTACGGAAATCAAGGCAGCGATTGCCACAAGTGTTTTTCCTGAACCTACATCTCCTTGCAGTAGGCGATGCATGGGATGAACGGCATGAAGATCATCAAAGATTTCTGAGATTGCCTTTAGTTGGGCATTTGTCGGTTTAAATGGTAGTTGAGCTAATAATTTATTAAAAAACGTTTCTTCGAACCTGTGGCTTATGCCGCGAGTTGATGATTCTAGTTGCCTTTTGCGAGCTACCAGAAGCAACTGAATACGTAATAATTCGTCAAAGACCAAACGCTTTCTTGCTTTTAGCATTTCACCTAAGTTCGCTGGGTTGTGGATTGACGAGTATGCATTATCGCGACTTATTAAACCGTGATCTTCTCTAATACTTTTTGTTAATGGTTCAGCAAAACCCCGAGCTTTAGATTTGTCAAGAGCATCTTTAATCCAGCTAGCGAACTCCCAAGTAGAGACACCAGCTTTACCTGACTGCGGATATACAGGTATGAATCTTCCTGTTTTGTCGCCGATCAGGTCGACAACAGGGTTCACCATTCTGAACTCACCTCTGTACTGATCTAGCTTGCCGAAAATAATTACCTCGGACCCTACTTTAAGTTGTCGTTCTCTCCATGGCTGATTGAAAAACGTTATTGTCACATTACCTGTTTGATCTGTAACGGTTGCGGTAACTATAACTCTTCTATTACGAGTTCTTTGCTTGTTCACATTGATGACTTCCACAAGAATCATTCCTTCATCACCAACTTGCAAGGATGAGATTTTTGCCTCATTCGTTCTATCGATATAGCGCCGTGGAAAGTACATCAAAATATCGAGGACTGAGGAAATTCCTAGGGACTTCAGCGCTTTTTCTTTTTTTGGCCCTATGCCTTTAAGTCGCGTAAGAGGGATTTCTTCAAAGTTTGAAAGAGTTAGCGGGCTTGTTGAATCAGACATCAGTTACTGTTATGAGTCCGAACCGGGTTCTGAGCTCATACCATATTGGCATTCGAGTCTTCAGTCTGAAGGGAGACGTTTTAGTCATTCAATACCAAAATAGTATGGGTAAAGAGGCTGTCCACCGTTGTGCACCTCCACTTCAATACTGGGCTTAGTATCTGAAAGCCAGGCTACGAGCTCTTTTGTGACCGTTGCAGGGCAATCTTGACCTTCAATAATTGTCAGTATCTCATGATCCTCTTTGACAATAGCTCGTAAAAGACCAAATGCTGCTTCACTGAGGCTCTTCTCGATTGCTCTAACTCCGGATTTATCTAATCCAATCCAATCATTCTCGTATACTTTGCCTACTTCTGTTTCACTTTCACGCACAGCTTGGGTGATTTCTCCTGTAATAACTGACTTAGCCATAGCAGTCATAGCAAGGAAATTTGTTTCTGCATTTGCGGCGGGGTCAAACGCCAATAGAGCTGAAAATCCCTCAGGGATACTCCTAGTGGGTGTGACATAAACATTTTTATTTACTTGCTCATTAACTTGTTCAGAAACAGGGATGATATTTTTGTTATTGGGCAGAATTACGATTTCTTCAGCTTCAATCTGTTCTACTGCTTCAAGCAAATCTTTAACTGATGGGTTCATAGATTGCCCGCCAGTGACGATTGCGTTAACACCCATTGATGCAAAAATCTGCTGAAGGCCCTTTCCTGCTGCAACGGCAACTATGGCTGTGTTCTCGGAACGCGGATTGGGGAAAATAACCTGACTCGCCCCGCCTATTTCTATATGGTCCTCAGTGTGGAAAAGCTCTTCCTGTAAATCAGTGACTCTTATGTCATAAGGTCTACCTGCTCGAATTCCTGCTTCAATCGATGCACCGATATCATTTGAATGAATATGACAGTTATATAAGCCATCTCCTCCAACAACGACTATTGAATCTCCGACGCCCTGCCAGTCAATTTTAAACTGCTCAATTTCGGAATCCGGTGCATCTAGGAAAAACATAACCTCGTAGCGCAACTCACTGACATCTAAAGTTCCGTCTTCTCTTTTCTCGCGAACTGGAGTCATGCCAACCGTTGCAACATTTGCTTTCGGCGGTGGCTTTATCTCAGTTCCGTCGGCTAGGTTAAGGAAGCATTGAATCAACAGAAGGTACCCTGCTCCGCCTGAATCAACGACATCTGCATCTTTTAGGACAGGGAGAAGATCTGGTGTTCGATTTAGTGAAGCTTCACCTTCAGTAACTAGTTCTGCAAGGAATGACGTTAGTGAAATTTCATTTGTTGATAATTCTTTTGCTTTCTCAGCAATTTCTCTTGAAACAGTTAGTATTGTCCCTTCTACTGGTTTTAGAACTGAAGCGTACGCAGCTTGGGAAGCGTGTAGTAAAGCTTCAGCAATTTCATCCTTCCCTATCTCTATTTTCGAAGAGAAACTATCCGCTAAGCCACGAAGAATCTGCGAGAGAATAACACCCGAATTACCTCTAGCCCCCATGAGGCTTCCATGACGTATCGCTTCCCACTGCGTTTCGGGCGTATGCTCTTTACTCATAAGCTCTTCAACTACCGACCTCAAGGTAAATGACATATTTGTTCCAGTGTCACCATCAGGCACAGGGTATACATTTAACGAATTAAGATTCTCGCAATGTAGTTTGAGACATTCATCATATTTAAGGATGACGTCTCGTATTTGTTCAATTGAGAAAGATTCGAGTTGTTCCACGAATGAAATGGTACTAATACCTGAAGACGAAAGGCGACTTTAAATTACTTTTGCCGAAATTAGTTAAATCCCTGAAAAGTGTTAACGGTTCGCAACTATTGGTTCAAGTCAGTTATTGTTTAACTAACTAAGTCTCATTTGGGAGAAAATGTGCAAGGAGTCATCAAGTCATACGACCCAGGAACGAAGGACGGCGTGGTTATGTCTGAACGTAATTTCACTGAATACGAACTGTCTCCTAATGCCCTTGAAGGTTCTATCTTTAGAATGCTCCGACAAGGTCAGCGCGTAATTTTTGAACTTGATGACATAGGAATGGCTACTAATCTCCGTTTAGGGTCCGAAGTAGATATGGGAACACCAGATTTCCTACAATAAAGTTTGATAACGAGGTTGAATAGAATGACAGATCACCCCAAGAACAAAATTGAGCAAGCGCTATCAACTCAGTTTGGTATTGAGAATGTGACGCTTCATTACGGTTTATCACAAGATGAACTCTTTTATGCAGCTATTGAGAACGATAAAGGCCGCGTCTCACTTGAAGGAGATACGAATGAACAAAAAGCTTTCTCGACTTCACTTGGTCTAGAAGGTCCACTTGTCTACTTCAGTGATCCAACCTGCACCGGCCGTCCAGTAGATGACACTTTCGCTGTTGCTCGACCAGAGGTAGAAAGTACTATTTGGTGGAAAGATGGCTTTGCTAAATTTGAACCACTAGCTTTTGATAAGCTTTTCGCGCGTGTGGTTGAGTACCTGAATAACAAACAGGGAAGTCTCTATGTGACAGATGTCTTTTGCGGTTGGGATCCCGAATTTGCAGAACCATATAGATTCATTGGCGAATATGCGACCCATGCCTACTTCTGTAACATTATGTTTCCTAAAGCCGTCCGTGATGATTTGGACCGGCCTGAAACAGGATGGACAATCCTGAATGTTCCGTCTTTTATAGCGGAACCCGAAAGAGACCAAACTAAATCCAACCGCGCTGTAATCATGGATATTGTTAACCGCGTTGCTTTAGTTGTAGGACCCGCTGACTATTGCGGTGTTAATAAAAAAACCATGTTCACTGTTATGAATTACGTTTTGCCGAGTAAAGATCAACTTTCAATGCATTGTTCTGCCAATGTTGGGCCAGATAACGATAGCGCTATTCTCTTTGGGCTTTCAGGGACTGGAAAGACGACCCTATCTGCTGACCCTAATCGACTTTTGATAGGGGACGATGAACACGTCTGGACTGACCTTGGCGTATCAAATTTTGAAGATGGTTGTTACGCAAAGCTTATTGATCTCGACAAGGAAGCTGAACCAGTTATCGCTGCTGCTCTTAGCATGAAAGGCACTCTGATTGAAAACGTGCCTCCTTTGGAAGGCAAACGTATTGAAGACACAAATCCTCAGGAATTTAATTTATTTGATGGGTCCAGAACTGAAAATACTCGTTTTGCCTACCCTCTAACTTGCAACCCTGGTGTAGCTGAGGGGGCTGCAGGCCCTCATCCTAAAACCATCGTGCTGCTTACAGCTGATGCGTTTGGAGTATTACCTCCAGTATCTATTCTCAGTCCGGAAGAAGTTATGTACCATTTTGTTACTGGCTTTACTTCAAAGCTTGCTGGTACGGAAGTCGGTATTACAGAGCCTCAGGCCACATTCTCTGCATGCTTTGGAGGTCCCTTTATGTCACAAAAGCCCCATGTGTACGCCGAACTGCTTGCCAAGCGTATGTCTGAACACGATACAAGATGCATACTCTTAAACACAGGATGGACAGGTGGACCACACGGCGTCGGACAAAGGATGTCTCTCAAACACACTCGAAAATTACTTGACGCTGCACTTTCGGGCGAGTTTGATGGGAGCGAACTTGTCTCTCAACCCATCTTGAACTTACGTATGCCAACTACTTGTGAGGGTGTACCTGATGAGATTCTAAATCCTAGAGGAACTTGGGATAACAGCTCTGAATATGACAAACAAGCAACTGAGCTCAGAGAAATGTTCCGACGCAATTATGAGGAAAAGGGTTTTGCTGACCTAGGCATTGCAGCTGCGATGTAATTTATGTAACCTCGCCTCGTGCGCAAACTAACTGACTTTCGGACCCCTTTTCTAGCAATTGAGCTTGATACTTTTTATAAGAATCTTGAAAGAATGCAAGCTATTAAGCCTGGCCTAATGCTGCGACCTCATGTAAAGGCATTCAAATCAACCTCCATCGCTTCGATACTAGAGCAGGCTGGGTATTCAAAATTTTGCTGTGCAACTATAAGAGAAATTGAAGGAATGATAACTGCAGGGTTCGGGGACGACCTTTTACTTGCTAACGAATCCCTGGATGTATCTGGGCTAAGCTCCGTGGTCGAACAAGGCGCTGATTTAACTGTTGCTGTTGATTCTATTGAAACAATTGATGCGGCCTGCGAAGCCGGCATTCGTCGTGTTCTAATTGATGTGAACGTTGGGCTACCTCGATGCGGGTGCGACATAACCGAGGTGGAGCATCTTTGTTCTCATGCTAAGCGAAAAGGTTTAGATATTCGTGGCGTTATGGGATATGAAGGGCACCTAATGTTCACCAAGGATAGATCCCAGCGGGAAAAGGGGGTTCGTAAAGCGATGCACGTACTTGGAACTGCTCACTCAATTACTGGAGGGGACATTATCTCTGCCGGTGGGACTGGAACTTTTGACCTCAATGAATTAGCGACAGAAATCCAAGCAGGTTCCTTTCTCTTTATGGATAGTCGATATGGGACTCTTGACCTTCCGTTCGAAGAAAGCTTGTCGATAGTCTCAACAATAATTTCAAAGGATCTAAATAAAGGAAGAGCAGTTTGCGACGCTGGAGTTAAATCATTTTCTATGGATTACGGAAAGCCAAGTTTCAAAGGTGGCGTTGTGGAGTTCTGTTCTGATGAGCATGCAACGATTAGGCCAGTAGAACCGGAAAGCGAACTTGAATTAAAGGTTGGAGATTTAATCAAACTTCGTGTTCCGCATGTAGATCCGACGATTGCAAAACATCCTAAGTTGCTTGGGGTTAAAGACGGCTACGTCCTGGAAGAATGGAAGGTAGACCTTCGTGACTGGTAGTTGCATTTATTTTATAATGGAATTTTGGGAGTTTGCTTTTGACTGATAAGTGGTTGAATTGGGCTGGAAATCAAACGTCGTATCCACATAGTGTTCTGAGGCCCGATAACGAAAATGCAATAAGTGAGATTGTCGGTTTAGGCGTTGCAAAGAGACTTAAAGTTAGGCCAATCGGTAATGGACACAGCTTCAGTTCGATTGGGTCAACTGATGGATTTTTGGTTTCTCTGCAGGACCTCAACTCCATCTTGGATATAGATAAAGAAAAACTTCAAGTTACTGTAGGCGCTGGAATAATTCTTTCTGACTTAAATGCGCAATTACACAAACTAGGTTTGGCCCTACCTAATCTAGGTGATATTGATTCACAGAGTATTGCAGGAGCTATCGCGACTGGAACACATGGTACTGGTATTACTTTTAACTCAATCAGTTCTGCTGTTGTGGGAATCAGAATTGTCACCGGAGATGGGTCAATAGTTGACATCTCTGAATCAGAGAATGCTGAGTTTTTTGAAGCTTCTAAGGTTTCATTGGGTGCTTTGGGAATCGTAGTTAGTGTAACGCTTCAGTGTGTTAGGTCTTTTAATTTGGAATTGACAGAGTTCACTGCAAGGTTACCTGAGATCATTTCCCGCTTTGAGCACGCGGAATTAAGTTCTGACTTTGTTGAGTTCTTTTGGTTTCCTTACACGGATATTGCTGAAATAAAGATATGCAACAAGACAAATTCTTTTCCTTCTAGGGTTAAAACAGTTTCTAAGTTCGTTAACGATGAAATTATTCGCAACTTAGGGTTTGACCTACTAAACCGGTTTTGGTTGCGGTTTCCTGGCACTGTAAATAGGTCAATGCAGTTGCTAACCAAAGAGGGGGATAGACCTACACGTGTGGATATCAGTCATAAAATTTTCTGCTCTAAGCGTAGGGTCAAGTTTATAGAAATGGAATATGCAGTTCCTAGAGAGCAATTATTTGATGCATTTGAAGCGGTTCGGCATATAACTGAAGGGTTGCGTATCCCAGTTACGTTTCCAGTAGAAATCAGAACATTGGGCGCCGACCATATTCCTCTTTCTATGGCCAATGGAAGAGACACTGGCTTCATTGCAATTCATTTATACAACCACGCGAAGTCTAGAGCTTTCTTTCACGAAGTAGAAAAGGCTATGCGCCAATTTGCTGGACGACCTCACTGGGGAAAAATTCATAATCTTGATTCTTCAGATTTAGTTAAGCTATATCCACAATGGAATGAATTCACTGAGGCGAGGCAGGCCTTGGACCCAGATGGGCACTTCACTAACTCTTACTTAGAGCGCGTTTTGGGCTATTGATATCCATCAGGGTGGTGCCGTTGCCAGTTCCAATGATCAGCGCACATGTTTACCAAAGAATATTCAGGATGCCATAATAATTCTTCTTTAGCTTTTCTGGGATCAGCTATTGCTATGGGGCTATCTCCTGGACGTCTAGCCACAACCTGTGTTTCTATTTCAGTTCCGGTTATTTCTTTAGCCTGTTCCACTAATTCTTTCACTGAGATTCCTTTCCCGGTTCCGAGGTTCCAATAGTGAATCCCTGGATGTCTTTCTAGATATTCCAATGCTAATAAGTGGCCTCTTGCGAGATCCAAAACGTGTATATAGTCCCTAATACATGTTCCGTCTGGCGTGTCATAGTCATCACCGTAAATCTCTAGTTTCTTTCGTCTCCCGATAGCTGTCTGCATAACTAAGGGCATAAGGTTATTTGGATACTGCTTGGGATCTTCCCCAATAAGACCTGATGGATGTGCCCCAACTGGATTAAAATATCGTAGGATGCCTATTTCCCAATTTGGATTAGCAACTGCCAAACCATGAAGGATCTGCTCAACACATAACTTGGTCTTACCATACGGGTTCCCAGGACCAGTTGGTGATAGTTCAGAATATGGTTGCTCTCCTGCTGGTTCATACACGGTAGCTGATGAAGAGAAAATAATTTTTCTTACATTATTGCACTCCATCACATCAAACAAACATAAGGATGAACCTACATTCTCAATGTAATATTTAAGTGGTTGAGATACTGAATCTGCAACGGACTTTAGTCCTGCAAAATGAAGCACAGAATCTATTCGATGCTCTTTAAAGATATTTTGTAGAAGTTCTTCATCTGCAATATTTCCTTCTATGAGGATAGGTTCCTTACCACAGATCTTTCGGACTCCTTCAATAGATGCTCTAGATGAGTTCGAAAAGTTATCAAGCACTAATACATTGTGGCCAGCCTCCATTAGCTCAACAACAGTATGGCTGCCAATGTATCCTGCTCCGCCTGTAACCAATAAATAGCTGTGGTTTCTATTTCTCATATCTATCACGTACTCGATTTTTGGCTAACGACCACATTACGTTGTTCCTAGAAACATAGCTCTTATTCCAAGTCCCATTATAAAAAAACTACCTAAACCATAAAGTAAATACTTCTTCTTCCCAATGGTATTGCGGTATCCATAGAGAAGGGCAATTGCAATTATCATTGAAAATCCGTAAAGATAGTGGAAATCATTCGGTTCAATGCCTTCCTTGGCTTGGAGTCCTACTCCTATAGAAGCTTGGGCAAAGACGATAGTTTGTGCAACGGCTATCACTACCCAAAAGAAACGAGGTGTCTTTATGACTTCTTTATCGATGAGAACCCCCCAAATTCCTGTTGTTGCATTAGAAATGATTAGAATGAAAGCAATGGTTGTGTGGAGGTCTCGTAAGCCCAATGATTTCTCAACTATTCTTTGGTGAAGTGACCGAAATGCTGTAGTGCCACAATTCTGCTGATAGTCCTAACGGTTTCTCATCCGTACCTTCAGCGGGCTTATGAGCATGAGCTGCTTGTCCCGACGATCTCCACTTTTCAAACGAGGCATCATCTGCCCACCTTGTAACGACTAGCCATTGGTTTCTTCCGTCTTCAGGTTGCATCAGTTCAAAGCCCTCAAAGCCCTCTGCGTCGTCAACTGAGGTTGCTCTGGAGGCGAATCTTTGCGCTACCTCTTCGCCCATTTCTTTGGGCACTGTAATTGCGTTTATTTTTATCACTGTCATATAACAATGATGGCAGGTAAGTGGAACATTTGTGGAGTCAAGATATTAAAGAGTTGCGATTTGAGAAATTATTTGATTATTTTTTCCTCCTTTAGCAACGCAATTTCATCTGTGGTGAATCCTGAATCTATTAATACTTGATCTGTGTGTTGACCAGCGTGAGGTGGTGGTGATGCTACTGAGCTAGGAGTTCTGCTGAACCTTGGTGCTGGAGCGGGTTGCATAGTGCCTGCGATCTCGATGAAGGTCTGGCGTTCTTTGTTATGAGGGTGTTCGTAGGCCTCATCTATTGAGAGCACAGGAGCGAAACAGACGTCTGTTCCTTCCATTAAACCTTCCCATTCCTTTCGAGTTTTTCCTCTAATAGAGTCGCTAATTTTAGATTTCATTTCTGCCCAATTCGCCCTATCCATTTGTTTCAAATTCCCGCTTTTCTCAAGTCCGATTATTCGAAGAAGCTCAGAATAGAATTGAGGCTCAATAGAACCTATCGATATGTATTGTCCATCTGCGCACTCAAAAACATCATAAAAGGGGGCGCCAGTATCAAGAAGGTTTGTTCCACGGTCTCCCCATATACCCATCGCTTTAAATGAATGAACCATAGTAGCTAAGAGCGCTGACCCATCGGTCATTGCAGCATCAATTACCTGCCCCCTTTCGCTTTCAGCAACTTCCACTAATGCTGCACAGATTCCTAATGCGAGTAGCATTCCTCCCCCGCCAAAATCGCCTATCAGATTAACTGGGGGAACAGGCTTTTCACCTTCACGTCCTATCATGCCTAATACTCCTGATAGAGCAATGTAATTGATGTCATGGCCAGCCATTGAGGAATAAGTACCGTTCTGGCCCCAACCTGTCATCCGGCCGTAAATTAATTTCGGGTTCCTGAGAAGACAAACATCAGGACCTATTCCTAGTCGCTCCGCCACACCGGGGCGAAAGCCCTCAATAAGAGCATCAGATTTTTCCACTAATTTGAGAACAGTTTCAACGCCCTTTGGAGCTTTTAGGTCTACCCCGATGGAACTCCTTCCTCTGTTTAGTAAGTCAAGGTTTGGTGAGTCAGGTATTTCTTCTGGGACCGTTGAGGCTCTATCGACTCTGATTACTTCCGCTCCGAGGTCCGCTAATAACATCGCGCAAAACGGCCCCGGCCCTATCCCTGCAATCTCGATAATTCGTTTACCTTCTAATGGACCCATTGTGACCTCCTGAATGTTCTTGTCTATTCTTTACCGAAGATACATTTATTTCAAACCGAGGTATGGCAGTCTTGAACTTAATTTATTGAGTGAGCTGTGCGATTACTCTCTTGATGAGTTCTGGCTTGGGAACCAACTGATACGTTGTTCTTTTAACTTCGGAGTGTTCAATATTTATCGAACCGTATCCTATAATTCGTCCGATGATACTTTGATACGAGCTAACAGCCGAGATTCTAGATAATGGAATATCGTAAGTACGGGTATGAAAAATTCCGTGCTTGAAAACAACTCGTTGGTTAGTTACAAAGAGTCTTTCTTGCCTGTAATTTAAGTAACGCGCAAATAGAAGAAGTCCGAACCACGTCCAAGTGAGGAGGAACCACCACATATTTGTTAGCGCATAAAGCAAGATAAGGACCACGGATACGGCAATGATGCCTATGACTGATTTTGCTAGGGCTACCGGATGCTTGCGGAGCTCTAAAGTAATGGCTTCGTCCTCATTTAACGATAGTTTTTCGTATGCCATGTTGCCATACTCTACTGCGTTATTAGTAGCCATTAGCTTCTTCACTAGATACTTGGCAGATTTACACGGTAGTCTCATCCCGTGGAGTTTCTTAATAGCAACATAACAGATGATCAATTTGCAGCTATCCGTTCTGATGCACGTCAGCTGCGAATACTTGCTGGTGCCGGCACTGGTAAGACTCGAGTCCTTACTCAACGCATCGCCTATCAGATAAATGCCGTAAAAATAGAACCCGCTCACTCACTTTGTCTTGCATTCACGAACAAGGCAGCGCGAGAAGTTAAAAGTAGGCTGGGATCATTAGGAGAAGCTTCCTCAGTGCATACTGGAACATTTCATTCAATTGCTTACAAGCAGGTTAAGGCAAGATGGAAAGACATTGGAATTAGAGAGCAACCTGAACTTATTACGAATCGTTCAGGTTACGTTAACCGAGTCTTGCCAGATAAATATGAGAATACCGAACGGAATTTTGTCCTAGGTGAAATCAATTGGGCTACCGCACAAAGAATTTCAGTTGAAGATTACATAGGCGAAGCTGAAAAAGCTGAACGCATAGATTTGGTTCCATTTTCGTCTGTGGCAGAGCATTTCCGGAAGTATTTGAGCTTAAAGCGTAAGGGAAACTTTATTGATTTCGATGATATTATCCAGCTCGCGATTGAATATCTGGCTGAAGACATCAGCTATGCCGAGTCTCGTCATTGGAAATATAGAGATTTATTCGTTGATGAATTTCAGGATGTAAATCCTTTACAATTCGGACTCCTTCAAGCCTGGCTAAGTTCTAAGAGTTCTTTAACCGTTGTAGGGGACCCTTGTCAAGCTATCTATTCTTGGAATGGGGCAGATTCAAGATTTCTAAATAATTTCCAAGAATTTTTCCCGGATTCACAGACCATTACTTTAAGAGATAATTTTCGATCAACTCCGGAAATATTAGCTCCAGCCACTTCACTTCTTCATAACATGGAAAGTTTAGTACCTCGGATACCAAAAGGGCGATTGCCAACTATCAGGGCGGTAGAAGATGAATACGCAGAGGCGCAAAGCATTGCAAATTTAATCAAAGAGTTATTAAGCGAATCCATTACGTTCGGCGACCAAGCAGTGTTAGTGAGAACTCACGCTCAGATATCACCAATATTAGAAACTTTCAAAGAGCAGAGAATCAAATATAAAGTTGCCACTGATACCGATGCTGAAGTTGCATCAGACGAGAGTGATCATGTTCAAATTCTGACGCTTCATGCGGCGAAAGGACTGGAGTGGAAGATTGTTCATCTCTGCGGGGTTGAGGAAGGATTTCACCCCATTGCTCATGCTCGAACCGATTCTGCTCAAGATGAGGAAAGGCGTCTATTCTTTGTTGGATTGACACGCGCTGAGAAAGAACTTCATATCTCATGGGCCAGAAATCGTTTACTGGGAACTAAACGAAACAGAAAACCATCAATTTATATCAAAGAAATCAACAGTCTCTTGGACCCTACACCACTCAATTTCGGTCGTGGCAAACAGGTTAAAGTTGAAACGATCCGAAAGGATCGGAAACCTTTAGGAAGTTCAGTTCATCAAAGCCTTCATAACAACACAGGCAAGAGTAATGCCAAGGAATTAGATAGATTACGGGAGAATATAGCGAAAGCAAATGATTCCACGCCTGAGCTTGTACTCTCTGATGAAGTTATTAAAGTAATAATCTCTCAGGAACCCAAAACACTCCAGGATTTAAGCCGAATCCCCCAAATCAGTTCAGTAATGATCGATCGCTTCGGAGATCAAATCATTGAAATCTTTTCCTGATATTATCATTAGCTATTTAGAATTGCTAAGATTTCACATGGCCGGAAAGGACTCAACCTCTTCAGATCTCAAAAGGTCATTAGGACTGCGACATGTTTTCGTCTTAAGTACAGGTGGGACCATTAGTGCTGGTTTATTCTTCCTTCCAAGCTTTGCGGTCGATAAAGCCGGACCATCAGCGGTTCTTGCATACCTAGTCGCTGGTCTTCTTGCGTTACCAGCGATGTTAAGCGTTTCCGAACTGTCTACAGCTATGCCTCGCGCAGGTGGTCTTTACTATTTTCTAGCAAGGGCACTTGGACCTGCGGGAGGTACCCTCAGCGGAGTATCTACTTGGGTTTCTTTAGTAATGAAAGACGCTTTCGCTTTAGTAGGTATGAGCGCATATCTAAACTTGATAGTTGATTTACCCGCAAAACCTACAGCAATCTGCCTCATAGCTTTCTTCACTATTTTGAACATCGTTGGTTCAAAAACTAGCGCTTCCTTACAAATGGGCATGGTAGCTTTTCTTCTTGCTGTTATGGGCTGGTACATGATCGCTGGTATTCCTGAAGCTAGTAACGGTTTAGGTGATTTCGACCCATTTTTCACGAGTGGCTCAGGTGGTTTTATTGCTGCAATTGGTCTTGTCTTTATCAGTTATGGAGGTTTGACAAAAGTAGCTAGCATTGCAGAGGAAGTTGAAGATCCCTCAAAAAATATACCTTTAGGGGTCATACTCTCGTTGATAGTAAGCACGATTGTTTACACAGTCGGGGTATTAGTTGCAGTTGCTGCTGTCCCTGCAGAAACTCTAATAACCGATCAGGCCCCACTTCATACTGCTGCGGAATATTTTATGCCTGCAATTGGTGCGGGATTTGTAATTGCAGCCGCACTCGCTGCTTTTGCGTCTGCAGCTAACGCCGGTATTCTTGCTGCAGCGCGGTACCCTATGGCCATGAGTCGCGATGGACTCATGAATTCAAGATTTCTTGAGCTAAGCAGATTTGGGACGCCAGTCTGGGGCATAGTCCTAACTGGAGCCGGAATGGGATTCGTTGTGGTTGCTTTCGGAGCAGGGGCAATTGCTAAACTTGCAAGCGCTTTTGTCTTAGTGAAACTTGGTCTTGTAAATCTAGCAGTAATCGTCCTTCGTTCAGCTAAGATTTCTTCGTACGCCCCTGGTTTCAAAACTCCTTTTTATCCATTCACGCAAATAGTCGGAATTTGTATTTCTATCTACTTGATCGTGAAACTTGGTACTTTCCCATTGCTCTTAGTATGTGCGGCGACACTAATGACACTTCTTTGGTATCACTTCATAGGGAAAAAGAAAGCGACACAAAAAGCTGGAGCAATCCATCATATTTATGAGCGACTAGGCCGCTCTGCTGATACAAGCGTTGATCGTGAGATTTCAGCCGCTATGCAAAGCCACGGACTCCGTTCCGAAGACGATTATGCAGGGCTAGTTGCCAGAGCTTCTGTACTTTATGTTCCCAAAGACGGAGATATTAATCTTGCTGCTACTCGAGCTTCTCAAGTATTGAGTAACCGAATAGGTATCGAAGCTGAAAAAGTCAACGAACAATTCTTAAAATCAGGTTCGCTTTGGATTCAGCCTTCAAAAACTCACCCCACCGCTACTCCAGTCGCATTTTTTGATGATGCAGTGGATGACCATCTTGTTATAGTCAAAAGTGAGGCGGGAATAATAATACCGGTTGAGTGGGGAGGAAGAAATGAACGCGTAAATGCTTTGTTCTTTCTTGCTGGGACTACTGCGAAACCTGGCCGGGTACTCCGACTCGCAGGAGAACTAGCTGGCTATCTTGACGATGATAAGTCTGCTGTCTCTTTGGATGCAGCACACGAAGCAGAAGTCAAGGACGGACTCTTACCAGGATTGGAGATCGGGCAATACCCGCTTCTTCCCGAGACATCAATGAGGTCGCTTATTGGCAAAAAAGTTGGAGACCTTACTCTAGATAAAGACCTTCATATTGAAGCAATACGAAGGGGAGAAACAGTCTTGAGAGCTGACCCTTCAACAGAATTAATAGCTGACGACCAATTAACCATCATCGGTCCTATTGGTGAACTTCCTGGCTCTGAAGAATTAGCAGATTCAGTTTAGAACTGATTAAATTGATGAAAAGTCAGCCACAACTGGTGCGTGGTCAGAAGGCTTTTCACCTTTTCGAGCGTTTCTATCAATAACAATTGTCTCCATGTTCCCGTTCATAGATCTTGTTGGCAGAATAAAGTCTATTCGCATTCCCATTTTTTTGTAGAAACTCCCTTGACGGTAATCCCAAAAACTATAGATCCCATCTTCGTTTGGGTATTGAGCACGTAAAGAATCCACTAGACCCCATTCTAAAACTTTGAAATAAGCATCTCTTTCAGGTTTGCTTACATGAGTTGCGCCTTCAAACGCAGCAATGTCCCATACATCCCTATCCTCTGGCGCAACATTGAAATCGCCAAGAAGTGCGAGATTCTCTTTAGGGTCGTGGTTAAGTTCTAAATGAGACCTAAGTCTGGCTAACCAGTCGAGTTTATAGTGGTAGTGGTCATGCCCTATTTCGCGGCCATTAGGGATGTATGCACTAGCGATACGCACACCGTTACAAGTTGCCCAAATTATTCGAGCGTCTGGGTCATCTGGTTTCCCATCATCAAAACCATGATAGATATCATCTAGCCCGACCTTACTTAATATGGCGACTCCATTCCATCTTCCTTCGCCATTATGAGCACTTTCATAACCCATCTCTTTGAAGTCAGAATGAGGGAATGCATCCGCAGCCATCTTTGTTTCCTGCAAACAGAGAATTGAGGGACTAAATCTGGATACCCAGTCAATCACCCTCGGCATTCTTGCTTTTAGAGAATTCACATTCCATGTAGCTATTCGCATCAGTTCTGCCCTTACAATCCCTTCACCCAAGGATCTCATACAAATCAATAAGTGCTTGCATTTCATTGATAACTTTAATTGTTTTCATACCCATTTCTCGGGCGGGTTTCAGATTTATACCAAGGTCATCAAGAAATACACATCCTTTAGGGTCAACGTCAATAGTTTTACATGCTTTTTCATAAAATGCTTTTTCAGGTTTTCTCACTCCAACCTTTGAGGACTCTATAACCTCATCGACTAAGTCAATTACCTGGCTTAAGTGAGCTGTGGGGCTTTGCATATTTTTTTCTGATCCTTCGACATTTTCCTGAAGATTGTTGGTCAGAATGGCTATTTTATAATCCAGACGTAGCCTTTCAATTGCATGAATCATTTTCGGGCGAATTGTAGTTTCCAAGCATTGGAGCACCCGGTCGGCTCGCAAGGTATAACCCAGACTACGAGCTTCATCTTCAAAAGCAGCCATGAATTCCTGTTTGCTTACCTCATTGCGTTCAAATTTTGCCCACGCATTGGAATCCGGGTTCGTACTGTTTATTTGGCGTATGGCTCCAAGAGGTAAGGAAATTTCTCTTTCGTAATTTTCGAATGCATCAAAGGGGCTGGTTGTAATTACACCTCCAAAATCGAAAAGTATGGCTTGGATCATGGCATGATCTTACGGCTTGTCTTACCTAAAGACATAGTCAGAAATACCCAAAAAGAGTTAGATAGGGAGCTACCCTCAAATGAATGGCTCACGAATATATTTTTACTATGCATAAATGCTCTCGCTTCTACCCCCCAGATCGAGAGGTTCTCAAAGATATTAGTCTTTCCTTTTTCCCAGGAGCCAAGATAGGTGTATTGGGAATGAACGGAGCAGGGAAATCGTCATTACTTAAAATCATGGCCGGATTAGACGACGAATTTTCAGGTGAAGCGAGACTAACCCCTCCATTTACTGTTGGCTATTTGCCTCAAGAGCCAATTCTTAACAAAGAGAAAACAGTCCAAGAAAATGTCATGGATGGAGTTGGCGTAATCGCTTCATTATTGGAAGATTACGATCAAGTCTTGGCAGCGTGGTCAGACCCAGATGCAGATTTTGAAAAGCTCGGGACCTTACAAGCTGATATTGAGAGCAAGATAGAAGCTGCTGGAGCATGGGACCTCCAAAGAATGGTTGAGATAGCTATGGATGCTCTTCGTCTTCCCCCTAGCGAATCTGGAGTAGAAAATCTTTCAGGTGGTGAGACAAGAAGAGTTGCACTATGCAAGTTACTTCTTTCGAAACCAGACTTACTCCTGCTGGATGAGCCAACAAACCATCTTGATGCTGAGTCTGTAGCTTGGCTGGAAAAATTCCTTAGTGATTACTCAGGCACTGTGGTTGCTATCACACATGATAGATATTTTCTTGACAACGTTGCTCAATGGATTCTTGAGCTCGATAGAGGGCGTGGAATCCCCTATGAAGGGAACTACTCAAGTTGGTTAGAGCAGAAAGAAAAGCGACTATCAGAAGAAAAGAACCGAGACGCTGCGCGTCAAAGAACTTTAACCCGCGAGCTTGAATGGGTAAGAATGGCACCAAAAGCTCGACAAGCTAAAGGCAAGGCGCGTTTAGCTGCGTACGATAAGCTCCTCGCTGAATCAAAATCAAGCGATCGCCAGCAAAGAGAACTCCAAATCAATATTCCAGTTGACCAAAGACTTGGTGACCTCGTAATTGAAGTCGAAGGACTTTCTAAAGGGTTTGGCAAAAAATTACTTATAGACGATCTTTCTTTCTCTTTGCCCAAAGCAGGAATCGTCGGAATTGTCGGAGCTAATGGAGCTGGTAAATCCACACTATTTAAAATGCTAACAGGAAATGAGCCAGTTGATTCCGGCACTATAAGTATCGGCCCAACGGTCGACCTTGGATACGTTGATCAATCTCGCGAGACCCTAGACCCATTGAAAAGCGTCTACGAAGAGATAACAAATGGCGTAGACAATTTGGTTATAGGTGGCAAGGAGGTCAACGGACGCGCGTATACCGCCTCATTTAATTTTCGAGGGTCAGACCAACAAAAACTTGTAGGCAACTTATCAGGGGGTGAGAGAAATAGAGTCCACCTTGCGAAGGTACTCAAAAGCGGGGCTAACGTACTACTTCTTGATGAACCAACCAACGATTTAGATGTTGACACGTTACGAGCACTAGAAGGCGGACTAGAGGATTACGCTGGTTGCGCAGTGGTCATTAGCCACGACCGATGGTTTCTTGACAGAATCGCTACTCATGTTCTTGCCTTCGAGGGAACCTCCAAAGTTCGGTGGTTTGAGGGAAATTTCAGCGAGTACGAAGCATTTCTCAAAAAAGAGTTCGGAGGAAGCATCCAACCAACTCGAATAAAGTACAAATCAATCAATCGTTGAAATGCTCCCATCTAGTTTTCTGCAAATTCAAAATTAAGTAATTGAGTACTTCGCAAAGTAAGTTTGGGTGAACTCAATTAGGCTCTCTAGAGGTTGTAACATCACGTTATGTATTTCTTTGCTCGACTTATCGGGAAAGCTATAGCTTTTCTTTCTCCCATACTTAAACAAGGTGGGGGAACCTCTGCTCCCGGTATGGCCTTATTGAAGATCCATCCAGATGCCTTCTCAAAACTAGCAAGTACCTTACCCCAAGGGAGTATCTTCGTTTCTGCAACAAACGGTAAGACAACAACCACTAGATTCCTAAGTGAAATTATTAGTAGTGATGGAACTAGATGTATCACGAATTCTTCAGGAGCGAATTTAAAGAGTGGTATAGCAACTGCACTGCTAACGAAAAAAGCTGATCAGGAAATCGGCGTGCTTGAGGTCGATGAGGCTGCCTTGCCGGAAATCATCAAACAAAGTAACCCTAAAATGCTTATCCTCATGAATTTATTTAGAGATCAGTTAGATAGGCACGGAGAGCTTGAAACCCTTGCTAAGAAGTGGCAACAAATGGTTATGGACCTTCCAAATCATACGAAGCTGGTAGTGAACGCTGACGACCCCACACTGGCTCATATCGGTTTACAGCGAACTGGAACTGTGTTCTTTGGACTTGGGAATGCATTTGGTTATTCCCACGAGAAGCTTCAGCACGCTTCCGACTCAACGAACTGTCCGGAGTGCCAAGCCTCGCTTCACTATAGCCAAGCCACATTAAGCCATATGGGAAACTGGGAATGCAACGAGTGCGATTTAGCCAGACCAAAGTTAAATTTTGAAGCCACAGAAATTCAACTAGACGGACTATCTCAGAGCAATTTTACAGTTTCAAATAACTCGAATGTTTTTGAAGTCAGTTCAAAATTACCAGGTCTCCATAATGTTTATAATGCCTTAGCGGCTTTTGCTGCTGCTTACGAACTTGATGTAGATCCCAATCGCATAGCCTCCACGATCCAGCAAACAGTTGCCGCATTTGGACGAACAGAAAAGGTAGTTATAGACCAGCTAGAACTACATATTCTGTTAGCTAAAAATCCAGCTGGAACAAACGCAAATATTGATACCGTGCTTCTCCAGACTGGACCGATCCACCTCTGCGTACTACTGAATGACCAAATTGCTGACGGAAGAGATGTGAGCTGGATCTGGGATGTCGATTATGAAAGATTTTTTGGCAGGATAGAAACGCTTCATATCGGTGGTGAGCGAGCTTACGATGTAGCACTACGTTTTCTATATGGCGGATTTGAAGAAGAAAAGATAACGATTTTCGATAGCATCGCGGATTTGATTGATGACTTAGTAACTTCTATCCCTGCAAATAGCCAAATATTTGTTTTGCCTTCATATACAGCGATGCTCGACTTCAGGGATGAACTAGTCAAGCGAGATTTAACGCATGCTTTCTGGAAGGACGGGGCATGACAGAAGTTCGTATATGTCATTTATATCCCGATCATATGAATATTTATGGAGATCGGGGAAATATCTCAGTTTTAACTAAACGGTTGCAGTGGAGAGGACATTCAGCGAAGGTAACCAGTGTTGGCATTGGTGAAAAATTTATGCCGAATGATTTTGATCTTTGTTATTTAGGCGGTGGCCAAGACAAAGATCAAAATCTTATCGCTTCTGACTTATCAGAAAAGTCACCTGCTATTCGTTCCGCTGCTGATGATGGAGTGGCTTTCCTTTGGGTATGCGGCGGGATTCAATTAGCTGGAAAAAGCTATGTGGATGCTTTGGGATCTGAACTTGAAGGAGTCGGCATTCTTGACCTTGCGACTATCGCCGGTGAAAAGCGCTTGATTGGAGATATAGCTATTTCTGCGACTTTGGATAATCAAGAATTTACTATTGTCGGCTATGAGAATCACATAGGGCAGACTCATCTCGGTTCAGAGTCACGCCCGTTAGGTAAGGTCCTCCACGGATATGGGAATAATTCTTTCAGTAAAATTGAGGGGGCTGTTCAGCAGCGAGTGATTGGAACATACTTACATGGCCCACTCTTGCCAAAGAACCCTGAACTAGCAGACCTGATTTTGATGTGGGCATTAGAACATAGAACTTCAGAAACTGTTGAACTTGAGCAGCTAAATGATGAATATTCGGAGCTTGCTCATAAGCGTGCATTTAATCGCGCTCTTACGAAACGTTGATATGGGTTGTTCAAAATAGTCTTTGAAAGGCTAGTTTTGAAGTTATGTCTAACCGGTTTTCATATTCAAATCAATGGAGCGGAGGTAACGAGCCCTGGTTTCGCGTCGGTCGTGTTGACGTGACAACAACAGTTGCTCTTATTTCTTTAGGTGTACTCTCCGTGTTTATTTGGGTTGCTGAGGGACCAAGAAAAGAATTCAGTAGAAAGATTCTTTTGGACTCCGATAAAATAAGCGAAGGTGAAATCTGGCGTCTTATAACTTGGCCTCTTGTTAATCAACCTAGCATTTGGACGATCTTCCTTTTCTTCATTCTATATTTGCTAGGCAATCAGCTTGAAAACCTTATGGGAAGGCGACCCTTCATGTTTTTCCTACTCATGCTAACAGTGCTCCCCGGCGTTGCTGTTTTTCTCTATGGGTTAGGTAACTCTCCTTCGGAATTAATGTATGGGCTCAGATACGTTGAGTTAGGTGTTCTAATCGCTTTCGCTGCACAGTACCCCACCGCTCGTTTCTGGCCAGGAGTTCCCGCCTACGGAATAGTAGGAGTTATTTACGGTCTCGATATCCTTCAAGCGCTTTCAGTTCGGTCAGGACCGCAGCTAATAATGCTGATAGCGGTCGCAGCTTCCGCCCTTGTAGGGTTTAGGTCATTCGGATACGCTAACGACCTTCACTGGGTTCCAAAAATTCGTTTACCTGCTCTAGTAACTGGGAATGTTCCAGCAAGGGGCTCTCGTGCTTCAAGAGGAAAACATAAACGTCGTCATTTAAAACTGGAAACCTTATCTGAGAAGAAAGAATCCAGCGCTGAACGTGAGATTGACAAAATTTTAGATCAAGTAGCTGAATCTGGCATTACTAGCCTTAGCAAAAACCAACGAAAGAAACTTGAAGAACATTCAAAGAAGCTACGTAAAGAACGTGGTGATTAATCCTGAAAAGGAAATTATAAGAACGCCAAAGGGTCCAAATGGAAAGTCTTGACTTATCCAAGAAAATAAATTTTTATGCCAACTGAATCCGATTTTCAACTCGCTAGGGAGTCAGCATCCTTAGCAGGAAAATTACTGATGTTGCTCAGGAAATCAGCATCAGATTCAGATGTCCCGTCAAGTACTCTGGGGGAAATAGCTGATAAGGAATCTCACGAATTGCTTTGTGGATTAATTCTCGACGTTTCACCCGATGACGCGATACTTTCGGAAGAACAAGAAGATGACCTTAAAAGGTTAGATTCAAATCGTGTTTGGATTATAGATCCTCTCGATGGAACAAAAGAGTTCGGGGAGACTGATAGAAGCGACTGGGCAGTGCATGTTGCCCTTGTCGAGGGAGGAATACCAACTGTTGGAGCAGTCGCAATGCCTGATATTGGGACCACGTTTTGCAGTAATGATCCCTCCTTGCCCCTGAAAGAAATTACTGAGATACGAATTACCTCTAGTAGGACTAGACCTGTCCCTGCTGCCCAAATAATTGCTGATGAACTATCAGGGGAAATAATACTTATGGGTTCAGCAGGAGCTAAGGCAATGGCGGTTGTAAAGGGTGATGCAGAGATATATGTACACACAGGTGGTCAGTATGAGTGGGATAGTTGTGCCCCCGTAGCCGTCGCTCTAGCAAACGGATTACACGCTTCGAAATTAGATGGTTCTCCACTTCTTTATAATCAACGCAACACTTACCTTCCTGAGCTTTTAATCTGCCGAAAAGAATTGGCCGATAGCGTTCTGGCTATTTTTAACTAGAAATTTTAAGGTAAGGTCTCTGAATGAGAATTATCGTTCTTCAATGTTCCGTGTCCTATGAGGGAAGGCTGGAAGCATACCTCCCTTCGGCTAAGAGACTAATTCTGAACAAGTCCGATGGCTGTGTTGCTATCCATGCTGACGGAGGTGCCTATAAGCCTTTAATGTGGATGAACGCCCCAAATCGCATTATTGAAAACCTAGATGAGTGGGTAATCACTAACCCCAAAGGGGAAAAGCTCAGAATAAAGATTGAAGAAATTTTCTCGGATATTTCCTATGAATTCGGAGATGATCCAGGCTTAACTAAAGATGGAGTAGAAGCTCACCTACAGGAATTACTTGCAGAGAACCCGCAACATCTCGAAAGCGGACTTACGTTGAGCAAACGAGAGTATTTCACTGAAATCGGGCCTGTAGATTTACTATGTCGCGATACAAACGGAATAGCGGTAGCAGTCGAAATAAAACGCAAAGGTGGCATTGACGGAGTTGAGCAACTTACACGTTATTTAGATTACCTAAACAAAGACCCGAAACTCAGGCCTGTTCGCGGGATCTTCGCAGCTCAACAAATAGCCCCACAAGCAAAGACACTCGCAAAAGACAGAGAAATTAGTACTGTTGAAATTGATTACGATGAACTTCGAGGGATGGAATCACTAAACCTTCGGCTTTTCTAGGCTTCAAGTAATTACTGATCACTACATTCAGAAATTATAAAGTATTGTGAGAGCATAGTGTCTTCAAAAAAACCATCCCCTAGCCGAAACCCCAAACATGCTAAATCTAAAAGCGACTCCGCCTTTATTCAAATTTTTCGTACTCCGTTTGCTAAAGTTTCGTTCGGTTCTATTCTCACATTGTTCTTTGCTTTAATAGCGATTTGGGCGATTGATAGTGCACGCTTTGATGGCAAAGTTGCTAGAAATGTTTCCGTATCTAACTATGATGTCGCTGGACTAACCCCATCTGAATTATCTATTGTTCTCGAAAATATCTCGTCTAATTATTCATCTACTCCTGTCATTATCAAAACCCCCGATGGGAAAGTCGAGACTACTGCAGGCGCTATTGGAATTGCGCTTGACCCTCTCGCTTCAGCTGAATTAATTCTTCAAATCGGTGAAGGCAGTTTAATAACTGAACCATTCAGGTGGGCGAAAGGCTTATTCACAAAGAGGACTTCAAGCGTGGTAGTATTTCTACAGTCTGGGCTTTCCCAGGAGCTAACAGAGTTAGTAGTGTCCGAGCAACCTACACCTATCGAGCCTAAATGGAAAGTAGAAAATGGTACCGTTATTGTAGTTCCAGGTATACCAGCGAAAGCTTTTAATATAGACACGATCCAGTCAGATGTTTTATCTGCAGCCCGTGCAGGCAAAAACCCAATTGAAGTCAACGTCCAAACGAAAGACATTACTCCCCTGTTAACCGAATCAGATGCCTCGGAATTTGCTCAATCAATGAACAATCTCACTACAGGTGGATTAGCAGTATCGGTAGGTTCACGGACACATAACTTCTCTCCACAAGAAATTCGAAATTGGATGCGCTTTACAATAGAAAACGGGGTTCCTAGCTATGAATTTGACGAACTTAAAATCACGGAATCAGTTAATACGGCCTTGGAGGGAATCGTTGCAGATAGTGCTGACGAACCTGAGTTATCAGTCGAAGATGGGGAGCTCAGAATTCTAAATTTGAGCGCAAAAGCTTGCTGTTCAAGCGACTCTCCTGGTTTGATAATCGATGCAATTAACTCCGGGCAACCAGTCGTTAACCTTAAATTAATTGATGCATCCGACGGAACTAATCAACTATTGAGCGCATACGGAGTTACAGAATTGATCTCAAAGGCAACAACCCATCACCCTTGTTGCGCTAGCAGAGTAGCGAATATCCAAAAGTTTGCTGAACTTATCCAAGGAAAGATTATCAGACCGGGTGAGATGATCTCTTTAAATACTGCTGTAGGAGAGCGGACAGAGTCTAAGGGTTTTGTTGAAGCCGGAGTAATCGTAAACGGCGAACTGACTAAGGATGTAGGCGGCGGAATCTCACAATTTGCAACAACCTTCTTCCAGGCATCTTTTTATGCTGGGTTAGAGATTGAAGCCTATTTCCCTCACACTATTTGGTTCCAAAGATACACGGACTTTGCAGGACGGAAAGGCATCGAATCCACTATCTCATGGCCTACTCCAGATGTGAGAGTGAGAAATACTACTCCTTACCCAATTCTCATTTGGCCAACTTGGACTCATACATCAGTGAGCGTAAGTCTCTACTCAACTAAATATATCGATGTAGAAGTCGCCGAACAGAAGTTTAGAATGTACGAAGAATGTGAGATTATAGAAACGATTAGGCGCAGAACATACCCAGATCAAACCGAGGTTTACGATGATTTTATTGCACGCTACCAGCCCGAAAATGGTATTGATTGCGATGGTGAGCCTACTTATCCAAGACCCCCGGGCGCACCATTAGAAGCAACTGCGGAAATTAGTGATACTTCGGCAACTGTCTCCTGGGAGAAACCTGAACCTGAAGGCGATTTTGATATCACTGACTATTTTCCTATTGAAGAATATATCGTGACTGCTGAACCTGGAGGAGAAACTTGTTCAGCCATTCCTCCAGCGCTGTCGTGCATATTTCCTAGTTTAGAGACTGGCCAGTCATATACATTTTCAGTAATTGCAATTAACTCAGAAGGGGAAAGTGAAAGTTCTGAACCGTCTAACTCTGTAACACCTGTAGCTCCTGCGGAGCCAGAGCCAGAGCCAGAGCCAGAGCCAGAGCCAGAGCCGGAGCCAGAGCCAGAGCCAGAGCCAGAGGCAGAGCCAGA
>DDNP01000022.1:0-43535 GCA_002341185.1 Candidatus Neomicrothrix sp. UBA2517 | reverse complement strand
AGAGCCAGAGCCAGAGCCAGAAAACAGTGAATAGGTAAACAGATGAGCAGGAGTTCTTTCTTGCAGATAGCCTTAAGTTGTGCAGGATAATTATCTTTCCACTGACGTACTCATCGTTGGAGCCGGGCCTGCCGGTTGCGCAGCAGCCATTGACCTATGCCGCAAAGGGGTCAACGTAACTATTATAGATAAAGCAGCTTTTCCTAGAGACAAATGTTGCGGAGATGGATTAACAACTGATGCATTGAGAATCCTTGATGAGCTTGGATTACGTCCCGAATCAATAGCAAGTTGGAATACTGTAACTGACGCCGTAATCTACTCTCCCAAAAGGAAAAAAACGACACTTCCATTACCAAAGGGAAAAGGTCAGTTCGCTGCAATAGCTCCAAGAATTGAACTTGACCACCAACTCCTCAAACTTGCCTGCAAAGAAGGCGCCAATCTACTTTGCCCTCTTGGGTTTTTAGATATTGAACAATTAGATGATCACGTCAAAGTAAAGACAACAGATGACACAGACATTCTCGCTCGTTATGTTATTGCAGCCGATGGAATGTGGTCCAGTGTCAGAAAAGCTACAAATAATGGAATAGAACGATACCGAGGAGACTGGCATGCCTTTCGTCAATACTTCTCTAACACCGGACCTAACGCACAACACTTAACTGTCTGGTTTGAAACAGATTTATTGCCAGGATATGTGTGGCTTTTCCCTCTCCCTGGACAACGAGCAAATGTGGGTTTTGGAATCTTACGAGATCATAACCACAGGGTCCAAGATATGGGTCGCCTGTGGAAAGATATATTAACTAGACCACATATAAATGAAGTCCTTGGCGCTCAAGCGATACCAGAGGGCACTCATAAGGCTTGGCCAATTCCAACAAGAATGAACGACCTTAAGGTATCAAAGAACCGCGTTCTTTTTGCCGGTGATGCGATTGGAATAGCGGACCCGATGACAGGTGAAGGGATCGCCCAAGCTCTTCTATCTGGACGACTCGCTGCCTTAGCCTTACTAGAAGCAGGCCCCTTTGATCCCTCCGTTGCAGAATCCAATTATCAATCATCCTTAGATAAGTCTTTAGCTCGAGACCATAAATTTGCAGGACAGTTGCAATCTTTTTTAACATCCAGCTTGGCTACTGAAATGGCGATTAAAGCCTCGGATATCAATGGGTGGACAAGGCGGAATTTTGCTCGATGGCTCTTTGAAGATTACCCACGAGCTTTGATATTCACCCCAGATAGGTGGAAGCCTGGAGCCTTAACGAGCGACGGTGCCTATAAAGTTAAGTCACGCAATGTTTCAGCTCAAGATGAAGAATATGCTTTTACGGGGGAGCAAAATGAATGAGCCAATAAATATATCCCTTCCACCAGCCGTAGATGATTTTGATCTTGCTATTGATACCGGATGGGAATTATTACGGTCCTCCGAACAATTAAATCGCATATTCTATGCCGCATCTACTGCTGGTGATTTCAGCATCATTTGGCATGCCCTCAATCTTGCACGTCGCATAAACAACCCTGAACGAAGAGGGTCTGTTCTAGAGTTATCTCTGCTACTGGGGGCAGAATCATTGCTTGTCAACCAAGGTATAAAGAGGCTTTTCAGACGAAGCAGACCAGACATGGGGTCGCAAACTCACCCTCATAAGTTTAGAAAACCTCAAACTTCAAGTTTCCCCAGCGGTCATGCAAGTTCCGCTGTGCTAGCAGCTTCAGTGCTTTCTAAAGGAAGTAGACTTGCACCCGCATACAAGTTGGTAGCTGCTTTGGTAGCTACTTCTAGGATTCATGTACGCGCACACCATGCTTCAGATGTACTAGCTGGAGCAGCAGTGGGATTAATATTTACAAAACTGATAAAGTCAATTAAATAAATTTCAAATAGCCGAGGCTGGCTGTTTCTCAAGAGATTCACATTGGATCAAGGCCAAACGGATATCAAGTAATAAATCACTTACTTCTGTGGCGGAAATGATTTCGCGGCTTTGAACTCTTCCTAATTGTTCATCTATTAACCCTAAAGCTTGGTTGATGCTGTCAGAGGTTTCCATTGTGAACTCCGTTCGCTTGTCTTATCTAATTTTCTCTCATCTGAAGGACAATTTGCAAACCATTCTTAAAAAATGGCGTTATCTAGGAGCAAGATCTTCAATTGCTTGATATGGGTCAATGCCACCAAATGGCATTATCATCAAAGCAGCAGTTGTAACACCGTTTTCTATATATCGATCAATGTGGTCCCGGCATTCCTGAGGGGTTCCATGAACTACTAGGTCATCGACAACACTGTCAGGCATTGCATCAAGAGAACCTGCACGATCGCCGTTATCCCACCGTTCCCAATGCTCTCCAAGAGCATCTGACCTTCCTAACCATTCATGAAATTTCCTATAGACAGGAACATTGAGATAAGAAGCTATTGCTCTTTTAGCTTGTGCCCTAACAGTTTCCGAATCATCATTAGGGCATACAAATATTCTGGCGACTATCTCTTTGTTAGGACCTTGGTCATGAACTATTTTAGATACCGTTTTCACGTCATCCGCCGATAACCAATTGATGATCGCACCGTCACCCTCTCGCCCAGCCAGGCGAAGCATTCCCTCTCGTAAAGCTGCAACTAGAATCGGGACTTTCTCAGTTGGGGCAGACATACCCAATCTGAAACCTTTCACTTGCAGTGTCTCAAAGTCTGCATCTACTTTCTCTCCAGTAAGTGCAAGCTTAAGAAACCGGACGATGTCGCGTGTTTTCCTATATGGTTCCTTGAAAGGAATTCCGTTCCAGGACTCAACTATTACATTCGATGATGATCCAATACCTAATACGAAACGTGAGGGTGCAATCGCAGCCATCGTAGCAACAGATTGAGCTAGAAGTGCCGGGCCTCGAGTATAGGCAGGCACGATAGCGGTTCCTAATCTTAACTCGGGCGCATGGACTGCTCCTAAAACAAGAGGCATGAAAGCATCGGGGCCATTTGCCTCCGAGGACCATGCCTCCTTGTACCCCAGTTCAACTAACTTTTGAAACCCCTCTTGTTGATTATCAAGTGCCGAAGGTAATGGCACTGTCATAGCGTAACTACCCATTTGATTGCCTATTCATATGTGTAGAAACCCTTCCCAGTCTTTCTGCCGAGATGCCCTGCAGTTACCATTCTTTTAAGAATAGGTGGAGGTGCGTAGGTTGGTTCTTTGAACTCTTCATAAAGAACTTCAGCGACTAATTGAAGAGTGTCTAGACCTATAAGGTCCGATAATTCGAGAGGACCTTGAGGGTGAGCGCATCCAAATTTCATACCAGCATCGATATCTTCTTTCGATGCTTGACCCCTGTCAAACATGTGCATTGCTTGGAGCAGATAAGGGACTAACAGGCGATTCACCACGAACCCTGCGCGATCAATCGTTCGGATCGGGTGCTTCCCCATTACTTCTCTAGTAAATGTTTCGACTTTCTCGAGTGTCTCTTCTGAAGTTACTTCTGATGAGATTAATTCAACTAAAGGCTGAACAGTTGCAGGGTTAAAGAAATGCATGCCAAGTACTTGTGACCCCCGGTTGGTCGATTCAGCTATTTCTCCTATAGAAATGGAAGACGTATTCGAAGCAAGAATTCCATCCTTTTGTACTATCTCATCGAGTGTCTTAAAGACCGAAGCTTTTACTGATGGAGACTCAACTACCGCTTCAATCACTAGATCTCGGTCAGTTAATTCATCAAAACTTGTCGTAAAGGAAATTCTTTCGAGGAGTCCAGATCTATCCTCATCAGTTATCTTTCCTCGCGACACTGCCTTTTCTGTGCTTACCTCTAATTTTCTTTGGGCTTGTTCAGCTAAGGATGCATCTATTTCAACGACGATCGTATCGCACCCTGATTTGGCAGCCACTTCAGCAATGCCAGAACCCATTGTCCCTCCACCGATTACAGCTACTTTCTTAATGGTCATGAGTCATCTCCTTGTTCCTGTGGAAGGTTACTAGTATCTAGCCACATATGACAAAGATACAAGTAATAGAAAGTTAAGTGAATTGTCACACCCGTGATGGATACTAATTACATGGAAAAACAACTAACCCTTATAGAAACATTTCAACCCTCCTGGGAGGTAAGTGAAGCTGAAAAGGATGCTGCACGTCGTGGCCTTGCTGCTTCAAGAAAAGCCTTGCAGGAAGGCAGGCAACGCCTCGCCGATCTATTGAACGCTGCATGAAATATCGTTGGTTTTGAAAGCTAGGTTTCTAGATCTCCCCTAAGGGCCAGCAACATACTCGCCCATTCCTTAGTCGATCTAACTTTGTTCATTCCAAATAGGTACTTTTCGTATTCGCCTTCAATTTTAAGATTTCCCTTCATAAACGATCCAGTAACGGAACTCCGTTGGTGCAGAATTGAAATCACTTCCTCTTGTGTAGTCGAAACTAAACAATCAGGTGAGTCATATTTCCCTAAATCTGCCTTTACGATCTTTCCATCTTTGAAGATTACAAAATATCGAACTTTCCCTTGGGGCGCACCAGAGATTTCATATTGACAACTAATTGAAATGTCCATTGTTGGGAGACCGGAGGCATATTCTTGGAATGTGTTTACCCACTGTTCTGAAAGCAAGTAACTCAAATTATTCCTTGGAATAGGTCTGATTCATTTTCTATCGGCCCCACTCGATTGAACGCTAGTATGTAATCGTCCCATGGATAAGCTTCAGCAGATTTATCAGAAGGTAATCCAAACCAAAATGGGGAATCGGGATCAACTTGAGTTGCATGCGCAAGAAGAGCATCTGTTCTTCTCTGAGAGAATTTTGACACATCAATTTTAGTTGTGATTCGATGGTCTTGGGAAGGCCGGTCAAACCATGCTTCGTTGAATGGTGATTCAAGATTAAGCTTGAGAAACATTTCATGTAATGCTTCAATCCGCGCCCTACTCCAAGTCGTGTAATAAAGCTTCAGCGGTGTCCATGCTTCACCTAGTTCGGGGAATCTTGAAGGATCTCCTGCGGCTTCCCATGCTGGTAAGCTAATGTCGAAAACTCTAAGATGGTCGGGGTGTTGGTAGCCCTGTTGGTCATCGGGGTATGTGACGATGACATGGGGCTGTTCTTGCCTAATAATCTTAACAAGCCTTCCTACTGCTTCTTCTAGTGGAGCGTTAGCAAAACAGTCTGGGTTCTCATTTGCATCCGTATCTGGCATCCCAGAATCTCGATATCCTAGATAATGTATCCGTTCATAGCCTATTATGTCGGCGGCTTTTGAAAGTTCCTCTTGGCGGACTTTAGCTAGGTTATGTCTGACTTCATAAGAATCCATTGCAGGGTTAAGGATGTCTCCTTCTTCTCCACCTGTGCAACAAACTAAAGTAGCTGAAACACCTGCATCAGAGTACAGGGCAACTGACCCTGCACCTTTAGATGATTCATCATCAGGGTGGGCATGTATGGTCATCATTCGGAAGTCATCTAGCACAGCAACAACATACACTTCTTTTGTAGGAATAATCCACCTGTAGAAATGCATTAAAGAAATTTGCACAGTAGTCTCGACTAAAGATTTGCGCAGAGTGGAGATTATGATGGCAGGAAGACTTGATGGAAAAGTTGCGATTATCACTGGCGGAGCCAGTGGTATTGGGGAAGGCACTGTTCGTCGTTTCTTAGAGGAAGGCGCTAAGTGCATTATCGCTGATATTCAAAAAGATTTAGCTGACTCTCTTTCGAGTGAAGTTGGCAAAAACGCCCTTCCATTTGCTCTTGATGTCGCTGACGAAGACCAAGTCAGAGAATGCGTTGATTTTGCAGTAAGCGAATTTGGCAGACTAGATGTAATGTTTAACAACGCTGGGATCTTGGGTTCTGTTGGCCCCATAGCTGATATAGAGCGCGATGGATGGTTGAGGACAATAGATGTTTTACTCAATAGCGTCTTCTATGGGATTAAACACGCATCTAGAGTTATGCAGGTACAAGGCTTTGGGTCAATTATTAATACTGCTTCAACCGCCGGAGTTCGTGCCGGTTTGGGACCGCATGTTTATACAGCTGCTAAGCACGCAGTGGTTGGCTTATCGCAATCTGTAGCGACGGAATTAGGACCTTATGGTATCCGTGTTAATGTGATCGCCCCAGGAGGAACGGTCTCAGGATTGACAGCTCGCCTTGTTACCGGTGACCATCAAGACTTAACCAAAGCATCACAGATTATCGGAGCTAACAATCCCTTGCGTCGCGCAGGAACACCGGAAGATATAGCAAATGCAGTTTTATACTTGGCATCGGATGAAGCAAGTTTCACCACTGGTGCTGTACTTGTTGTCGATGCAGCCGGGGAAAGTATTGCTGATAGGAACGGGAGATTCGTTGATATGGGGTCACAAACAGTCCAAGAAGCAAACAGAAGTGGTGTTTAATTACCCTAATCTGTTGTTATTAATAAATCCTTGATTCCTGTTGCGAGTTCATCTGGAAATTTGCAGGGGTTCCCGTTGACATTTAAACAACCTATTCGCGTCTTTTGAGCTGCGATGAGGACATCTGCTTTTGTTATCCGTTGGGACCATTGGACAGAAGCTCTTTTAGCCTGAATAATGCCGCTTTCAATCGTTAGATTATCTGAAAGGTAAGAGGGGGATATGAACTTAGTTTCAACTTGTGCCACTACTAGCGAAAACCCATTTGCTAATAAGGAATCCAAGCTGTGCCCAATTTCTGCGGTAGCAGCAGTTCTTCCTTCTTCAAAGTATTGAAGATAAATAGAATGGTTAACGTGTCCATATGGGTCTAGCTCACTAAACCGGACCTTGATCTCTACCTTGTGCAATTTAATCGTTAAGAATAAATCTGATCTTCAGAGTGACTTCAAATTCTGAAATGGATCCCTTTTCCACTTTGACTTTTTGGTCCAGGACCCATGCCCCATCGACATTGTCCAATGTTCGCGCTGCTCTCTCAATTCCTTTTTTTATAGCATCATCAAAACTAACGTTTGATGTTGAAATTACTTCTGTGATCCTTGCGATGCTCATCGTTCCCTCTCTTATCTCTCTTCGGGTGTTGAGTGAAGTTTAGCCTTCGGTTGTTGTTTCGAAACTAGGAACTTTGACACCAGGCAAATAATACGTAAACATTTCAGTGATTGTTTTTACTATTTGTGCTGGACTAATCTGCCCTTTTGATTGATCAATTGTTATCACATTACTATTCATGTGTATTTTTTCTATTCCACCTAAATTGAATAGAGCCTTGGCTAGTTCGTCTGGAGGCCTTGTTCCGAGAATCTCTTGATCTTGGGAATACCTCTCGTGATCCATTCCTGTGATACTTCGGTTAATTTCGAAGCGGAGCACTCCAGGCTTTGTGACTGATTTTTGAATAACTGTTACTGGTTGGCCCATGTTGTGATCGTAGCTGTTGATTGAGTAGTTTGCTGACATGTAGTCGATGAACTTTCAATCAGTGCTTTCCACTCAAAATAATAGATTTTGTGCTGGGTTTTTCCTTGGAGCAGGAGCCTGCGGGTGTGGGGTATCTTTCATATACTTCCAGGAAATTCTGTGCAAGGGAGTAGGGCCTAGTTCACTTAATGCTGCTTTGTGTTTTGGGCACGGGTATCCCTTATTAGAAGCGAATGCGTAAGCTGGGAATGACTCGTGGTGTTTCTTCATCATCCTGTCTCTTGTGACCTTCGCAAGTATCGATGCAGCTGCTATGGACAGACACTGTGCGTCTCCTCTAACAATCATTGTTCTATTCTCTTTGCCAAGAATTTGTCCAACGAAATCCCACTTTCCATCGATCAGAGCATGGTCAGGCCTTATAGTCAGTGACTTAATAGCTCTTTCTGTTGCTAGCTTTTGGGCATGGGACATGCCGAATTCGTCACATTCTTCGTTGGTAGCGTGACCGACACTCCAATGAGTGCACCAATTAGTAATGGCATCGAAGAGCGATTCTCTTTCCTTTTCGTTAAGTGCCTTTGAGTCTCTTATTCTGTAAAGCCGCTTATCTTTCGGGATAACTGCTGCAGCGATTGTTAGAGGGCCTGCCCATGAACCCCTCCCGACTTCATCAATTCCAACAACGTGTTCATTACCTGCTGACCATAAGGTACGCTCAAATTTTCTTGTAGGGGCATTGTACTTATTTGCTTTTCTTAGCTGAGCTGACACATATTGAGGCTAGCTAACAAAATAAATAATCGGGGTCATTTACTGAAAGGTTCCACCTTCTCGTGATTCAGGATTGACAGGATTTCTTAGAAGACTGGTATCTGAATGAATCGTCACTGCAGTTTCAGGTGCAAGCTGCTTTTCGAGAAGTGTTTCTCCGACGTGCTCAGTGCTTGACCAATTTTTATCAATTGCTTCGGCATTAATGATAACTTTTCCAAGGGTTTTAGCTTCCCACAAGAGTGCCGGAGATGTTCCATGCCAACGGATTGCGTAGCCGAGTGTCCCAATACTAACTGGGGCATCCTTTACCTGCATTCCGATACCTATCCAATCTGAATTGTATGACGATGCTACCTGAATTTGTACCTCCCCAGTTAGTAATTTATTTTCTTGAACAAATCCAGCTCGAATAGCTAATAGGAATAGTGCTGAAAAAGTTGGGTCTTGCTGTCTTAAGCCTGTGGCGAAAGACCCTGTTGAGTCGGTTTTGGCGATAACTTTATCTAATGTCACTGAAGTATTTTCTATCATAAGATAATCTGCAAGATTATTCATGGCGCTCTGATAGGAAGACGTAAAATTTTTAAATGGTGCAGGCCAATCCTTTTGATTCTTTAGAGCTTGGATTTTATCAACTTGATTTTGGAGTTCTGTCGCCAATCTTTCTTGCCCTACGAATAAAAAGATTTTGATTGCAGCTTGAAGGGAAGCTACCTCAAGATCCATAGATCGTTTTCTAAGTCTTCGTTTGCTAGGAAGCGAAGCTAGAAGTGACCGAATGGAATCTTGAAGCCAAGGAATAATAGGGTTAAGGCTATCTTGCGCCGGAGCGAATTCTAGGAACTCACCCCAGAGACATATTGCGTACAATGTCTCTTGACTGAGACTATTCGTAAATAAATTTGCAGGTTCGCTTTCCATAGCTTTGTAAATAAGTTTCTTCGCTGATTCTGAATGCCCCCATGACAAAAGAGCAAGTATCGCTAAGTGTATTGTGTGTTCGGTTGTGTCTTTGTTCCAGAATTTCGAGGAGATTTCTTGATCAGACCCTATTAGCAGTTGTCTTCGAGATGAATTTAAGACGGTGGTAAGTCTATTATCATCCGCTTGTATTGCCATGCCATTGTCAAAGTGTTTTTGCCAGCCATTTGCAATCTCTTCAAATCTTGGAACTTCTTCAATGGTCGGAAGGTTATGTGAATTTTGATTATTTATTAACAGCTCTAATTTCGTGGAATGAGGCACTGGGAAAATTAATGCAGTGTCGTTGCCAATTTTATTTGCAGATAACGAGTCATTAAGCTGAGATTTCTGAATTTCATTCGTGAGATTTTCATAGCCTTGTCCAAAGGCTGAGATGCTTACAGGTTTGCTTGACCTAATTATCGGTTTCTTTTTTTGATTTATATTTGTTTCGTTGATATCTAAATGCCCAAAATCAAGAAGCAGTATGCTTATCGCAACCGGAATAGGGGTTTCATTACAGAACTCAAGCTTTGTGACGCTACCTCCTTCCCATGGGATTACTTCAACGCGCTGGGTGATGTCACCTCCGGGCACTTTCATTCGAGTGATAGGCGTGATTTCGTTAGTATCTATGCTTTGCCTGATGGATGCTCTCTCTTCCGAAAAATGCCAACGGTCATCTGCCCCGACTCCCCAGCAGACCCTTTTGGTTTCGTTCCCGGGCCACGAAAGATTACCCGCTGAGTCAAGTTCTATTATTGCTTGATTTCCTAATATTCCGAGTTCTGGCATTACGTTCTGGCTCTACACATTATGTTTACCACTATCGTTCTGATCGTTGCTCCCGCATGAGCAGGATATCGTAAGCATCTGTGACGGTTGTTTTGCCTTCTAGAACTGCTGTGACCTGATCACTTATTGGGGTTTCAACTTTGTATTTCTTTGCTAATGAAGTAACTGCAGGGGCTGTTGCAACGCCTTCGGCGACGTTACTCATTTCTCCGAGGACTTCCTGCACCTTTCTACCCTTCCCTAATTGTTCTCCAACATATCTGTTTCTGCTCTGAGGAGAAAAACATGTGGCTACAAGGTCGCCTAACCCTGCGAGTCCCGAGAAAGTCTCCGGCGATCCGCCCATTGCGCTACCTAATCGAGCTAGTTCTGCTAATCCACGAGTAACTACTGCAGCTCTTGTATTGTCTCCTGTTCCTAAACCTGTTGTCATACCTACCGCTAATGCAAGCACATTCTTGAATGCTCCTCCTAGCTCGCAACCAACTACATCATCGCTTGTATAGACCCGAAAGGTCTCTGTTGAGAAGACTTCAAATGCTTGCCCACGTAAAAATTCACTTTTAGTAGCTACCACTGCAGCGGTGGCATCTCCAGATAAGACCTCGGCTGCTAAATTAGGCCCTGTCAGCACTCCTGTAGGTCTCTCTGGAGACTCAGTCGCTATTACCTGTGTCATGGTTAAGTTGGTTCCCCGTTCAAGTCCTTTTGTGAGACTAATAATAGGAGTTTCTCTTTTCGATAAGGGCAATAGCTTTTGGAGGACTTCTCTATAGCTCTGGGATGGGATAGCCATCAGAATGATGTCTGCTTGGCTAACGACATCTTTGAGCTTTGTTGAAGCTGCCAATCTTGAATGAAGCTTACTTTTCCCTAAGTACTTAGTATTCCGATTTCTTTGGTCAACCGACTTAGCTACCGCTGAGTCACGGCACCATAAACTTGTAGGAAAGTTATGGGAGACCAGGTGGGCAACTGTCGTTCCCCATGAGCCACCGCCTACAACTGCCACTTGAAATGTCACGCTTGCATCGTAGCGCTAGAATCTATTGGAAATTGCTTAAATATTGGACAACTAAACTATTTTATGAATCGCAAAGCCGTATTGATCCCAATCAAAAATTTTAATTCTGCTAAAGTTCGTCTTTCCACTGTTTTAGATGCGGCAGCAAGAGTAGACTTAGCCAAGGGTTTGGCGACTTCTGTTGTTAATGCATGTAAAGAGATTCCAGTCTTCATCGCTTGTGAGGATGATGAAGTTGAATCTTGGGCTCGTAATTTGGGTGCTCAAGTTATTAGGAACCCTTCAAAAGGGTTGAATGAGGCAGTCGATTTTGGTTTTCGCAGTCTGAAAAAAAGTGCAGTAGAAAGCGTCTTAATAACGCATGGGGATTTAGTTTATCCTGAGGGAGTTACTTCATTATTTGATATGGGAGAAATTGTTATTGCGCCAGATAAAGAACTCGATGGAACGAATGTTCTTGTGTTGCCCACGAGAATCAATTTTGAATTTAGTTATGGACCTAGCTCGTATTTACGTCACTTAAAGTCTGCTTCAAAGACAGGTAAAAAGATGATAGTTGTTGCGGATTCACAATTTGCTTTCGATATTGACGATCCTGATGATCTTCATCATGTTCTTTAGGCTTGCCTTTCTGGGTCTAAACTATGTGTGTGGTAACGAAAAATCTTGAAATCCCTAGAAGAGCTTTAGCTATTGGAGCCCACCCTGATGATATTGAATTTGGGGCAGGAGCTACTCTAGCTAAATGGTCTGAACAGGGCTGTGAAGTGAGTTTGTTGATTTGCACTGACGGTTCGAAAGGAACTTGGAACCCTGAGGTTAATATAAAAGATTTGATCACAACTAGGAAATCTGAACAACTGTTAGCCGCCAAAGAGCTTAACTTGAGTGGGAAAGTTATTTTTCTTGGCGAAGTTGATGGAGAGCTTGAAAATAGTACCAATTTGCGGAAGCGGGTCACACTTATTATCCGAAATTTGCAGCCAGACATCGTATTAACACATGACCCATGGAAAAAATACCGTCTTCATCCAGACCATAGAAACGTTGGGTGTTTAGCTCTTGATGCTTTGGTCGCAGCTCGGGATCCACTTTTTTTTCCTGAGCAGAATATGCCTCCTCATCGGCCGAAGGAACTTCTCCTTTTTGAAGCGGAAGATGAAGACCATTTCGAGCAGTGCGAAGGTTTCGAGAAGAGCAAAATCCAAGCGCTTCTCTGCCATCAAAGCCAATTTGAATCAACGATGGGGATAGGTTCATCTGACATTGATTCAGGCGCGAATTCTTTTAGAGAAGTAGAGCTGTCTAAATTAGATTACAGTCACATTGAAAATGACCTTTTGTTAGCTGAAGGGTTTAAAAGAATTTCGGAACTCTAATCTTCTAACGCTCCACGATAAAAATACCAGAGCGTACTTTCGGTTCAAAGTATGTAGATTTGGGAGGGAGCGTCTTTTTTCTGTTAATTACTGCTTGGAGTTGGTCCATGCTAACTGGGTGCAAGGCAAAGGCTACTCCGCCCTCTTCCCGGGTCATTGATTCTAAATACTCTAAAGTAATTGTTCCAGGTAGATATTGGAGCCTTCCATCGGAGCCTTCCTCATCTACATTGAGAAGTGGTGTCAAGATGCGATTTTGCAAAATTGCAGCATCGAGCTCAGATGGGTGCATGCGTTGTGGACTGAGTTTATACCAGTTGCCGTCAAGGAACATAGTAATCTGCCCTTGATCTTCAGGTTCATAGTTGTCTTGGGGCATAACAGGTTCAATGTGAAAATCCATTTCAGCGATGCGCGTTGTTAATTCGTATGGTGTTAGACCGTTGAGATCTGTTACATGCCTATGGAAAGACCTTATTTTTAATTCATTAGCTGAGAAGAGTGCCGCTAATATCTTCCCATATCGTTTATTCCTATTGGAGCGGAGCCAAACTGTATGATTGGCATTCATTCTGTGATGGCCATCCACTATAAATGTTTTTTTCTTTTCGAAGAGTAACAGCAATTGCTCTGTTATGGTTTCTGGAACTTTCCATATTGTTTGCTCAAGATTATCTTCCCTGCAAAAGTCGAGAATAGGCTCTGACTTAAAGACTTCAGCTACTAGCCTGTCAACTAAGTCGTCGTGGTCATAGGCAAGGGCCACGGGCGATGAGTGTATACCAATTTTTTCTAAATGATTTGCTAGGTCAGTTGCCCGGAGTTCACGAGTTCTTTCATGGGGGATAACTCTTTGATCTTCAAATGCTTCGATTGAAATATCACCGACTATCGCTGTTTGTTGATGCCCCTCGTAAGATAGTTTATAGAGATATAGCGATGGACTGTCTTCGTCAGAATACACCCCAGCTTTAAGAAGTCTTTTGAGGGCTGCCTTATTGGCATCTGTTCTGCTCTTTTCCGTGAAGGTGGACTTTGCGCTTGTTACATGCAAGAAGACATAGGGGTCTTCTTTCATTACTTTTTCTCTCTCAGCGGTTCTTAACATATCGTATGCCGGCGAAACCACGCGCTCTGCCCATTCTTTTTTCACTAGCTTGGCAGAGACTTTGTTAAGAAGCTTAATGTCAGCCATCCATTGCATTCCTTTGATCAAGCAGAGAAACACCAAGGACGTTATCTAACCTAAGAATGCTTTCATATAAGTCACTAGGAATATCTCCAGCTACTTCGATTGTAGAAACGGCAGCATTTTTACCTGCGAAAACTTTATTATCCATGTATTGGACGTTCAGTTCAGCTGCGCGTAATGAGGATAGAACGGATGCTAATACCCCTACTCGGTCAAGGTGTCGGACTCTTACTTGTGAAGTCCCATCGCCTGTTGGTGATTGATTTACGCAATCAAGAGGTGAGCCTTGTTCAAATCCAGTTACCGTATCTAGAATCCCTTGTGCAATTGCTTTACTGGCCTGAACGGTAGAAGCTCCTATGTGATGACTACCAACCACTGATAAGTTACTAGCAATTTGTGAATGGAATTCTCCTTTTCCTTGTGTCGGTTCATTCCGAAAAACATCAAGCCCAGCTTTAAGGCCTCGTTCATTGATTGCTTCCAGAACTGCTTCTTCATCTAACACCTCTCCACGACTTGTGTTTATAAGAATTGCGTCCTCCATAAAGTGTTGCAGCAAATCACGATTGATCAATGCGTTAGTTTCATCGTTGTATGGGACATGCACGGAGACAATGTTGCTTTGAGATACAAGTTCTTCTTTTGTGTCTACTAGTTTGATTCCGATCTGGCGGATTCTCTGTTCAACGTGAGGTTCCCGACCAGATCTTCTTTGACCCAGAACATTTAGTCCGAATGCTTTTGCTCTTTCAGCGACACATAACCCGATGTCACCTAACCCTATGATTCCTATAGTTTTCCCCATAAGCCCTTCGGCTTTGGAATATGATTTTTTGTTCCATAGTCCTTGCCTTAGATCAATTACTGCATCGGCTATGCGTCGATCTATCGCTAATAAAAGGCCAAATGTTAATTCAGCTACTGCAACTGCATTTTTTCCTGGAATATTGCACACATATATCCCATAATTTGAGGCAGCTTCTACGTCAATTGTATCTGTTCCGGCTCCTGCTCTAATTATCAACTCAAGAGCATTGGCGGCCTCTATGCTATCTTTACCTACTCGTGTGCTTCTGACAACAAGTGCCTCAATGTTTGTCAAGTGTTGGTTAAGTTCTTCTGAAGTAATTGAGGGCTTAAAAGTAACTTCATGCCCTAGGCTCTCTAAACCTGAGATGGCTGATTCATGTACTTTATCTGCAATAAGAATTTTCATTTGTCTCCTTACCAAGCAAAGCGCCGGCGGTTGCGGGCGGTTCGGTCAATAACTTTAATCATTCTAGTTGCTTTCTTACAATGATCACTACAACTACCTCCCATGATTGATACCAACATGAGTTAATGAGTTAATGTATCGTCGTACGCTAGGAGGAATATGAGCGAAGAACGTGAAACTTTAACATGGGAAAAGTACGGATCAGCTGCACAAGATTTAGCAAAAATAGTTGCCGAAGATAAATATCAACCAGATATTATTTTAGCAATTGCACGAGGGGGCCTTTTTGTAGCTGGTTCACTTGGTTATGCGTTATCCGTTAAAAATCTATACGTTATGAATGTTGAGTATTACACAGGCGTGGAGGAAAGGTTGGATGTTCCTGTTGCTTTGCCGCCCTACCTTGATTCAATTGATTTGCGTAATGCTCGAGTACTAATTGCCGATGATGTTGCCGATACGGGGGCCACACTCGCTTATGTTCACGAATTCTGTAAGAGCGAAGTTGCGGACGTCCGGAGTGCAGTTCTATATGAAAAGAGTCCTTCAATAATAAAATGTGAATATGTCTGGAAAAGAACTGATAATTGGATTAATTTCCCCTGGTCAACAGATGAGCCCCTGTTACCTCCTGCTGATGGAAGAGCAATAATCCTTGATGCCTGACTTCTTATTTGACTAGTCACTGCTTAAATCGTTCCGTAGTATTCCTCTTCTCGCTAGCATGAAAGGGTATGGATTTTTTAATTGCTTCATCAACAGAGAATCTTTGTAATCTTCTAGCCGAAGATCCCACGCGACAGCTACTCGCTGGCGGCACTGATTTTATGGTAGAAGTTAATTTCAGGCACAGAGATATTTCCGGAGTGATTGCTATTGACCGCATTAAGGAACTCAAGCAATGGAGACATGATGGTGATTCGGTACTTATCGGCTCCTGTGTAACGTATAAGGAAATTGAGCAAGGACCTTTATCAGCCCTAATCCCAGCTCTTGCTCAGTCGGCTAGAACTATTGGGTCACCTCAAATACGGAATGCTGGAACTATTGGTGGCAACCTTGCTACTGCTTCTCCTGCAGGAGATATGATTCCTGTCTTGTTAGCTTTAGGTGCTGAAGTCAACGTTAGAAGTAAGTCAAAAGTCAGGCAATTACGGATAGATGAGTTAATTACTGGTGTAAAGGTAAATTCACTTTCTGAAGATGAATTTATAGAGTCAATACGTGTTCCAGTTCTTAGTGGCCCTCAGGAGTTTCTAAAGGTTGGCCCAAGAAACGCAATGGTTATTTCGGTTACTTCTCTCGCAATGGTGACAGATATTGAAAAAAAATATATTGGCATTGCATTAGGATCTGTCTCTGCATCACCTTGCCGTTCAGATGAGGCCGAGTATTTTATTTCTCAACATATTGATTGGGACTCAATGACGGTTCAATCTGATGTTATTGAGAATTTTGAGCGACTTGTTAAAGAGTCTGCAAGTCCGATAGATGACCACAGAAGCTCTAGCTCGTACCGAACGCACACTGTTGGCGTCCTTGCCCGACGTGCCCTGCTGAGAATTTTTAGATTGGGTATCTGATGGGTATTGGTAAAACTTCTGGGGAATACGAATTGATTGTAAACGGTTCTAAATTCAGCATTTCTGATTCGTGGCTCGGGGAGAGCCTACTTTACGTTCTAAGAGAAAGGTTGGGTCTTTACGGTTCAAAGAATGCTTGTGAACAAGGGGAATGTGGTTCTTGTTCTGTAATGATGGACGATGTTCTAGTGTGCTCTTGTCTGGTTCTTGCTGCTAACGCTAAGGGACGAGAAATTAGAACAATTGAATCAGTCGCTGACGGAGATGAACTCTCTGATGTGCAAAAAGCTTTTATTGATACGGGAGCAATACAGTGTGGATTTTGCACCCCAGGGCTACTGGTTACTATCCACGATTTCCTAGACTCTAACCCTGAGCCTGATCAATCGGAGATCAAAGAGGCGATATCTGGAAATCTTTGTAGGTGCACAGGGTACGGGCGCATTGTTGAGGCTGTTCAGTTGGTTTCGATAAGACGGTCTAAGCGAGATTCATAATGTCGATTCTAGAAGAGCACATAGCATCTTCAGCGGGAATTGGAATTTCTGCTTCTCGGCCTGATGGTAAAGAAAAGGCTCGTGGTGATTTCTTATTCTCAAATGATCTCAGCTCAGAGGACATGCTCTGGGGGCAGACTTTACGCTCACCTTATCCTTCAGCCAAGATCAAACGGATTGATTATTCGCGTGCTCTCGCTATGGAGGGCGTTCATGCTATTTTAACCGCGGGCGATGTCCCCGGCGAAAATATATTCGGGTTAGAGCACCCAGATCAACCTGTTTTAGCCTTTGACGTTGTCCGGTATGTGGGTGAGCCAGTTGCTATTGTGGCCGCAAACCATCCAGAAGTTGCCAAAAAAGCTGTTGATGCAATCATTGTTGATTATGAAATATTAGAGCCAATGGTGGATAGCGAAGAAGCGATCTACTCTGACCCTATTCACCCAGAAGGAAATGTTATCCGCCACCTGGTAATCAGACACGGCAATCCTGACGTCGTCGGAAGCATCATTGTTGAAGGAGAATATGAAGTTGGTATGCAAGACCAGGCTTTTCTTGGAACAGAATCAGGGATTGCTTTTCCATCTTCTGATGGTGGGGTTAATCTCCACATATCTACTCAGTGGCTTCACTCGGACAGAGATCAAGTCGCCTCAGCATTAAATTTACCCAATGAGCTAGTTAGAGTCTCGCTTGCAGGAGTTGGTGGGGCGTTTGGTGGCAGAGAAGATGTCAGTATGCATGTGCACTTATGCATGCTTGCTATGCATACTGGTCGACCGGTAAAAATGATTTACGATCGCAATGAGTCATTCTTAGGTCATGTACATCGCCATCCTGCAAAAATTTGGTTTCGCCATCATGCTGATGAATCGGGCTTGCTCATCAATGTGGAAGCTAAAGTAATCCTAGATGGAGGTGCTTATGCCTCTACTACCTCAGCAGTTTTAGCTAATGCTTGTTGTTTCTCGGTAGGTCCCTACAGTGTTCCTAACGCTCTTATTGAAGGGTGGGGTGTAAGAACAAATAACCCCCCTTGTGGAGCAATGAGGGGTTTCGGAAATGTCCAAACATGTTTTGCTGCTGAAGCACAGATGGATAAAATCGCCAAAGCCTTATCTATTGACCCGGTTGAGTTGAGACTCCTAAATGCCCTTGAAACGGGAGATACCCTAATCACGGGTCAAGAGATTACTGGTACAGCACCGATCTCAGAGGTACTGACCTCTCTGGCTTCCTATCCACTTCCAGAAGCCGGAACAAACGCTATTTTAGAATTACCAGGAGGAACAGGAAGGACAACTGATAAGTCTCATGTGAAGAGAGGCATTGGATATGCTGCTTCAATAAAGAACCTGATGTTCTCCGAGGGTTTTGATGATTTCTCTGAAGCCCGTTGCATAATTACTGACGGTGAAGTTTCTATACAGTCAGCATGTGTTGAAGTTGGGCAAGGCTTCGTCACTTTAGTTAACCAAATCGTTGAGGAGACACTTGGCTTGACTGAAGTTACACTTCTCCCTGTAGACACATCTATAGGCTCTGCAGGTTCGACGTCAGCCAGCAGGCAGACATGGATGTCAGGCGGTGCAGTATTGAAAGCTTGCGAAGCAGTGGTTGATGCTCTTCTGTCAGATCTCGCAAGTGAGAGTGGAATCAGCTACGAAAAAATAGGGTTAAGCCTTATCTCGACAGATGGCTCCGATTCAATTGGTATAGTATCTGCGCTACATGGGCGCAATTATGATGAACATGTTACGCATCGACATCATCCGACATTCCCCCTTGATCGAAATGGGCAAGGTGATGCCCATGTTTCGTTCGCTTTTGCAGCTCATCGTGCTGTCGTTGACGTTGACGAAGAATTAGGTTTAGTCCGTGTTGTTGAAATAGCTACCTCTCAAGATGTCGGTCGAATCCTGAATCCTGTTCAAGCTAAAGGCCAAATTGAAGGAGGAGTCGCTCAAGGATTAGGTCTTGCTTTGCTTGAAGAACTCATTCTTGTTGATGGGAAAATAGTCAATGCGAATTTCACTGATTACTTGTTGCCTACCGCAATGGACACACCCCCAATTGAAATTGCAGCGTTAATTGAGCAGCCCGAACCAGGTGCCCCTTTCGGAGCTAAAGGCATAGGTGAACCGCCTGTAATCTCTTCTACACCAGCTATTGTCGCTGCAATTCGTGATGCAACTGCGCTTGAACTTAGCCGGGTTCCTGTCAAACCAGAAGATATAGCATTAACCGATTAAAAAGTATATGTATTCTCCTAGGTGAAAAACTAAAAGAAATGTAGAATTTTAAGGTGGACACCCTTTACATCAATATAGAGCGCCTTTGTGGGCGACTAGATGAATTAGCTCAAGTCGGAGCTATCGATGGAACTATGGGATGTTCACGTCTTGCACTGACCGATGAAGACGCCGAAGGAAGGCGTCTTGTTATTACTTGGATGCGGGATTTAGGTATGGATATTGCGATTGACGGGATTGGCAACGTAATTGGTACTTGGTATGGTTCAAAAACTGATCAGACTCTGCCTTCGGTTATGACAGGAAGTCATATTGATACAGTGAGAACTGGCGGGCGTTTCGATGGCAATTTGGGTGTTCTCGCTGGCCTAGAAGTAGTTGAAACGATAGCAGAGCGGGGCCTGTCCCCTGCGCACCCGATATCAGTCGGTTTCTTCACTGGTGAGGAAGGTTCACGATACGCACCTGACATGTTGGGAAGTCTTGTTTATGTAGGTGGCTTAGGCCTTGAGTCAGCCCTTCATATTGAAGGAATTGATGGGACGAAGGTCGGAAAAGAACTTGAGAGAATTGACTTTCGAGGTCAAGCCCCATGCCCAGGGCCAGTTCCGAAAGCTTTTCTAGAGTTACATATTGAACAAGGACCCGTTCTAGAAGCAGAAAATATTTCCATCGGCGCCGTCGATAGTGTTCAGGGAATAAGTTGGACCCAAATTACAATTGAAGGGCAGTCTAATCACGCTGGAACCACTCCGATGCAGATGAGACACGATGCTGGTTGGGTTGCAGGTGAGGTAACATCTTTCGTTCGTCGCTTAGCCAATGAAATTGGTGGTAACCAAGTAGGGACTGTAGGTAAGATTGACCTTGTACCTAATCTTGTCAATGTTGTGGCATCAAGAGCTACTTTGACCGCTGATCTTCGCAATACCGATGATGAAAGACTCAAGGAAGCCGAATTGCGCCTTGCGAATTTCTGTGATGATTTAAGTGAACAAGAAGACGTTCGGATCACTAGCGAAATTTTAGCCAGATTTGAGCCAGTCAAATTTGATGATTCCTTAGTTAGAGAAGTCATTAAATTTTCAAAATCTTTGAAGTTGTCTGTGAAATCAATGACATCTGGAGCGGGCCATGATGCGCAAATGTTCGCAAGGATTTGTCCAACAGCAATGATTTTTGTTCCTAGCAAAAATGGATTATCTCATAACCCAGATGAATTTACTTCTCAAGAGGAGATCGAGAATGGATCTAATGTTTTACTCCAAATGATGATTCAACTAGCTGGATTGAATCATGGCTGAGCGAAATTTGCGAGTAGCCGCTGCTCAAATGGGGCCAATTACTAAAAATGAACCCAAAGCAGCCGTTGTTGGCAGACTTATTACTCATCTCAAGCTCGCATCTGAAGAGAATGTTGAACTTGTCGTGTTCCCAGAATTAACACTCACAACTTTTTTCCCTAGGTGGTTTGTGGAAGACGAAGATGATCTTGAACTTGATTCCTTTTATGAGACAAGCATGCCAAGCGCTGAAACTGAATTTCTCTTCTCCACAGCTAAAGATTTGGGAATTGGTTTTTGTTTAGGTTACGCCGAGCTTACTGAAAGTGGAGAAAGGTACAACACTCAAGTTTTAGTAAACGGCGGAGGGGAAATTGTTGGGAAATACAGAAAGGTTCATCTTCCTGGGCATGAGGAACATGAACCGTGGAGGGAGTTTCAGCATCTCGAGAGACGTTATTTCAAGGCTGGAGGCTCATTCCCTACTTGGCGAGCCTTTGAAAGCGTTGTCGGAATGGCGATTTGTAACGACCGTCGTTGGTCAGAGACTTACCGTTCCCTTGCGCTTGGCGGGGCAGAATTGATTTTGATCGGCTACAACACCCCAATCCATTATGCACCCGACCCCTCTCAAGATAGGCTTGCTTCCTTCCATAGTCGATTAGTGATGCAAGCGGGCGCTTACCAGAATGGTTGCTATGTTATTGGGGTCGCAAAAGGAGGAATTGAGGAAGGCGTTGAATCACTTTCGGATTCATGCATTATCGGTCCCTCTGGCGAAATTTTAGCTGAAGCAAAAACTGATGGAGATGAACTGATTATCGCTGATATTGATTTAGATATCTGCAAGAATTATAAACAAACATTATTTGATTTTGCTCGTTATCGAAAACCTGAGACTTATGGGGCTATCACTAACCAGACAGGGGCTATTCTCCCAGAAGAACTATGACTACTTTTGAACTAAACGGAAAAGAAGTAACGGTGCGTGGTGATCATCCGCATCTCCTTGCAGCATTGCGAGATGAATTGGATATCTTGTCAGCGAAAGATGGATGTTCACCCTCGGGTCAGTGCGGTTGTTGCACCGTTATTATGGATGGCAAAGCTAGAATTTCCTGCCAACTCTCAGCTGAACGTGCAAATGGCTCTGTTATCCAAACTTTAGAGGGTTTGGATTTAGAAGAAATTGACAAAATGGGTCAAGCGTTTGCGGCATGCGGCGCATTGCAATGCGGATTTTGTACCCCTGGGATCATGATTAGGACAAAAGTCTTGGTTGACAAGAAGGGGCCAGAACTTGAAAGAGAATACGCTGCTCGGCATCTAGGCGCTCATTTATGCAGGTGTACTGGGTATATCAAAATTCTGGATGCTGTTGAGGCCTTAGCTAAAGGAGAGATCCCTGAAGAGGAACAAAGTGCAGGCATAGGTAGCAGACTTGTTAAGTACGAGGCTGAAGATCTTGCTGTTGGTCGTCGCCCATTCATAGATGACATATCGCCCGCAGGTCTCTTGCATGGTGCTTTTCTTCTCAGTGATCATGCACGAGCAGATATCATTTCGATTGATGTTTCAGAAGCTGAAAGCATGGATGGAGTTATTCGGGTTCTTACTGCTGGTGATGTTCCTGGTGAACTTCGCGTGGGGCTAATTCACAAAGACTGGCCTGTATTTATTCCTGTTGGTGGCAGAACAAGCTATTTAGGTGACGTGCTGGCAATGGTAGTTGCTGAGACACGAGAGATAGCCCGAGCAGCTCGTGAACTAATTCGTGTTAGTTACGATGTTCTACCTCCTATTACAAATCCCCTTCAGGCGATTGCAAGCGATGAACACGCTGTGTGGGAGTTGGATGGGAACATACTCTCGACATCACATTACAAGCGAGGTCGCCCAGAGAATGCATGGGATGAGTGCGCTCACATCGTTAGCGAAACATTCCAGACTCAGCGTGTTGACCATGCCTTTCTCGAACCTGAGTCTACATTAGCTACTCTCACGCCTGATGGACATTTATATGTATACAGCGGTGGCCAAGGTATTTGGGATGACAGAAATGATATTTCTAGAGTTCTTAATATCGAGACGAATGATTTAACAGTTGAGTTGATATCAAATGGAGGGGCTTTTGGCGGTAAAGAAGATATGTCAAATCAAGCTCAGACTGCGCTTGCAGCGTGGCTATTGAAACGACCTGTAAAAACAACACTTAGTCGCGAAGAGTCGTTCCTTATCCATACTAAACGTCACCCTATTCGTCTTGAATATAAAGTAGGTTGCGACGAAGAGGGAGCGCTTATTGCATTGTCAGCTAGGATGATTGGCGATTCTGGACCTTATGCTTCTGTAGGAATGAAGGTTCTTGAACGTGCAGCCGGTCACGCTTCTGGCCCTTATGTGATCCCTAATATTGAGGTTGAAGCGATTGCTGCGAGAACTAATAATTCCGTTTGTGGCGCATTCCGAGGATTTGGAGCAAACCAAGCTCAATTTGCAATGGAAGGCGTGATGGATAGGTTGGCCGAGAAGGTAGGAATTTCTGGGTGGGAAATCCGCTCAAGAAATGTTGTAACTCCTGGTTCAATCTGGGGTCCAGGGCAGATAATGGATGACGGGTGCCTTGGTGCGAGAGAGTGCTTGGATGCAATCAAGCCGGCATATCTTAAAGCTATTGAACAGGGTAAAGCCGTGGGTTTAGGTTTAGGATTGAAAAATTCTGGATTGGGCAACGGATTTAAGGAAGTAGCGAAAGCTGTAGTTCATTTCACGCACTCGGGCCGTGTTGAAGTCCGCCATTGCTGGACTGAGATGGGACAAGGCGTACACACTGTAGCGTTACAAGTAGCCGCAGAAGAGCTTGGAGTCGAAGCTGGCCTTATTGACGTCTTAGTTGATACTTCTCGAGAATTGGGGGCTGGGCAGACAACAGGTAGCCGTGGCACCTTGATGGGAGCTGGCGCTGTTGCTGATGCTTGCAAGAGAGCTCTTGAAGGCGGGTGTGAGATTGGTGTCGACTACGAGGGCGAATACCGAGTCGATTGGACTAACTCTTTAAGTGAGAATATAGAAAATCCAATAATTCACTCGACATTTGGCTACGCATCACAGGTTGTAATTATTGACGACGAAACAGGAAAGATTGAGAAGGTTGTTGCCGCACATGATGTTGGAAAAGCAGTGAATCCACTTCTTTGCGAAGGGCAAATTGAAGGGGCTGTTCATATGGGTCTTGGATATGCGCTATCGGAGGGTTTCCCTTGCGACGAAGTTGGTCAGCCAAAAAATCTTACACTCAAAAGCCTCAGCATTATCCGCCCAAAAGATATGCCAGATGTGGAAGTTATTCTTGTTGAATCACCACAGCCTAATTCTCCTTATGGAATAAAGGGGGTTGGCGAAATAGGTCTTGTTCCAACCGCTGGTGCCGTTGCTGCTGCATTAAATGCTTTGGATGGTATTTGGAGAAACGAATTGCCTATGGAAGACGAATCGAATCGTGAACGGGCAGAGGCATGGATTTGAATGAAAATCAAACTTATGGTTTAGTTTGCGCTCATCATCACCTCTACTCTTCACTAGCTCGGGGGATGCCACCACCTGAGACTATTCCGAAGAATTTTGAAGATATCTTGAAGTCAATCTGGTGGAAATTAGATAAAGCTTTAGATCTAGAGACTATTGAGTGGTCAGCGAAATTAGGCGCTCTTGAAGCTTTGGAAAGTGGAACTACTTGCATAATTGACCACCACGAATCCCCTAATGCGATTGAAGGCTCATTATCTGTTATCCAGGATGCTTGTCATGAGCTCGGAGTACGTGTGAATACGTGTTATGGCGTTACTGATCGGAAACCTGATATTTTCTCTACGGAGATGTCCATGAGTAATGAAGCAGTCCTTGGGTTAGAGGAGAACAGAAGATTTTTGTTAGAAGGCGGTGTAGGCATGGTTGGAATACATGCAGCTTTTACTTGTTCGGATGAAACGATAGATTCGGCTGCGGGTCTTGCGTCTGATTTAGGAGTAGGAGTCCATGTGCATGTTGCTGAGGGAGATTTGGATGCTAGTTCATGGAAACGGTTGCAACAGTACACCAATGATGATTGGATTATCGTCCATGGGGTTCATCTACCTGATGACCATGAGCTTCAGGGAGTCATTGTACATAACCCCAGATCTAATATGAATAATGGCGTTGGTTATGCGGCACCGACGCGTTTTGAGAACAGAGTAGGATTAGGAACTGACGGAATCGGTGCTGATATGCTTGAGGAATTTCGTATTGGTTATGCCCGTTTACGCGAATTCGACGTTCAGGAATCTCCGGTAACTATTTGGAATATGTTAAATGTAAATGCTGAGTTATTTCCTGAATGCAGAGACGATACAGTCACTTGGTCATATTCTAAAATAGACCCATGGCACCTCGCTTTCTCAAGCGGTGTTCGACCACTCGATATAGAAATTGATGGAAAGCCTATAATGAAAAATGGTGAATTTACAGATATTGATTCCACGGAGATTCGAGCTAAAGCCAAAGAGGCAGCAGAAAAACTCTTCAAGAGAATAAGGGAGCTAACGTGACACAACAAGTAGGACTTTATTTACAGGATGCCCATTCAATTGAGGATGCTATTGGGTACGCTCAGGCTGCCGAAGCGAAGGGATTTGAGTCAGTATGGCAAGCTGATTCAAGATTAGTTCGAGAGTGTTGCGTTCCAATGGCGGCATTTGCAGCGAAGACGGAAAAGGTTAAGATCGGAAGCGGCGTAATCGATTGTTGGACGCGAAACCCTGCTCGGATTGCATCTACATTCTCAACACTAGATGACTTAGCTCCTGGAAGGATCATTTTAGGAATAGGCGCATGGTGGGATCCACTCGCTTCAAAGGTTGGGGTTGACCGTAAACGTCCGCTTGGAGTCATGCGCGAAGTAGTTGAGTCCGTCCGAGCTTTGTTGCGTTGTGATGGACCGGTTAGTTATGAAGGTAGCTTTGTCCAACTTGACGGCGTTGAACTTGACTACATTCACCAAGAGAGAGTGGCTAAAGATGTCCCGATTTACATTGGCGCAACAGGTATGAAAATGATGGAATTAACAGGGAAAATAGGTGATGGAGTCGTCTTAAATTATATGGTTGAGCCGGCTTATAATCTAAGAGCAATGGAAGCGCTAGAAAGAGGTGCTCATTCTGTTGGAAAAGATCTAGACGATATTGACCGACCTCAACTCATAGTTTGTTCTGTAGATGACGATCGAGAAGCAGCTCTTGATGCAGCACGCTTACTTCTAACCCAATATCTAGGTCAACAGCCTCATATAATGGCGGCAAGTGGGGTCAGCGAAGAACTACTAAATGAAATTCATAAGGTTCTATCCTGGCCCGCTACTAACGAAGAGGTTAAAGCAGCGTCCAAGCTCGTCCCAGATGATGTTGTGCAACGTTGCACCGCATCAGGAACACCTGACGAAGCTAAGAACAAAGTAAAGGAATACATAGACGCTGGTTGCACTTCCCCTATCCTTTATCCACTAGGCCCTGACGTTCAGTTAATGATCGATACTTTTTCAGGCTGGCAACCTTAGAAATGTATTATCGGTATCGCACTAACTTTAGCCTTGCTGTAATCTGCATTTATGGCTATAAACGATAATGAACTAAGTCGGCTCGATAGTTACGGATTAGCGGAACTTATTCGTGCGGGTGAGCTGTCACCCACTGAGGCAGTACAAGCCTCTATTGATCGCATTGAAGAGTTGGATGGAGCGTTGAACGCTGTTGTGACCAAAAGGTTTGAGAGAGCTCTAGAAGACGCTGCCGGGGACATCCCTGATGGCCCATTTAAAGGAGTCCCCTTCATATTGAAAGACCTTTGGACATCAAGTGCTGATGAACCAATGCATCTCGGGAATAAAGCTTTAAAAGAAATTAATTATATTTCCCCTGTCGAGTCGGATTTGGCAAGAAGGTATCGGGAAGCAGGATTCATTGTTGTTGGAAGATCCAATACGCCGGAATTTGGGTTGGTTGGAACCACTGAGCCGGAGTCCTACGGTCCTTCGAGGAATCCTTGGAATACTGATTATGGAACTGGCGGATCTAGTGGAGGTGCAGCTGCCGCTGTTGCAGCGGGCATGGTGCCATCAGCTAACGCTAGCGACGGTGGCGGAAGTATCCGCATTCCTGCTGCAATGTGTGGCCTTGTTGGCTTGAAACCCAGCCGTGGCCGTGTGCCCATGGGCCCTATGCAAGAAGAATGGGGGCTTTCCATTCAGCACGTTGTGTGTCACTCTATGAGAGACGCAGCTGGAATACTGGACGCTACTGCAATTCCTACGATGGGCGATGGTGTCGTTGCCCCCACGCATGGACAACCCTATATCAACCAAGTAGGTATTGAACCAGGACAGTTAAAAATTGGAATTTGGAACAAGTCACCTCGAGATGACCTAGATCTCCACCCTGATTGTCAACAGTTAACCCAGGAGGCTGGTGAAATGCTTGAGAAGATGGGACATACCATTGAGGAAGCTCACCCTTCTGTTCTTGACGACCCCGCCATCGCTGGAAGGTTTAGTGCTATTTGGATGGCTGGAGCAAACTTGACACTCAAAAATCTTTCCAAACTGCTTCAGAGAGAAGTCACTGCTAACGACGTTGAAATTGGTACTTGGCTTATGGCACAAGTGGGGGCTAGAACATCAGGATTAGAAGTCCTTCAGGCTCAAGCTGACATGGGAGCTATGCGGCGCTCAACTCTTAAGTGGTGGGAAAATGGCTGGGATCTATTACTCACTCCTACCACGCTTGTTCCGCCTCCCCCGATCGGTGAACTTGTATCAACTGAGGATGAGCCAATGCGTAATTCGTTAAGATCAATTCCATACGCAGCTTTCACATCTCCATTCAATGCTACTGGTCAACCAGCTATCTCTTTACCGACAGGGTTTTCATCAGAAGGTCTACCAATAGGAGTTCAATTAGTTGCGGCATATGGGCGTGAGGATTTACTTATACAGGTTGGGTCACAACTCGAAGCTGAACTTCAATGGGGTCGCAACCGAGCACCAATTCATGCCTGAGAAATAGAAGAGCTATCAACTCCATATCTAAATCTACACAACCCTGTATGCTCAAGTCATGGCAAAAAATGTTTTGGGAACTGAACTTAAAGACTGTAGCCATGACCCGCTAACTGGGTATTACCGCACCGGTTGCTGTGATACTGGCCCTGGTGATATGGGTGTGCATACTGTTTGTGCAATTATGACTGAAGAATTTCTCATTTTCTCTCGAGAAGTTGGAAATGATCTCTCAACCCCGATGCCTGAATATGGTTTTTCTGGTTTAAAACCCGGTGATCAGTGGTGCCTTTGTGCTTCTCGCTGGCAGGAGGCCTTTTTGGCTGGGAAAGCACCTAAGGTGCGATTAGAGTCAACTCATATGGCGACCCTTGAATGGGCTAGCCTTCAAGACCTACAAAGACACGATTTTTTACAGAAATAACCAAAATAAGAGAGAGGCTCTCGTAGCGTCACTCCCCTGCTAGGTTTAGTACGTGTCAAGAACTGTTATACGAGGGGCAAGATATCCGGGAGATATAGCCTTTGAAGATGGAGTGATTACCGAAATCGGTTCCATTGACCGGAAAGACGGTGATCTTGAAATCCGATATAACGACGCAATCGTTACTCCTGGCCTCATCAACACGCATCACCACCTGTATCAATGGATGACAAGAGGAGTTGCAACCGGATGCAACTTATTTGATTGGCTTCAAACCCTTTATCCTGTTTGGAAAAAAATGAGTGTAGATGACGTGCACTCAGCTGCTCTAGTTGGCCTCGGCGAACTTGCGTTGAGCGGTTGCACAACTGCTTTTGACCACCATTACGTGGTGCCCGACGGTGACGATTCTGTCTTTGATGCAATCGTCGACGCAGCCAAACTTGTCGGAATACGAATTTTTCTTAGTAGAGGGTCAATGGACCTTGGAGAAGCAGACGGGGGTCTTCCTCCAGATAATTTGATTGAGGAGCGAGACTCAATACTTACTTCAACAGAACGCATTATTTCTGCTCATCACGATGGAGATATGGTAAGTGTTGTTGTCGCTCCATGTAGCCCATTCTCTGTAACTGAAGGCTTGATGACAGAGTCCGCTGACCTTGCTCGTAAACATGGGCTACGACTTCACACTCACCTGTGCGAAACTATTGACGAACAAGAACATTGCATAGAACGATTTGGGAAAAGGCCAGCTGAACAGTTATCTGACTGGGGGTGGACCGGTGATGATGTCTGGTTTGCGCATGGAATTCATTTCTCCGAAACAGAAATTGCGTTACTTGGCAAAGAAGGAACCGGAGTAGCGCATTGCCCATCATCAAATGCGCGACTTGCAGCTGGTATGTGCCCCGTATCTGATCTTCTACACGCGAACGTACCAGTTGGGCTAGGGGTAGATGGAGTTGCCAGCAACGAAGTAGGTGGACTTTTCCCTGAGTTACGACAAGCTTTGTACACAGCCCGTTTAAGAGAAATGCGCCCAGATGCTCTAATGCCGAAAGACGTTCTTAACCTGGGAACCTCTGGTGGGGCACAATGTTTGGGCGCGTCAAAATCTGGCAAGTTAGCTGTTGGTTTCAACGCAGATTTTGCAGTGTGGAGCACACCCGATCTTGCTGGCGTTCAAGATCCAATCTCTGGCCTTATCCTTGGTCCTGACCGAAAAGTTCTTGATCTTTTTGTTGGTGGAAAGCAAGTCGCTAAAGACGGGGAGCTTTTGGGGCTTAGTCTCGCAGATGCTCACAGAACACTGTCAAAACGTTCTGCGCGGCTATGGGACCATAACTAAAAATTTCACATATTATTACCTGTTCCAAGCGATATTGCATAGGTACGCTCAAATAAGGCGCTAACCTCATGCTATGGGAGGAATGTACGAAGATTTAAAAGGCACAGAAATTCCAAGTGCTTTATCGAAATCTTCAATAATTCTGCTACCGGTGGGAGCTATTGAACAGCATGGACCACATCTACCTATGTCAGTGGACCGTGTTATCGCTGAGGAGACAGCTAAGGCGATAGTCGCAAAATGTGGCGATAATTTGGATATTTGGCTACTTCCGACACTTTCTGTTTCAAAATCAAATGAACATAACTGGTCCGAGGGGACTATCTCGCTTCGATATGAAACTCTAATGGCGGTGTTAGATGACATTGGGCGATCAATAAGTAAAACCAGCGCCAAGAAATTGGTCTTGTTAAACGGGCACGGTGGTAATACAACGTTATTGAATACTGCACTCCGCGAGTTACGACTCAACTACTTGCTTGAAACTTTTTTGATACACCCTTCTCTACCTCCGGCCTATGGCGGGTCATCAAACGAAGACGAACTGGGGATGGGAATTCATGGTGGTAGAGACGAAACTTCGGTTTTTATGTTCTTGAGACCAGATTTAGTTGACCTGACCAAGGCTGAGCGAAGAATTCCTGAGAAGCTTGCTAAAAATAAGCATGTTAAATTTGGAGGTTCTGTTTCATTTGGTTGGTTATCAAATGACTTTCACGAAGACGGTTATATCGGCGATCCAACAGGTGCTTCTGCAGAACTTGGTGAAAGGTTATTTAACTCTGCAGTTGAGTCTCTCTGCGAAGCCTTAGGTGAGATTAAAACCTTTTCGTTCAAAGAGTAGATGATGAAGCTAATTCGTGGAGGGAAAGTCGTTAATGCCAACCACACGGCTCATTATGAGGTCTTAATAGTTGGTGAAAAAATAGAAGCGCTGATTGACCCCAAGAGCGATACTCTTAAATCGGTTGAGAGCTGGGATTGCGAGATCATAGATGCATCAGGGAAGTACGTTATCCCCGGCGGAGTGGATTCGCATGTGCATCTTCAACTACCTATGTCTGACGAAGCAATTTCCAGTGATACCTTTGAGAGCGGAACTCAAGCCGCAGCTTGGGGCGGAACGACTACCGTTATTGATTTCGCTGGACAAATCAAAGGAACTGCAGTTCCTGATGCAATTGAATCCCGCCTGGCCGAAGCAGCTGGGCAATGCGCAATTGACTACTCTTTCCATCTTTCGGTGGGTGATGTGAATAAACAGTCACTGGTAGATATCCGCAGTACCGTGGAAGCTGGGATTACAAGTTATAAGTTATTTATGGCATATCCAGATGCATGGTATTCCGATGATGGGCAGATACTTCAGGTAATGCAGTTAGCTTCTGAAACAGGTGCAATGATTATGATGCACGCAGAGAATGGCATTGCAATTGATGTCTTAAGAGAGCAAGCTATTTCACAAGGAAAATTGGGTTCAGTATGGCATGGAAGGACACGTCCGCCTGAACTTGAGGGTGAAGCAACGCACAGAGCAATTCAACTAGCTATCGTAGCTGGAGCTCCACTCTACATTGTCCATTTGTCTTCTCTCAACGCCCTTAAAGAAGTATCTCGAGCACGTGATGAGGGTCGAAATGTTTTCGCTGAAACTTGTCCTCAATATCTGTATCTAACTTTAGAAAAGCACCTAGACCAGCCAGGCATTGATGGACTTCGTCATATTTGCTCCCCTCCTCTTCGCCCATCAAAGGATAAGCATCAAGATAACTTATGGATGGGTCTGAGAACGGACGATTTATCCGTCGTAGCAACAGACCATTGCCCCTTTTGCGATGCGGAGAAGCTTCTAGGTGTTGAAGACTTTAGGGAAACCCCTAACGGCCTGGGAGTCATCGAGCACCGCATGGATCTCTTATTCCAGGGGGTTCTAACGGGCGAGATCACTTTGCAAAGATGGGTGGAATTGTGTTCAACGACTCCTGCTCGTCTCTTTGGACTCCAAGGGCGCAAAGGCATCATTGCTCCAGGCGCCGATGCGGATATTGTAATTTTTAACCCGGAAACAGAACATGTTCTCGGAGCCAGTAGCCACCATATGGCACTCGATCATTCTATTTGGGAGGGTATTAAAGTCCAAGGTCAATCCGAAAGCGTGATTAGTCGCGGTTCGTTCGTGATTCGAAACAGGAATTTCGTCGGCAGGGCAGGACATGGCAAGTTTCTGCATCGATCACTTCCAGAGCCCTTGCGTTAAATTGGCAATAGGATAGACGCAATCTGATCTAGGTACTGTTTTGGGTTAGGCATATCAAACATCGGAATTAAGAATTCTTCAACGTTATTATCTTCGCAGATCTCATTGATTTCTTCTCGGCATTCTGATGGAGTCCCTTGAATGATAAATGGTTCAATCCATCTATCCTCCACGTATCGAGCGGCAGACTCAATCCCACTGCTCATAGCCGACCGGATCTTGTCTACTTCCTGTGGCGTTATCCCTATGCTCTCTTTAACATGAGGCGGCGCATCAACAAGTCGGTACGTCATATGTGGTCTCACAAACTCAAGGTCTTGTTCGTCAGTTACGACAGCAGTTGAGTAACAAACTTTTGTTTGTCTGCTATGACGAATCTTCTGAATATAGTTACTTAATTCTGGCTTATAGATAAAATCCAACATAACGCCATCGGCTAGTTCGCCACCAAGAGCTAACATTTTCGGACCTCGACCAGCGAGCCATATTTCTATATCTTGCCTTGAGTAGGCAACTTGCGCTGACTCTATTGATGCAATATTTCCATCATAGGAGACCCTTTCCCCTGTAAGGAGGTTACGCGTGATCTCAATTGTGTCTCTTACAGCTTTCAGTGGCTTGTCTCTGGAAATTTTGAGTGGATCTAAAGTTAGAGAACCTCCTGCCCCTATGCCTAGGAAGGCTCTTCCGTTAGATAATTCATCAAGTGTCATTATTGCTGCAGCAGTTTGGGCAGGGTGACGTGTGTAGGGGTTCGTGATACCTGTCCCTATTTCTATCTGTTTTGTTTCTAATGCAATTGCAGTCATGACGATATGGACATCTCTAGTTGCTAGGCCCTCGTCGTACACCCAACACCTTTGGAAGCCAAGGCCCTCGGCGTGTTTCGCTATTTCGACGATTTCGTCGATCGGACATTCTGGAATAACATTTAGACTAATTTTCATCTTTCCGCCTTAGGTTCCTCTTCAAAAGATACACCAACAATGTGTCTTTGAGGGTCAATTGTTTTGGCTGCTTCGTGCAGTTCACTAGCCAAATTTGAATTCTCTTGATTAATTTTAGTTATAACAATAACCATTTGTGAGTCGTGTGGGAGTTCTTTGAGACTGCCTCTTTGCGAGAGCAAAACCTTTGCTGCTGAAAGAGGGGTTAACCTTTGATAAGGTTCGCATCCAGCTAAGGCAGCTACTCGTAATGGCCTGTGACATTGATCCGCTATTACTCGACCTAAAGCATCGGCACCAATGACTGATATCATAAGCGTTGTTTTTGATGGGATCACTGGTTCGTAGTCTGCTGGGGCTTTAAATGGTTTTCGTCTAGAACCGTCTGCCTCCACGACTATATGATCAACATCGGAGAACCATTGATCGCAGGCCTGTTTTTTGACACCGATAGCTTTCTGTCCCATGATTTTCTCCCAGATCATTACCGTTTCATGTCTTTGGATTGTTCGAATCGCATTAGCATCGGGTTTTATAAGTGTTCGAAGGTGGTTGCTTTGGTCATACCCCATTTTCGTAGTAGTGGTAAGAATAGTTCTTCCAGACAGCTGATTTCCGAGCGCATGCAGCAAAGTAGTTTTACCCCCACCGCCAACAAGAGATATGAGATGGTGCCCTCCTTCCGAATCGAGTCCTAAAGTGGCAGCAAGACTTTTGAGACTTACAGTTTCAAACATGAAAACACCGCCTCTAATACTCCTCCGCCTATAGAGAGTGCTTTATCGGATATAAATCTCCAGTTTTCCGTTTGTCTAGGGTCTACATCTCCTATTTTCATATTCTGATGTGTGACAACTGATGGATGTATTAGTCCCCTGACAACTCCATCAAATGGCGCATTGATTGTCTTTTCCTCTATTGAGCCAAGAATTTGATTTTTGACAATTGAATCTCCTATGTTTACATTCCAAAGGATTTTGCCATGTTTCGGCGATCGAAGGACACGTTCATCTCCTTTACCTTCAACTGGTTCTGGGCTGCCAGTATTATCGATAGCTTTCCCGTCTTTTATTACTCTTCCTAAGAAATGACCCCTTTTAGTTTCAATAACGAAATGGCAATCAAGACCAGCAACAAAACCAGGTCCCAAGCCAATGACGATGTGCGCATCAGAAATAGCGGTATCAATATTTTTCTTAGCTAGGCGTGCATCGATAATTATTGATGCGTTTATCTTAGGGATACCCTTATCCACCAGCACGGCAATGATACCTTCTTCGCTTTTTGAAATCGCTTCTGCCTCTGATTCGCATAGATGTACACGCATGTTCTCAATTTGAATAGGGTTTTCATACACGACATTTCCCACTGCAACTGAACGGCGAACCGCTAGCGGGAATGCGAGTTCGGTTACAACAATCGGAAACCCAGCATGATGAAGGCGTGCTATTACACCAGTCGCTAGGTCCCCTCCTCCTCGGATGAGACATAGCTCTTTACGAAATATTGTCACCTGCAATTACCTCAGCCAATATGGAAATTGCTATTTCTTCGGGGCTTTCAGCAGCAATTTCAATCCCAATTGGAGTTGCTATCCGCTCCAATTCTTTCGTTTTCATACCTAACTCGATGAGTTGACCCTTAACTACTTTCCAACGTTGAGTACTTCCCATTAAACCAATATACGCTGCCGGGGTTTCTATGATCAGAGGCAGGACTTTAGAGTCTACTTCGGCGTTTCTCGTGACTATAACAACTCTGGTGTGCTCATCAATCGGTTCCTCTTTCATAGCTATAGATAGATCACCAGTTAATGTTTCACCCTCTCCAGTAAAAGTAGTAATGATATCTTCACGGTCATCCCATACTACTACCCTGTATCCAAGCCAGCTTGACAGTTCTGAAACTGCTTTTCCGATGTGTCCAGCTCCGATTATATATATTGTTGTTTGTGGCATAAAGGGCTCCAAATAGATTGTGACATCGCCACCACAGACACCTGGATCTCCTTGTGAAGGATCTACTAGTGAGTAAGTGAGTTGATGTGATTTTTTCTTTGAGATTGATTCTTTTGCTGAATTGATAACGCGAGACTCCATTTCCCCTCCGCCTATTGTGCCAAAGGTAGAGCCGTCATCAAAAACCAGCATTTTTGCCCCAGCTTTTCTGGGAACAGATCGGTCAGTATTGATTACAGTACACAAAACAACTGCCTGTCTTAGTGCAGTCCTCTTTAGTAGCTCCTCAAATATTTTCATACTGCCCATAATCTTCTCGCTTGTTTATGCAGTGCATCTCTGGCCTGATCCAGATCTATTGAAAGAATCTTGTTCCCACTCACTTTCCATTTGCCAGCGACCATCACATCCGATACGTGTTTGGCATTTCTCCAAAGAATAATTTGTTCAAATATATTCTCACTGGTTAATGGAGTTGGGAATTGACCATCAATGAGTTGTAAATCAGCGGAATAACCTGGCTCTAATTTTCCAACTTGTTCTAACCCTAGGGCCATTGCTCCTGATGATGTAGCCATATCAAGCACAGTTGATGCTGGCATTACACCTGGGTCCTGCAATCTAGCTTTATGGATGAGGAAAGCTCCCCGCATGACTTCATAAAAGTCATTGATGTAGCCATCGCTCCCTAAACCCACCGTGACTCCTGCTTCAATTAATTCAGGAATTGGGGCTATTCCACCCCCTACTTCACAATTTGCAAGCGGCATGTGCGTTACTTTAATTCCAGTATTTTTAATTATTTCTATTTCTTTTTCAGATAAATGGACACATTGACTTGCGATGAAATTTGAATTAGTTACGCCTAAACCCTCATAGATCTCAAGAGGTCTCTTCCCGAGGTTCTCTTCACACCACAAACCTTCATATGTCCCTTCATTGCAATGCACATGTAGTCCCAAGTTGTTTTGGTCTGCTATTGAAAAGGCCTCGGATATAAATTCTTCTGAACAAGTGAATGTTGTATGAAGGCACATCATTGCTGAAATCAATTCATCGTTTTGTGTTTCTCTATGGAATGACATATTTTCTTCAATTCCGAGCTGACCTTTTCGTGTACCTGATCTCTCTGTAGCTTCAAAACTTAGAATTCCGCGTATTCCAGCCGATATTACTTCTTCTCTCTGAGCCTGCAACCCTCCAGGAAGGGTGTTAGGGGCTTCAAGAATATCGTAAAAGGTAGTTGTTCCTGATTGGAGCATTTCTGCGCATGCCCATTTAGTCGCCGCAGCTATCATTTCTTTGTCAAGTGAGTCTTCTACCTTTGGCCACCAATAATCTTTTAGGAAAGCCCAAAAATCTTCAGGTGGGTCACTTAATGGAATCCCATGAGCGAGAACTCCGTACATGTGGGTATGAGTATTAACGAAACCAGGCAACATGATCTTTCCTGTCCCATCAATGTGTTCATCGTCAGGATACTTTGCCTTTAATTCTTCGTTTCCACCAATTTCAACAATTTCCTTATCTTGGATACGGGCCCCACAAAACCTAAGGGGGCGTTTTTGTGGGTTGGTGATAAGCCAATCTGCTGTAACGATTGTCATGCGAGCGCTCCCCCATCAATTCTGATTGATTCTCCGTTTATGTGCTGTGCTTCTTCTGAGACCAAATAGGAGATTAGTCCTGCTACGCTTTCCGGTTCAGAGAATTTGCCCAATGGACTCTGTCGTAAGAGCAAATTGAGGTCTGGGTTTTCGATACTGGGCATCTTTGACATTTCTGTTTTGATACCTCCGGGATTTACACAGTTTACTTGTAGACCTTTCTCTCCGTATTCAACCGCCAGGGATTTTGTCAAAGCTAGCACTCCAGCCTTGCTCGCTGCATAGGCTACTGAGTAAGGAATGCCTGCGAGAGCTGTAGTCGAGGAAACGTTAACTATTGATCCAGAGTTTTTGAGCAAATGTGGAATTGCTTCTCGACAGACCATAAATGTTCCAGTCAGATTGACGGACAGGGTTTTCTCAAAGTCTGCTAAGGAATGCTCATGAGAATGACTCCATAACTGAATGCCTGCGACATTTATAACTGCGTCAATTCTGTCATATTGCGCAACCGTACTGGAAATCGCTCTAGTGACTTGCGACTCATTTGCTACATCACATTCAGCACTGGTGGTTTCAGACCCGAAGCTTCGGCATTTCTGAACGGTGCTTTCTAATTCATCTTTCGCTATGTCAACTAGAAAGAGTGTAGCTCCTTCTGTTGCGAGGCGTATTGCAGTCGCTCTTCCAATTCCTGTTGATGCTCCTGTAATGAAGATCACTCTGTTCTTATGATGCCCCATAATGGCTTAAATTTCTGATTCTCTGATCTTTTGCCAGACACGTTCAGGAGTAAATGGAATCTCGTTAATAGCTACACCTGTTGCATTGATTATTGCGTTTCGAATTGCTGGGGCAACTCCGTCTTTGGGAATTTCGGCTACAGCTTTAGCTCCGAAAGGACCAGAATCCTCCATAGTTTGGACTAGGAATACTTCAAATTCTGGCATTTCATCAGCTCGATATATCTTGTATGGTCCAAGACTGTCATTGACCATCTTTCCATTTTCATCAAATGCATATTCTTCACAGTGCGCATAACCGAGAGCTTGCAGCATGCCCCCTTCGACTTGCCCGGAAGCTGTAACGGGGTTAATCGCCACACCACAGTCAACCGCCATGACTAGTTTAGTAACAGTGATCTGGCCGGTTTCTATATCCAGTTCTATTTCTGCAAATTGGGCCGCAAATGGAGCAGGGCATTCAGGCGATACGTACGAGGCTGTCCCCATAATCTGCTCATGGTCTTCTAAATGGAAAGCTTCCATTGCAATATCTTCGATTGTTACAGAACTTCCATCTGGTGCAATCGCTTTTCGGTCCCGTAGTTCAATTGAACATGGCTCTTTAACGTTCAGCAATTTTGCAGCGCGTTCTTTAAGTCTTTCCCGTACTTTTTCCGCAGCAAGTTTTGCGGCAGTTCCAGATATGTAGGTTGTGCTAGATGCATATGCTCCAGTATCAAAAGGAGTTACATCAGTATCAGATGAATAAACTTGTATATCACTCAAAGGGACACCTAAGACTTCAGCTGCTATTTGACCCAGTACAGTATCAGCTCCGGTACCTAGGTCGGTAGCGCCAACTAGCATGTTGAAAGATCCATCATCGTTAATTTTTATACTGCAGCCACCCATGTCTAGAAACGGTATGGCAGTTCCGTGCATACAGAATGCGAACCCTAACCCACGTCGGATATTTGGTTTGTCCTTGGGAGCTATCCAGTCAGGGTCATCTTTCCTGTGCCATTTTATTGATCTCTTTCCTTGAGCAATGCATTCTTCTATCCCGTTTGAAGTTATTCTCGGATATTCTTCAATGTCTTCCAGGCCCACTGCTCTTTCTCCAAGATGTGGAGCAATATTCAGTTCGTCGCCGACTTTGACCCAATTCTTTCGTTTGAATTCAATGGGGTCGACTCCAAGAGCATGAGCGATATCTTCCATATGCGCTTCCAAAGCGAACTCTGCTTGAGGGGCCCCATATCCCCTGTAAGCCCCAGCAACAGGAGTATTCGTATAGACAACATCGCAATCAAACTTCTTATTATCGGCATTGTATGAGGTAAGTCCGCGAAGACCAGCAACTGTCTGGACAGTTAGCCCATGTGTTCCATAAGGGCCCGTGTTTCCGATTAGGCGTAACTTTTGTGAGACTAATTTTCCAGTAGCTGCTACTCCGGTCGTAAAAGTTAGTGTTTGTGGATGACGTGTTCGAGATGCGATAAATTCTTCGCTCCGGTCAAGTTCAAGTTTTACGGGTCTGCGAGTTGCAATAGCTAGATGAGCAACAATGTCTTCGATTAGCATTTCTTGCTTTGCACCGAAACCTCCACCAATTCTTGGCTTGATCACGCGCACATCTTTGATAGATCTTCCGATTAGAGGTGCTAGCATTCGCCTAACGTGGAATGGCACTTGTGTAGCTGTTCTGACAACTAACCTTTCATCACTATCAAGCCACGCCACAGAAATATGGGGCTCGATAGGTACTTGTTGTACCTGATGCACTTTGAAAGTGTCTTCAAAGAGGTGGTCAGCTTGCTTAGCTCCGGTCTCAACGTCACCACGCTCAGCTTGAATTTTTAAGACAATATTTTTATCGGCATCGTATATTTCCTCGGTGTCATTCTCATCATGAATGACTGGGGACTGAGGCTCCATTGTTTCAATTTCGCCCAGTACATAGGGCAATACCTCATACTTAACTTTGATTAGGCTCAGTGCTGTTTGAGCTATTTCTTTTGTCTCAGCAGCTACTGCCGCAACTCTATCTCCGACATGCCTTACTTTGTTGTCAAAACTTACTTGGTCGTGTGGATGCGGGTTTGGCCAACTTTGCCCGCCTGAAGCATACTTGATGCGCGGGATATTCTTGTAATGAATTACGGCATGCACGCCTGGAAGTGCGACAGCTTCCGTGTCGTCAATATCAAGGATATTTGCATGTGCATGTGGACTGCGGAGAACTTTGGCTATGAGTTGCCCTCTTTCTTCGAAATCATCGGTGAATGCGGGATTTCCTTTAACCAAGCGAACAGCATCTACTTTAACTTCCGGTTTTCCCACAACTGCCATTTCTGGAACATCCTTTGAAGGGACAACTCTTGGGACAGCCGGAGAAGCATCTGGACCATTATCATTTGGGCTAATATCGACTGGATTCCTTCCGTCGGTTAGAGGCGGAAGGTATACGGGGCCGAAAGGTTCATTTGTTTCTCCTCGCATTAAAGCTGCGGCTCTCATGACAGCTTCTACAGGCTTAACGTACGCAGTTTCACGATCAAGAATTCCAGAGAGCATATCTCTTACATCTTGTTCAGTTGGATTAAGGTTTTGACTCAGCAATTCCCATGTTCCTAATATCATCGCTGGAGTTGAGTATCCTGATTGCATGGCACCCGTTGCGACAAATGCGACCTGAATTGGATGTAGGTCACTTTTATTGAACCATTCAACCGTCTTGACATCACGACCATCTATTTGAGCAGCAAGCATACAATCAGTGCTGGAGAGCTTCCCATCTATAAGAACGGCTGAGGCACCTGTTTCCCCTGAATCTGAGCCGTATCGGACGCTTACCATTCCACGTCGTCTTAATAGTTGCATCAAAGTATCGTGGAGTTCGATCTCCGTCTCTATTTGAATTTCATTTAAATAGAAAGAAATTCTCATTTTTGTACCTCCTCTGTAATGCGAGAGAATATCACTGAAGCAAGATGTTTCCTGTATGCGCTAGAGCCTCTAAAATCACTTTCAGGATCTAGGTTTTCGATATCGTCATCTGATTTTACAAGCACAGGAATTTTACTTACCCCTGTGAGCGAGACCTGCAAATTGCCATTTGATTGTGCGTATCCAATGCCTGAGACGATAGGTACATCCATAGGTGTTCGCCCAACCGAGTGAAAGCTTGTTTCGGACTCAGCGGTTGGAATATTAAATCTGAGTGCAGTGATTATCCCTTCAAGCGGTTCGGATTGAAGGAATTGATTAAGCGGTATCCAAGTTTCGCAATTTATTTCAATTTCAGCATTGAGAGCAAGGAATCCAGAAAGCAGTATGCTCTCGCCGTTGCGGTCAGCAATGGTACCGCCAATGGTTGCTTGAGTTCGTAGCGTTGATGGGAGTTCTTTTGAAGACAATTCATGAACTATCATCGGGATCTTCTCATTCCCTATCAATTCGGACAATCTTGTCATGGCCCCAATTTTTACTGAGCTTTGACCTCCAGACAACTCTGAGAATATCCCAGTTAGACCAACTGCTTGTAGGTCAATTATTACTGCTTCTTTCGTTGGGCTTGAAAGAACATCGGGTATGACAAGAGTACCTCCACCTATTATGAAAGTATTCTTTTGGGATGCTAACTTCTGAGCTTCATCAAGGCTTTGAGGGCGGTGATAAGAAAGTATGCTAGGCATACTAAACTCCTCTCTCTATATGGCCCTTCCGGGGGTACGCCTCCGGTTGAGTTCAACTAAGTTGTTCTTTAAATTTAGCCGTTACTTCTTGTAGCGTCCAACGTTAAATTGAATCTATTAAAACACTTTTCGTTTTCGGTAAAGAGAAATAGCTATCAGAAGACCAAGACAAGCAGTGCCCCCGCTAAAGACATGCGCCCATGCAAGGCCGCTCCCAATAGCCTCTGTGGTCTCTGAGGCAACAGTAAAATTATCACCTGATAGGACTTTGCGAACGGATTCCACATCTCCAGTCTTTGCTTTCACGACTGCAAGCAGAATTGCACCTCCAATAGCTACACCATAAGTAATTGCTAGCGTTCGAAGGAATTGATGAGCACTATTAGTTCGTCCCATTTCTTCAGGAGCACTTGATGATTGCAGAAGTGTTAAACCAGATGTCGAGATAAATCCTATGGATGCCCCTATTAAGAAATAGGCTCCAAAAAGTATTGCTAATGCAAATGTAAATGAAACGGATATTCCTGCTAGAAGTACAGAAGGGATCATGAGTACTGATCCAAGAAGAATAATATCTTCTTCTTTTTTTCTTTTGAGAAACTTACTCGTGGCAAATGCTGCCACAGTCCAACCAACTGTGAGAAAGACTACTGAAAATGATGCAAATGCTTCAGAACGCCCCCTTGTTGTTTGCATGTATAGCGGTAGATAATTGTCGGTAGCTAAACCTGTGATGAGTGCTAATGCAGATGCGACATGTATTCGGTTTAGCGGGAATTTCATCAAATGCCGTTGAAGAAGAACTGGGTTTATGGTGCTTCCGGAATGACGCCAATAGAGGAAAGCGCAGAAACCTGTTACTAAAAGAAATATTCCTGCTAAGGACGGTGATTCTATTGACTCACTTACTGCAATTAACGAAGCGATAATACAAATAGAGAGCAAAGTAATGCCTGAAATATCAAAATTTAGTCTTTTGTCTTTCTGATTATCAACTACGTCTGGCAGTCGTCTCCACCCCATACCAAGTGCCATTGCGGTTATAGGGAGTTGCACAACAAAAATAAGACGCCATCCACTTAGCTCAAGGAGAGCTCCAGCAATCACAGGACCGCCCAGCCCAAGAGTGCCCCACACCATTGAGTTAGCTGCAAAAGCAGTTGGTCTGAGATCGTCGGGGTAGGCAAGCCCAACTGATGCAAGAGCCACAGCTATAACTAGTCCCCCACCTATGCCTTGAAGGGACCTAGCTGCGATGAGTAGCGTCATTGACGGGGCAATTGCAGCTAAGGCACTTGTAAAAAGGAACCAGAGTCCAGTAATTTGAAAGGTTCTACGAACTCCTATCGTGTCTATGATGGGTCCGGCCACTATCGCCGCTAAAGCAGATGTCGCAAGATACGCAGTCAATACCCATGGCGATAGCGAAACGTTTCCGAGGTCTTTTGCGATATTTGGAAGGGCTGCCACAATTGCGAGACCATCAAAGGCGGCAACAGCTACAACGGTTAGGTTCGCAAGAGTAATGGGTAAGTATTTACCTTTCCAAATACTTCCTTGGTTGCTCGCTTCAGGAGATGATATATCCACCGATGAAGAGTAGCTCGCATGAGAGAAGTCTTCATGCATGATCACTAAATTAGGCACCTGAGAAGAGCTACGATAGTGTCATGCATAATCGACAAGGAAAACGTCAGAAGTATGTTCGCTTGGTTGCCATACTTTTAGCTTTTGCTGTTGCTCTCCCCTTCGCTGTCGTTACTTTGGCGCAATCTGGGGGGGATGAGAGTGATTCACTTCCTGAATCGGTTGTGCAAAGTGAAAAGGAGGATAGCTCCTCAATGCCTCAGGCTGAAAATACTGTAGTTTCACCCACCTCCTTGCCCTTTACTATTGAGCAACAACCCAATAATAAAGCACCTACGATCAGTCTTGAGGGGCCAAATTGTTTAGGTTCTGACGATCGCAACGATTTGGTATCAATAGCAATTTCTGTAAGTGATATTGATGACACGTCAGTGTTAATTGACTTATCTGCACTAGTTGAAGAGGAAAGTATTAATTTAACTTCATTCATTAATGAAGGAACAGAACTTACTGTTCCAGGGATTGCCTCTGCAACGTTCCCTATTCCGATTACAGAACAGTCATACATACTTCTTGTATCACATGCAACTGATGAAGATGGAGCTAAATCAGAAGCAGCTTTAGTTATTCCCTTTAGGTGTTAGCAATCACCTTAAGCTGTAGGTTCATCTGCCCCTTCTAGACTTATGAGACCTATTGGCGCTGGTGGGGAGAATCGTCTCACCCCAAATGGTGCTTTTGCAACAAGGCGACAATATGGATAGATAGTTTGGGTTTCGCTCTCTGATCCGTCTTCTGCTGTGAGTTCTGATATTTCAATCCATTCTCCATTGACTTCAAACTCGATTGTAAAGGACGTGCCCAGTGGTCGTTTAGCCTTAATAGACCAAATGATTTCTGAAACTATTCCATTTATGCTCACGATGCTTGGTAGATTGCCAAGTTGTAAATCATGGCTAGGTAGATCTGTATCCTCAAGGTATGAGCTTGAACTTGTTCCGTGTTCTAGGTTTCCATCATCAACGCGTATAGTGAATTTCACTTCTGTGATACCTGGAGTATCCGATAGGAATTCTATTTCTGAATTCATTTCATATTCGTTCAGTGAGGACATGCCTACTCGTTCTAGGAACTGTATTTCTTCTTTGAGGTCAGAAATCGCTATATGGGTAATAATTGGGGACCTACGCCTGATGTATACGAGCAGCAGGATTCTTGTAAGTGCGAGCAGTGCGAGTAGTGCAAGTAAGAGAATCCACCATGGGAACGAATCATTTGCTTCTCCTGCAACAGGGGTAATTGGGGTTGGAGTCGGTTCAAGTTCGGGTGCTGGTGTTGGATCTGGATTTTTTTGAGTCTCTGTGTCGTCTGGGTCTACCTCAGGCACGATTTCACATGAGATGTTATCTGGGTCAGTTATACACTCGGGCGCTAGTTCGTCCGGGTCGAGAATTCCATCATCATCACAATCAGGATCAGTTACGCACTCAGGAGCTTCCTCGTCTGGA